>JAZLHP010000016.1:0-49443 GCA_045616905.1 Bacteroidaceae bacterium
AAACTTTCCTAGGAAAAGCGTCAACGAAGTCAGGAAAACTCGTCAACAAATATCGAACACGAAAGTCAACTCAATCAGTACGGAAACCTAAATGTTAAAAAAGAGAAGCAAAATAGAGTCAACCTTATTCAGGAAAAGACAGAGGATGCACCCCCTACGGGGGCCGGGAGGAAGCCGGAGGGGACTGTCGGTTCTATTTAACCTGGCGCTATTATATATTATATTAATATTATATATTATATTAATAATGTGTAGGGGAAAACATGAGGTTGGAACATTGAAGCATCATTAGGAACACCCTCCCCCCTCGTTTTTCGTTTTATTTTTTTATGCAAATAATCTACTAATGTGGTCACCGACCACATACCAACCTCATATCAACCCCATAACAACCACATAAGACGAGGAGGAAGAGAGGAGGAAGGGTACAGGAAGCACCTACCTAAAGGACACACCCCGTAACGATGCCACATCTGCAAAAATCATTATGTGCAAACTGCCCGATTCCCCCAAATACCATTAAAATCTGTTATTTCTTTTGTGTCATTCGTAAAAAATCCTTAAATTCGTACCCTAAAAAGTAAAAGAATCAAAAAATGCAACTCTTCAGCTACTTTGCCGTAGCTGGATTGTTTTATTTTGGCATTTACATTTTAACCTAAGGCATCATCAGAAAAACAGAGTCTTTTAGCCGAAGGAATAATAACAGAAAACACAACAGGTTACAACAAAAAGACAGAGAGAAATTCACACTTACATCTTACTAATTTTTCATTAATTCAACAAAAAAAAACAGAATGGGAAAGAGATTATTATCGTTCCTTGCTATCTGCATGTTTGCAGTAAGCATGGCGTTTGCCCAGAAAACAGTGACAGGTATTGTCATTGATGATTTTGGCGAACCCGTTATTGGCGCATCTGTTCTTGTGAAAGGCACCAGCAATGGCGGAGCTACCGACATCAACGGTAAGTTCACAATCAAGAATGTACCAAATTCGTCTTCAACCCTTATGGTTTCTTATATAGGCATGAGAACACCAAAGAGGTTATTATCAAACCTAATGTCACAGTCGTACTTGAAAGCGACTCAAAGAATCTTAACGACGTGATGGTCGTAGCTTATGGCACCCAGTCAAAAGCTTCGTTCACAGGTTCTGCCTCAACAATCAAAGCAGAAGCGATATAAGACCTTCACGTATCAAACCTCTCACAAGCTCTGGCTGGTGCTGCACCAGGCGTACAGGTGGCTACGGCATCAGATTCTCCTGGCTCTGTGGGCAGCTTACGTATCCGTGGCATCGGTTCAATCGGTACTGACCAAAACCCACTCATCGTTCTTGACGGTGTGCCATACGAAGGTTCCCTGAACTCAATTCCTACACAAGACATTGAGAGCCTTACAATACTTAAGGACGCGGCAGCAAACTCTATGTACGGTTCGCGCGGTGCAAACGGTGTAATCCTCATCACCACAAAGAGCGGCAAGTTAGGCAGTGTGAAGATTGACTTCGACGCCAACTGGGGTATCAACGCACGTGGTGTGTCAAACTATGACATCATCAGCAACCCAGGCGAATACTACGAGATGATGTACGAGTCGATGCGCAACAGTCTCATCGACGAGATGGGATATGCAAATGCAAGCGTGTACGCTGCAGAGAACCTGATTAAGCAAAACTTGCAGTACAACATATTCAAAGGCGTTGCAGACAACCAAATCATAGATCCTGCAACAGGAAAACTCAACCCTGCATGCACCACTCGTAAGTGGAGCGACGACTGGACTAAAGATCCGTTCAAGAACGGACTTCGCCAAAAGTACAAGGTGGGCATCTCAGGTGGTAACGAAAACTCTAAGGCTTATGTTTCACTCGGTTACCTTGGTGACGAGGGCAACATGGCTGGTTCAAGCTTCGACCGCTTCAACGGCAGACTGAAAGTGGACCAGAAGGTGGGTAAGAACATCACAGTAGGCGGCAGCTTAGGTTATGCACGAACAGACCGCAAGACTTTCGGCCGTGAGAGTGATATCTATTCCAATATCTTCCTGTTCTCTCAATCCTTTGCACCTATCTACCCTATCTACCTCTACGACGAGAACGGTTCGCTCATTCTCGACAAAAACGGCAAGCGTCAGTATGACTGGGGTACAGAGTATGCACGTCCTTACGTAAGTGCACAGAACCCACTTGCCATGGCTGAGGCAAACATTCGCCAAAGCATCGTGGACAACGTGACTTCACGTGCATATTTCTCGGCAAACTTCCTGAAAGACTTCAAGTTCACTGCCAACATCGGCTACGACCTCAACAGCTCATGGTACAACGAATTTGCAACTCCTATTGGCGGTGATGCAGAGAACGTGAACGGACGTGGTCAAAAGGAGAACTACCGTCGTCAGAATTTTGACGCCCAAGAGATACTTGACTGGACACACGTGTTCAACGACCTGCACACTCTATCCTTCAAGCTCGGGCATGAGAACCAGAAGAAGGACTACAGATACATATATGGCCACATAACCAACTTCGCCGACCCAACAAATCCTGAGTTCTCCAATGCTGCCATGTACAACGACTTGAGAAGCTACACATACGAGATTGCTCATGACGCATATTTCCTCCAGGGCAACTACGGATATGCCGACCGCTATTATCTGAATGCAAGCATCCGTCGCGATGGAAGCTCAATATTCCACAAAGACAACCGCTGGGGTACATTCTGGGCAATCGGTGCAAGCTGGCGCCTGAAAGAAGAAGCATGGCTCAAGGAGGTTGGCTGGCTCGACGACCTCAAGGTCAAGGCAAGTTACGGTACACAAGGTAACGACAACATTGTTGACTACATCAGCAACGAGCGTGCATACTCTGACCTTTATGAAGTGAACCGTGTGGACGGCGAGATTGGCTTCACAAAGAACTTCCGCGGAAACAAGGACCTCACATGGGAGAAGAGGCGCAACTTCAACGCTGGCGTAGAGGCAAGCTTCTTCAACAGATTGAACGTAGGTTTCGACTTCTTCATCAAGGAAACAAAAGACATGCTTTACAAGAGTCTGCTCGCAACATCTGAAGGTGCTCCTTCATGGATTGTAAAGAACGAGATGGACATGAAGAACATCGGTATAGAAATCGCTATCGACGGTACCATCATCAAGAATGGCGACATCACTAGGAAAGCAGGATTAAACCTCACACACTACAAGAACAAACTCACAAAACTTCCAGCATCAAAGCCTGCAAGCCTCTTCCCTGACGGATACCAGGCAGGCAACTTCTGGCGTAAGATTGGCGGTTCGCTTTACGACTACTACATGTATGAATATGCAGGTGTGGACAAGGAAACAGGCCGTCCAATGTACTACCGCGACGTGACTCACTACTACGACTTAAACGGTGAAGAGATTTCTGCAGCAGATGCTAAAAAGCTCAAGAAAGAAGATTACACAGAGAAGGTGCTGAAGGAAACAACCATCGGAACAGAAAAAGCCACAAACTACCAGACTGGCAAATCAGCCATCCCTGACCTCATCGGCAGTTTCAACACAGAATTGTCATGGAAGGGTTTTGACCTTTCTATCCAGACTGCATTCCAGATAGGCGGATGGGTGAGAGATGACAAATACATGAGTCTCATGAATGCAGGAAGAGGCGGCAGCAACTTCCACAAGGACTTGTTCAACCGTTGGACTCCAAACAACACCAACACTAACATTCCACGACTCTTCCTTGACGGCAACGACGAAGGCATCATCGGAAACTCTGACTACTACCTCACTAAGGCTTCGTACTTCAGCCTCCGCAACATAACACTTGGTTACACACTTCCAAAATCATTGCTGTACAAGATAGGCTGTGACAAGATTCGTGTATATGTATCAGGCGACAACATCTGGTTGCATTCAAAGCGTAAGGGACTTGACCCACGTCAGAACTTCGACGGCACAACCGGTCATGTTTACTCTGCAATCGCTACATACTCAGCAGGTATCAGCCTTACATTCTAAGTGGAGGGATACAAATTCCCACCTCAAAATAATAACATAACAATTTTAGATTTAATATGATTTCATTAAATATCTGTCAATAGCAGCTGCTGTCACTGCAGGACTCACAGCTTGCAGCAGCGACTATCTTGACACCGAGGACCACTCCTCAATTGATGCAGAGACAGTAGGTTCTGTTGCTGCAAACAAGCCAGACGCATCCCTTAACGGTATGTGGACATGGAACTTAACGTCAACAGGAAACGGCAACCACGATGACTTCGGCCTTATGTCAACATTGCTGTGTTTTGAAGTTATGACCGAAGACGTGGAAAGCAAGAACTCCTTGACGGATTTATGGACGTTACACAATGCGATGTGATGTGGGGATTCAATCACACAACAGAAACCACTGGCACATTCCGTTCATTCTTCTCACACATGTCTAACAGCGCTCCTGGATACGATGGTTTAGGTCTGTGCTCTAAACTCATAGACGCACGTCTCTACTCGAAGATGGCTCAAGACGACTACCGTCTGGCTATTTTCAACGGTCCGGAAGGCAATGACAAGGCAGAGACAAAGGGCGCAAAAATACCATACGCAAACCTGAAGTTCGGTAACGACGGAAACTGGACCATGGACTACATCTACATGCGTGCAGCAGAAATGGTTCTCATTGAAGCAAAAGCATACGCTTACCTCAACAAAGGCGACAAAGCTGCAAGTGTACTCAAGGAACTCATGGAGAAACGTCAGCCAAGCTGGAACAAAAGCATTGTCACTGTAGAAGACGTACTCATCCAACGACGCCTTGAACTGTGGGGTGAAGGATTCGCTTATTTTGACCTGAAGCGTAACAACCTCGGTATAGACAGAAACTACGAAGGAAGCAACCACCTTGCTGGCCACAAACTGACTGTGCCTGCTCATGATGTGCTTTGGACTTACCAGCTTCCACTTCGTGAGATTCAAGAGAACACTCTCATCTCAGAAGAAGACCAGAATCCTTAAGGTATTTTCAATAACATCTAAAGTTAAGTAAGTAATCAAAATATTCTGATCACTTACTTAGTTAATAGAACCAACCTTAAGTGGAGAGGAATTGGATTTCCAACAAAAATTAAAATTTCATAGTGGGGGAGGAACCACTCCCCCACTATATCTGATAAAAACAAATAACATGAAAAAGTTTTTTCAATGTCAATCGCTTTGGTCTTTGCAGCTCTCTTCGTAAGCTGTTCGGACACAATGGATGACAAAAATACCATTGAAGGCGGTTTCACAAAATACAGCTTTCCAGACATAAGCATCACAGCGGAAGCTAACAGTTACCAGTCAATCATGGCAACTATAAAAGCCGACAATGTTGACGGAATCATAGAAGAAGGTGTTTATATCGTTGACGAACAGGGTAACGGGCAATACATCTCATGCGACTCTATTGCAAAGGAGTGCCCAATACTTGTTGAAAACTTGAAAAACTGACAAGCCACTCGCTGTATGCATACGCAATGACAAAGGACGGGAAATTAGCAAAAACCGAGAATTCCGTAACCATAAAGACTCCAAAAATGCCGGTATTCACTGTTGATGGCTATTACATCGTTACAGAATTTGAATACGGAGATAATGGTTTTACAGAAGGAAGTCAATACGCAATGGCCATAGCGTTCACCTCTGGCAAAGAGAAAGACGGAGGCGAGGTAGAAATCACAAACTTCTGGGATGGTGGCATGACTGTCAAGGGAACTTACAATGCAGAGACAAAGTCAATCGTGATACCAAGCAAGCAGTTAATATACGTTCACCAAAGCTATGGCGACGTACTTATGATTGCCGACGAAGACGAAGATGATCCAGACAATATCATCTTATCACTTGAAGGAATCACTTACACATCAACAGTATGGTCTGCAACAGTATCACTTGGTAATTTCGGCTCCTATTACGTATCAATGAAAAGAGATTTCTAATACCTACCCCAAATAGTGAATTAGCAATTAACAAAAAGGTTAAATGTACTCGTGCATTTAACCTTTTTATTTTTCAGGTTTTTCTTTGCCATTTGGCTATAATGTCATAACTTTGTAACTACTTATAACATGCAAACAATGAAAACCATATTTAAGACAATGATTATTAGTGCACTTATGACTGGCGCGACAAACACTGTCAATGCCCAGCAAACTGATGATTTCGAATACAACAACGAGCGATTTGCAGATTTGCAGATGCTACGCTACAAAGTGGAAGGATTTGACAAGCTGTCCCTCAAGCAGAAGACATTGATATACCACCTGCAAGAAGCAGCTTTGTGGGGACGCGACATACTTTGGGATCAGAACGGCAAATACAACCTCACTATCAGAAAAGCATTAGAAACAATTTTCAAGGAGTATAAGGGCGACAAAAACACTGACGAGTGGAAGGCATTTGTCGTGTATCTAAAGCGTGTGTGGTTCAGCAACGGCATTCACCACCACTACGCATGTGATAAGTTTGAGCCTGGATTCTCTGAAGAGTATTTCCGTGCAATAAGTAAAGGCCTGGTCGATTCAGAGACAATCAACACTATTTCGCCTGTGATGTTCAACCCTAACATAATGGCAAAGCGTGTCAACCTTGCTAACGGCGAAGATCTTGTACTTACTTCTGCAAGCAACTATTACGATGGTGTCTCGCAAGCAGAAGCTGAATCATTCTATGCTAAACAGAAAGCAGAGGGTGACTCGATTCATCCTGTCATGTATGGTATGAACTCACGCCTCGTAAAGACAGAAAACGGCGAACTCATCGAGAAGAAATGGACATCTGACGGAGTATATGGCGAAGCAATCAAAAAGATTGTTGAGAATCTGAAACTTGCCCGTGCATACGCAGAAGATGCTCAACAGGAGAAAGTCATCGACCTTATAGTATCGTATTACGAAACAGGCAACCTGAAAACTTTTGATGAATACTCAATAGCATGGGTCAACAACACTGAGCCTCTTATTGACTTTGTAAACGGATTCATCGAATGTTATGGCGATCCTCTCGGACTAAAATGCTCATGGGAGAGCATTGTTAATTTCAAGGATCTTGAAGCAACTAAACGCACTGAAACACTTAGCAAGAATGCTCAATGGTTTGAAGACAACTCACCTGTATCGCCAGAATTCAAAAAGGAGAAGGTGAAAGGCATAACAGCAAAAGTAATCAAGGCTGCCATTCTTGCAGGCGACCTGTACCCTTCATCAGCCATAGGAATAAACCTACCGAACAGCGACTGGGTTCGTGCTGAACACGGTTCAAAATCGGTTACAATCGGCAATCTCACCGATGCATACAACAAAGCTGCAAAGGGAAGCGGAATGCTTCAAGAATTTGTATATAGTGCCGATGAAATCGCCATTATTGAGAAATATGGAGACCAAACAGATGACTTGCACACCGACTTACATGAGTGCTTAGGACATGGTAGCGGAAAACTGTTGGACGGAGTTGACGGAGACTCTCTGAAAGCATACGGAAGCACAATCGAAGAAGCACGTGCAGACCTGTTTGCCCTTTATTACTTAGCAGACCCTAAACTCGTAGAGTTAGGACTTGTTCCAGATGAGGAGGCTTTCAAATCAAACTATATCACCCAGATGCAAAACGGACTTCTCACTCAGCTTGTGAGAATAAACCTTGGCAATAATATAGAAGAGGCACACATGCGTAACAGAGCACTCATTGCACGTTGGGCATTAGAGCATGGTAAAAAAAGATTAATCGTCCCTTCACATTCACGTGGGGAAAAATTGCCTCCAAAGCAACTTGACATTATTGAATTTGTAAAAAGAGATGGTAAGACTTACGTCAAGATAAATGATTACTATGCACTGCGCGATCTTTTCGGCGAATTATTAGCAGAGATTCAGCGCATAAAGAGCACTGGCGATTATGAGGCAGCAAAGCAACTGGTCGAGACATACGGAGTGAAGGTTGACCCTGCACTTCACAAAGAGATTCTATCTCGCTACGAGAAACTTAACATTGCGCCATACAAAGGGTTCATTAATCCCGTATATACAGCAACAAAAGATGCGAATGGTAACATTTCTGATGTCAAAATCAGCTACACTGAAGGGTATGCAGAGCAGATGTTACGATACAGCAAAGACTACTCTGCCCTACCTTTAATTAACGAATAGCACATCTTACAGAATACTCAAATTCGGCAGACGCGATGATGGCGTCTGCCGAAAGTCATTTTTACAGAAATGAAAGAAATTTTAAACGACATAAAAAAAGAGCTACGCGCAAACATGAACGGTGTCGCATCTGCTCACATGAGACAGACTGAAGACTACCGAGTGAATTGGGGAATAGAGCTTCCAAGGATTGTCAATATTGCCGATGAATTCGACGAAAACAGGGAACTGGCTCAAGAACTGTGGAATCAAAGTGTGCGTGAATGCAAGATACTTGCGTGCATGCTCATGCCTACGGATGATTTTTTAGAAGAGATGTGCGACATTTGGGTAGAAAGCATTCGTACAGAAGAAATTGCAACCATGTTTTGCCTGCACCTCGTAAAAAGGCTGCCATACGCAAGCGTTAAAGCATTCCAGTGGATGGCAAGCGAAAACAGAATGCTGCAGAATTGCGGTTTTCTGACCTTATGTCATCTGATGAGGCAATATGAGTTAAGTGACAATTCTGCAGAAGAGTTTCTTGACCAGGCGACAGCATCACTTGACAACAAATATGCTATCAAAGCATTGCAGTTTTATGCATCAATAAGCAACGGCAATGCTAAGAAGGTCAAAAAAATTGCCGATTATTTGTAACTCACAGATAAAATAGTTAAATTTGTACCCATATTGTAAATTGTGCAATGAAAAAGACCGCATCAGCACCGCATCCGAAGGATGGAACAAATAGCCCTGAAGCCAAACTGACACGTTACATGACAGAGCAAGGCATGCGCAAAACACCAGAACGCTATGCCATCCTTGAAACGGTGATGAAGATGAAGGGGCACAAGAGTGCTGACCAGATTCTGGAACTGATGCCTGACAATTTCCATGTCAGCCGTGGCAGCATATACAACACATTGCAACTGCTGCTTGACTGCGGTCTCGTTTTCGACCATCACCTTGACGGAATTACATTGTACGAGAAAGCATGGGAGGTGGCACCTCATCACCACTACATCTGCAATGGATGCGGTAAGATATGGGATGTTCACGATGACACGATTGAGCAAGCAGCATCAAAGGTCAAGACACCCAAGTTCAAGAAGATGCGATGTTCAACATACATATACGGACTATGCAACGTATGTCAGGCAAAACTTTCACGCTTACGCAAGAAGATAGAGAAAGAAAGAATTGCCAATATGACACGTGAAGAAATGCGATTCGCCCGAATAGACGAGGAATTAGCAAAAGCTGCAGAATGGTTCAAATGACATAAGGTTTATGACATAAATCGCCACGACAAAATCCACGAACGGCAATTATAAGTAATCAATTCTTATGATTGTTTTTCACAAACAAAAGAAACTCTAACAAACAAACATAAACAAGACAATGAAAGTAGATGTTCTTTTAGGTCTCCAATGGGGAGACGAAGGCAAAGGAAAGGTAGTTGACGTACTTACGCCACGCTACGACGTAGTTGCACGTTTCCAGGGAGGTCCTAACGCTGGACACACACTCGAGTTTGAAGGTCAGAAGTACGTACTTCGCTCCATTCCATCGGGTATCTTCCAGGGTGACAAAGTAAATATTATCGGTAACGGCGTTGTTCTTGCACCAGACCTCTTCATGGATGAGGCAAAAGACCTTGAGAAGAGCGGACATGAACTCAAGAGCCGTCTTCACATATCAAAGAAGGCACACCTCATCATGCCAACTCACCGTCTGCTTGACGCAGCTCAGGAGGCAGCAAAAGGCAAGAATAAAGTCGGCACAACAGGTAAGGGCATCGGTCCTACTTACAGTGACAAGACAAGCCGTAACGGACTGCGTGTAGGAGACATACTTGAAAACTTTGAAGAGAAGTATGCTGCTCACAAAGCACGTCACGAGAAAATGCTCCAAGACCTCAACTATACTGACTACGACATCACAGAGGTGGAGAAGAAATGGATGGAAGGCATTGAATACCTTCGCCAGTTCCCACTCGTTGATTCCGAACACGAAATCAACAATATCCTCAAGAGTGGCAAATCTGTTCTGTGTGAGGGAGCTCAGGGTACAATGCTCGATATTGACTTCGGCTCATATCCATTTGTGACATCAAGCAACACAATCTGTGCTGGTGCCTGCATCGGTCTCGGCATAGGTCCTAACAAGATTGGTGATGTATTCGGTATCATCAAGGCATACTGCACTCGCGTTGGTGCAGGTCCTTTCCCTACAGAACTTTTTGACGAGACAGGTGCAAAGATTCGTGCCATTGGTCATGAATATGGTGCTGTTACAGGTCGTGAACGTCGCTGTGGATGGATTGACCTCGTTGCACTCCGATATGCTATCATGGTAAGTGGCGTCACTAAGCTCATTATGATGAAGAGCGATGTGCTTGATGATTTCCAGACAATTAAGGCATGTACTGCTTACAAGCTCAATGACGGCACAATCACACGCGACTTCCCATACGACATCAGCGATGGTCTCATTGAACCTGTATATGAGGAGATTCCAGGATGGAACTGCGACCTTACAAAGATAACAAGCGAAGCTGAGTTCCCTAACGCATTCAGCGACTACATCGCATTCCTTGAAAAAGAGCTCGAGACTCCTATCACAATTGTAAGCGTCGGTCCTGACCGTGCTCAGACTATAGAACGATAACTCTCTCTTTTGAGGTAACAAATAACCATTAAAAACGGAGGCTGTTGATTGACAAACAGTCTCCGTTTTTATATTCACAGGCAGAAGTACGGACTTTATCTACGTATTGCAAACTCAACGGGCAATAAACTTCTTAACAACCCGACCGTCTGCAATTCGCACTATATATATTCCTGGAGTTTTGCTATTTTGACTTACAAGACGTCCCTGCATGTCGTACACTGCCGTAGCATCTGCACGTCCACCACTTGTCGGTGAAAATACACCCACTTCACGGTCCTCGTCAGTTGTTCCAAAATACGCATCCATCTCCTTGAAACGAGTATCATACCAATCTACGATATAGGATATCTCTTGCGTAAGGTCATTGCACAACTGGGCACCATTACGATTAGCAACTTGCCTTTGCCATGCACCACTGCTTAAGAACAAATCACGATTCCGTTCCAACTTTTCTTTAACAGATTCTACAGACAAAGAACCTGCACTACCCTCCAACCAAGCTTGACGCATCATTGAATAGTAATCTGTGCCACCACCTAAAGCTGAAAAAGGCACAGGCTTTGACGATGCAGACATGACGTTTGACACAGACCAAGAACTATACGTGCCATCATAATACTTACCGTCATAGCTGCCACCCAAAGCGGTGTCAAGATCCCAAGGTGTATATACAAAACGGCGCTTTCCTCCGTCAACACGCATGTTTCGTACTGACACGATGGAATTTTTGTTTCCCCAGTTATCGCCAATGCTAAATGCCGCAATAAATACTTGATACTTTGCAAGCTGATCGACATAGAAATTCTCACTTATCCATTGCAAGTCATGCTTATGTGCGTATATCTCGTTCAATCCATCCCATGCAGCCTCACTCGGATAATCTTCAGGTTCTGACAATTCCCAAGCATCATGCCACCCGACTATATATACAGAGTAGTCAATAAAGTAGCCTGCTGTATTCTGGTCACCGATACTGTTTGTTCCGTGTTTATAAATAGCGCCCCTAACAGTCACCTCGCCAGTCGTTTCGTCAATCTGAGGCTTCTTCAAGTCAAGTAATTTGCGGTTCACCTTATCTGACATACAGTATATTCCTTTGTAAACTCCATTGATAACCACTTCAATAAAGCGACCAACAGTACCATTGCGAGAACCGAACTCCGTGCTATATGGTAACGGAGCATACTCATTCCAGATGTCAAAGCACACCCTATTGCGCATCTCTATTCTATCTATTGCCATTGCATCAAGTATCCATGACGAAGCACATCTCAACCCAAGCAATGTACTATCGGTCTCGACCTCATTACCCTCGCCGTCCAGAGCTCTCAGTTTCATGTTCAGTGAAGGCTTTGACTGGTATTTCTGGGCTGTCGCTCCTCGTGTTTTGTATTTAGCACTTAGGATGGTAGTGCTTAAATCTTCAGGAGAAGACAAACTCATCGTACCCCACACATATTCCGGCATGTCTTTTTTCAAAGCTCCCGTGTGGACGATTTGAAGAACCGGCATTGAGGTGAAAACAATAGGAACACTGGCAACGATGACATTTTCATCCATTACCCTTATTAAATATTGAGACAGCAACTGCAAATCCTCTATACCTTGTACCTGCACATCATTCTCGTCAACCAACTCAAGTTTATAGCTATCTTTTGCTGGAGTAAATTCAAATATTCCTCCGTTCCATTTATGAGGCAATACCGACAGGTAACTTTTTGACGACATCACATATGCAGGAGCATGTCCAAAAACAAGCATATCGGTGACAAATCCGTCAAGCGTTGTCGATACGGTTGGAACAATCATATTCCCCCCATTTCCTTCAGGAACTGGTGTTTTATCATTCTCGCTCACAAGATAGAAACAGCTGTACGACCCATTTGTCACATCCGTTTTTATCATAGGCGGATTTGTTTTCTTTGCCATATAATAATCGGTTCCTCCATTATTATATGAGAATTGATATAGCCCCTCGTTTACTGTCACATTCCACCATGCTGCTAAATCGCTTTCTGACTCATCGCAAAATATAAGACGTTCAAAAATGCCACTTTCCTTAGAAGTGACGAAACGAAGACATTGCCCTGTTTCTGCATTCCTAAAACGCCACTTACCATCCTGGTTTTTATCAATATACCACCAGCAATCATTCGTCACAGCACTTTCATCCACAACATAATACACATTAATATCACTTTCATGAGCAGCACCTATAGCAATGCCACCCCCTTTCACCACATTACTCACGATGCGATATTTTTCTGTTCCCAACACCACGTCCTGCGCTTCGTCAAACGCAAAAGCGCTCTGTGCCATTACTGCACAAAACAAATATGTGATAACAAATATAATTCTACTCATGATTAGTTAGTATTTTTACGTATGAAAACAATCATTGTCTTTTAATAAGCAGCTTGTCAATATTAATTATGAGTTCCTATTAACAAATGCCTTATTGCATATTTGTCAGGAGTTTGACATAAGTGGTAATTGCGTCATCTATTTCACTGATTCTTATATATTCATCTGCTGTGTGTGAACGAGAAGATTCGCCAGGCCCCAACTTAAGAGATGGGAATCGCATGAGTGCTTGATCAGAAAGCGTCGGTGAGCCAAACGGTGTAAGTCCCTCACGGACACATGCTTGAACAAAAGGATGTTCTATATTGATACGAGAAGATGAGAGACGGAATGAACGTGCTTTCAATTCTGATGTGAGATGCTGTTGAAAAAACTCAAATATTTCCTCGTTGGAATAACACTCATTTGAGCGTACATCAATGGTGAAAATACAAGTATCAGGGATGACATTATGCTGTGTGCCAGCATTCACAATTGTCACGGTATTCTTCACAGGACCAAGAAGTTCCGTCTGCTTAGGGAATTGCCACTGTGAAATCCATTGAATATCATTCATAGCATGATAAATAGCATTGTCACCTTCATTACGGGCAGCGTGCCCAGCTTTACCATGTGCAATCGCATCTATGACCATCAATCCTTTTTCCGCTATTGCCGGTTGCATGCCCGTTGGTTCTCCGACAATGGCAAAATCCACCTTCGGGAGCAGGGGAAGAGCTAAGACAATACCATCTTTCCCAGACACTTCTTCTTCACAACTTGCAAGATATATCAGATTGTATGGAAGCTGACATGTGGGTGAATTGAATATCATGTACACTTGCAAAAGCGACACAAGCCCTCCGCCACAATCATTACTTCCGAGTCCATAGATAATATCTCCAAGCCCGTACTGAGCATCCAAAACGTCGCCTTCATGCACAGGGGAGAACGGAGAACGCACCCATCCAACCACAGGTTTAACTGTATCTATATGAGCATTTAGAAGTATGGTTTGCTTTGCGGTGTCATAATTTTCAGGAATACAATACACATTGTTTCCCACACGTTGCGGATTGAGTTTTTTTTCTGTAAGATACGCCTCCAGCACATCTGCTGCAGCTGCCTCATCACGGCTAACGCTTGGAATTGAAATGAGGCGTTTGAGCAGCTCTACAGCCTCTATTGTATGCTTAGAATACGTCATTTTTGTCTCTTTTACATTATTTTAAAGGCAAAGTTACGAAATTCTTACCAAAAAGTCGTAACTTTGCACGAAATCATACTAATAAAGAATCACAAACGACAAATAACAGAATAATTATCAATAGTAAATAGCAAAATAATAAATAAAATATGGCACAGCAAGAAGACATTTTCAAGAAAGTGGTTAGCCACTGCAAGGAATACGGATTCGTTTTCCCATCATCAGAAGTATATGACGGCCTCGGCGCAGTATATGACTACGGTCAGAATGGTGTCGAACTCAAAAATAACATCAAGCAGTATTGGTGGCAATACATGGTTTTACTTCATGAAAACATCGTAGGTTTGGACTCTGCCATCTTCATGCACCCTACTATCTGGAAAGCATCAGGACACGTTGACGCATTCAACGACCCATTGATTGACAACCGCGACTCAAAGAAAAGATATCGTGCAGATGTTCTCATTGAGGATCAGATTGCAAAGTACGATGACAAGATTGAAAAAGAGGTTGAGAAAGCACGTAAGCGTTTCAAGGAGAGTTTTGACGAGGCACAATATCGTGCAACATCTCCAAAGGTTCTTGAACTTGCAGAAAAGAAAGAGGCACTCCACAAACGCTTCCAAGAGGTTATGAATGCAGAAGGTGGCATTGACCTTGACGGCATGCGTCAAATCATCCTTGACGAGGAAATCGTATGTCCTATCAGCGGTACTCGTAACTGGACAGAGGTACGTCAGTTCAACCTCATGTTCAAGACAGAAATGGGTGCTGCGGCTGAAGGTGCATCAACAATCTATTTGCGTCCAGAAACAGCACAAGGCATATTCGTCAACTACCTCAACGTACAAAAGACAGGACGCATGAAGCTTCCTTTCGGTATTGCACAGATTGGAAAGGCTTTCCGCAACGAAATCGTGGCACGTCAGTTCATCTTCCGCATGCGTGAATTTGAGCAGATGGAGATGCAGTTCTTCGTTAAGCCAGGCACAGAACTTGAATGGTTCAAGGAATGGAAAGAGCGCCGCATGGCTTGGCATCAGGCACTTGGATTCGGTGCAGAAAACTACCGTTTCCACGACCACGACAAACTTGCTCACTATGCCAATGCTGCAACTGACGTGGAGTTCAAGATGCCATTCGGATTCAAGGAGGTTGAGGGAATACACTCACGTACAAACTTCGACCTCAGCCAGCATGCTAAATACAGCGGCAAGAAGATTGAGTATTTCGACCCAGAGGAAAACAAAAGCTATACACCATTCGTCATCGAGACATCAATTGGTGTTGACCGTATGTTCCTGTCAGTTATGTGCCACAGCTATTGCGAAGAAGAGCTTGAAGGTGGACAGACACGCACCGTACTCCGCTTGCCAGCAGCCCTCGCTCCTGTGAAGCTTGCTGTATTCCCACTCACAAAAAAGGACGGTCTTCCAGAAAAGGCAAGAGAAATCATTGACAGTCTCAAGTTCCACTTCAACTGCCAGTACGAAGAGAAAGACCAGATTGGTAAGCGCTACCGTCGCCAAGACGCAATTGGTACTCCATTCTGTGTAACCGTTGACCCTCAGACCCTTGAGGACAACACTGTGACACTTCGTTATCGTGACACAATGGAACAAAAGCGTGTCAACATTAACGAACTTCGCAGCATCATTGAGGATCAGGTAACAATCTCAAGCCTCTTGAAGAATCTTAAGTAAACAAATGTAATGAAGCAGATTTCATTATACACATTATCATTACTCGCAGCATTCTTCTTGTTCACATCATGCAACGAACAAGAAGAGGCTGGAGAGTATGACAACTGGAAAGAGCGAAATCAACACTACGTTGACTCAATAGCATACCTCGCAGACCACAACACGGATGGATGGAGTAAGATTTTAGCTTTTAATCTTGACGAAGAGATTGAAAAACTGGCACCTAACAACAACCATTATGTGTATATCAAGAAGATGGATAAAGGCTATGGAGAATACAAACCCATCTTCAATGATTCTGTCAGAGTACACTATTTAGGACGACTCATTCCCACCTCCGCCCACTCTCAAGGCTATGTGTTTGGGAAAAGCTATAACACATATTCACTCAATGAAGCTACCGATGTGCCTGCTCTCATGAGCATGAACAGCAACGTGACAGGATTTGCAACAGCAACATTACACATGGTAGAAGGCGACAATTGGAAAATAGTAGTACCTTATTATCTCGGTTATGGCGAGAGCGAAAGCACATCATCTAAAATTCCAGGTTATTCGACACTTATTTTTGATGTGAAATTAGCTAAGGTGTACCGTTACAAGATAGACGAGGACACCACATGGCATTGATTACATGCAGTTGCTTATATAACAAAGAATCTGTTAAGCTACAGATAGGATATACCTAACAAGATACACAAAAAACCTACAAAACTTTCGTTTTGTAGGTTTTTCCTTGCACGGGGTGAGGGACTCGAACCCCCGACCCTCGGTTTTGGAGACCGATATTCTACCAACTAAACTAACCCCGTGTGAGTTGTTCACCTGTACAAACCATATTGGGGGATATTGGTACTCCCACCGAGAATCGAACTCGGATCTAATCTTTAGGAGAGATTTGTTCTATCCATTGAACTATAGGAGCCCGATTATCTTGGTTTGCGGGTACAAAGGTAAGGACTTTTTTCGTAACTACAAAATATTTGAAAGTAAAAGTTGAAAAACATAGCATATAGTAATTGTACAAAAACAGCCGCAATCAACATTGACCGCGGCTGTACAATATTGGGAAATCGTTTATTTACTGCACCTTGAACCCGTTTGCCTTCTTTTCCTTTATTCCACTTGCCTCTATCACATTTATCACATAATCGGCAAGTTTCTCACATTCGGAAATAAGATCCATATAGAACACTCCCATCTGATAATCATATAACTGATTGCTAACATCGACAATGTTCTGGTTCTTAAGCTGAGTTCGGTAATTATTTATTTCGTGTTCTGTATTGTAGTTTTTATTCAAATCCACAAAACGATGTTCGCCATGCTGAATCACAACCTCCATCTGCTTTATTGCCTCTTCTGTCAATTGCATCATGTTATGTATATGCTCATATTGCTTTTCTGTAAAGTCAGATGTGGCATACTGGCGCTTTCGACTTATTGTACGAGCTATGTTAAAGCAGCTGTCACCAACAGATTCCAGTTCATCACAAACTCTCATCATGTGCTGGATTTCCACCTTTGATTCCACGGAAAGACGTCCCTCGCTTACTTTTGACAAATAATCGCAAATCTCCACTTCCATGTTATCAGTTATGCTTTCATACTTCTCGATACGACTGAACATCTTATTAAAGTCATCGCCTTTCTCCGTATGAAGCAAATCCTGTACCATACCATACATCTTAACGCAGCGAGAGACAAATACGTTTATCTCTTTCTTTGCCTCAAGTATTGACAATTCCGCAGTAGAAAGGACACCGCCACCTATGAATTTAAGGCGTGCCTCATCGTCATCTGTTGAACCTTCCTTATGCTTGATTATCAAACAAACAAGTTTCTCAAGTGGTTTTATAAACCATATAAGTATAAGCACATTGCACACGTTGAATGCCGTATGGAATGTTGCAAGTATAGCACTGAGCTTTGTTGGGTCTACACCATCGCCAGACTCCCCTGGAGTGAATGGGACTTCCCAAACATCACAAATAACTCCTACGAACCACTTGAACACACACAAAACCCAAATAACACCAAACAGGTTAAACACAAGGTGAGCCATAGCTGCTCTACGAGCCTGTGTGCTGGCAGAAAGAGCCACAACATTTGATGTTATAGTGGTACCGATATTCTCACCCATGACAAGTGCTATACCCATATCTATAGGCATGACTCCTGTCGAACACAACGTCATCGTTATCGCCATGATTGCTGCGGAACTTTGTACTGCACATGTCATCAATCCTCCGATAAACAAGAACAAAAAGTAACTACCATACCCCCAATGACAAGTGCTACCGAAGAATTCCATAATTCCTTCATTAGCTGCGAGATTCATCTCCACAGCATTGTTCTTCAAGGTGGTGAGACCAAGAAGCATGAAGGCAAGACCAATAACAAACTCTCCCAGATTTGCATTCTTCTTAGTGTATATCAGAATGATCGACAAAATAATAGCGGCATACACGACTCCAAGCATATTGAAGTTGCTGCCGCCCAACACCATAATCCATGCTGTTGCCGTAGTGCCTATATTAGCACCCATAATTACCGATATAGCCTGTGCAAGTGACAATAAGCCAGCACTCACGAAGCTTACAGTCATGACCGTAGTTGCTGTAGAAGACTGAATTGCTGTGGTTATGAAGCCACCTGTGAGCACTCCTGTTACTCGGTTTGTCGTCATTGTGCCGAGCACATTACGGAGCTTACTACCTGCCATCTTCTGCAAGCCTTCACTCATGACTTTCATACCATACATGAGAAGTGCTACAGAACCGACAAGGGTTAAAATGTGAATGGTGTCAATGTGGGATTCCATATTGCTAATACTTATAAATGATAGTGAGTTTTGTTTTAGTTAATGATAAACTTAACGAATCCTTTTTTGGTAAATCTTGTACAAAATTAACAAAACAATTGTTAAAACTCACAAAAACACGTTGTTTTTTTATATTTGCAGCACAAATAAACACACAAATACTCGTTTTTGAGATGATTTGTAGTCAAGAAACAGCGTTTAGTATATATATATGTCCTATAAAAATCCTATAGGGGAAATTCAAATCATAGGCAAGCTTTCACCATTAATCTTCCTATATAAATCAAGTGCAAAAACGTCAGTCATGCCACTCACGAAATCAAGCACTGCCATGATTCGGGTGTACGTATCTGCTGAATCCACTTCATATTGCGAAGAGACTCTGTCAAGTAGCAGTTTAGAATATGCCTGATCTGGAGTCATTGCTGCATTACAGAACACATCTATGAGCGTACGTATGATTTTATAACCAGCCAACTCAATGTTCACGACCTCACGACTATGGTAAATTTTAACTATGGCAGTTTTCACACATTCATCATATGCACGTTTCACAAGAGGACATGCATTCTCTATCAACGAACCTTTGAATGTGCCATTCAATATCTCTTGCTCGTTTTCGACAAACACTCTCACACACTCCCTCTCCATCGCCCCTATGGCACAAGAACGGAAAAACACAACCCTCTCGTTTATATCATCTACTTCGTCTGCACGAGCAAGAATGTGTCCTCTACTCTCCTCAGACACAAAACCAAGCATCAGTTCACGAGTCTCGTCATAATTCAATATTTTGAGTTTATGAGCATCCTCTATGTCCATTATCTCATAACAGATATCATCTGCAGCCTCAACAAGATACACGAGAGGGTGACGGCCTGTAAGGCCTAATTCTTTGGCAATCCTTTTGTAAATATCTTTTTCCTGCTGGAAAAATCCAAATTTTTGTTTTGTTGCCTCCACGCTTGGATATGGATATTTCACAATGGACGCAAGCGTTGAATAAGTCAATACAAATCCTCCGTTCCGTCTGCCCTTGAACTGATGGGCAAGTAAACGAAAAGCATTTGCATTTCCATCAAAATGAGTAAGATCACTCCATTCCGCTTCTGACAGCTTATCTTTGTAAACAAGTCCTGCCCCTTCACTGAAATATGTGGCAATGGCTTTTTCTCCAGAATGTCCAAACGGTGGGTTCCCCATGTCATGCGCCAGACAAGCTGCGCTGACGATACTGCCTATCTCATCTATTTGAGAATCTGATAATTCAGGGTGCGAACTAAGCAATTGGCGTGCAACATCATCACCGAGACTTCGTCCTACGCTTGCCACCTCAAGCGAATGAGTAAGTCGATTATGTACGAAAATGCTTCCCGGCAATGGGAACACTTGAGTTTTATTTTGCAAGCGACGAAATGCTGCAGAGAAAATCAACCTATCGTAATCGCGATGAAACTCAGTACGATCGTCTTTCTTATTCAAATGCATTTCTTCTTGTCCGAGACGCTTATTTGAGATTAGTTGCAACCAATTCATTTTAAATGATTCTTCTATAAATATTGATGTTATTTGCTATAATGTTATACAACGACTCTCCTTTATACAAGGGGAATCTGGTAATTCGCCGACAAATAAACCATTGTTTACACTCTGCATAAACAATACTTTTCATCGCCTCAACGCACATTATTTAATATTTAAGTGCAAAAGTAATATAAATTATTTACTCTTCATTCTTCATTCTTCTTTTTTTCACTATCTTTGCATAAAATTAATGTATTATGGAAATAAAAATAATTAACAAATCGCATCACCAACTACCTGCGTATGCTACGAAACAATCAGCAGGTATGGACTTGCGTGCAAACATTGACGAACCTATAACATTGGCACCATTGGCTCGAACACTTGTTCCTACCGGACTTTATATGGCACTCCCTGCTGGTTATGAAGCCCAAGTGCGGCCACGCAGCGGGCTTGCAATAAAGAAAGGCGTGACGGTTCTCAATTCCCCTGGCACTATTGACGCCGATTATCGTGGTGAGATTTGTGTTATCCTTGTGAATCTGTCTCAAGAGTCTTTTATCATCAATGATGGCGAGCGTATTGCTCAAATGGTTATTGCAAAACACGAACAACCTACGCTCATTGAAGTGGACACTCTTGACGAAACAGAACGTGGAACCGGTGGATTTGGTCATAGCGGCGTGAAATAAGACAACGCATCATATCTCGCAAACCGCCACTACGGCACCGCCTAATGAAACATTTCCTTAAACAAGCATGCAAAGATTACTTTTCATTATTGTATTCGTATTTCAGTCATCAGTTTCGTTGACATCTGCTCAGAACAGCAAATTCAACTACATTTACCAGGAAGCTGTAAGACAAAAACAAGCACAGAACTACTCTTCTGCGTTTGAATTATTCAATTATTGTCTGAAGCTTCATCCTGAATCTGCTGCCACTTTATACGAATTATCAGAACTAAATCGCTTCATCCACATGGACAGCCTATCCATAAAATATATGGAGAAGGCATGTCTGTTAGAGCCAAGCAACTACTGGTATAAAGATCGACTTGTATCTTTATACTATAACGACCGTCGCATTGAAGACACTCAAAGAACTCTTGAGGACATGGCACAGCAGTTCCCGGAGAAAGAGGAACTGCTGATGAAGTTATTAGAAATATATGAGCGTAATGAGAATTACACTAAAATGATTGACATACTCAATAAGCTGGAGGTAAAAGAAGGCAAAAGTGAGATGATATCCATGGAGAAGTTCAACACGTATCTCAAAATGGAAGATGAAAAGAATGCGTTCAGAGAGATACAGGAGCTTGCTAATGAATACCCTAACGATTTCAGATATCAAGTGGTACTTGGAGATTTGTACCTTGATTCCGGCAAACCTGATGAGGCTTATCACATTTTCAAAGAAATAGAGGCTAAAGATAGCACCAACGTCACATTGCAATTAGCCATGTCAAGCTATTATCAGCACACAGGACAGGACTCTCTTTATAGTGCACAACTGAAAAAGATGTTAACGAATCCAAACCTGGATAACGACACCAGAGTACGTTTGATGCGAGGTATTGTGATTGAGAGCATCACACAAAAAACGGACTCCACAGAAACAATGGATTTAATAAGCAGTGTACTACAAATGCCTCAAGAGACGACTGAAATTCACGAAATCTGTGTAAGATACATGGTCACCAAAGGATTTCCACGTGACATGATAAGGCCTTACCTCGCTGAAATGTTAGAGATTGACCCGGAGTGTGATATGGCTCGTCAGGAATCCCTATCATACGCCATTCAGGACAACAACATGGAAGACGTTGTAAGCATTTGCAAACCTGCAGTTGAATACAACACAGACAATCCTGTTTATTACTATTATATGGGAGTGGGGTGCTACCAGACACATAAATTAGAAGAAGCCATAGAATGTTTCAAGAAAGCAGTTGAACACAGTAGCGGTAGTGAAGACAAACTAACGATACTTACAAACTCATATTCATTAATGGGCGAATTATACCACGTTCTCGGCAATGACAACAAGATGTATCAAGCATACGACTCATGTCTCATCTACAAATCAAATGACATTACGGTTTTAAACAATTATGCATACTACCTTTCGCTCAACAAAAAGGATTTGAAGAAAGCAGAAGAAATGAGCCGTAAATGCAACGAGATAGAGCCTAACAATCCTACCTATCTTGACACTTACGCATGGGTTCTATACCAAATGAAACGATACGATGAAGCAAAGGAAATAATTGATAAGTGCATTGAGTTATCTGACCCCGAAGAACTCAAGGAAGACTCCGACATACAACAACATATAATTATGATTAACAATAAAGCAAAGAAAAACAAATGACAAATATGAAACGTATTATATACATTCTCATGCCTGCAATCATATTGTTGCTCGCATCATGCCATTCATCAAAGAAAACAACAGAAAAAGGCATTGATAAAGTGACATCTCCAACAACCGTCATAACTTCCGATTTGCGAAACAACACCCAGACTAATTTCACGGCAAAAGTCAAGGTGGCAATCACACAAAATGGCAACACAATGTCAACCAATGGACATCTTCGAATGCGTAAGGGAGAAGTAATACAAATCACGCTCTCTGATCCTGTATTCGGCATAACGGAAGTCGGTCGCATGGAACTGTCACCAGAGAATATATTGATTATAGACAGAATAAACAGACGCTATGTTGAATGTAAATATGACGAATTTGATGCATTTAAAGGTAAAAACATAGATTTCACAAACATACAAGACTTCTTTTGGGACAAAGCACAAAACTCCAACGAGGTTAGTTATTCTATACCTTCTAAGTCTGAAATTAAACTTGACTTGAAACTTTCTGACAAAGGAAACCAAAGCAATTGGGAAGCACACACTAAAGTATCAAGCAAGTACGTTAAGACTGACGCAAACAAACTCTTCAGTAGTTTGGTAGGAGAATAAAAAGTATTAGACAGGAACGTAAAAGCATTGTTCTTTCGAAACCAACAACCTCAATGAAGCAGCTACTCATATACATATTGGCATTCACTCTCGTCGTACCTCTTTCTGCACAAAAGAAAAGAGGTTCTGGCGCAAAAAGGGCGACCACACAGAAAGTTGACAGAAAGACACAGTTGAGAAACGAGCAAAATGCCACACAGCAGAAACGCAAACAATCCCAAGCCCATCTCGCTCAGCTCAACAAATCTGTAAAAGCCAGTCTTGACAGTGTGTTGGTTCTTGACAATAAAATAGGGAAACAGCAAACCTCTATTGACAGCCTTGGAAAAGAAGTAAGCATACTGACCACAAACATTGCGAATTTAGAAACTGAATTAGCAAAACTGCAAGAAGAGCTGTATCTCAAGAAGCAGAGATATGCTAAAGCCATGATTTACATTCAGAGACACAAATCAGCCCAAAGTAAACTCATGTTCATATTCTCTGCCCAAAACTTTTCCCAAATGGCACGAAGAATGCGTTATGTGCGTGAGTACTCCACATTCATAAAGGCACAAGGTGAAATTCTCAAAACAAAACAAGCCCAGGTAAAAGCGAAACAAAATGAACTTTTGGAAGCAAAGACACAGATGGAGCTTCACCTGCAAGAAATAGAAACCCAGAAGAAGGCGCTTGTCAACATGAAACAAAGTTGTCAAGCACAAGTCGATTATCTTAACAAGAACATCAGTACGGTACAACAGCAGATAAAAGAATACCAGCAAAAAGAGGCTGCCCTCAACGCCGAGATTGACCGAATCATACAAGCAGAGATTGAAGCAGCAAGACGAGCAGAAGCAGAACGCAAACGAAAACAAGAAGAAGCAAAAAGAAAAGCCGAAGCAGAAGCAAGAGAAAAAGCCAAAAGACTTGCTGAAGCGAAAGCTGCTGCAGAACGAGCAAGAAAGGCAGAGGCTGGAGCTGCCGCAGCACGAAAAGCAGCAAAGAGCGAAGCTGAAAAGTCTGCGGCAAAAGAAGCTGAAGAGAAAGCTAAAGCGGCCACAAAAGCAGCAGAGGCTGAGGTGAAAACGGCAGAAAAAGAAGAGAGAGCAGAACGTTCAAAAGTGGACGTTTGGAAATCAGAAACAGGAACCAGTTCAAAGCTTTCCAATAATTTTGCAAGTAACAAAGGGCGTTTACCTATGCCTATTACCGGAAATTATTCCATAGTTGGTCACTATGGCAATTATTCTGTAGCAGGACTTAAAAATGTCACGCTCGACAATAAAGGCATAGACATTCGAGGACAACAAGGATGTTCTGCACGAGCAGTTTTTGATGGCACCGTTAGTTCTGTATTCCAATATGGAGGAGCATATATTGTCATGCTGCGCCACGGAAGTTACATCAGTGTTTACTCAGGACTAAGCAGTGTAAACGTACGCAAGGGACAAAATGTGAAAACACGAGATTCGCTTGGTGCTGTGTCCCAGAACAGTGACGGTTATTACGTGCTCCATTTCCAATTGCGTCAAGAAAGCAGTCGCCTTAACCCAGAACAATGGGTAAGATAGTGTTCAAACATAGGAGACGACGATTACACATAATGACTATAACAAGATTTCAAAACAACATAAAAACACATTCGATTTGATAGAAGTAAAAAACATAACAAAGAGCTTTGGTTCACTGCAAGTGTTGAAAGGCATTAACCTAAGCATAAACAAAGGAGAAATCATCAGCATTGTCGGTCCGAGCGGTGCTGGGAAAACAACTCTTTTACAAATTATGGGCACACTTGACAAAGCTGACTCTGGAAGTCTGCTCGTGGATGGAGTAAACATTGCGAATCTGAAAGACAAGGAAATGGCAAGATTCAGGAATCAGAATCTCGGCTTCGTATTTCAGTTCCACCAATTGCTACCAGAATTCACTGCCATTGAGAATGTCATGATACCAGCAATGATTGCCGGCGAAACAGGCAAAGCCGTAAAAGAAAGAGCTATGGAGTTATTGACCTTCTTAGGTTTAGCAGAAAGAGCACAACACAAACCTGCAGAGTTGTCAGGTGGAGAAAAGCAACGTGTTGCTGTAGCAAGGGCACTCATAAATAATCCCAAGATAATATTTGCAGATGAACCATCTGGAAGCCTAGATTCCCAAAACAAAGCAGAATTGCATCAATTGTTTTTTGACTTGCGTGATAAATATGGACACACATTTGTTATTGTGACACACGATGAAGGACTATCACAAATAACAGACCGTACTATTCATCTCAAAGACGGAGTGATTATTGCGGACAACAATGATGAAGGAAACAATTTGAGAGACATAGAAAACGAAGAAACAAATGAACAAACTGAAGTTAGGCAAGAGGAATTTACTGAAAGTCGTGAGAATTAAAGACCATGGCATGTATCTTGACGGAGGAGAGATTGGAGACATATTACTTCCTAAAAAGTATGCACCAGAAGAAGCAAATATAGGGGATGCCATTGACGTCTTTCTTTACTTAGACCAAGAGGAACGACTCATTGCCACCACCCAGCATCCACTAATTGAAGTTGGGCAATTTGCCTATCTTGAATGCGCATGGACTAATGAATATGGGGCTTACATGAATTGGGGACTAACTAAAGACCTATTTTGCCCTTTCCGTGAGCAGAAAATACGTATGCAACGTGGACAAAGATATCAGGTATATTGTTACATTGACGACAAAACTTACAGAATCGTATGCAGTAGTAAGATAGAGAAATTCCAGAAGAGTATTTCCGAATCACAAACAGACTTATACGACAGTTCCAAAAGTGATACTAATGTAGAACATGACAAATGGGAACGACGTGGCACCGTGGCTGACAGGCGTGTCATTATTGGGGATTTCTCACAGCGTCTGTTTGAGCATCTGAAGTTAAAGCCAGAAGGTTTCTCACCATTCCATGACAAGACGCCAGCAGAAGAAATCTACAGCATGTTTGGTGTCAGTAAGAAAGTGTTCAAACAAGCCATTGGCGATTTGTACAAAAAAGACCTTATAACCATCAAGAACAATGGCATAGAACTCACAATAAAAGGTAAAACATACGACATGGTTGATTAATACATATAGGTTAAGGCAAAAAACTTTTTCAATACAAGGCTACAAGATTCTATTAAAAACAAAAAAGATGTGTGCCGCTTCTGCACACATCTTTTTTGTTTTTATTATAATCAAGGGCTTCATTGTTTCACCCCTATTCTTAAACTACAATCACTATACAAACTTACTAAAGTCAACCTTGTGCATATCACCTTCCTTAACAAATGTATCGTGGAATGCATGAGTTGCTGCAAGATTATGCCAAGACTGTCCCTTCTTGCTAATCTTAAGATAATCCCACAATAACTGCTTGTAATCAGGGTGAGCACAATTCTCTATGATTGCCTTTGCACGTTCTATAGGACTCTTTCCGCGGATATCGGCAACACCTTGTTCCGTCACAATGATGTTCACATCATGCTCTGTATGGTCAATGTGAGAACAGAATGGAACTATTGATGATATCATACCACCCTTAGCAACTGAAGGACATGTGAAAATTGAAAGGAAAGCATTACGCTCAAAATCGCCAGAACCTCCAATACCATTCATCATCTTTGTACCACAGATTTGTGTTGAGTTTGCATGTCCGAAGAGATCCACCTCAATTGCTGTATTAATGGCAATAAGACCAAGACGTCGAATAACCTCTGCATTATTGGAGATTTCTGACTGACGGAGTACAAGACGCTCCTCAAAGAACTTCATGTTATCGTAAATGGCTTCAAGTTTATCATTGGTAACAGTGAGGGAACAAGTAGAAGCACATTTTACCTTCTCCTGAAGCATAAGGTCAACAATAGCATTCTGCAACACCTCAGTATAAACCTGCATCTGTGGCATCTCTGGGTTAGAACCAAGTGCAAAAAGAATTGCGTTAGCTGTTGTACCGACACCACTCTGGAATGGAAGGAAATCAGCAGGGATAATGCCACGCTTTTTCTCATTCATGAGGAAGTTTGCCACATTCTCTCCAATCTTATCGGTTATCGGGTCAGCATCTTTGAAATCGCGAGCCTCGTCCTGAAGATTTGTTTCAACAACACCAATCACTTTGTTTGGATCAAGCTGAAGATATGGTGTACCAACACGATCCGTAACCTTCTCAATCATGATTGGTTTACGGCATGGAGGATCAAGTGGCTCATAAACGTCATGAATTTTGTGAGACATAGGAGCATGGTGAGCATTGAGTTCAAGAATGATACCCTTTTTTGCCATACGAGCTACAGTAGGAGAAATACCACCTGCAGCAGTAAGATAAACCTTTCCGTCCTCCTCAATAGCACAAACCTCAAGAATAGCCCAGTCAACATCACCAAAGAAACCATAGCGAAGATCTTGAGCCATCATGCCAAGGTGAATGTCGTTGTATGCTATTTCTCCAGCATTGACATGCTTACGGAATGTTGCATTTGTTGTGTATGGTGCACGATAACGGATTGCACCTTCCTCAGACAACACACCATCGCACGACTGTCCCGTACTTGCGCCAGTAAAGATTCCTATCTGGAATGGTCGACCAGCCTCATGCTCTGCATGAGCAATCTTTGCGATTTCTGCTGTCACAGCCTTTGGAGTACCAGCTGGAGTAAAACCTGAAAGACCAATATTGTCACCATCTTTGATGAGCGCTGCAGCTTCTGCAGCAGTAATTCTTGTAAATGCCATAATATGATGTAATTTTGATACTTGCTATTTGGTTTTCAATACCATATATTATTTTGTGCAAAATTAAATAAATTGTTTCTAATAACAAAAAAAGGAGCACAAAAACATCGTTTCTGTGCCACTTTTATATGATGTACAATATCAGTTGCTACTTAACTGCGTCAAAATCATCCTTCAAAACTGATTTGTCTTTCGGTTCATATATGACCTTATTTGCACCGGATGTAACATACACATATTCCGGGTGCTCTTTTGCAAAATTATCAACATAGCGAATACGCTTCTGGTCATACAACTCACTTACCGCAATAAGGATACCCGTTTCTTCCACATCACCAAATCCGTAGTTGATAGCAGTACCGAACATCTTCATTGTAGGAGATAATCCCATGTATGCATTTACCAATGGTGGAATATTATATCCCAACTTGCGCACCTCTGAATTCAGAATCTTGTAATCCTCCTTGAAAGCATCATAACAGAACAATTGTTCAAATTCCTTTGGATCATGTTCTAATTCCAAAGGCTTGGTTGGTATGACAAGACCATCCTTATCACCAAAATGTTTCTTGAGGAAATAAAGTATCATATCACGTCCTTTACGGTTGTAACTTGGATACATAGTCATCTTACCAAAGAAATATTTACAATTAGGCATTATGACAGCCAAAGCTCCCAATCCATCCCATAAGTTATCCAATGCAAAAATAGACTTACCGTCAGGTCTTGTTGACTGATACTCTACAGACACAAACGAGCGCCCCAACTCTATGGTGTAAGGCATATAGTTGTTGATAAAGTTATCTGAGAAATGAAACATGTGGCTTGTTGCAAGCACTGGTTGTCCCTTTTCGTCGTACGTCACATCTGGACCAAGAATGTATCGATAGCCTCCGATTATCTCCTCTTCTTCAGGATTCCATACTATGAGTTGCTTATACGGATTGTCCATCGTGTCAAATTCATCAAGGTCGCAGTCCAATCCTGTTCCTCCACCTGCTGCACGAAATGCAATTTCTCTTAAACGGCCGATTTCCTTCACCACATTTGGAGAATCCTGCCATGTGACCACATAAACTTCATTGTTGCTTTTGCTAGTCATGCGCAAGCGCTTGTCCTCAGTCAGTTCGGATTTGAGCACCTCTTTCGGAATCGGTGCTATTATTTGTGCTTCTTCCATTATATGATTTTTTCTTTACCGCATTAATCCCTAGACATCTCTTATCTTATGTAGAAATGACATAGGGGTATCTTTACAATTTATAAACTTCTTCTTTTACCCATTGCGCCCATTCTAAAGCAGTTTTTGTCTTATCAAAAGTCTGCCACGGAATAGGTTTACCAAAGGTAATGGTGAATGTCTTACCTCTATTCTTATACATCTCATCTGCCAAATACAGCATGGCAAAATTGAACTTTATGTGAAGGCGTTTACACCATCTTGCTATATTATAGAATCTCTCGCTATTCTGTCCCGAAAAATGAACAGGAATAACATCACGTTGGTACTGCACAGTCTTCGAAATGAAAGTTTTCTTCCACTCCAAATCTTTTATTATTCCAGCCTTTTGTTTTCGCGAGCACAACCCTGCAGGAAACATGACAACGTTTTTCTTTGATTCAAACGCAGCTTCAACCATGCGTGGAAAATTCCTTCCATTCTTTCCCGTCTTGTTGATAGGTACGCATAATGGTGCAAGCCCTTTGAAACTCATAAGAATGTCATTGACGAGGTACACCATCTGGCTATCAAATTTATGGCACACGACACTTCCCAACGCTAAACCATCTTGTCCTCCAAGTGGGTGATTACACACTATAGTATAATATTGCCCATCTTCATTTCCAGGCAAGGCATCTAATCCTTCTTGAATAACACCTCCAATATTTGTCTGCACATGCAACTTGCAATCTAAATAATTGAGACAGCCATCCAGCCATTCTACCCCAACGAGGCCTTTGCCTTCTCCACAAAGATAATGATTCATCCAATCTTGATGAAGAATCCTCTTCAACCAATTGACTACAAAACGTGGCACATACTTGTATTTTTCCCCAAGTTTTGCCTTGAGAATCTTTTCCACATCAACTTTAAACTCTTCTTCTTGTGCCATATTAACGAATTATTTTGCAAAATTAACACTTTCTTTTTCTATAATTGTAAAAAACGGGTGTTTTTTTAAATATTGTGAGTTAAAAGTCTTAACTTTGCACATGAATTCAGTATTATTGTAAGATTGAAAGGATAAAAACGCAGGAAATAAAAAGACAAAAGTTTCTCCAAAAGTAATTTTTTTGTCATTCTCATATTCAAAAAAATCAAGATATGGCAGAGGTTTTAAAAGAAGAAAATAATCAAGAAGAGTCATTAAGCGTTCTTGACATTTTTTATTTATGTTTAAACAAGTGGAAGTGGATTCTCGCATCTGTTATCATATGTATAGCAATTGCATTTCTATATGTCAAGAAAACGCCACCTACATACAGACGTTCAGCATCTATCCTCATTAAAGAAGAGAAAAGAGGCCGTTCCGTAGGAGCTGTCAGCGACATTGCCGACCTTGGACTTGTAAACCAGGTATCCAACGTCAACAACGAAATGATCACATTGGCTTCGCCATTCGTAGTATCTGGAGTTGTTGACAAACTCGGTTTGGATGTCAATTATTATATCGAGGGACCATTCTATAAGAAACTTCTTTACGGTTCAACCCTACCATTTCAAATTAAATTCTTAGACCAGCAGGAAGAACACCTCGCTGGCACGTTGTCCGTCAAAGACAATCAATTCACACTGAATGTCATTGAAGACAAAGAAGTCGTTAAGGTTTATAAAGGAGCCGTTCTTGACACAGTCAAGACAGACATGGGTAGGCTTTATGTCTCTTATAACCCAAAATACCAACCTGTAGGAGAAACATTCCTTAACGAAGTGGAAATCGTCAAGATGAACAGGACATCAGTCATCGACGCATACAAGAATGCAATTGAAGTCTCACTCGCAGACAAACAAGCATCTGTCATTGACATCAACTTTGTTGACGTATCCATTGAGCGTGCAGACGACATTCTCAACACTCTCATCATATCATACGACGAAAACATCAAGAAAGAGCGCAACGAACAAGCCATTAACACGACAAAGTTCATAGACGAGCGACTCAAACTGATAGCAGGGGAACTTAGGCAAGTTGAAAATGACATTTCCTCATTCAAGAGTCAAAACCTCATCCCAAATGTGGAACAAGCAGCAGGACTCTATTTCTCGAAATCAGATGCAGCCGGCGATGCACTCTTTGACTACACTAACCGTTTGAGCATGGCAAAGATAGTGCGTCAGCAATTAACGAATCAACTCACAAAGAACCAGCTCGTCCCTTCAAACATTGGACTTGACGAGAAGAACATAGAACAACTGATAACAGACTACAACACAGAGCTCTTTGAACGTAACACTCATGCAGAGAACATAAGCGATAATAACCCTCTGATTCAACAATACGACCAGAGATTAAGTCAGATGCGTAAAATTATTATCGTTTCGCTCGACAACTATATTAACACTCTCAACCGTCAGATTAAATCCATACAGGAGAAAGAAGCCAAGTCAAACTCACAACTTGCAGCAAACCCTTCACAAGCAAAGCACATGCTCTCGGTAGAGCGTCAGCAGAAGGTTAAGGAATCACTATACCTCTACCTCTTGCAGAAACGAGAGGAGAACGAAATGAGCCAGTCATACACACGTAGCAACGTGCGCATTACCGCACCTGCTTCTGGTTCACCAATACCAATAGCTCCTGCAAAGAACAAGATATTCCTTATAGCAATAGCAATCGGATTAGCGCTGCCTATCGGACTCATTTACATGCTTGAAACCATGAACACTAAAGTTCGTGGAAGAAAAGACATCGAGAATCTCCGTTTGCCATATGTCGGTGAAATACCACAGATTGACGATAAGAAAAAGCGTAGCAAGCACAAATACATTCCACTCCTCGTCAATAAGATCAAGGAAATCCTTCGTCTTGACAAAGGAAAGAAAATTGAAGACATACGCAAAATTGTGGTGTGCGACGGCAAACGTGACTACATCAACGAGGCATTCCGTGTTGTACGTGCAAATTTGGAGTACATACTGAAGGGGGACATGAAGGTCATAATGACTTCATCTATGAACCCAGGGTCTGGAAAGACATTCCTTGCCATGAACCTCGCAACAAGTTATGCTATAAAAAAGAAAAAAGTTATAGCTGTAGACTTAGACCTCCGCAAAGGCTCACTAAGCACGTATTTGGATTCTCCAAAGAAGGGTATAGCGAACTATCTCAATGAGAAGGAAGACGATTTCCACAACTTAATAATCAAGGACAAGGTACACAACCACCTTGATGTACTGCCATGCGGTTCGTTACCTCCAAACCCTTCTGAGCTCCTTTACAGTGAGCGTCTTGCAAAAATGGTCAATCAACTTCGCGAAGAATATGATATCGTATTCCTTGATTGTCCACCTGTAGAGATGCTCGCAGATGCAACTATAATCAACAAGCTCGTAGATGTAACCCTCTTCGTTGTCCGTGCAGATTGGATGGAACGCAGCATGCTTCCTATCATCAATGACATGTACGACAACAAGAAATACAAAAACATGACACTGCTGCTCAACGGAACTTCGTCTGCTTACGGCCGCACAGGATACCACAAATACGGATATGGGTATGGTTATGGATACGGACATTACGGCAACTATGGCGAAGGATACTACGGCAATCAAGTTGACGGCGAAAAATAGAAATTAAACTCCGCACTACATTCGCAACAAAAGAGTTTCAAGAAATGCTGTTTTTCTCAAAGAAATATAAACTGACAGATACAGGCATCCTCAATGGTGCAACCGACTGGCATAGCCACATCCTACCAGGAGTTGACGACGGAATCGGCAAGATGAAAGACTCGCTTGCAACCTTGAGCTATTACGAAAATATAGGAGTAAAGGAAGTTTGGCTCACACCACACATCATGGAGGACATTCCAAACTCTATTGAGGAATTACAAGCGGTATATGCTGAGCTCCAGGAAGCTTACAAAGGAAGCATTCGACTTTATCTTGCAGCAGAGAACATGCTTGACAACTTGTTCGACGAGCGTTTCGAGACAGGACAGTTACTACCTATCGGTCCAGAGAAAGACCATCTACTTGTTGAAACATCATATTTTCAACCACCAATGGACCTCTATGGAACCCTGAAAAGAATACAAGAAGCAGGATACCATCCTATCCTTGCACATCCTGAACGTTATGGATACATGACAGAACTTGACTACAATCGTCTTGCACAGATGAAGGTCAAGTTGCAACTCAATCTCATGACACTTGCAGGGGGTTATGGAAAAACTGCACAAGATAAAGCAAACATGTTACTTAGCAGAGGACAATATAGTTTCTTCGGTTCTGACCTCCACCGTCTAAAGCATTTCCAAGATGGAGCAAACCACAAAGTGCTGAAGAAAGAAACAGCAAAACAACTACAAGGCATCATCAATCATATCTGATTCACCAACATAATATACCGATTGCTATCCATGCCATACCCACTACTTCCAGAAAGCAAAATCCAAACAGAACAAGGAGACATGTACTACATGCACCTTGCTATTGAAGAAGCACGCGTTGGCATTCTTAATGGACATGGAGGACCATTCGGGTCAATTATAGTGAAAAACCACACGATTGTTGGAAAAGGACACAATTGCGTACTCAAAGACAACGACCCCACAAGTCATGGTGAAATGGTAACCATCCGTAATGCTTGTGAAAATCTCAACACGTATGATCTTAGCGGTTGCACCATATACACAACTGGCGAACCATGCCACATGTGTTTATGTGCATGCATGTGGGCAAACATAGACAAGATATACTACGGTTGCACCATTCAGGATAATGGTCGTATTGGTTTCCGGGACAATAAGTTTGACAATATTTTCTGTGGACGCGATAAATTAGGCGATTACATGACTCAACTTGGCCACAACGAATGTTTGAAACTCTTCAACGAATATTCTGCATTACAGCACGAAAACTATTAAGTATTCCCGCACACTCCAATTTATTTTATCAAGATGCTTTGGTTAACGTGAGTTCATTTTAACCACAACGCAAATATGACCTTCTTTCCGTTACCTCAGTAATTAATTCACGACCTTCATTTAATATAGAGTATCGCCTCTGGCCCCATGTTAAATAGGAGGTCAATTATGCTAAGGTCATTAAGGAATCCATGTTTATGCAGGAACACTTGATAGTATTGCTTGGCATTGGAAACAAATGGTGCATCTACTCCTGTATAAATATCGGTTAAAGATATTTGGGGATGGATATCTATCAGTTCAAGGCATTTGGCAATGAGTGCTTGATTGAAATCCATCAAATATGTCCATTCTCTTTCATAGAAAGGGTGAAAATCATCCTGAAGGTATTCAAAGTATGGCGAGTTGTAATAACTTGACTCAAGAGCATACCAATGCTGACGTTGCCACTGGGTATGCCGACTTATCTGCACGTCTTTCATCATACATTTCCCTCCAGAAAAGTTACCTTTGTCAATTGGTATCGTAAGATGCAATCTTCCATTTGGAGAATCAATAGTGCATCGGTTCCGTATGGTTTGCTTATGATAGTTCTCGTATTGCTCAATGAGAATAGGAGTAGCCGAATCTAAAGTTGGTTCGCCAGTATTCATGCCAGCGAACCAACTTATAGGTGGTAAATATGCACTTGGTAAAACCATGCGATAAACTTTACATTAAAATCAAAGTAACAAGACTCTTTACACAAGTATGCTATTAAATTAAGACATCGTACAATGAATGATAAAAATTTGATTTTTTTATTACTTTGAATTCTTAATTTACTTTATGTCATCAACCATCTTGCCAATACGGTTCCATCGTATACTCTTGAAACGTCCATACTCATCACTCTCTATAGAGAGCCAAATGAATATTGGTTTGCCTACAACATGGTCTTCTGGTACAAACCCCCAATAACGTGAGTCTTCAGAGTTGTGACGATTGTCACCCATCATCCAGTAATAATCCATCTTGAATGTGTATTCAGAAGTCTCCTTTCCGTTGATGAATATCTTGTTGTTCTTAACCTCAAGTTTATTACCTTCGTATGCGGCAATTGGTCGCTCGTATATGGCAATGTTGTCAATGTTTAGTTTGACGCTCTTACCCTTTGCAGGAATCCATACTGGACCGTAATCATCTCGCGTCCAACCGTAGTCATGACTTAATGGATAAACAATATCATACGGATCTGCTTCACAAATATTCACACTATCCACCCATTCTGCTTTCTTCATCTTCGCAAACATTTCGTTCGTCAATGGGATGGTTTTTCTGTTACTTATATAGTTGAAAATGTCTTCATCTGAAACGCCTATACTTTCAAGGAAAGCACGATCAATAGAAGCACCTGGCTTAAGTGTGATATCGTAATTATACTGCACATTGTCTGGTTGCTTATTGGCCTTACCATCAAGATACACAATACGGTCTTTTATCTGTAATGTCTGTCCAGGAAGTCCAACACAACGTTTAACGTAATTCTCTCTACGGTCAACAGGTCGTGTTATCACGTCTCCTGTGTACAGAACCTCACCGTTTCCGTTATCACGCAATATTGTTTTAGGATTCTCTCGCAAAAACTTGTCACCCATGCCATAAAGACGATGATAGTAACTCCATTGCTCCTGTGGAGTCATGCTACGCATCTGTTTGATCTCAGCTTTCGATGATTCTATTTGCTGCCCAAGATAGTACGCAAGACGATAGTAATACTGGTCGTTAGTAGCAAGGGTGTCACCTGCAGGATAGTTGAACACAACAATATCGTTTAATTCAACTTTACCAAATCCCTTAGCACGACGATACTCCCATTGTGGCCATTCTATGTAAGATTTACACTTTAACGGTCCTATATTTATTGTGTGCTGCGTTAACGGCATTGTCAACGGAGTCATTGGAATACGTGGCCCGTAACTCAATTTGCTGACAAGCAAGTAGTCTCCAGTAAGCAAACTCTTCTCCAGCGACGACGATGGAATCTGATAGTTCTGGAAAAAGAAATTGTTTACGAAATACACAGCCACGAGAGCAAAGATGATGGCATCAACCCAACTCATCACCACTCTTCCCACTGGATTCTGAATCTTTTTCCACCATGTCCACTTTATTTTCTTCGTGATGTATGCATCATAAATAAGTGGCAATACTATAAGACCGAGCCAACTCTCCAACCAGATGATGAACAACAAATACAGGAATGTCACCACTCCAAACTTGACCCATTTCACCCAAGGCTTCTCCTCCTTTGGTTTCTCCGGTTCTCCCTTGAGTTCTTTTGTCTTTTTGAACTCTTTATAGTTAAATCCCATTTCCCTGATTTAAAACTTAAACATGTCATCAATAGTGAGCAAACCTTGATTCTGTGCTGTAAATTCAGCCGCAAGAACAGCACCAAGAGCAAATCCCTGACGCGAGTGAGCATCATGAGTGATGGTTATAATGTCGGCTGGCGAGTCATAGCTTATGGAGTGTATTCCTGGCACTTCACTGCGACGGATGTCATCTATACGAAGCACATCTGATGCTGTCTCATGCAACCCCCAACGTGACTTTCTGTCTATACGCTCCACGATTTGTTCTGCAAGTGTGATGGCAGTACCTGAAGGTGCATCAAGTTTATGAACATGATGTGTTTCCACCATATTAACATCATACTGAGGGAACTGATTCATTATCTTTGCAAGATACTTGTTCACTGCAGAGAATATTGCCACACCCACACTGAAGTTACTTGCCCAAAACAAAGTCTTGCCATCCTCTGAGCATGCTTTGCGTACATCATCGCCATGCTCCTTAAGCCATCCTGTGGAACCGCTCACCACCTTAACGCCAGCCTTCCATGCTTTGAGATAGTTGTTATAAGCAACATGAGGTGCTGTAAATTCTATGGCTACGTCTGCACTTGCAAACGCCTCGCTTTCAAAATCCTGCAAGTTATCTATGTCAATGATGCTCACGATTTCGTGACCACGGCTAATGGCAATCTGCTCAATCATCTTACCCATTTTACCGTATCCAATAAGTGCTATTTTCATTGCAATTTTCTTGTTATATTATATTTTTATAATAACTAAAAGTAAAAATACTCATAAAATCAGTGCAAAGTTAATCATTTTAGAATAAATTATTTAACTTTGAACAATTTTTAATACATTAAAGGTGGAACAATTACTACATTATACTTGGAAACACAAGATTTTCCCACTCAGGGAACTGTTCACCACTGACGGAAGGAAAATAGAAGTGCTTAACACTGGTTTACACAACACTAACGCAGGTCCTGACTTCATTGGGGCAAAGGTGAAAATTGACGGCACCACATGGGTAGGCAATGTAGAGATTCATGTGCGCACAAGCGACTGGCATCGCCATCACCACGACACCGACCCAAATTATGACAATGTCATTCTGCACGTTGCCTCCATCATTGATGAGAGGATATGCTATCCTGACGGCAATGAGATTCCACAATTACAACTTGATGTGCCACAGAATGTAACGGACAACTATGACGAACTGATTCGTTCTGACAAGCGTCCACGATGCAGCAATGTTATATGCGAACTGCCTTTGCTGACAATACACAATTGGATGACCTCGCTGACATTAGAACGATTTGAAGAACGAACACGGCAGATAATGCAACGGCGCGAATTTCTCGACAAGAATTGGGAAGACACTCTGTTTGTAACACTTGCTCGCAATTTCGGTTTCGGAATAAACGGCGACGCTTTTGAGGAGTGGGCACACAGCATACCAATGAACGCAGTCGCAAAACATCGCGACAACTTATTGCAAATCGAAGCAATATTCTTCGGACAGGCTGGATTGCTTGACGCAACATATAATGTGGGGGATGAGCATGCCACCACAATTAACCATACCACCACAAACGACAATTCATATTACCACACGCTTTGTTGCGAATGGAAATTCCTGCAACAGAAATTCTCACTGACTCCTATCAACAGGAACAAATGGAAATTTCTGCGACTACGTCCTCAAAATTTCCCTCACATACGTATTGCACAACTGGCAATGATGTACTATGAACAGACTTTTAATCTTTCAAGGCTCATCGCCGCAAGAAGCTACGAAGACATCAGCAAGATGCTCCACACCCACGTCAGTGACTACTGGCGTACACACTACACTTTTTGGGGTGAAGAAACATCCACACCTACAGACAAGTTCTTGTCAAGCTCTTCCATAAACCTAATATTGATAAACACAGTAGCACCAATCCTTTTTGCATATGGCAAATACAAATCGAACTTGCAGCTATGTGACAGGGCTTTCGAAACATGGCAACAAGTAAAACCAGAGAACAACCACATCATCCGCGACTGGGCAGCAGCAGGAATCAAATGCGAATCCGCAGCAGACAGCCAAGCCATTATCCATCTATCAAAGAAGTATTGCGACAACCATGACTGCCTCCGGTGTCAGTTCGGTTCAGAATTCATTCACCGAACACCTGAGCTTTTCAGGGAAAATGAAAACGAAATGAAAAACGGAAACGAAAACTAAAACGAAAAATCAAACAATTCAAAACCTCAAGCAACCGACACCTCGATCCCAAACCACCCCCAACCAATAACAGGCAAACAAAAAAAGGCACACAACCGTGCGCCTTTTTCTTTTTATCCTTTGTTCCTTATTTATTTATTTGATATTACCAACCTTGATGAGGTATTCTGCAATCTGCACTGCATTAAGTGCTGCACCCTTCTTAATCTGGTCACCTGTGAGCCAGAGAGTGATTCCGTTTTCATTAGCAAGATCCTTGCGTACACGACCTACGTAAACGTCATCCTTGCCACCTGCGTAGAGAGGCATTGGGTAAGGCAATGTAGCCATTGTCTCTTCGCTTGGCACTGGATTCGCCTTTGTGCCCACGTTAGCAGGATTGTCAACGAGAGTAACGCCATCAGCAGCAGCAAGAGCAGCTTGTACATCAGCAACTTCAAGAGGTTTCTCCGTCTCTACCCATACAGCTTCAGAGTGAGCACGGAGTGAAGATATACGAACACACATCGCAGAACAGTTAGCATCAGTGTGCATGATCTTCTTTGTCTCATTGAACATCTTCATCTCCTCCTTAGTGTATCCGTTGTCCTGGAACACATCAATCTGAGGAATCACATTGTATGCCAACTGATAAGCAAACTTGTTTACGGTTGGTTCGTTACCGTCAACCATTGACTTATATTGCTCCTTCAACTCTGCCATTGCAGCAGCACCAGCACCAGAAGCCGACTGATAGCTTGCCACGTGAATGCGCTTGATGTGTGAAAGATTCTCAATAGGCTTGAGTACAACCACCATCATGATTGTTGTGCAGTTAGGGTTTGCAATGATACCACGTGGACGATCAAGAGCATCCTCTGCATTGCATTCTGGCACAACAAGAGGCACGTCCTTATCCATACGGAATGCACTTGAGTTGTCAATCATCACAGCACCATACTTAGTGATGTCCTCTGCAAACTCCTTGCTGGTTCCTGCACCTGCACTTGTAAATGCAATGTCAACATCCTTGAAATCATCACCATGCTGTAAAAGCTTCACCTCGTATTCCTTACCACGGAATGTATATTTAGTGCCTGCAGAACGAGTAGATCCGAAAAGCACGAGTTCATCAAGTGGGAAATTTCTCTCGTCAAGAACACGAAGGAATTCTTGACCTACGGCACCACTGGCACCTACAATAGCTACTTTCATATATTCTTTGTTGTTTGAATGTTTTTTGAGTTTTCACAAAACTCAAAGTCAACGTTTTGTTATCTTTTTACCGAAATTCGTTGCAAAATTACAACTTTTAATCTTAATAAATAATAGTTTAGTTAAAAAAGTTCGTATCTTTGCCGAAAATTTGATAAATCTTGGACGCAATAACCTCATATCTGCATCTTCCAATTACCGACCCGACGTGGATTTTCTTCCTTGTGCTGTGCATCATCATGTTTGCGCCTATGATATTCAGCAAGCTGCACATTCCACACCTCATCGGCATGATTCTTGCCGGTGTCCTCATCGGCGAGAATGGATTCAACTTGTTGGAGCGTGATGCCTCTTTTGAGCTCTTCGGCAAAGTAGGCATCTATTTCATCATGTTTCTTGCAGGTTTGGAGATGGACCTTCAGAACCTTAAGCACAATCGCATAAAAGGTGCCATCTTCGGGTTCTTCACAACAATCATTCCATTTGCTTTCGGATTCTTGGCAGGATACGTGTTTCTCGGGTACAGCATACCCGCATCGCTGCTGTTAGCCTGTATCCTTGCCTCTCACACTCTCGTTGCCTACCCTATTGTCGGTAGGTATGGACTCAGCAAATCTCCAGCGGTCACCATATCCGTAGCAGCCACAATGGTTGCGTTGTTATTTGCCCTGCTTTTCCTTGCCGGAATATCAGGCACATTCAAAGGCACCGGAGGCGTTGTGTTTTGGCTCGTTTTCTTGGCAAAATGCGCGGCATACTTGTTTGGGTTGTTCGTATTGCTGCCAAAACTCGTCCGTGTGTTCTTCAAGAAATACAGCGAACCCGTCATGCAATTCACATTCACTCTTGCATGTGTGTTCCTTGCAGCCGCAACCGCCGAGTTATGTGGCCTTGAGGGCATATTAGGAGCCTTCCTTGCAGGACTCGTCCTCAACCGTTTCGTCCCTAACACATCACCACTCATGAACCGCATTGAGTTTGTTGGCAATGCACTTTTCATACCATACTTCCTTATTGGAGTGGGAATGCTCGTCAACGTGTCGCCAATGTTCCATGAAATTGATGCCGTAATAGTTGTTGTCACCATGGTCATTGCAGGCACGCTTTCCAAATACATAGCTGCTTTTGTCAGTCGCAAAGCATTCCGAATGACACACAACGAAGGCGTGATGATGTTTGGTCTTACAGAGGCACATGCTGCAGGCGCACTTGCCATGGTGATGGTGGGAGTAAACCTTGAGATAGAACCAGGTGTGCCACTCATGAACAGTGCCGTTCTTGACGGTGTCGTCATGATGATTCTGCTTTCATGCATCATAAGTTCCATAGCCACTGACCAAGCAGCAAAGAAACTCAAGATTGAAGGCGAACGAGACAATAAGCACGAGCGCCGAGACAGCACTTCACTGGATGATGAGAAAATTCTTATTCCCATCAACGATCCAGCTAACATCGAACCGCTCATGAACACTGCCTTCATGATGCGCAACCAGAAACTCAACAGAGGTCTCATCTGCCTCAACATCATCAACGACGCCAACGTCAACGACCATACTCAGAACCACAGCCGTGAGTGTCTTGAACTCGCCACACGCTATGCCACTGCTGCTGATGTGCCAGTACAGGCACAGACACGACTTGCCGTGAATTTCGTCACAGCAACCATACATGCTCTTCGTGAGAACGATGCCAGCGAAATACTCATAGGTCTTCATCGCCGCCGCCACGAGGATGACAGCTATCTTGGCATCTTTGCTCAAGGACTTATCGAAGGAATGTCTCGCCAGATCATCATCGTCAACATGAAGATTCCAGCAAACACCATCCGACGCATCGTTGTAGCCATACCTGAAAAAGCAGAATTTGAAAAAGGATTTTACAGATGGATTAACAGAGTGGCACGTATGGCAGAAGACCTCGGATGCCAAATTGACTTCTATGCCCCAGAATCTGCATGCGACCTCATCATGCGCTACATGCGCGAACGCCACCGCAGCGCACGTGCCGACTATGAGTTGCTTGACTCTTGGAGCGATTTCCCTGCCCTTCGTCACGAATTGAAAGACGACCACCTGCTTGTGGTGGTTACCGCACGTACGGGCAGTATTTCGTACCAGAAGGCATTCTCAAAACTACCGACACAACTGCAGAACGACTTCAGTCACACAAGCACCATGCTTATCTATCCTGACCAGCAAGAACAAAACAGCGATGTGTACACCTTCTCTGACCCACACCGCCACAACAACCCTACAGGCAGCACGCTTGTGGGAACATGGTTGAGCAAATGGATTGGCGAGATGGGATAACTCCCATGTCACAAAGCCACAACCACCTCTACCGGGCAATGGTCACTACCGAAAACATCTGTATGAATCTGGGCGCTCTGAAGTTTCTCCTCAAGACGCTTTGAACAAACGAAATAGTCAATACGCCACCCTGCATTCTTTTCTCTTGCCTGAAAACGATACGACCACCACGAATAGATGTTTGTCTCTTCCGGGTAGAAGAATCGGAATGTGTCTGTGAAACCTGCCTCCAACAAAGTTGTGAATTGCGCACGCTCTTCGTCTGTGAATCCTGCATTCTTACGGTTCGATTTTGGGTTCTTGAGGTCAATCTCCTCATGCGCCACATTCATGTCACCACACATTATAACAGGTTTCACCTTATCAAGCGACACAACATACTCACGGAAGGCATCATCCCACTTCATTCTGTAAGCCAGTCGCTTGAGTCCGTCTTGCGAGTTGGGCGTATATACGGTTACCAAATAGAAATCTGCGTATTCAAGAGTGATGACACGTCCCTCTTTGTCGCACACCGTGTTTCCCTCATCATCTATCCACTCGCCTATCCCATAAGCAACACTTACAGGAACATGTTTTGTGTAGATGGCTGTACCTGAATAACCTTTTTTCTCAGCATAGTTCCAATATGAATAGTATCCGGGAAACTGCAAGTCAAGTTGACCTGCCTGCATCTTTGTCTCTTGCAGGCAGAAGAAATCCGCATCAAAACCAGCGAACGACTCGCTGAAACCTTTGCCTGCACATGCACGCAAACCATTTACATTCCAAGATATGAACTTCATAGTATCAATGAATTATTTGAAATACTTTTCCATTATTGCCTTTGCGTTCTCATCACCCATGCCGATGGCTTTCTGCAGATTAGCCCTTGCCGACTCCTTGTCACCCTTTTGCAGTTGAGCATAGCCGAGCATACGGTAAGAATCAACGATTGCGGGATTAAGGGCAATGGCTGTCTCACAAGCCGTGATGCAGTCATCAAGCATTCCCACACGGATGGCAAGCGATGCCTTATCAACATGGTACAGAGGAACCCGTGGTGCAAGTTCTACAGCCTTGTTTATGTCGTCAACCGCCTGTTGGTACATTCGTGCATTTACCTCTATCTGCGAACGTTCATAGTAGAACACCGCACTGCACCTGTTGTTCATAAGGTAGCAATACTGGTTGTAATCCTGCACCGCCTCACGATATTTACCTGTGTTTGCAAGCAATTGTCCGCGACGTATCACATAATTAGAAGCCTCGGCAGGAAGCGGTTCACCCATCTTTGATATTGCGCTGTCAAGTGGTTCAATGACTGCCGCGGCAGAGTCACCCCTACCCTCGCGTGCCAAGCTTATGGCATACAGGTAAGAGAGCACCGAAGGATCTTTGTCATAGAGTGCCTCATACAGCGAGATGGCTCCATCGTATTCCTTTTTTGAAGACAGAATCTTTGCCTTGTGTATCTTGTATTTAGTGTCATTAGCAGCCTTCTCCTCTGTCCCTGTGCTTTTTGAGTCGTTGAGTTCCAAAGCCTTATTGACATAATCAAGCGCAACGTCAAAGTTCCACTTGTCGTAAGCAGGTTCCGGTTGCAGAGTCAGTTTGTCGTAGATAGTCGTTGACACATTATAGTAGCCACTCGCCTTGTCCTCCACCAACGACAGGTATTTCTGCATGTCTGCCTCTGCCTCATCAAAGCGCTTCAGGTCAATGAGTGGAGTGCTGCGGCGCAGATAACCCTCGGCATTACGAGGATACGCTGCCACGAAACGATTAATCAAATCCATGTATTCGTCATTGTCAGCCGAACGCGACTTCATATACGCATACACAAGCGCCTCTTCCACAGTTTCAGGTATGTCCTTATAGATAAAAGTATTATTGAGAGCACGACCTGACGAACCTGTCGGAATGGCAGCTATCACCAACTGCTCACGGAAACGCACGTCAAGCACATGACTCTTGCCACCAATAGGCGAATGCAGTATTCCCATCAGCACACCGTCAGCATTGAATACAGGAGCACCGGTCAGTTTCTCATCCATAGCCTTTCCCAATGCATAGTACACGTACTTGCCGTTTATCATGGCTGTGTCGCTCACGGCAGACACGTCACTTGGTGCAGGACCCGAGTTAGAGTAACCGACAGCATACACCGTAGTACCCTTTGACTGTGCCGACTGAACCGTATTCAGAACTGCGTTGCCCTTAGTGCTCACACGGAAACGCACGAGCGAATACGTGTCATCAGCACCGAGAATGCAATCCACCGCCGCCTGCTTGCCCGACGCATCAATGACAGTTGCCTTATACGCTCCCTTGAAGATGCTGAAGCTTGCAAGAGCCTCACCGTTCTGTCCCACATAGAATCCAGTGCCGCTATGCAGCAGGTTGCCCTGCTTGTCGTAAGTGTTTACCGACACTATCGCCTTCTGCACCTTCGAGGCGAATTTTGGCTGTGCAAAAGATGCCACAGCACACATAACCAATATAAATGTTGATGCTATTTTCTTAACCATGCTTATAAACTGTTTTTATTGTCTTTTCTATTGTTTGTAAAACAAATGCACTCCGCAAAAATCAGATTGCATTTACACCAATAACCAATAATTGCTTGCAAAGTTAGTCAAAAAAACATAATATTTCACAAAATGAAGTGTAATTAAGATTATTTTTTGTAAGTTTGCACCAATTCTAATTGACAAAGTACGACACATTACACACATTGTCCTAAAAAGTTACATTTCATATTTTTACATTCATTCATCATTTTTATACATTCATTCATCATTCAATGAACAAGAAGAAAACGATTATGGTGATGCTTGCAGCATGCTTCACAGGCATTGCCCAAGCACAACAGACAGCAATAAAAATGGTTGCTGACGGCCATTATTTCGGTGCGCGCCAGCAGTTGGAGAGATTCCTTGACGAATCATCCGAAGAAGACAAGTATCGCATTGAAGCAGAGGCACTAACCCTTGTGTGCGACTACGTGTTAGGAGCACCTGGCACAGCCGACAAGATAGAGGAATGGGAAGAAGAGAATCCCGCATCCGAATATGCCGGCACGTTAGCCACCCTGCGCCGCAACCTGCTTGTCAAGGAAGGACGCTACGACGAGGCTATCAAACTGTTTCTTGAAGCAGAAGCAAAGGGCGAGGACATGAAGAGCGACGCTGTCATCCCATACCCTCTCAGCCGTCTCAGCGAAGAAGCCATCGGCTACAACCGCGTACTTTACAGACTTGCCGGCGAGAAGATGTACGACGAGGGCAACTATGCCAGCGCCATAAAGTACCTTGAACAGGGCGAACGCACACGCAACTCACTCTACAAGCTCGGCATGAGTTATTACAACACTCAGGCATATGCTAACGCTGCAAATGCGTTAAGCGAGTCAGCTGGTGCAGAGAGAGACGAACTGGCACAGAACGCATGGATGCACGCCGGCATCAGTTACCTCAAGGCAAACAACAAGAAATCGGCCCAGATAGCATTCCAGCAAGCCAGCGAGATGGACTTCAACAAAGCCATAACCGAAGAGGCACTCTACAACTATGCCCTCACCCTTCACGAGGGAGCAACCATGGGCTTTGGCGAGTCAGTGAAGGTGTTTGAGCGTTTCCTCAACGAATACCCTCAGTCGCAATACCGCAACAGCGTGGCACAGCACCTCACCGAGGTGTACTTCACAACAAAGAACTACTCTGCGGCACTTGCAAGCATCAACAAGATAAAACAACCTAACAACGAGATTCTCACAGCCAAGCAACGAGTGCTGTACAACCTCGGAATACAGGAGTTCAACAGCAGCTCATTCCAGAACGCCCTCGTCTATGCCACACAGAGCATAGCACTCGGCAACAAAGATGCAGCCACCTTCGCCGAATCTTATTACATCAAGGGCGAAAGCGAATACCGTTTAGGCAAATACGCCGAAGCAGCCAACGACCTTACGAAAGCTATCAGCCAGGCAGCCAACACACCTGCCAAGTCGCTAAAGAACAGTTCATACGCCCTGTACAGCTTGGGATACACCTATTTCAAACAACAGAAGTACAGCACGGCACTCGGCAGTTTCCAGAAATTTGTTAAAGACACCCAGGCATCCACACTCAATCCACAGCTCAAAGCAGATGCCTACAACAGAATAGGCGACTGCTATCTCGACTCACGCAACTACGACGCAGCATTTGCCAGCTACCAGTCGGCACTCGACACCGACAAGCGCAACGGCGACTACTCTCTGCTGCAACAAGCATACATTCAGGGATTGCGCGGCAACTACGACAGCAAGGTGGCACTCATCGAACAGATGAACCAGCAGTACAGCGACTCTGAATACACAGCCGACGCACTCTTCGAGCAAGGAAGAGCATACGTGCAGATGGGACGCCACCAAGACGCCACAGCCATCTTCCAGAACATCATACAGAAGCACCCACAGAGCGCATGCGCACGCAAGTCAAGCAACGAGATTGCCATGCTCCTCGCTGAGGCAGGACAGACAGAAGCTGCCATCACGGCATACAAGCGAGTGCTCAACGAATACAAGGGAACGGAAGAGGCAAAGACAGCACTTGCCAACCTCAAAGACCTCTACACGGCACAGGGCAAGGTAAGCGAATACATGACACTCGCACAACAGCAAGGCAAGACATTCTCCAACGAAGAACTCGACGAGATGATACACAATGCTGCAGTGCAGGCAATGACAAGCGGCAACACGCAGCAGGCACAGCAGTACTATTCACAACTGCACCAGCAGACAACATCCGACACATACCGCCTCGAAGCACTGGCAGGCACCATGCGAAGCGCATACGCCAACCGCGACTACGCCACTGCCAACACAACAGCATCCGCCATTCTCGACGACGCATGCAAGATGTCACCAGAGGTGAAGGCAGAAGCACGACTCACACGCGCCGAAAGCTGCCTGGGTATGGGTAACACCGACGGTGCCGTTGCCGACTGGCAGACACTCAGCCAAGACCAGCAGACAGCATACGGAGCACAGGCGAACGTGCGACTCGCACAATACGCATACGACACCAAGCAATACGCATCAGCAGAGCAAGTGTTAGGCAACTTCATCGACTCAGGAACCTCACACACATACTGGCTCGCACGTGCCTTCGTACTCCTCAGCGACGTGTATAAAGCACAAGGACGCACCATTGAAGCACGACAGACACTCCTCTCACTGAAGAGCAACTACACCGAAAGCGAAGAAATAAACAAAATGATCGAGGAAAGACTGAAAAATTAAAAACCGAAAACTCGCCCCACAGATAACCCGAGCCTCGAAGCATCGACCTCCCCAAACAACTCAACAACTCAATCTTATGAGACACCTATTATACATATTATCAATGACGGCAATGCCAGCAATGGCACAGATGGACAACACCGTTGAAGTGACACGCGAAGTGAAACCAGTCGTCAAGGACGCAAACAAGATAAACATTCTGCCAAATGCGGTGGAGACACCCGTCAAGCACTACAACGTGCAGTACTCAGCAGAGAGCAAACCAACGCAGAACTTCGTCAGCGAACCGATGACCGACCCAAGCAGCGAGGCTGTGCTCAAGGGCAACAAGAGCGGATACCTGCAGTTAGCAGGAGGCACCAGCGGCAAGGTTGACTCACACGCCGCCTATCAGTTTGACCTCACCGACAATGACGCCATCGCCATCGACCTCTCGTTGAAGGGATTCAACGGAACGGCTAAGTCACAGCCAACCATCATCAACGCCCTTCAACCCTCAACCCTCAACCACAAGTGGAAGAGCCGCGACTACCACAACCGCATGGGAGCCACCTACAATCACCGCTTTGACAACGGCGTTGACCTCTACGTTAAGGGTGGATTCGAAAACCGCATGTTCAACTACCAGCCATTCACCATCACACCTGCCGCAGCCAGTACCGACAAGCAACACAACGTAATGGCAAACTTCAACGCAGGCATCACACCATACTCCTTCGGCGACTTCACATTAGGACTCACGGCAGGAGTCAACTTCTTCAGTCAGGAGTATGCAACCAACATGAACGACAAGTACGGCGAGACAACCATCAAGCTCAATGCCGACGGCGCTTACAAGTTCTCTGAAGAGCACAGCGTAGGCATCGGTGCCGAGTTCTACAACAACTCGTATTCCATGGACAAAACCGACGGCATCACACACATGCACTTCACGCCACACTACACATTCAAGAACTCAAAGATGACCGTGCAGCTCGGAGTGTTTGCCGGCACCGACGGCGACATTGCACCCGACGTACACTTCACCTACCACATAACCCCACGCAGCGACTTCTACATCAAGGCAGCAGGATATGAGGAAGAGAACGACATGCGCCACCTCACCGCCCTGCACCCATACTTCATAATCCCTGCCCCAGCAGCCACATCACAGCCACTCACCCTTGAGTCTGAATTCCACCAGCTCGACGCATGCATCGGCTACCGCTTCAACAGTCAGGTTGGCATCAGCGGCGACATCAACGCTGGCTACGACATGGCAGAGAACACAGCAGAGGCAGATTGGATGTACGGCAGCAAGGCATCGCCAATGCACCCACTCATGGCATTCAGCAAGACACGACGCTTCTACATCAACGCCGACCTCGCATACGCCTACCGCGACATCGTGAAGATAAGCACAAAGAACACCTTCAATGCACACAGCGCAAAGGAAGAAGAGAAATGGGTCAGCGGCTCATACCTCCGTCCAACAGTAGAGCTGTTGTGGAAGGCCGATGTCAAGATCATCAACGACCTCTACTTCGGCGCCGACTGGCAACTCGGCTACTATGACTGCCCTGAATCAGAACCGGCACAAGGCAAGACCTACGAACGCCCTACAAGCGTCAACCTCGGAGCATCACTCCGCTACACACTGCCTGTCAAGCTGCCACTCACCGTGTTCGTCAAAGGCGACAACCTGCTCAACGCTGGCTACGACCGCCACTTCGGCTACCGCAACATTGGAGCCAACGTGATGGGAGGATTTGCCCTCTCGTTCTAACGCACTCAACTATTACCCCCGAATAGGTGCCTTCTGCACCTATGTTTTGGACGCTTCGCTCTCATCGTTGCGATTCCTCTGATAATAAACAATCAAAAGAGCA
>JAZLHP010000017.1:0-49553 GCA_045616905.1 Bacteroidaceae bacterium
CAGCTATTACATCGGTAAGACAGAGGTGACTCAGGCGCTATGGAAAGCAGTAATGGGTAACAATCCGTCAAGTTTCCAGGGAGACGACCTTCCTGTAGAGCAGGTTTCATGGAACGACTGCCAGCAGTTCATATCAAAGCTGAACTCCATGACAGGCAAGACCTTCCGTTTGCCAACCGAGGCAGAGTGGGAATTTGCTGCACGTGGAGGTAACAAGAGCAATCACACAAAGTTCAGCGGTAGCAACTATCCTGATGATGTTGCATGGTATATGGATAATAGCGGAGAAAAAACTCACCCAGTCGGTACCAAGCAAGCCAATGAACTTGGAATACACGACATGAGTGGCAATGTATGGGAATGGTGCTCCGACTGGTATGGTAGTGACTATTATAAGAATAGTGGCAGCAATAATCCCCGTGGCGCATACACTGGTTCTAGCCGAGTGAATCGTGGCGGTAGCTGGTTCAGCTATGCGAGGCTTTGTCGCTCGTCGCTTCGTTTCGACAACGCGCCTGACTGCAGCGACGACAACCTCGGGCTACGCCTCGCGCTTGTGCCTTAGTTTAAAAATATTGTCCAAAACTGTATTTCTGAGCTAAATACGAAGACTACCCCCTTACCGGCACATCGTCATTTGAGCTGGCTCAGATGACCAAACGAGCTGGCTCAAGTTGAGAGTTGAGCCAGCTCGTTTTGCGACCAGAACGGGCTCACAAAGAGATATGACCCAGCTCGTTTGGAGGGTGTGTTTTGAGATACTATCCACCGGGGCTTTTCTTGTCCTTATTTTAGTCTTAACTTAACCCTTACCTCGGTCACAAGTTAAGACCCGACCCTATCATAAGTTAAGACCAAAAATAGGACAAGGGGAAACATGAGAAATTTAACCAAAATTGAAATGTTTGGGTCGTTAAATGTGTATTGGTGGTTTTTCACAAGTGTTACCTGTTACCCCGGGTAACAGGTAACGCTTTACCCTTTATAAGGCTTGTTTTTTATCCCTTATAAGGGCAAGCATCAATCCCTTATTACGACAAGCATCGGTCCCTTATAAGGGATAAATTTTGTCTTCTATTAAGACCAGCTTCAGCCATCTATTAAGACCCCATTTGGTCGTCTGTAATAACGAGATCTTAAAAGGCTGTTCTTACAAAGGCAACCGAATATGATTAGCAACTGTCTTATCATGTGCTTACTCCTCCCATCGCCCTCTATAGTTGCAGTTCTGCGCGTCACTTGGCTGTACATGGAGCGAGAAATATCCATCGTCGAAGGCCACGAGCTACCTTACAAAGTTAGGTAATCTCATCCACTTTGGGATACTTGTCTCTATGAAATATCATGGGAAGTGTAAAAATGGCACCCTTTTGTTTCGTGATTCCATTATATTTCACTATTTTTGCATTATAAAAAATAATTAAATAATGGAAACTATATAGTATTTGGCTACGCCGAAGGTTGACCCATAGTTATTTACGACTATGTCTTTTGTTGTTTTGGACGCTTCGCTAAAATTTTCTGCAATTAATCTGCAATGTTTCTACAATTCAATTATTGAAGATAAATTGAAGTTAAATTGAAGAGAATTTGAGGGAGGAACGACCGTCCTGAAAAACATAAGTGCATAAGGCACCATATGCCATAATCTATATAATTGCCTAAATAATTGACAGATATAATAAATGAAAATAGTAATACTTGATTCGTACACTATTGACCAGGGCGAGTTGTCGTGGTCGGGATTAGAAGAACAAGCTGATGTGACCATATATGAAAGAACGGCACCTGAGGACGTGGTGACACGATGCAAAGGTGCGGAAATAGTCCTCACGAACAAGGTTGTGCTCAATGCAGAGGTTCTCAACATGCTGCCACGCCTGCAATACATAGGCGTGCTTGCCACTGGGTATAATGTTGTTGACCTGGACGCTGCCACAAAGCAAAACATTGTGGTGACAAACATACCTGCCTACTCTACTCACAGCGTATCGCAGATGGTGTTCTGCCATCTGCTGAACATAATTGGCAGGGTTGATGATTATGCAAGGAAGAACCGTGAGGGGAAATGGACTAACTCACCTGACTTCAGCTATCTGGAACATAACCTGATAGAGCTGCATGGTAAGAAGATGGGAATTGTCGGTCTTGGGAACACGGGCATGGCAACGGCACATATTGCGAGTGCGTTCGGCATGCAGGTGTTGGCATTCACCTCGAAGGAACAGGAGAATCTGCCTTTCGGAATAAAGAAGGTGGATATGGACACGTTGTTCACACAAAGCGATGTAGTCAGTCTTAATTGCCCTCTGTCAGAGGCAACGAACAAACTCATCAACTCGGAGAGACTGAAGCAGATGAAAAACTCTGCAATACTGATTAACACAGGAAGAGGACCTCTTGTTGACGATGAGGCTGTCGCCGCTGCTTTGGCAGACGGGGAGATTGCTGCCTATGGTGCTGATGTCGTCACGACGGAACCTATTCCTGCAGACAATCCGTTGCTGAAAGCACCAAACTGCTACATCACGCCACACATTGCATGGGCTACATGTGAGGCTCGCCAAAGATTGATTGATATTTGCACGGAGAATGTAAGAGCATTCATACAAGGAGAGCCTATTAATCAAATCAACTGATTGGCGTAGATAATGCACATATAATAATGAGGTGTTCAAAAGTCGATTCTTGAACACCTCATTATTATATATTATGCACTTTATTTACAACATATTCTTGTTTGCATCGTATATTGTCCACTCATTTTCAGTAACCTGAGAGCGTACGCGCGACAATGTCTCGGGTGTCATCTGGAGCAGAGAGGCAACATGGTGCAATGGTGCGCGCCTGATAATCTCTGGATTCTCGTGCAGGGTACGCACATACCTCTCTTTTGCCGACTCAAAACGCAGCACATCTGCTTTCTGCTGGGAGATGATGAGCGAACGTTCATCAATGGCAAACATGAGGTTGCATATCTCATAAGAATGGTGCGCTATGGACTTGATGCCATCATAAGGTATGCCGTACAACACTCCTGGCTCGAGCATTGTTGCTATTATCTTTGATGGTTCCTGCTTGAAATAGCTTTCTATGCAAATGACCATATCGCCTTCGTGCGAGATGTGCTCTGTCACGGTCATGTTATTCTTCTTATAATACTGCAGCACAAGTCCTTTCTCCACATAATACATGTAATGACACACCTCTCCTTCTGCGACCAGATTCTGACCACGAAGCAACTTGAATGGTTCTAAGATATCTGCAAATAATTGCAATGCCTCTGCGCTGAGAGTCACATCATAATTCTTACAGATGTCTCTGGCAATCTCTTTACGTTTATCTGTCATAGTGCTTTATTATATGTTGTTTGTTAGATTCGTGTATGTGTCGTCATGTTTATGTCAACTTACCCTACGGACATGAGTTGGGGGTTGTGATATATGTGCTGTGTGTATTACAAATTATATCAGGATATTTACTTGAGCATTAAGTGTTGACTACTTACTCATAATACAGGCTTATGCGAGTAATCACGCTCTCCGAATATCATGCTGCCCACTCTCACCATTGTGCTGCCATGTTGTTGTGCTATTAAGTAATCGCCACTCATTCCCATAGAGATTTCTGTGAAATGGGCATTATCCTTAAACACCTCACGTTTGAGTTCATCAAACAAATATTTGACAGAATTAAATTCCGCTGCAATCTGTTCTTCATCATCGGTATTTGTCGCCATAGCCATCAAACCAACGATTCGTACATTTGAGAATGCGGTATTGCCGCTGTTTCCGTTTGCAAGTGGCTGCAGCTCTCCATTGGTGAGCTGTTCTTTCAACTCATCTGGAGTGAAACCGAATTTTGTATCCTCATCTGCTATGTGCAACTGCAGAAGACAATCTATGACTCTGCCACATTTTGCTCCTTGCTTATCAATCTCCTTGAGCAGCTTTACGGAATCAACAGAATGGATCAGGCTGACGAATGGCGCCATATACTTGACCTTGTTTGTCTGCAGGTGGCCTATAAAGTGCCATTGTATGTCTTTTGGCAACACTTCCTCCTTTGCCGCAAGCTCCTGGACATGGCTTTCGCCAAATATCCGTTGACCAGCATCGTAGGCTTGCTGCAACTCACTAACAGGATGATACTTTGATACCGCCACAAGCTTCACTCCTTCAGACAGAGTTGACAGCACCTCACGCAAATTATCTTCTATCATTACCTTTCAATGTGTTTTTAAGCCTCATACTCTGGTTTTGCAACTGGTTCTGCATCCGATGCCTCATACGGGAAAACATCTATGATTGAGGTCTCTTGCAACAAGGCTATTTGGTAGTCCATCATTGAGCCTTTCATTCCTTCGTCAAAATTGGCAAGAGCCTGATGTAGCGTGCCTGCCTGCACTAACATAGTGTTGCTTGTCTTTTTCTCCTTCTGAGTCTTTTCATCGATGGTGATGAAATTACACTTGACTTTATACCATTTGTCTGCGCTGTCAAGTTCACTCATGAACATCTCGCTATACTTTGCACGCTTAATGTCTATTACATCAAGTGCTCCTGTGGTGTATGGTGTCACTTCTTTTATGATTCGTGCTTCTGCTTCTGTGAAATTCAATGCATCAACAAGGTATGTGTATGTAACTTTCTCTATCTTATTCGCATCACCCTCTGCTGCCTTGTCGATTTTGACTTTACACTCAAACCAATTATTCATTAACATAATATTACCTTTATTTTGAAGTTTATATATTGTTTACTTACTAATAATTTCTTATACGAAGTGCAAAATTAAGAAAAAAAATGAAAAGTGAAACACATTTTGTTTTTTTTATATGTATTATCCTGCTAAAATCTTTTTCTAAAAGAAAAAAAAGACATCAGACAAAGTAAATTGCCTGATGTCATTTAGTTGTCTTTTGAGTTATCTCTCTAACTCCAGCTATTCATATAGAATTTTTGATAGTGTGAATCTATTCTAATCCGAATAATTTCTTCAATCCACCGTCAATTCCACTAAAGCCCATGAAAGACATTGCAAGAAGACTTGCTGTTACGAGTGCTATAGGGACTCCACGGAATGACTTTGGAACATCCACCAGTTCAAGTTGCTCACGAAGTCCTGCAAAGAGAACCATTGCAAGCAAGAATCCTATACCGGTTGAAAGAGCGTAAACGATTCCTTCAAGAAGATCATAGTCTTTCTGGATGACAAGGATTGCTACACCAAGAATACAACAGTTTGTTGTAATGAGTGGAAGGAACACTCCTAATGCCTGATAAAGTGCTGGCATAGTCTTCTTGAGAATAATCTCAATCATCTGCACCAATGCCGCGATGACCAGAATGAACGCGATTGTCTGAAGATATTCAAGTTCAAATTCATCGAGCACATACTTCTGGATTATATATGTCACAATTGTAGCAACAACAAGCACAGCAGACACAGCCATACCCATACCACTTGCAGTGTCAACCTTCTTTGACACACCAAGGAATGGACAAATACCAAGGAACTGTGCCAACACAACGTTATTTACGAATATCGCTGTGATAATGATAAGAATCAAACTTAATACGTAGTCCATAGTTATTATGCTTTCTTGAATATTTTGTTAAAGATTACGATAAGGTATCCGAGTACGAGGAATGCACCTGGTGCAAGCACGAACATAAGCATACCGTCTTTTGGTTCTCCCATTACATTGACACCAAATATAGAACATGAGCCAAGAAGTTCTCTCACAGCACCAAGAGCAGTGAGACCGAGGGTGAATCCAAGTCCAATGCCTATACCGTCGAATACAGAAGCTACAGGACCATTCTTCGCCGCAAATGCCTCTGCACGACCAAGGATAACGCAGTTTACTACAATAAGTGGGATAAAGAGTCCGAGACTCTTGTCAATATCAGGAGCATAAGCCTTGATACACATTTGCAGAACTGTCACCAGACTTGCGATAACGACGATGTATGAAGGGATACGCACCATATCAGGGATAAGGTTCTTGATACAAGAGATGATAAGGTTGCTGACGATGAGCACACACATTGTTGCCAAGCCCATCTGCATACCATTCATAGCTGAAGAAGTGGTACCAAGAGTTGGACACATACCCAAAAGAAGGACGAACGTAGGATTCTCCTTGATGATACCATTCACCAAAACTTTGAAGTTATTCATAATTCTTTTTCCTTTCTTTTAGATTAACATTCTTTTGACTGCTTTGTTGCTCCACTCTGGGCATCGTTAGAAAAATACTTGTCATAAGCATTCTTGATAGCTTTGAGGAATGCACGGCTTGTGATGGTTGACGCTGTGATGGCATCAACATCACCACCATCCTTGCTTACTGTGAAATTGCATGTTCCTGGGTTCAAGCCAACAACACATGCTTTTCCACCTTTTGCACCCTCACCCTCTTTCTGGAACCATGAGCCAGCCTTCGCACCAAGACCTGGTGTCTCTGCTGTTTCAAGGATTGTATATCCAAGAATTGTTCCTTCATTGTCAAAACCAACAAGCACTTTCAGAGATCCGCCAAATCCGTTTTCCACAGAAGATACGGCTTTTCCTATTTCTTCATTCTGTGAATTGCAGATTGTATATGCAACAAAATTGCCTTCCTCTACAGGATCTGACACTTGAATGTCTGCACTTCCCATGACTGCAACAATACCCTCTTTAAGCTGTTCAGCCTTGATGTTCTCAATAACCGGAGCTGTCTTTGCGTTGACGAATGCCAATGCACCAGCAGCAACGATAGCGATGACGGTAAGTACCGCCAACATATTTGTCAATGATGATTTAAGCTTTTTCATACATTACTTTTTTGCTGGCACTTCACCGAAGCGCTTAGGTTTAAACTTATTATTGATAAGAGGAGTGAATGCATTCATGATAAGTATAGCAAATGACATACCCTCAGGATATGCTCCCCATGTACGGATAATGATTGTCAAGGCACCTATTGCAATACCATAAACCAACTGACCTTTTTTAGACATTGGCGATGTTACATAATCTGTAGCCATGAAGATTGCTCCGAGAAGCAAGCCACCAGTAAGAACTTCTACAAGTGGATTTGCATATTTATCAGGATTTGCAAGCCAGAGAGCTCCAGAGATTACTACTACGGTTGCTATGATGCTCACAGGAATGTGCCATGTGATGACTTTCTTCCAAAGGAGTATGACAAAACCTAAAATAAGGGCTGCAGCACAAACCTCACCAAGACATCCACCGATGTTACCGAAAAGCATGTCTTTTACGGTTGGGAGATTACTGAGGTCACCAGATGCAATCTGTGCTAAAGGAGTTGCACCAGTTGCACCATCTACGGCATTGTCAACCATTGCAAACATACCTTGTCCTGGATTTGGCCATGTGGTCATATCAACAGGGAACGAGATAAGCAAGAATGCTCGTCCTGCAAGTGCAGGGTTGAAAAGGTTGCATCCAAGTCCTCCGAACGTCATCTTCACTACTCCGATAGCAAACAATGAGCCAAGGATTAAAATAATTGGATTGATATTACTTGGAACGTTGAACGCAAGAAGTACACCAGTCAGGATGGCAGAACCATCGCACACTGTGCACTTTGGATTCTTGAGCATGAACTTGTTGATTGTCCATTCAAAGAACACACACGACGCCACAGCAATAGCAGTGGTAATGAGTGCACCTATGCCAAAGCTGACAAACGAACAGATAAGAGCAGGCACAAGAGCAATAAGTACCCAGTACATGTTCTTCTGTACAGAATCACCGCTATGCACGTGTGGTGAAAGTGAAACTATTAATTTATTTGCCATTTTCTTTTTCGTTTATTTATATTATTTCTTTCCAGCCATCTGACGAGCACGTATAATACCCATGACTGTCTGCTTTCCCATGCGCACATTGTCAAGCAAAGGACGGTTTGAAGGACATGTGAATTGACACGAACCGCATTCGATGCAGCTTGTTATGTCTTCTGCCTCAACCTTATCCCACATCTGCTTGTTTGAGCATGTTGCAAGGAGATATGGCTCCAATCCCATAGGACAAGCGCTTACGCACTTAGCACAACGGATACATGGTTGAGCTTCACCTCTGCGTGCTTCCTTGCCACTCATGATGAGCACACCAGAAGAGCCCTTGCAAATTGGCACTTCAATGTTAACAAGCGCCTTACCCATCATAGGTCCACCGCCAATGACTTTTGATTCTCCGTCAGGAAGACCGCCACAAGCCTCAATAAGCTGACTCATTGGAGTACCCATACGAGTAAGGAAATTACTTGGATGTGCCAACTTCTTTCCTGTTACTGTAACGATACGCTCAAACAGTGGCTTATTCTTCATAACTGCCTCATAGACAGCGTATGCAGTACCTACATTCTGAATAATTGCTCCAACTGAAACAGGGAGTGCTGGTGGTGCAGGAACCTGTCGGCGGACTACAGCATCGATGAGCTGCTTTTCTCCACCTTGAGGGTACTTTGTCTTCAAAGGCACCACCTCAATATTTGGATACTGAACCTTGCACTTTTCTGACAAGAGTTTTATTGCATCAGGCTTATTCTCCTCTATTCCAATAAAACCTTTATTCACTTTCGCTGCTTTCATGAGAAGAGCGACACCCACGAGAACCTGATCTGCCTTTTCTAGCATAAGTCTGTGGTCAGCAGTCAGGTAAGGCTCACACTCCACAGCATTGATAATAACCCATTCTGGCTTAAACTGAGGAGGAGGCATCAATTTAACATGTGTTGGGAAACATGCACCACCCATGCCGACGATGCCAGCTTCCTTCACTTTATTAATGATATCCTCAGGTGTCAGTTCCGGACGGTCATTGAGAGTAACCAGAGTTTCACTACGGTCGATGCTCTCTTCCCATTCATCACCCTCTACATTAATATATATAGCAGGCTTCTGGTAACCACTTGCATCTATTACGGTATCAACTTTCTGAACAGTACCACTCACTGATGAGTAGATACAAGTTGAAAGAGCCTTCTCCATTGGATTGGCAATGCGCGTTCCGACCTTCACCTTATCGCCTTTCTGCACACATGGTACAGCAGGCGCTCCGATATGTTGCCCCATTGGGAAAACGGCAACCTTTGGAAGTTCAGCAATCTTGATTGGTTCATCAGCAGACAACTTGTTTTCTGCAGGATGAACACCTCCTATTCTAAATGTTTTCATGCGCGTTCATATTTTATTTAAGACCAAGGAGAATCATCTGACTTGGCGGAAGTGGTGCGTCCGTACGCTTGTCTTCAAAAGTACACTCTTTAGATGCTGGTACAGGATTGCTTATATCCTTAGGACCAGCAAGAAGAATCTGCTGAGAAGGAGCAAGTGGCGCATCATACACGATTTCAATTGGTTTCCACTCTTTCGCAGGCTTTGTTACAACAGTTGCTTCTGCAGCCTTTGCACTTGCAGGCTTTGGTGCAGCTTTCTCTATTTTCTTTCTTTCAATGCCTTTGACACTTAAAGAAACAATAGTACCACGTGGACAAGCCTCAAAGCACTGTCCACAGAGAGTACAAGCTTCTGGATTTATGTATGCCACATTATTAGTAATATGTACGGCATCACTTCCACAAACATTCTCACACTTCTTGCAGGCAATACAAGAAACAGCACATGCCTTCATTGCGGCAGCTCCTTTGTCCTTGTTTACACACTCTACCAAGTAAGCATCTTTGTTATCGCCATTGACAACACGAATCTCAATAATGTTACGAGGACAAGCCTTTGAACATGCTCCACAAGCAGTACACTTGTTTGCATCCACCTCAGGAAGTCCTGTCGCAGGATTCATCTTGATAGCACCAAACTGACATGCTTCAACACAGTCGCCACAACCAAGACAGCCATAAGCACACTGAGTTTCACCCATGCAGGTGGTATTTGCCACCTTACAACTTTTCACTCCGTCGTAAGTAATCAGTTTAGGACGGTTTGTGCATGTTCCATTACAACGCACAACTGCCAGTTTTGGAGCAGATGCGGCAACTTCCATGCCAAGGATTGCCGCGATCTTCTCCATACAAGACGCACCACCAACAGGGCAGTTGAGTCCTTCAAGAGAACCAGTGTCAGCAGCTTTCACACAAGCAGCAGCCATTCCGCCACAACCAGGGAAACCACATCCACCACAGTTTGCACCAGGTAATACCTCTGCAACCTGTCCGATACGCGGATCTTCCTTAACTGCAAATTTCTTTGACACAATGTAAAGGAGCATAGCCAAAAGGAAGCCCAATACTGCCAAAGCAACTACAGCAATCAGAATTACTTTTAAATCCATAAAAAATGTTATTTAATTAATTGTTAGTTAGCTTGAAAAGATATAATCCGACTAAACACTCTGTCACTCTATCCAAAATGCGAATTTCCGTGACATACGGTCTCTTTTTGAATAAAGAATCAAAAAATATACACATAGCAAAGCCATCAGCACTCCTACAGCAACAAGCTCATTCATGCAAAACAGCAGCATAGCACAAAACATCCATACCACACAGATGACAGTTGGGATTCCGAATGCCAGCACCACAGCTTGCTTGCCCATACTTAGTGTACCACACACTGTCACCACGTCACCAATTTTACGTCGCGACTCAGCACCTAACTCATACACGTCTATGATTTTTTCTTTGCTCTCGCTGGAGGTGCACATAGACTTCATCTTGCATCCACTGCACGCTGTCTGCTGAACAATCTTCACAGAGATGTGACTACCATCAACATTGTCAATCACGCCCCGATGCTCGATTTTGTCTTTCATTGTACTTCGTATTACTGGTTTGGGTTATAATGAACACTACACTTTTATATGCTAAGTGAAGTTTACATTAATTATGCAAATTTAGCATAAATAAATAATATTTATTATGTGAGAGAAGAAAAAAATGCATTTTCATACAAAACTTTTTCTTTTTTTATTAGAAATGAAATAAAAAAGCGTAACTTTGCATCGTCATTACGAGATAATGACTGTTCAATTCGCCATTACGAGTTGATGGCACATCAATTATTAACCCCGACGGAAAGGCACGAGATGCCCATCCGTCATAAAAACTATTTACAAGATGGCAACAAGAATCCGTCTGCAGCGTCACGGCCGTAAGAACTACGCTTTCTACAGCATCGTTATCGCTACACCAGAGGCACCACGTGATGGTCGCTTCATCGAAAAGATTGGTACTTACAACCCAAACACCAATCCTGCAACAATTGATTTGAACTTTGAGCGCGCTCTCTATTGGGTACTCGTAGGCGCACAACCAACTGACACAGTTCGCAACATCCTCTCTGAAGAGGGCGTTTACCTTAAGAAGCACCTCCTTGGCGGTGTGAAGAAGGGCGCTTTTGACGAGGCTGCTGCTGACGCTAAGTTTGATGCTTGGAAGGCAGAGAAAGCTGCTAAGGCTGCTAAGTTTGCAGACAAGAAAGCTGCAGACAAGAAAGCTGACGCTGCTGCACGTCTCGCTGCTGAGAAGAAGGTTAACGAGTCTATCGCTGCTAAGATTGCAGAGAAGAAGGCTGCTGCAGCTGCTGCAAAGGCAGAAGCAGAAGCTGCTGAGGCACCAGCTGAAGAAGCACCTGCAGAAGCTTAATCAAGCATTGCAAATAGCAAAGAATAAGGATGCATCCATTGGAATGCATCCTTTTCTTATTTTATAAACTAAACACTTGAAAAACAATCTGAATAGATGTACACAATTAATATTGAGCATCTACCTACTCATGGCGATAGCCACTTGGCCCATCAATCCTTGTAAAAGTCAATATTCTCTTTCGTAAGCAACTCAATTGCCATATAATGGTCACGCTCTTGCTTTATATGAAGAACACAAGCGTTGAACATGCTACGGAAGCAATTAAGTCCTTGATCCTGCGGATGCTGAGCTATCAGGAAGTCTGCAGAACCGTCTTTAATACATTCCACATTTGCATCAACCGCATCATAGCCAAGTAATGTCACATGTGGATATTCTGGCATCTCGTTCTTCAAGAAGTTTGCAATTATGTGTATTGAAGAGTTAAATGACAAGGCAAAACGTATATCAGGATTCTTTGTGAAGAACTCTTTCATTATATCATGCATTCCTTGCTTGTCATACGCGTATAGTATGACATCAACAATCTTACAATCCGGGCAATGCTCCTCCATATACTGACGGAATCCCACCTCTCGGTTCATCTGCTGACGGCTCGCTACTCTACCCTCACCCATCACCTTGAATATGGCAATTTTATCAGGATTTCCGCCAGCCGCCATTGACATGATTCTACCCGAAAAAGCACCACTTCTCTTAGAGTCCTGTCCGTAGAAAACAAGATGGTCAAATTCGGGGAAATTAGAGTCGAGAAGTGCGTATGGTATCTCCTTGATACCCAACTGATTTACAAAGTTCGCCATAATCCTTTGGTTGAAGATAGGACCAATGATTACAGAGTCAGGTTCAGAAGCAATGAGATTTGCACATTCTAACTTGAATGATTCGTCATTGAACGGATCATATCTGAACACTTTGAATGATATCTTAAAATCGTTGAAACGACGCACGCCATCACCAAGTCCACGTTCTACACGTGCCCAGTAACTATCTTCCTCATGCATAGGCAAGATAGCGGCAAACTGATACACTTTCTTATTTGCAAGGGCACTTGCATAATGATTTGGAGTGAAGTTAATCTCATCAAGAACTTTCTGAACCTTTTCAAGACTCAGACGCGAAACGTTCATACGGCCATGAATCACTCTGTCCACAGTACCGACAGACACTCCCGCACGTTCCGCAATATCCTTAATTCGGATTTTGGATTGAATTTCCATGAAAATTACCTTATAAACAATCAGGTCCTCACAATAAACAAAGTCGTTTCGTTTATACAGACCTACATATCAATACTTTTGAAAAACGTGACAAAGTTAGCGATTTTTCAATGAATAAAAATACAAAAAGCATAAAAATTAACTTTTGAAACGATTTTTGAGAAAAACTAAAGCATGTGTCGTAAAAATAATGTATATTTGCATGCATTATGAAATAAATTTATTTTTAATATGGCAAAAATCGTGACAATGGGCGAAATCATGCTTCGCCTCTCTCCTGAAGGAAACGACCGTTTCATTCAGTCTGAAAGTTTCCGCATCATCCCTGGTGGTGGTGAGGCAAATGTGGCAATCAGTTGTGCAAATTATGGACACGATTGTTATTTCGTTTCAAAACTTCCTAAGCACGAAATTGGTCAGATTGCAATAAATGCACTCCGTCGTTATGGTGTTGACACAAAATTCGTAGCACGTGGTGGAGAACGCGTAGGTTTGTATTATGCAGAGACAGGAGCAAGCATGCGTCCATCAAAAGTAATTTACGACCGCGCCCACTCTTCTATTGCAGAGGCTAAGCCAGAGGACTTTGATTTCGACGCTATTTTCAAGGGAGCTGACTGGTTCCACTGGTCTGGAATCACCCCTGCTATCAGCGATGCATCAGCAGAATGTCTTCGTCAGGCTTGTATCGCAGCTAAGAAGCACGGGGTGACAGTGTCTGTTGACCTCAACTTCCGCAAAAAACTTTGGACTTCTGAAAAGGCTATTTCTATCATGCGCCCACTCATGCAATACGTTGACGTATGCATCGGTAACGAAGAAGACGCTGAACTTTGTCTCGGATTCAAACCTGATGCTGACGTAGAAGGTGGTGAAACTGATGCTACAGGATATGTAGGCATCTTCAAGCAGATGAAGGAAGAGTTCGGATTCAAGTATGTTGTTTCAACTCTCCGCGAATCATTCTCTGCCACTCACAATGGATGGAAGGCTCTTATCTACGATGGCAAGGAGTTCTACCAGTCAAAGAGATACGACATCAACCCTATCATCGACCGTATCGGTGGTGGTGACTCTTTCTCAGGCGGTCTCATCCACGGTCTCCTCACAAAGCCAAATCAGGGCGAGGCTCTTGAGTTTGCCGTTGCAGCATCTGCACTCAAGCACACAATCAACGGAGATTTCAATTTAGTATCAGTAGAAGAAGTAGAAGCACTTGCCGGAGGCGCTGCTAACGGACGAGTACAAAGATAATAAGTAAGTGATTAGAATTAATTTTATATTAGATTGTACTATATTTGGATGTAGTTTTGGTTTTCATTAGAAGGAGCGTAGCGTGCTACGTGACTGAGAATGAAAGACAAAAATGTGCCAAAGATAGTGCAAGATGATATACAAATTATCTCAGGACACTTGCTTAACATTATTAAATTAATTTTGATTACTTACTTATATGGCAAAGTTTGATAAATTTCAGGTGATGGCAAAGATTGCAGCCGCACCAATGGTTCCTGTATTCTACAACAAAGACGTAGAAACCTGTAAGAATGTCATCAAAGCATGCTATGCAGGTGGTGTTCGTGCATTCGAGTTCACAAACCGTGGAGACTTCGCTCATGAAGTATTCGGCGAACTCTCAAAGTGGGCTGCAACAGAATGCCCAGAACTCGCTCTTGGCATAGGTTCTGTTGTTGATGCGCCTACAGCATCACTCTACATCCAGTTGGGAGCGAACTTCGTAGTTGGTCCTCTCTTCAACCCAGACGTTGCAATCGTATGTAACCGCCGCTGCGTGACATACTGTCCAGGATGTCTTACTCCATCAGAAATTGGAAAGGCACAAGAGGTTGGTTGCGACTTCACAAAGGTGTTCCCTGGAGATGTTGTTGGTCCTAACCTTGTCAAGGGACTCATGGCACCAATGCCTTGGTCTAAGATTATGGTTACTGGCGGAGTTGCTCCAGAGGCAGAAAACTTAAAGTCTTGGTTCAAGGCAGGAGTATTCTGTGTCGGAATGGGCAGCAAGCTGTTCCCTGGTGACAAAGTCAAGGCTGCAGACTGGCAATATGTGACAGACAAGTGCAAAGAATGTTTTGACGTTATCAAGGAAATCAAAGGATAATTGTTTTTAGGCACTATCTCCTCTGGCATCATGTCAGGGGAGATTAATTACCTATAATATATAACTATTAACTTTAACTTATAATAAAATCACAAGCCAATGGCAATTTCAAATCTTCAGGTTGCTCGTGCTGCATACCAGCCAAAGCTTCCTAAGGCTCTCCAGGGTCCTGTTAAGGCCGTTGAGGGTGCCGCTACTCAGTCAGTAGGTAATCAGGAGGAGATCAAGGCTCTCTTCCCTAACACTTACGGAATGCGAGTCATCACATTCGAAGCTGGCGAGAAGGTTGAACTCCCTGCATTCAACGTAGGTATCATCCTTTCAGGCGGTCAGGCTCCTGGTGGCCACAACGTTATCTCTGGTCTTTTCGATGGTGTTAAGTCTCTCAACCCAGACAACAAGCTCTATGGCTTCATCCTCGGTCCTGGCGGTCTCGTTGACCACAAGTACATGGAAATCACTCCTGAGCTCATGGATCAGTACCGCAACACTGGTGGTTTCGACATCATCGGTTCTGGCCGTACAAAGCTTGAGAAGGAAGAGCAGTTTGAGAAGGGCATCGAGATTCTTCGCGAGCTCGGCATCAAGGCTCTCGTAATCATCGGTGGTGACGACTCTAACACTAACGCTTGCGTACTTGCTGAGTACTATGCAGCAAAGAAGTACGGCGTTCAGGTTATCGGCTGTCCTAAGACTATCGACGGCGACCTCAAGAACGAGCAGATCGAGACTTCATTCGGTTTCGACACAGCTTGTAAGACATACTCTGAGCTTATCGGTAACATCCAGCGCGACTGCAATTCAGCTCGCAAGTACTGGCACTTCATCAAGCTCATGGGGCGTTCTGCATCACACATCGCACTTGAGTGCGCTCTCCAGTGCCAGCCAAACATCTGTCTCGTATCTGAAGAGGTTGAGGCTAAAGCTATGTCGCTTGACGATGTTGTAACTTACATCGCAGAGGCAGTAGCTGCTCGTGCAGCAGAAGGCAACAACTTCGGTACAGTCCTCATCCCAGAGGGTATCATCGAGTTCATCCCTGCTATCAAGAAGCTCATCGCAGAACTCAATGAGGTTCTCGTTGACCCAGCTACAGGCGAGATGCGTGAGTTCCCATCAAAGGATGAGCAGGTTGCATTCGTTAAGAGCCACATCGCTGCTGAGAACCTCGCTGTTCTCGAATCACTTCCAAAGGATGTTGCGTCAGCTCTGCCTCGACCGCGACCCACATGGTAACGTACAGGTATCACTCATCGAGACAGAAAAGCTCCTCTCTGCAATGGTAGCAACTAAGCTTGAGGCATGGAAGGCAGAGGGCAAGTATGTTGGCAAGTTCGGTACACAGCACCACTTCTTCGGTTATGAGGGACGTTGCGCTGCCCCATCTAACTATGATGCAGACTACTGCTACTCACTCGGTTACAATGCTTCACGTCTTATCGCAAACGGCAAGACTGGCTACATGTCAATCATCAAGAACACTACAGCTCCTGCTGCTGAATGGATTGCAGGTGGTGTGCCAATCACAATGATGATGAACATCGAGCGTCGTAACGGTCAGAACAAGCCAGTTATCCGCAAAGCACTCGTTGAACTCGATGGAGCTCCATTCAAGTTCTTCGCAAGCAAGCGTGCAGAATGGGCTAAGCAGACAGCATACGTTTACCCTGGACCTATCCAGTACTGGGGACCATCTGAGGTTTGCGACCAGTGCACTAAGACTCTTGCACTCGAGCAGGCTAAATAATCCATATTCATAAAAGACTACCATGTACGATGTAAACTTATCATGCGACAAGATATTACACGTACATGGTATTTTTAATAATCCATCCCATCACCATGACGGCAAGGAAGCCTACAGCCAAAAAGAAAACGGTACGCAAGACAACACGGCGAAGGAAACAGAAGAAAAGCTTCTGGAGACACATACCAACACGTCTCTTGTGGATTTCATTAGCCATTGTTGCAATCAGCTACATATATTTCTTTTATACCACTTTTGTAGGTCCCTATTCTTTCCGTTGGAAAGCATTGTTCGGCAATGTCACTTATCCAGCAGGAGATGTACGAGGCATAGACATTTCTCATTATCAAGGTGAAATTAACTGGAACAAGTTACGAAATGCTTCTTTGCAAGACGCTCCTGTATCGTTTGTGTTCATAAAGGCAACACAAGGAAACAATATATGGGATGAGAATTTCAATCAGAATTTCTACAACGCAAAGAAGAATGACATAATAAGAGGAGCATACCACTATTTCAGTCCTTATTCATCAGCAAAATCACAGGCAGAGTTCTTCTGTAAGATTGTACAACTGGAAGAGAATGATCTGCCACCAGTGCTTGATGTTGAAGAAACCGGCAATTACACTAAAAAAGAATTACAGCGCGAAGTGCTGACATGGCTGAGGGTTGTCGAAAAACATTACGGAGTGCCACCAATATTATATACATCATACAAATTCCGTACCGACAATCTCAACATAAACGAATTTGACCACTATCCATATTGGATTGCCCATTATTACGTATCTAAACTTGAATACAAAGGAGAGTGGAAATTCTGGCAACACACCGATGCCGGCAAAGTTGACGGAATAAAAGGTGACGTTGACATTGACCTGTTTAACGGAGACTACCAAGACCTGATGAACTTAACCATAAAAGCAGCAGAATAAAGATGCTTTACATTTATGCCGATATAACCATAACACCATTCTGCGAAACAACAGCAGATGTGCTGACCGCAATGTTAGGCGAGGTCGGTTATGATGCCTTTGAGCAAACCGATTATGGATTGAAGGCATACATCAACAAAGACGACTTTTCAGAAGAGGACCTGCGAGGAACTCTTGACAACATATTCATTCCAGATGTCAAATTCTCATACACCATCAATGAGCTTGAGAATAAAGACTGGAACCAGCAATGGGAACAGACATCGTTCGATCCTGTTTTAGAACGTGAATTTGGGATACGCTTGAACCCACGCATGGCATTCGGAAGTGGTTCACACGAAACCACACATCAGATAACATCCATCCTATGCCACAGCGACTTCACATCACAACGAGTGCTTGACATGGGAACAGGTACAGGAGTCCTTGCCATTGCGATGGCAATGCACGGAGCATCAGATGTTGTTGCCATTGACATAGATGAATTCAGTGTGGAGAATGCAAAAGAAAACTTTGCCCTTAACAACATAATGGTTAAGGATTCACCATACAACACCTTATGCAGTAATAACGCGAGCACTCCACATAATATAAATAATGTGGAAGTCATACATGGTGACGCATCTGCTATTAGTGGAGATTTTGACACCATCGTAGCTAACATACATAAAAACATACTCAAGGCAGACATGGAAACATACGTAAAACACTTATCTGCCAACGGTACACTCATCATCTCAGGATTCTTCTCAGAAGATGCACAAGAGATGATAGAAGCAGCCAATCATTATTCACTCAAACTAACTAACTTAAAAGAAGAGAACTCGTGGACGGTTCTAACATTCAAAAAACAATGAAAAAGATTTTAACACTATCTCTGCTATCTATTAGCATTGCTGCCAGCGCACAAAGACAATGGCAGGAACCAAAACCAACAGACAACCCAGACGTACACGACCCCGTAATGGCATACGAGAATGGCACATACTACATCTTCTCGACAGGAATGGGCATTGGAGTACAGTCATCCACAGACATGAAGATGTGGAAACATGAACCAGGAGTGTTCAAGTTTGTACCAAAACAAGACGACAGCCAACCTGCTGACGGCCAGCGCAGACGCAGGATGGAGATGGACAGGGAGAAATCCACCATTCCTCTATGGGCAGTTGACTCTATACGCAATTACACAGGCCACACCTGGGCACCAGACATCAGCTATCAAGGCGGACTCTGGCGATTATATTACTCATGCTCATCATTCGGCAAAAACGGTTCAGGTATCGGAGTTGCATTCAACAAGACACTCAACCCATCCTCACCAGACTTCAAATGGGAAGACCAAGGACCTGTCATCATATCACATCAGCATCGCGACAACTACAACTGCATCGACCCAAACCTCATAATGGACGACAAAGGCACCCCATGGCTGACTTTCGGTTCTTTCTGGGATGGAATACAGATTGTCAAACTGAAGAAAGACTTCAAGACGCTTGATGGCAAGCCAAAGACCATCTCTCGCCGAATAGGCAGAAAGATAACTCTTGCAGAAATCGACAATATTGAGCATTACACCATCGAAGGCAACGACACGATTGAAGCTGGCGAGAATGCAGTAGAAGCACCATTCATCATCAAAAACGGTAAATATTACTATCTGTTTGTCAGCTTCGACTACTGCTGCCGTGGAGAGCGAAGCACATACCGCACAGTTGTTGGCAGAAGCAAGAAAGTAGAAGGACCATACGTTGACAGCAAAGGAGTGCCTATGCAGAAAGGTGGAGGCGACACCGTTATAGGTCCTAACGACATTTACTTTGGAGCCGGACACAACTCAGCATACAAATTCAACGGTCAATGGTATTTCGTGTGCCATGCGTATGTAAAAGCAGAAGACGGCAGAGCAAAGCTGTTTTTACGTAAGATGAATTTCAACAAAGAAGGATGGCCAGAACTCCAAAAGTAGGGAATTTATAATTTGGCAAAAAAAGACGCTATGAGAATTGACTCATAGATATTATTGACAAAAGCACCTCAACCGTAAAGGCAGAGGTGCTTTTGTCAATAATATTTACGGATTATCTTAACCTTAGGTGAACGTAATATGCCTCCCGGATTAGTGCCAGGTTCACCCTCAGGCACATTCATGTTGCGACTCGCATAATGCTCCTTCCAGAAGTCAGTTATGCAACCACTCGCATCATGGAAAGACATTGGAATCTGTTCAAACACAGGCTTACCATTATTATCCATGTAAGACAACTGCACCAATTCGCTACAATATATTTCTTCTTCATCAGGCATATACAGGAAATCATAAGGTTTTCCTATATACTCCTCTGCCCTACTCACCGACTTTGCCACCCCTATTGTATCATTCAGTCTTGCCAAAATGATGTATGGATTCCCATCAGCAGTACAATCAGCATGCTCTATGAACGAATCAATAGGAGTCATCACCACCCCATTCTTCATCGTTGCCTCCAACGCATACACATCACCACCCTTGCGGCAAACAATTGCCACATGCGAAATCTGCATCTCATCACTATCACATGTCACATCAGCAATGGCACTTGCCATTTCAGTACCTCGTGGTGGCACCACATTAAACAACAAGTCACCATGCTGCATCTCAGGCATTTTCACCACATCCTCATGACACGAAACAAACATCGAACATGCAGACATGATTGCCAAAGTCAACGCACAAAATCTCATTCTCATATGTCTTATCTGTAAAGTCTGTTGACTACTTATTACTTCCTACGAGTGAATGATAATGCTTTGCCTTTTTCGTCAACAACCACCATTGTATCAGATGTAAGTTCCGTTATCTTTAACTTACCTTCAATTGCTTTATACATTTCACTTGCACCTGACTGATTCATTTGCTCTTTTAACATATTCTTGAAAAAGTCTTCATTCGCACCCATCACTGCCAATGCGGCTCTGGTTTCTTCATCTACGTCTAATTTGAATTTGTACAGATCAATTTTAGGTTTTGCTCCTGTACAATCAATGCTCAGATCATTCTTTTTCTTCGAATAAGTGCCTTCACCTTCAATACTAATACCGCATTGCATTTTAATGTCGTCTTCTGCGAAAGATGCCTGTATATCGAACGTGACGATAATAGAAGAAGGAGTAAATCTAAATATCAATTCAGCTTTCTCGAACACCTTTTCATCTTCAGAACCATCGGTGATATACTTAAGTCCATCTGTTACCCATGAACCTAAAATTGACGCCTTTGACTGCACGGTCTTTGGTTCTGTTACATAATCATTTGCACTAATTGTACAAAAACTCATTGTACAAAGTACTAAAAGAACAAATACTTTTTTCATATTATTTACTTTTTGTTTCACGATGCAAATAAACACCATTTTTATGAAAACACCAAATAATATGAACAATTTATGCAATTTTCATCTATTATGGAATCGGAGAAATGGGAATGGCAATCACCTTGTTTCAACAACCATGATTCATAATCAATGCCACAATGCCATCTATTAAGACGAACGTTGGTCACCTATTAAGACTAAGAAATGAGTCTTAGTAATGTAGAAATAATATCTTTATGGATTTTTCCATTTTTCGTAATAAATCCATAATAATTACCGACAATAGCTGACAACAACCGACAATTTCTGACAATGCATTTTTCTGATGTGATACCTTTGCAACTGGGTTCCATCAGTGACCACCCTGCGGAGGGGATGAGGGATTGGAGATTAGAGGATAGAGTTGAGAGGTTAGAGTTGAGAGTGTTTATTCCGTCCTTCATTCATAGCCGTGAGATAAAAGGTCCCTTCAGTAGTTCAGATATACCGCTGACGATGAAGTCTCGCTCTGTCCGACAGCCCGACAACGAGCACCGCATGCCTCTTACTGAGGAGATAAACAATATCAACATCGTCCGCTGGCGAAGAAGTGTCCGGAAGAGCATCCTCTGAATCTGCTATATACCAGTCATGCTGCCTGTAAGCTGTCGCTGTCGTACTCGCCGAGAGAATGTTTTTGCTCTTTTTACTTTTGCCATGGAGCTATAAATATTATGCGGGAGAAGGGGCTGGTGTATGCGTATGTCACGATGAAAAGTTTGAAACGTCGCGACGTAACAATTGCTACATCGCGACGTTTCAATTATTCATTAAGTATGCTTTGCTACTACCACAGAAGAGCCTTGCAAAGTCCTTTGCTCTGACCTTCCTCTGTCAGAAATTTCCGAGCAAAGTGCCTCTACGCACGTACGCGACTATTAATAAGAGAATAAGATAGAAGGAGAAGGAGAGAGAGACACCTCCGCGGGTTTCACAGTTGTGGAGGATGACTGCTTTCAGAAGTACAGAATGTTCAAATAATGGATTAATGAAACGTCCTACGTTAAATTTTACCATTACTATAACCACTTTTTCTATGCAGAAATTAACTTTAGCATGCTATTTGTTTTGCCAATATAAATAAAGTTCGTAACTTTGCAGCCGTTTTGGGTGTATTGTGCCCTACTCCATCTGTTATTTATGGTTATACATTGATGATATGATTGGGCAAATGAAGAATTAGATTTATTATCAACATAATGTCTAACTTTATTAATTAAAAACAAATTTTATTAATTATGGAAACTAAAAACATTCAACCGCTTGCAGATTTCGATTGGGATGCATTCGAGAACGATGGCAATGCTGCTGACAAGGCTGCACAGGCTGCAGCTTATGAGAAGACTCTCAACAACGTAAATGACAATGAAGTTGTTGACGGTACTGTAACAGCTATCAACGACCGTGAAGTTGTAGTAAACATTGGCTACAAGAGCGACGGTATCATTGCAAAGAGCGAGTTCCGCTATGCACCAGAACTCAAGGTTGGTGACACTGTTGAGGTGTACATCGAGAACCAGGAGGACAAGAAGGGCCAGCTCGTGCTTTCTCACAAGAAGGCTCGCCAGAGCCGCAGCTGGGACCGCGTTAACGCTGCACTCGAGAACGACGAAATCGTTAAGGGCTTTGTTAAGTGCCGCACTAAGGGCGGTATGATCGTTGATGTATTCGGCACAGAGGCATTCCTCCCAGGTAGCCAGATCGACGTTAAGCCAATTCGCGACTACGATACATTTGTTGGCAAGACTATGGAATTCAAGATCGTTAAGATTAACCAGGAGTTCCGCAACGTAGTTGTTAGCCACAAAGCACTCATCGAGGCTGAGCTCGAGCTTCAGAAGAAGGAAATCATCTCTAAGCTTGAGAAGGGTCAGATTCTCGAAGGTACTGTCAAGAACATCACTTCATACGGTGTATTCATCGACCTCGGTGGTGTTGACGGTCTCATCCACATCACAGACCTTTCTTGGGGCCGCGTAAGCGATCCAAAGGAGGTTGTAGAACTCGACCAGAAGCTCAACGTCGTTATCATCGACTTCGACGACGAGAAGAAGCGCATCGCTCTTGGTCTCAAGCAGCTCACTCCACACCCATGGGATGCTCTTTCAGCAGACCTCAAGGTTGGTGACAAGGTTAGCGGTAAGGTTGTCGTTATGGCTGACTACGGAGCATTCATTGAGATCGCACCAGGCGTTGAGGGTCTCATCCACGTTTCAGAAATGTCATGGAGCGCACACCTCCACTCTGCACAGGAGTTCATGAAGGTAGGCGACGAGGTAGAGGCAGTTATCCTCACTCTCGACCGCGAAGAGCGCAAGATGTCTCTCGGTGTTAAGCAGCTCAAGGAAGACCCATGGGAGGCAATCGAGAACAAGTATCCTGTTGGCAGCAAGCACACAGCTAAGGTTCGCAACTTCACTAACTTCGGTGTATTCGTTGAAGTTGAGGAAGGTGTTGACGGACTCATCCACATCTCAGACCTCTCTTGGACTAAGAAGGTTAAGCACCCATCAGAGTTCACTCAGATTGGCGCTCCAATCGAGGTTCAGGTACTCGACATCGACAAGGAGAACCGTCGTCTCTCACTCGGTCACAAGCAGCTTGAGGACAACCCATGGGATAACTTCGAGACAATCTACACTCAGGATTCTATCCACTCAGGTAAGGTTGCAGAAGTTCTCGACAAAGGTGCAGTTATCGCTCTCGAAGGTGGTGTAGAAGGCTTCGCTACTCCTAAGCACCTCGTTAAGGAGGATGGCAGCCAGGCACAGCTCGGCGAGACTCTCGAGTTCAAGGTAATCGAGTTCAACAAGGAAGCTAAGCGCATCATCCTTTCTCACTCACGCATCTTCGAAGATGTAGCACGTGCAGAGGCTCGCGCAGCTAAGAAGGCAGAGACAGCAGCCAAGAAGGCAGCTCGTCCAGCTAAGGAGCAGGCTCCAGCAATCAAGAATGTTGCTGCTTCTACTACTCTTGGTGACCTCGACGCTCTTGCAGCTCTCAAGGCTCAGATGGAGAAGTAATTCATCCTACAACAAGATAATGAAGACTTGCAAAGGATTCCCCCTTTGCAAGTCTTTTTTTGATAAGTAAGTGCCCATCATTCATTTTCCGTAATGATTCAAGGCAACTATATAGTATTGGTTACGACGAACTAAAGGTTGACCCATAGTTATTTAAGACTATGTCTTTTGTGGTTTTGGGCGCTTCGCTCAAATCATCTGCAATTATTCTGCAATGTTTCTACAATTATTGAAGATATATTGAAGTTAAATTGAAGAATATTTGAGGGAGGAACGACCGTCCATAAAAAACATAAGTGCAGAAGGCACGTAGGTCAACGTTCAATATAATTGCCTGATTTAATTAACCCACCTACAACAAACTTGGCAAAACCGTTTCACATCATGAAAGCATCACACCTGTTATCATTCGCAATGCTACTCGCAGCCGTCATGAGTTCGTGCGATTCAAAGAAAGACGAGTTAGTGGAAATCACTATTGACGAAAACGACCAGACATCGATAGGCGAGATTGTAGGCGAATCAGAAAACACGCTGAAAGTCAGCAAAGAATGTGCCGCCATCTGCAAGCAGCTTGACGTAGTAGAGGAAGAGGTGGAGTTTGTAAAGTCGCCATCCAATCTTATTCGTTTAAAGAAGAACTTTGCAGAAGACCTCAAACAGGCAAAAAGTGGTAAGGGAAATCTGGTACAGGAAGAACAAAGCATCGTATCAGGAATAGAACAAGACCTTCAGGAAGAGTACACAAAAGCATGCCGCGAATATGAAGTTCCGGCAGATGGAGTCATCGCCAACCTGAAGAACTGCATCAAGAAGATAGATGCAGCACATACGAGACAGGAATTCGACCGTTTCCGCGAATGCCGCACCTACATGCTCGAGGATCTCGACAACATACATCTGTGCGTAATCAGTACCAGCAGACGCATTCCAGAGGTAAAGCAATTGGCACAAACGCTAAAAGCGAAATATATCGAGAAGAAACAACAATTTGGGATAGAGTAATTTCTATTAAGCAAGAAAACTCACACAGGACTTGAAATAATCCAAATAAAATTTGTATCTTTGCCCGAATTTCAAAATACATTCTAAACAAACCTTACTAACATGTTCGAGAAAAACATATACATCCAGCGTCGTGCAGAGCTTAAAAGACGCGTTGGGGAAGGCATGATAATCCTTTTCGGCAATAATGATGCACCTAACAACTATCCGGCGAACACATACCGTTTTCGTCAGGACAGCTGTTTCCTTTACTATTTCGGTCAGAAACGTGAAGGACTCGTAGGAGTGATTGACATCGACAACGACAAAGAATACATGCTTGGTGACGACATCGACATCGACGACATAATCTGGTTTGGATATGTTCCATCCGTCAGCGAACTTGCTGTCGAAGTCGGAGTCAGCAACACAGCACCAATGAATCAGCTCAAGGGCATTGTTGACAAAGCAATGGCAAAGAACCAGACAATCCATTTCCTGCCTCAGTATCGTGGCGACCTTCAGATTCAGCTTGCCGACCTCGTGGGCATTCACCCGTTGCAATCAAAAGAGAAGGCATCCGTCAAGCTCATCAAGGCAATCGTCGATATGCGCGCCATCAAGAAGCCTGAGGAAATAGTCGAGTTGAAAAAGGCTGCCGACATAGGATACCTCATGCACACCACAGCCATGAGAGAATGTGCTCCAGGCGTCACAGAAAAGTATGTGGCAGGTGTCATAGAGGGACTTGCAATGAGTCATGGCGACCGCTACTCATTCCAGAGCATCCTTTCCATGCATGGAGAGATACAACACGGATTCCCACACCACACACCAATGGAAGCAGGCAGACTCATGCTCTGCGACGCAGGTGCCGAGAGCAACGAAAACTATTGTTCCGACAACACACGAGTCACACCTATCGGCGGCAAGTTCACTCCACGCCAGCGCGACATCTATGCAGCAGTCGAAGCTGCCCACGACTGGGTTATTGAGAATGCCAAACCAGGAGTGAAATGGCTCGACATGCACCTGGGTGCAGCAACCGTCATCACGGAGCATCTGAAAGCAATAGGTCTCATGAAGGGAAACACCGAAGATGCCGTACGCGAAGGCGCACATGCCATGTTCTTCCCACACGGACTCGGACACATGATGGGCATGGATGTTCACGACATGGAAGGTCTCGGACAGAACTACGTAGGATTCGATGACGAAGTGCAGCCATCCACTCAGTTCGGACTCAACTGCCTTCGTTGCGGACGACGCCTACAGCCTGGATTTGTCATGACAGACGAACCAGGTGTGTACTTCATCCCTCACCTCATCGACCTCTGGCGTTCAGAGAAGAAGCACACAGACTTCATCAACTACGATGCCGTAGAACCATTCAAGGATTTCGGCGGAGTGCGTCTCGAGGACGACATCATCATCACAGAAGACGGATGCGAAATCATAGGCGACAAGCTAATACCTTGGCACATCGATGATGTGGAAGAGTTCATTAAACGATGAACGGAAACTAAAACGATAACGAAAACGAAAGCCCGAATCAATAACCAACTCGACAACTCGATAAATCGATAACTCGAATCAATAACGAGAACTCGATTATTCGAAAAAAAACAAAAAAGACTTAAACCATATACACAATGAAAACAAACAAGATTATTGCAGCATCCGTAATGGCACTCATGCCATTCACAATGTCTGCCCAGCAGGATGACTCACTCGTCTTCACTACTGTAATTGAGAACCCAGTAACAAGCATCAAGAACCAGAACAACTCAGGCACATGCTGGAGCTACTCTGCACTCGCATTCCTTGAGAGCGAAGTACTCAAGAAGCACCCAGAGATGAAGGACATCGACCTCTGCGAGTCGTTCCTCGTAAGCAAGACATACATCGACCGTGCCGACCGCAACATACGCACACACAATGACGCAAGCTTCTCACAGGGTGGCAGCTTCTACGATGCCATCTACTGCATGAAGCACTACGGACTCATTCCTGAGGGCATCATGCCATACCCTGTAACAGCATACGGCGACTCACTCTTCAACTTCACATCGTTCTTCCCACCAATGGAAGCATACGTTACATCCATTTCAAAGAGCGAGGCAAAAAAGATCAACCCTAACTGGAAGAAGAACGTTCAGGGCATGGTTGACAACTACTTCGGCGAGTGCCCAGAGAAGTTCACATACAAAGGCAAGGAATACACACCACAATCATTCGTGCAGTACCTCGGTCTCAACCCTGACGACTACGTGAGCCTCACCAGCTACACACACCACCCTTTCTACGAGTCATTCATCCTTGAGATTCAGGACAACTGGCGATGGGCAAGCTCATACAACCTTCCACTCGAAGAGCTCATGGAGGTTATGGAATACTCCGTAAAGAACGGATGGACATTCGCTTGGGGAGCAGACGTAAGCGAGGACGGATTCTCACGTCGTTCAGGCAAGAACAGATGTGTGGCAACTGTTCCTGACACAAAGAGCACAGCAGGCGTAGGTAGCGACCAGAGCCGTTGGACAGGCGAAAAGGCTGGTGCAAACATCTCATCATCTGATGGTGCAGGCGAGAAGACAATCACTCAGGAACTTCGTCAGCAAGGCTATGACGACTGGACAACTACCGACGACCACGGCATGCAGATTTACGGTATCGCAAAGGACCAGAACGGCAAAGAGTATTTCATGATGAAGAACTCATGGGGCGAATACGGACCATTCAAGGGATTCTGGTACGTGAGCAAGCCATACGCTGCATACAAGACCATGAACATTGTCATCAACAAGAATGCCATCCCTGCTAAAATCGCAAAGAAACTTGGCATCAAGTAAATGAAACGGGAATTAGCATTTAACCATTGCTAAATAATCCAACGGGAATTAGTATCTAATCATTACTAAGAACCCAAACGGAAATTTAATCAATTATAAGGTGTGAATCCTCACGGGTTCACACTTTTTTTATCTTTGCACGAAAAAAAACTCTAAATTGTTTTGGAGATTAGATAAAATGTCGTACCTTTGCACTCGCTAAAGGGGAACACCCGAGGCGAACATAAAACAATGGTGTGTTAGTTCAGTAGGTTAGAATATCAGCCTGTCACGCTGGGGGTCACGGGTTCGAGTCCCGTACACACCGCAAGACCGAACAAGTTTTCCAAGGTCTATAAACAATAAGAAAACTGACTGGTGTGTTAGTTCAGTAGGTTAGAATATCAGCCTGTCACGCTGGGGGTCACGGGTTCGAGTCCCGTACACACCGCACAAGAAGGAGTTCAGTTATGAACTCCTTTTTTTGTGTCATGCCCCCCTACCGGCGCATCCCCATTTGAGCCAGCTCAGATGACCAAACGAGCTGGCTCAAGTTGAGAGTTGAGCCAGCTCAAAATGCGACCTGAGCCAGCTGGAATAGACATCTGACCCAGCCCAAAATTGGCATCGGCAGAAAAAAGTTGCATGCCGATGCTTTTATTTATATTTCTTTTCATTGTTGACATCGTGGATGTTGTGCCTCCTGATGAATTGACTGGTTCAACATGGGATTGTGGCGAAGAGAATCATCGTTAGATTCTTGACAATGCTTAATTTTTGATGAGCCAATCACGGGAGTAAAAGTTAAGCTAATTAAATCAATAAATAATGTCTTGAGAGATTTTCCTTACATAAAATTTGTACAAACACATAGTTTTCCATAAATTTGTATTGAAGAAGTTAATAGTTAGAAGTTGAGTTAGGAAATTATTAAGTTAGAATGACGACAAGGCATCAGAATGACTGACAAGGAAAACAACACAAGTTTTGAGGAAATCCTCCAGAAGCAAGGTAAGCTGGTATATACCAACACTGGCACAAGCATGATGCCACTGCTGCGCCAGCATCGCGATCTGCTGATTATCGCACCGCCTCCTACCGGTAGGTTGCGACTGTGGGATGTGCCGCTGTACAAGCGCGACAACGGTCAGTATATCATGCACCGTGTCCTATGGGTGAGGAAGAATGACTACATTATATGTGGAGACAATCGGTGGATGCCTGAGACTGGCATCACAGACCGCCACATAGTGGGTGTGCTCGAAGCCGTAAACCGCGACGGTAAGGTAATACCCCTGCGCAATGGAGGTGAATATGGCAGTGTACCGTTGCTATACCATGTGTATGTCTTTCTCTGGTGCGTGTTTTTCCCAGTAAGAGCAATGATTCTTTATATACAATACAAATTCAAGCGTATTCGCAAATAGCATGGCAAGTGGAACATATCTATTAGGTGGCGTGGCAATCCGTATCGAATCAATCTATGACGAGGTGCAACTGATGTGTACAGATTACCGCACAAATGCAGCACCCGAAGTGACTGTGAGCACTACCCATGCCGATATAGAAGAGGAAGGACGGCTTAGTGATCAGGAACGGAAGCTGGAAAGACTGCCAGAACACCATTTCGACCATCCTTATCTGGAGACATTAGCCGTATATAGACAGATTGCCACGGCTCTGTTGAGTCGCGGCGTGATGCTCATCCATGGATCGGTGATTGCAGTGGATGGCGAAGGATATATGTTCACAGCATTGAGCGGAACAGGCAAAAGCACTCATGTGCGTTTGTGGCGAGAGCTCTTCGACAAACGTGCAGTGATGGTGAATGACGATAAGCCACTGGTGCGAGTGTCAGGAAATGCACGTCCTTTAGTGTATGGCACACCATGGGACGGCAAGCATCACCTCAGCACCAACATTGCAGTACCGCTGCGTGCCATCGTGCTGCTGGAACGTGGCATAGACAATGAAATACACCCTATCTCTGCAGAGGAAGCCTTCCCCACTCTTTTGCAACAATCATTCCGTCCAGACAATCCCATGCTCACAGTTCAAGCATTGCAACTACTATCTCTGCTGTCGCAAAAAGTAGGATTGTATCGCATGCATTGCAATATGAATCCTGATGCTGCGCGAGTAGCATACGAGGGAATGCAATAGGGAGTGCTTCTCTCTTACTAAAAAAGTGTACAAGATGGAAACTTACCCTCTTGCACACTTCATTACTTATCCAAGTACATCGTTATCCGTCAGATACTCCACCACCTCATCCACATACTTTTCCACAGTCTCCCTGTCGGCTTCATAAATGCCGAGCATCTTATCCACTATCTCATCCCTGCTTACCTCCTCGGTCATCAGAGAAACGATGTCATACCCCACCTCATTAAGCTGGAGCATGCCACTAAACAGTTTAGCACTTTCGCCCACAGCCACACCCATATAAGTCTTGCCTACTGGCTGGAATACAAATTGATATTTCAGTTTCATTCTCCTTTATTTATTTTTTAATACAGTACCTGAATATTGCCAATACAACATATTTATAGCAAGAGAGAAACGAACCATCTTGCAATATAAGAAACAACAAAGCGATTATTCACAAACAATGAATAATCGCTTTGTTCTGAATTACATAAATTTAACTAAATTATGAATTTGGGACTGCTTCTCCTAAGTTGTAAATATTTGCCGCATTGAACTGAAAAGTGTTAGAGCTTGATTTATCAGCATTTGTACCATCTGCATAATCAACCTTAACATCAATACCAGGGAACTTAGTACTTGTAATAATGGCAATCAAATAAGTTCCAGCAGGGAATGTTGTAGATGGGCTTGCTGTTCCATCAGCAGTTAGCTTAACGGTTTCAACAGCTTCAGAATAACCTGTAATCTTTGCTCCTGTAGAAGAGGCTTGGATTGTAACTTTACCTGCAACTTTCCACTCTGCACCATCAACAGTATTATCATATGCCGATACAGTTATTGAACGACAATCTTTAACTGTAGTGATTTTCAAGAAAGCACAAGCATGAAGAATACTTACGGATCTGTCGTTTTGACCCTCTGTAGCACCCGCACAGATTGCAGCATTAGGATCGAAACTGTTCAATGTTGCCTTTTGGATTGATGGGATAGTGGCAGTTATATTACCATTTCCGTCAAAAGTTGCACCATCCTGTTTTGGGTACATAATATAATACTTATCAGCAGTAAAGGCTGTTCCTGTAAAGGCTGCATAATTTTGGTAATTACCAAATTTTTGGAATGCAAAAGAGTGAGAATTTGTTTGTCCTTGCCCCCAAACTAATATTTTATCAGTAGTTTCCCAATTAACCGAAGGATTTTGAGTACCAATACCAGAAACTACTGCACGAGTACTTGACGATGGTGCACCAACAATAAATGACATTTCCTTTGAATCGTTATCAATAACATCGTCAGTATCACTACCAGAGCATGAAGCTATTAACATAGAACCTGCTACAAAAGCAAGCATTGTGAAAAATTTATTCATATTACTCTTCATTTTAATTATTATAGAGTATAGGATTATTATCATACGTAGTAGTTAATCCCTGAATAGTCAGTCCTTCTGGGTTTCCTCCGCCACTTGTAGCGATTACATTCATTTTCTGAAGCTTCATTACTTTTACTTCAGGTTTCTCAATTTTTTTCTTCATTAATTTCATATTATTTACGTTATTTATTTACTAAATTATCTCTAATATATAATTTTACTATGCAAAAATAATACAATTTTTTTAATTGAATAAACAAACAAATTGAGAAATTAATATTCACCCCCCCCATTTGTGGTAATATAAGACACTTTATATTACATTATCTTATACAAATATTAGAAGACATAATCATTTCATGAACAGAAGCTCTGGCTGTACAAATGAGTTTGCATAAATTGCATTAATAGAACCTATTTTCGTTTATGTCGCAGTTTCTCCACCAATCGCTCCCAAAGACAGCGGATGCCTGTCATCCAGCATCGGCAAATATGAACATAAGGATAGAAGTTGGATATGACAGCCATTGGCTTAGCAGAAGAATGCATGCGAAGGGCTACGAGCATGATGCGGCGCAAGCCATGAGGGAGGGATTGGAGAGAATTGTCGTGAGAGTGGAAATGGAAGTTGCCCCCCGACAATACTTCCTGCAGCACTAAGCCCTGAGACTTGAGTGCCATATCTTCCGAATAGAAAGGATAGTCTTTGGCTGGAAACTGCAACTGATGAACAAGGATGCCGCCTAATACTTGCCAAGCATGGAACATGCCTATCCGTTTGAGTGTCTGGCGCAACTGCTGGTAGTCCTCCTCTGTGGCTTGCCGTGTGAACTGGCGCAGAACCAATAGCCAGTCACAGAACTGACGCAAACCTATACCATCACCGGCAAAGTGAAGAACCAAGTGATTCATGTTGTGCCACACATTGCATTTCACGTCAGGCACGCGCACTTCAGTTTCCCCTTCTGGCAACTGGAGCGACACTGTGGCAGTGTTCTCTGGCAAGAGGCATTTTGCGCCAAGACGCAGATACACATTATTATAAAAAATATTGGCAGCCTCGCCAGCATGACGATGAACCTCGAAGATTACGCCTTCTTTTGTAATAATCTTCAGATGACGCACATATTCAGTCTCTATGGCATGCTTCACCTCTTCCTCATCAGCATGAGTGTAGATGATTTGCTTAGCCACATCGTAGCGAGCAGGATCCACATACACATCCACATCACCGCAGGAACGCACGCATCCCTTGGGATAGAGTGTGGCAAGTCCTTGACCTTTAAGCAATACCGGACTGCAACCGGCAGCTTCGAACTCAGCAAAGACTGTTGCTATGGCACTGTTGTGCAGCAAATGCGTCTGCATCATGTTTGCCACCTTCATCATCATGTATTGCTGCAACTGAACATCTGGGAGATGGTCGGCAGGCAAACTCAGAATAGTGTTTGTCACCACTCCAAGGAGAGCATGTTCGTCAAATGCAGACACGATGCTGTGCCACGACCATGTGCCGCAAAGCAATGAGGGATTCGGTTCACGCTCCCAAAGAGCGGAAGAGAGGATGTCGAGAAATATGTCTTGTTCTTGTTTGTTCAACATGTTATGGTAGTGAGGCGCATTATGTTCGCCAATGACAGTGTACAAAGTTAGAGTTTTCCGGCTATATATACAAATCTTCTTGCAGAAAAACAAGACAAAAGGACAGACAGAAGTATTATGTCCTATGTGTGACGAACTATTTGGGTTATAAACTGCAATCCACCTCGCTTTATTGTGAGGTGGATTGCAGTTTTTGTTTATGTGAACATGTGGATGTTTGCTGTGCTTATTCCAGTTCTCGCTGACGGCAGAAGCATCCTGCGAATGCTTCATCTACATTATCAACAGGATCGTCGAAGATGCCGAACACGCTGGAGCCACTTCCTGACATGGATGCGTAAAGGGCACCCATATCGTACAGTTTGTCCTTGATGGCTGCTATCTCAGGGAATTTAGGGAAGACGCTTTCTTCAAAATCGTTGACAACGGTATCCTTCCACGCCTCTATCGGTTGCGACAGCAACTCAGGGAGTGAGCGTTCTGGACGCTTTGCCACGACATTTGAGTATGCGTCCTTTGTTGACACGAAAATGTCTGGTTTGACAAGTACAATAGACTTGTACTTCAGATTCACCTCTAACGGATGGAACTCGTTTCCGATGCCTGTGGCAAACACAGGTTTGTTCTGTATGAAGAACGGACAGTCGGCACCAAGTCGGGTGCAATACTCTTCCATCTTCTCGACAGAAATCCCCAACTTATAACGCTCGTTGAGAGTTTTCACCATGAATGCAGCATCAGCCGAACCACCTCCCAGTCCTGCTCCTGTCGGAATATGCTTGTACAATCCGATGCTGATTGGCGGCAAATCGTAATCTGCCTTCAACAGTCTGTATGCCTTAACAACCAGATTGTCATCAGGTGTGCCGTCAAACACAGTACCCATCACTTTCAAACGATAACCGCATTCCGGCACGTCACTCTCTATCTCACGTATCTCTATCGCATCCTGTATGTTGATAGGATAAAACACGGTTTCCAAGTCGTGATAGCCATCAGGACGCTTTGCCACGACATTAAGACCGATATTAATCTTTGCATTTGGATATACAACCATAGTTAAGAGGTTTATGGACTCTCCCCGACCCTCTATGTGAGGAAGGGAGTGGTCTAAGTTTTTGCAAATATACACTTTCTTCTGAACATCAAAAAAAATTGTGCTGATATTATCCCAGTCTATAGGAAATCGCTGCAATTGATTAACTTCAAGAATAAAAATCATGGGGTGATTCCTCTGTTGGAACCACCCCATGATAAGCATTTATATAATCTGTTTCAAATCATCACTTTGTATGTGTGCTCTTGAGCAGTCTGCTTCGTAGTCACCTTCACAAGGAAAGCACCACGTTCGTTAACAGGTATGCGCTCTGCATTTGTCACGTTGACATTAGCAATCTGTCTTCCCTGAATGTTGTACACGACAACCTTGCATGGCGTACCGCTTGCTATGCAGATATCATCCCCACACACTTTCACGTTCGGAACAGAAGAATCGTTTGTCTCTGGAGAGTCTATACCTACCACTTCGTCAGACAGAGCCTCAATGCTCAGTTCTGCAGCTGACGACCATGCGTTACCGTTAATCTCAGAGAGAGCAACAAGACGGAAATAACGAGCCGTAACCATCTTAGAGAGAGTCACCACCTGCTCAGCAGAAGTATTCGAGAAAGTACCCTTTGCTGCTGCCGTTCCCCATGTCTTGCCGTCATTGCTGAAATAAAGTTCATATCCCTTAATGCGTCCGTTCTCGCTATCTGAACGTGCCTTATAAATAAATGATGTCACATTATATGGCTTTGCCATGTCCACAACTATTTCGTGTGGACAAGATGGTGTGTTGGCACCATACGCTGTGTGCCATATAGTAGAGTTGTTGCCGTCGATGGCATTCTCCTTGCGTTCGTTGCCACCCTGCTCGCTGTCAACACTCACCACCTTCCACGATGCCTTGTCAACATACATCTTCACGTCAGTAGCACTCACGATACTCTTCGACATACCATCCTTCTCAGCGTAAGCAAGTATTGTGCCACCTTGCGCGAAGTTTATCTTTGACACATATTTCTTATATACATTGCCACCATCTGTGCTGTAGTATATTGTTGCACCAGTTGTTGGTGTGCTCAAAGCCACGTAAGGACCTGAGACGGCAGCTTGCACAGGCGAGCATTGAGGATTTGCCACTCTTGCTTTCTCCACCAACTGAGCATCTGTAAGCTCTCCTGTGATAGGGAGAATCATGAAGCTGAACGCCGTACGCTTAGCTTTCAACTCATATTTGTCAAGCACATCAGGACCACAACTTGCATTGCCCAACGCACGCATTGCTGCATCCACGCACACAACGGTCTGCTTTACAAATGAAACTTCGTATGGATGCTTCTTGCGATTACTGTTGTCGGTATAGATGTTTGTTGCTCTCCAATGTCCGACGGTAGCAGACATAAGTTCTGGAGCCACAACCATGACACCTTCGCCACTCGCATTTGTAAGAGCCATGAAGCGCACCTCCTCTTTGTTGCCGTTTTCCTGTGGACGCACATAACCAGTCCATTGGTCAGTCACGGTGCTGTGGTACAATCCTGAGAAACAAGCCTCCTTGCGGTCGCGATAGTTCTCCCAAGGACCACGGCCGTACCATGTGTAGTTCTCAAATCCATCAGGCATGTCAAAGGTGTAACCAATACGTGGCAACACATTATCCTGCATAGCAGGGTCAATAAGACTGCTCACACTTATTGCACCATCAGGCATCACACGATACGACATCTGTGTGACAAATGAAGTACCGTTATTACCTCTGTACTTATTGTCGATAGTGAGAGTCACACTTCCGTCGGCAGATTCCTCAACCGACCATTTGCCAGCAGACACCAAGAGTCCACGAAGATTAGCAGAGTCCCACTCGCCTGCCTTGCGTCCGTCATTATCAGTAGGTGCTCTGAACGCATTAAACTTCATAGCAGATGAGATGAGTTGCTTTCCATTCACGGTGTACGAAGACATCTGACCATACACGTTTGAGAATACAATCTTGAAGTTCACACCTGTTATGGTTACGTTAGAAGTGTTCTTCACAACCTCAATCTTATCATTCGTTGCAGGAGTATAGACAGGTTTGGCCAAAGCACGACGAATGCGGAACTGCTCCGAAGCCACCTCATAGCCAGCATCTGCCCAGTCTTCTGCCTCTGTGGTCTTCACGCTGAATCGGACGAAGTATTCCGCACCATCCTTTGCATCAGAAGGGATGAGGTTGCCGAGTGTGTAGAGCTTTGACTGCATGGCAGCCACATCAACCCCGTCCAACTGGTTTTCGCTCACCAGCATGCCGTCCTCAAGCACCTGATAGCTGAAAGCATATTTGCCCAGATTAGCGAAAGAGAGCTTGTTCTTTATTCTGAAAATCCCCTTCACACTGTCGGTCATGACGAAATCTGCAGGTTGGTAAATTTTCTTCACGTTAATTGCCTTTGCAGAATATGTGTAGTCAGGGAATATGACACCATTAGTACAGAAATTACCATCGTTCGGATTGTCGCCGAAGTCACCTCCGTATGCCCAATACGTCTTAGAGCCTCCATTCGGAACAGGCATCTCAATGCCCTGGTCTTTCCAGTCCCAGATAAATTCGCCAGCAAGTGCAGGATACTTCTCATACAGGTCATAGAACTCACGCTGGTTGCCCATCGAGTTACCCATGGCATGAGTGTTCTCACATTGCACGTGCGGCTGAGGGTTCGTCGCATTCAGACGTGAAGAGCCCACCCATTCTATATGATCAACACCAGCATACATGGTGCTTGTAACATCGCTCCACTGGCTGTTTCCTTCATAGTGACGAAGTCGTGTCTTGTCAAGCGCACGTATGGCATTCGACACAGCCTGGAAGTTTGTTCCACCACCCGACTCATTACCGAACGACCACATGAATATACATGGATGATTGCGCATCCACAACACATGATTCTCATTACGCTCCACCATCATGTCCTTAAACTTCGCCTCGCTTGACAACTGCTGATAAGGGTGACACTCCACATTTGCCTCTGCAAGTACATAAATGCCATACTTGTCGCAAAGGTCATAGAGATATGGATTATTAGGATAATGGCTTGTACGCAAAGCATTGATGTTGAGTTGCTTCATCATGAAGATGTCCTTCTCCATTTCCTCACGCGACACAGTTCTGCCATTCACCATGCTGTGGTCATGACGGTCAACGCCATGAATGATGATAGGCTTGCCGTTGACAAGTATCTCACCCTTCGAGCTTACCTTAATATCACGGAATCCCCACTTGCAACCACGCACATCAACAACCTTGTCGCCATCTGTGAGCGTGAGTACCACATTATATAAGTTAGGCTGCTCTGCATTCCATAGTTTTGGTGATGCGATGGTAGCAGAAACGGTCTTCTTGCCGTTTGATGTCACATCCACTGACGACTCAGCAACAACAGCCGATCCGTCCATCACCTTCAGGGATAGTTTACCCGAAGAGAAACCTTCACCCTGAACATCCGTCTCAACAGAGAGTTTTGCTGTAGAGTATGAAGTTGACAGAGTGTTGGTGACGAAGAAGTCGCGAATCTGAGTCTTCGGAGCTGACCACAAGAACACGTCACGCGTGATACCAGTCAATCGCCAGTAGTCCTGTGCCTCAAGGAACGAACCACTCGTGAAGCGATACACCTGCACGGCAAGCAGGTTCTCGCCCTCGGTGAGATAATCCGTAATCTTAAATTCAGATGGCAGATACGAGTCCTCAGCATAGCCCACGAAGTTACCGTTCACCCATACGTAGTAGCCATGACCAGCGCCATTGAAACGGATGAACACATCACGACCGTCCCACTCGGCAGGAACCGTGAACGTACGACGATAACTGCCCACAGGATTCTTCATCGTGTTGCCATAGGTGAACCACGAAGGACGGTCAGCCATGACGCTGAACGTGTTCTTGTCAAATGAGAAAGGATAAGCCACATTGCAGTAGAGAGGCTTGTCCCAACTCTTATTATGACGCACACCATACACCTGCCATGTGGCTGGCACATCGATGTTGTCCCATGCTGCATCGCTGTAAGTGCTTTTCTCAAAACCCGAAGGACGTTTAGACGGGTCAGCCACCCAACGGAATTTCCACACACCGTTAAGCGACTTATAGTACGGCGAACTCTCCATGCTGTTAGCATCAACAGCACCCTCGTCAGCCAACGGAACAGAAAGCGCATGCGCCTTCTCACGATTCAGATGTGTAATGCTCACATCATCCCATTCTTTCATTGTCTGGCCGTATGCAGTATGCCATATCGTTGGCATCAACGCCGCAGACAGCAGACAAATGTTTTTTACTAACTTGTTCATATATGTAATATAAAAAATTAAAAAGCATCAACTCTTATCACTCAACTCCCAACCCTCAACATCTACATTCGTGGCAAAGTTACTGCCATCCTGCCAAATACGATGTTAGAAATGACACACCTGATATAACATTTGAAAACATTATGCTCTTGATATTGCAAAAAGAGTGATTTCAGGGGCAAAATGTTCAAAAAAAATCATAATAGTTAACATTAACTGAAATTTTTGTGATAAAAGAGACATAATAACGAAAAAAATGCCGATTTTTGTATTTAAAACATATTTCACTTATATGAATCTGCTTTTCTCATACAAAGTGAAAAGCATTATAATACTAATAAATATTGATTAAGTAAGTGATTAGAATTATTTTTGATCACTTACTTACTAATAAAAATTGATTATTTACCAAATTATGATAAAAACTCTACTATTCGCTATTGCCCTACTCACAGCAGGAAGTGTCAATGCACAGAACCTGAAAGAGGGGGAAATGCCTACCCTACCTCCATTCCCCGAGATACCAGAGAAGAAACCAATTGGGTCAGTTAAGATGGGCGACATCGACACCTTTGCGGAGGTGAAACTGGACATACCTATCACAGAAGGTCCCTTTGAACCAAGCTGGGCATCAATAGAGGCAAACTATCCTGGCGACCCAGAATGGCTGAGGGATGCGAAGTTTGGATTCTGGGTACATTTCGGTCCTCAGGCAGCAGGCGAGAGCGGTGACTGGTATGCTCGTAATTTGTACAAGGAGAAGGATGGCCATGAGGCAAACCGCAACCACGTGAGGCGCTATGGGCATCCGTCGGAGGTGGGATACAAGGATGTGCTGAAGGATTGGAATCCAACGAAGCTTGACCCTGAGTATCTGACGAAGCTCTATCAGAAAGCAGGTGCTCGTTTCCTCATGATTCAGGGTGTACATCACGACAACTATGACCTGTGGAACTCGAAATATCATCCTTGGAACTCGGTGAACATCGGTCCAAAGCGCGACCTGCTTCGCGAGTGGGAAAACGCCTGCAAGAAATATGACATGCGTTATGGCGTCACTTTCCATCACGAATACACATGGTGGTGGTGGCAAACTGCTTTCGGTGCAGACACAAAAGGCGATAAGGCCGGTGTGCCTTACGATGGCAACCTGACTCTTGAGGATGGCAAGGGCAAATGGTGGGAAGGCTATGACCCTCGCCTACTCTACGGTATTGACCTTAGAGAGTATGAATCGGTAGAGGAATGTACACACACAGGATGGTCGCCTCCGAAAGCTGGCATCTATTGGCGTCACCTCGACTACTGCAAGTGGTTTGCCACTCAGTGGGCTCTGCGCATGATGGATGTGACAGCTAATTACAATCCGGACTTCATCTACACCGACGGTACCGTTCAAGGACCATTCACGGGCGATGGCACAGGCACAGGATACAAGTGCAACGCCATGCAGACGGTGATGGCAGATTACTACAACCGTCAACTGAAGAAAAAAGGAAAGGTGGATGCGTTCAGCATCATCAAGTTCAAGGACACAACCAACGGAGCTGTGAACACGGCAGAATTTGATTTCCCTGACACTATCAATGCCGTACAGCCGTGGATTCGTGAGGCACCTGTTGGCGACTGGTTCTATGCGCCTGGTTTCACATACGATTCAGGTTCCATGATTCGTTTCGTTATTGAGGCAATCTCTCGCGATGGCAATGCAGCTCTCAACATTCCTATGCGTCCTGACGGTTCGATAGAGGATGAGTGCGTTACAATGCTCGAAGAAGTGGGCAACTGGATGAGCATCAATGGTGAAGCTGTCTATGGCAGCAAGGCATGGAAGAAGATTGGTGAAGGCGAGATGGTGAGAGGCAAGTTGAAGAAACTTCCTGGCGGCAAACTTGGAGAGAGTCATAAGAATTTCAAGTTCAACGCACAAGATATCCGATTCACAGTAGGCAAGAACGGTTCGCTTTATGCCTTCTGTATGGAAGTGCCAAAGGGTGACGAAACTGTCAAAATCTATTCGCTTGCAAAGAAAGAAGGCAAGAAAGTGAAGAAGGTGCAACTCCTTGGCAGCAACGCCAAACTGAAGTGGACACAGACAAATGAGTGCCTTTCCATCCAATGTCCAGAGTCTTTCCCTTGCAAAACATCCATTGTATTCAAGATTGACTAAAAGATGAAGGTTGAGAGTTAAGAGTTGAGAGACCCATCACCCCTAACCTCTCACCCCTAACCTCTCACCCCTAACCCTTCAACCCCTAACTATTAACTTTTATTTTCGTTATATGGAACAGAGCAATAACCTTACTGCATGGGAAAAAATGCAGCTTGACATGATTTATGATGACTTTGACGAAGACCTTTTCAATCGAAGAGTTGATGCAAAGAACATCTTCAACAAGTTCAACCAGACAACAGACGAACAGCCAGAGGAACGCAAGGAACTCCTTAAGCAACTTTTTGGCAGCATTGGTGAAAACGTATATGTAGAACCAACCTTCAAGTGTGAGTTCGGCAAGAACATCTACATCGGCAATGATGTTTACATCAACTTCGGAGCCGTATTCCTCGACTGTTCACGCATCACCATCGGAAACAACGTGCTGATTGGTCCTAACGTGGGAATGTACAGCGCCAACCACAGCCTCGACCCCGAGGAACGTACACAGGGGGCACTCATAGGCGGACGCATCACTATTGGTGACAAGGCATGGATAGCTGGCGACGTGAAGATCATGGCTGGTGTGACCATTGGCGAAGGTGCCGTCATCGGGTGTGGCAGCATCGTCACTCACGACATTCCACCTCGTACCCTTGCTGCTGGCAATCCATGTCGCGTAATCAAACAGATAACGGATGCTGATAAGGTTGGATTTGTCAAGTAAGTAATCAATTATTAATTATAGATATATGAAAAAACCAATCATTATTGCTGCTTGCATGCTGGCATCAATTGCTGCAACAGCACAACAGGCTCGCATTGAACAAAACTGGAACACAAACTGGCGATTCAGTCTTCAGGACAATGCAGAGGCAAGAAACACAAATTTCGACGATAAGTCATGGAGTAACATCACGGTACCCCATGACTGGAGCGTTGACAGCGATTTCAAGAAAGACAACGCCATGGGCAACGAGGGCGGTTATCTGCCTGCCGGAACGGGCTGGTACCGCAAGGTGCTCAACATGCCTAAAGCATGGGTGGGCAAGCAGGTAAAACTCATGTTTGACGGTGTATATCAGGATTCAAAGGTGTATGTGAACGGAGATTCCGTTGGTGCGCATTTCTATGGTTACACTCCTTTCGTGGTAGACATCACGAAGCAGTTGAAGGTGGGCAGCAACGTGGTTGCCGTTCGTGTTGACAACTCAGGACAGAAGAACTGCCGCTGGTACTCGGGCTCGGGCATCTACCGCAAGGTGCAGCTCATCGTCAGCGACCCTGTCCACATTGCTCCCTGGGGCGTGGCTGTAACCACTCCGAAGGTGAGCGAGAAAGAGGCTGTCGTACTCGTTCAGACAGATGTAAAAAACGAGGGCAAGTCACCAAAGAACATCAAGGTAAAAGTATCTATACCGTCACTTAATGCTTCTGCAGAAAGTCCTGAGATTACCGTTGCTCCTGCCGATGTACAGAACAAGGTGACTCAGCAACTCCTCATCAGCAACCCAAAACTCTGGAGCTGTGAATCGCCTAACCTCTACGAGGCAAAGGTGGAGATATTGGAGAACGGCAAAGTGATAGACTCAAAGACTGAAGTATTCGGTGTACGCACTATTGAATACGACGCAAAGAACGGCCTTCGCATCAACGGCAAGCAGACACTCATCTATGGTGGTGATGCTCACCATGACAACGGCATTCTCGGTGCTGCATCATACCGCAACGCAGAGTACCGCAAGGTTAAGCTGATGAAGGATGCAGGTTTCAACCTCGTTCGCACAAGCCATAACCCACCTTCTGAGGATTTCCTCCGTGCATGTGACGAACTTGGTCTTATGGTCATCGACGAGGCATTCGACGGATGGGAAGTACAGAAGAATCCACACGACTATCACCTACGTTTCAAGCAGGAAAGCAACGACGATGTTGCAGCAATGGTTCTCCGTGACCGCAACCACCCAAGCATCATCTCATGGAGTATCGGCAACGAGATTATCGAACGCAAGCAGATTGCTTCTGTTGCCACTGCACAGCGACTCAAGAATGCCATCCTCAAGCACGATACGACACGCCCTGTAACAGAGGCACTCTGCGCATGGGATCCTGATTGGGAAATCTACGACCCACATGCTGCCGTACTTGACATCACAGGTTTCAATTACATGATGCACAAGGCAAAGAGCGACCACGAGCGTGTGCCAGAGCGAGTTATGTGGCAGACAGAGAGCTATCCTCGCGATGCGTTCAGCAACTGGGAAATGGTCAACGATTATCCATACGTCATCGGCGACATCGTGTGGACAGCCATCGACTATCTCGGCGAGTCGGGCATCGGACGCTTCTTCTACGAAGGCGAGACAGACGGTGAACCTTGGATGAAGCTCCAGTTCCCTTGGCATGGCGCATACTGTGGCGACATCGACCTCATCGGATGGAGAAAGCCTATCTCGCACTACCGCGAAATACTCTATTGTCCAAATAATGAGAAAATCTACATGGCTGTTAAGGAACCTGACGGTTACTTTGGCAAGGTGAAGGAAACAATGTGGTCAGTATGGCCAACATGGGAGTCGTGGAACTGGAAGGGACACGAAGGCAAGAACATCGATGTAGAGGTGTATTCAAGCTATCCTAAGGTACGTCTCTATCTCAACGACAAACTCATCGGCGAACGCCCTACTACTCGTGCCGAGCAGTTCAAGGCAACCTTCGGCATCCCTTACGAAGCAGGTACACTCAAGGCGGTAGGTGTTGACAATCAGGGCAAGGAAGCAGAGTCGCGCACACTCTCTACAGCAGGCGAAGCAGTTGATATTCGTCTTACCGTTGATGCCCCAACTGCCAACCTTAATAGTACATTGTACATGGGAAATGGTACATCCCCTGATGTTTGCTTTATCACAGCCGAACTCATCGACAAAGACGGCAACCGTGTTCAGGATGCAGAGCAGGACCTCCGTTTTGAGGTTAAAGGTAACGCCACACTCATCGCTACAGGTACAGGCGACCTAAAGGACACAGTATCATACACTAACAACACACGCCATACATACAAAGGTATGGCAATGGGTGTCGTTCGCTCAAACGGCAAGTCGGGCGTCATAACCCTCACCGTAACCGGCAAGGGTATCAGCAAGAAGGTTGTAATAAAGTAAGTCGCATTGTAAGACAAACGTAATCACTTACAGCAAAAAAACGAATCGCAGACATCAGTAGTCAAGAAAACTGGTGTCTGCGATTTTCTGTTATCATTACTCATCGGGTTGCTGTCCATCGTGTGCCTTCCACATACATTCGGTTATCTGCATGTCGGTGAAGACTGCCTTGAACGAGGACTCCTCAGGAGAACATGCATAGATGCCGAAACGTATCCTGTCCTTTGCCTCGTACATGTGGCAGACGCGCATCTGACTCCATTCATGTCCGTCGGTTGAGCACTCGATGCAGAAGTCATCTTCACGACGCGAGAGACGATACCACATCTCTTTCACATCAGCAGGAATGGCAGTTGTTGCCCAGTCGCTGTAGCCGTTGTTTGTTGCCACGCTGCCAAGGTGCTGAAATTGCTCGTTCTCATACTCGATGCTACCTTTCAACCAGTTGTCGGAATCGAGGTACATCACCACACCACACTGGTCGAAACGCTGATGACTCTCCTGGAAGTTTGTCTTCACCACAAAGCTGAAAAACTTCTCGCTGGTGCCAATCTGAAGCACAGGAGCATTATCGTTGCGGAAATGGTAGTATGTACGTTGCCAAAGGTCGGTCTTCTGTTTTGTCACTATCTCAATCGTGTCGCCCTTAATGGCAAAGCTCTCTGGTTCGCGTGTCCATTCAAAGTCAGCAAGATTAAGTGTACCGCTATCTTTCAACACATCAGCAACCACATCGGTTGAGTCGTTGACTGCTTTTCTCTGTTCCATGTTGTTCTCTGTTTTGTTCGATGTACAAGCCATCATTGATACGGCATATACGGCTAAGAAAATCTTTTTCATTGCATAAATTCCTAATTACTTATTTATATACTAAATCTGTTCATAAATGGAATGCACACTCTGGCTCTGACAGATTGCCAATTATCAGGTTCGTGCTGCTCATGCCCCAGAATGATGCATTTTATGCAGTCCTGCAAATTCCACATCAAAATTAAGTGTTTTTGTGCGACTAAACAAATTTTTAAGGATAATACCACATTTATTGCTACTATTTATGCTTGAATTTTGACTTACTTGTACGTTTGAGATAATAAGACGACCGATATTTGAAGATAAATCAGTACCTTTGCGTCGGGGTGAGTATCTGTTTCAAATAAAACCAACAATATGATTAATGATATGAAAAAGACTTTCTATGACATCTTCAGCGAACTGAACAAGATTCCACGTCCTTCGCATCATGAGGAGAGGGTGGCTGACTATCTGTGCCGATTTGCAGAGAGCCATGGGCTCGAGTACGACCGTGATGCTGAGAACTGCGTGGTGATACGTAAACCTGCAACACCGGGGTATGAGGATGCCGACACGGTGGTAATTCTCAACCACATGGATATGGTGTGTGTGGCAAAGGATGGTTACCTGAGGAATGGAAGGAAAGTTGACCCTCTCAACGACGAGATACGTCCATACATTGATACTGATGAGAACGGCAGACGATGGATGAAGGCAGAGGGTACATCGCTCGGTGCTGACAACGGCATGGGATTGTCTATGGCATTGGCAATTCTTGCCGACGACTCCATTGTGCATCCTGCCTTGGAGGTGCTGACGACCACCAATGAGGAAGATGGCATGAGCGGTGCCGAGGCTCTGAGCAAGGATTTCATAAAGGGAAGGAAGGTCATCAATCTGGACTCTGAGGCATACGACGAGATAACAGTGGGTGCTGCCGGGGCATGTCTGCAAGTGGCTCACCATCAGCCAGTATGGGAGGAGGTGCCCGAAGGATACCTGTTTCGTCGCATCGTGATGGACGGAGGCTTGGGCGGTCACTCGGGTGTTGACATCAACAAGGGTCGTTGTAACTGCAACAAGGAACTGCTGGGCAACTTCATGGCAGAGTGTTGTGTGAGTAGCATCAGCAATGGTAAGATGCTGGTATGCAGCATGAATGGTGGTACGGCAAATGCGTCCATTGCATCGTGGGCAGAGGCTATCGTTGCCATAAAGCCTGAGTATGAAGGTGAGCTCAATAATGAGATAACGGACTTCTACAACTCCATGAAGTATCGTTATTCTGAAACTGACACAAACATAGACTTTCGCATTGAGAAAACGTCTTCTGCCGAAAAGCACCTTAACAAGAGCTGCGTCCTCGGCATCACCAGAGGAATATACAATCTGCCATACGGTGTGCAGTCGATGCGCGAGGACATGCCTGACACCGTGATGACAAGCAACAACATAGGCATTGTCTGCACATGCGAGAATGACATCACGGTCAGTTGCCACACACGCAGTTTCGACAACAAGGAACAGCTGAAACTGGCTGACCGCATCAAGTCAATATGCTTGGATCGCTTTGCCAACAAAGGCGTAGAAATGCTCATGAACACCCCTTCGTGGGTGGAACGCGAGGACTCCCCTCTCCTTTCCATGACCTGCAAGACCTTCAAGGACGTACTCGGTTTCGAACCAAAGAAGGTAGCTATGCACTTCGTGCTGGAGGCTGCATATTATGTGGAGAAATACCCTGGCGTGGAGATTGCCTCGATAGGTCCGCTCATCATAGAGCCCCACTCTACATCAGAGCGCGTATGCCTCAATACTGCCGATGATATTTGGAAGGTGACGGTGGAGTTGCTGAGTAGGTTGGCACAATCGTAAGCCGCCATAGACAATGCATCTCTTTCCCCGTGCAATTCATTCCCAAATGGCATGTTTGCACACTATAACTCGCAAAATTATCATAAAAGAAAGTATATTTTGAAGAAACAAATGTACTTCATGCTGAATTTCAAAGAAATTTTAGTAATTTTGTGACCAAGGCCGCTTCCCTTCGGGTTACCGTCGGAATTAAGAGGTTTGCCTCCCTCATCGGTACGGATGTTAACAACATCCTGAAACAACCTCTTCGCCACCTTGCAGGGCATTACAGGCAAGAATAGTTGATAGCAAATGAAGCGACTTAAACCTTATACATTAAGCAGTTAATCTATATGAAAAGGAGTATCCTATCTATTTTATTCATTTGCACTCTAATCATCATTGAAAGTTGCAGTTCTGGCGAATACGACAAAGCTATAAAAGATGCTTGCGCACAAGTTAACTGCACTGCTCACAACATAGAATTTGTAGATTCTATTGACAATCAAAGTACAAAAGAACAGGTTTTACAGTACATCACATCTATTGACAACACTGTCGCTGCAATAGGTGATTCTGCTCTTGTAGAATTCCTTTGTCCTGAAGCATCTATTACAAAGCATACACTTGAAAAGATTCGAGACCTTGGAGATTACGCATATTTAAAATACAGAGTTGAGGCATCAACTAATGGAATACATACTATTAAATATGCTCTTGTTTCTTATCGTGAGGATTTGATGGCTCCAGTTAAGATAGTAGATGAATATTACCAATCTGACATGGATATACAACTAAAAGACTGCGAGTATTCTGTTAAATCTCTGATTGATGAACTTACTCTTTTAAAATCGAAGACACCAGAGGAACTTCAGCAGATGAAATATGAGAAGGAACAAAGAATTGAAAAACAACGCAAAGCCAATCAAGCACAATTGGCAACTCAAAAGAAGGCTGAAGATGAAAGACGCGACGCCCCTTCTTCATGGGAGGATGTCGCACAATGGATGAGAAAGAAAGGTTATTCTGTCATTGGAATTTATAAAGGCAACGGAGCTTATGCTGGCACTCTCATATTATACAAAAAAGGAAGAAACACTTATTTGAGCACATGCAGCTTAAGCAACAATCCCGTTGATTTCGAATTTGCCAATAGACTTAGGAAATTAAACTCAACAACATATCAATACAATGAACCAGGAAGTGACATGCCAGAGAAATATATTGTAAATGGTGGCGAATTGATTAGCTATTGCTATAACCCAGACATGAGTGAATGGGTGAACATGGGGTCATACTACCAAGTTTATTAATATTCATGCCTATCCCTTCCCACACATTCTGCATAGTCGTACGACTTGGGTGGGTCAAAACCACAAAAGGCTGTAAGACAAAGAATAATTCACAGATTAGGCAAAATATGAAAAGTACAATTATACGAGTCATAATCCTGTTTGTGGGATTGATTGTAGCACATTTCTGTGTGTCGCAGGTTTCTTTCTGCCGAGAAGTGAGAAGGTCATAAATAAAATATTTGAAACAATATGATAGAACAAATGCTCGAATACAATAAGCAGTTCGTAGAAACGAAAGCTTATGAGAAATTCCAGACAAGCAAGTACCCCGACAAGAAGATTGCCATCGTGACTTGCATGGACACCCGTCTTGTGGAACTTCTGCCTGCTGCTCTTGGCATCAAGAACGGTGATGTGAAGATAATCAAGAATGCAGGTGGCACGATAACCAATCCGTTTGACTCAACGGTGCGGTCGCTGCTTGTTGCCATCTACGAACTTGGCGTGAACGAAATCATGATTATCGGTCACACCACTTGCGGAGTACAGGGTATGGACAGCCAGGAGATGCTATGCCTGATGCGTGAACGAGGCATCGACGAGGAACACATATCGCTGATGAAGCATTGTGGCATCGACCTCGACTCATGGCTTCATGGTTTTGACGACACCGAAGTTGCAGTTCTTGAAACCGTTGACCTTGTGAAGAACCATCCTCTCGTACCAAAGGATGTTGTGGTGCGTGGTTACATCATGGACAGCGAAACTGGAGAATTAAAGACATTATAAATGGAGGGATTGAGCATTAAGTAGGTGATCATAATTAGTGTTATAATAGATGTGCTTTATTTGTATGCAGATTTTTTAAGCGAGCAATGCGGGCATTGTGACCGAGAAAACAAAGGAAAGATGCGACAAAGAGAGTGCAGATATTACAGAAACGACCTATTTGTACGTTATTAAATTAATTTTGATTACCTACTTAAATAAAAACATAAACTTCACAAAACGATGAAAAGAATTGCAACTTTGATTGCTGGGTTTATGATGGCAATCAGCATATTTATGGCCTATACATTGCGCTTATACTTGCATTTATAAGTTTAATAACGATCTTGATGAATTACAGCAGATTCTCCATAACTTTGCAGCGGTTACATAACCAAGTATTAACATTTTAAACTATTAATTTATGGAGAAGTACAAATGTAATTGTGGTTGGGTGTACGATCCTGCTAAGGGTGACCCCAAAGCCAATATCAAGCCTGGCACTCCTTTCGAAGAATTGCCAGAAAGTTACAAGTGCCCAGAATGTGGCGCAGGTAAGAGTGCATTTACAAAATGCGACAAGAAAGATTGCAAGTAACAACTAAAGTTCTCCCCGCATCTACATCCTGTAAGTGCGGGGAGTTTTTGGATTTTCCGAGATTTGGAAAAGCAAACGACGAACTTACTTCTTCGGCACCTGTATGGAAGAATACGGGGAAGCAAAAACTGGAGCCAGGACAGAAGATAGGTACATTTGCCATGGACGACTCCATACATCATTATTCGGGAATGTATATCATTAAGGGCAACAAGAACGTTCCTCATGGCTATGGTCTCATATCTAGGGGATACTACCTCGTGTTCCGCGGACATTTCGTCGATGGTAAGCGCGATGGTGACGGATATCTTATTGACGACAGCACACATATGATATACAGCGGCAAATGGGCTCACGACATGCGCAATGACAGTGGCTCTATAAAAACTGCCTGACGGTACTGAGTATAGTGGCAAATGGGCTTACGACATCCTTCTCAACCACATGTCAAGCAGCTACTACGATGCCAAATGCGATTCTATGAGCAATAGTGTGTCAATGATCAACACCTGTTGTTGACTAGCCTCCGAACCACTCCTTTTTCATTTCTTTCAA
>JAZLHP010000018.1:0-19099 GCA_045616905.1 Bacteroidaceae bacterium
TTTTAGGAAACTACATACTTTTTGACCTATAGTTATTTAAGGCTATGCCTTTTGTAATTCAGGACGCTTCGCTCTCATCGTTGCGATTCCTCTGATAATAAACAATCAAAAGAGCACGCTTCTCCAGAAGAAATTATCTGCAATGTTTCTGCAATTATTGAAGTTAAATTGAAGAATATTTGAGGGAGGAACGACCGTCCTAAAAAAACACAAGTGCAGAAGGCACTTGGGTCAAGTTCTATATAATTGCCAAATTTTAATCCTATCAATATGATGAATAATCTCATAGACATAATCACACAACGTTACAGCTGTCGTAATTTCAGCGACAAGGAAGTCAGCGATGACGACCTTAATTACATCAAGGAATGTGTAAGACTTGCCCCATCTGCCGTGAACAAGCAGCCTTGGAAATTCCGCATCATCAAGAGCGAAGAGGGAAAGGAGAAAGTAAGACAATGCTACAAGCGCGACTGGTTCTACACAGCACCAATGTACATCGTCTGTTCTATCCTGCACGACCAGGAATGGGTACGCAAAGACGGGAAGCATCATGGAGACATTGACATTGCCATAGCAGTAGAGCATCTTTGCCTTGCAGCTACAGAACGAGGACTTGGCACATGCTGGGTGTGCAATTTCCATGCCGACACCTGCCAGGAGCTGTTCAACATGCCTGAGAACGAGGAGGCTGCCGTGCTTATTCCTATAGGACATCCTGCATGCGAAGTGGCAGAAAAGACACGCAAAGAGATGGCTGAGGTTTTCTTTGACGAAGAATAAAAAACAATACTAAATACTAATAATCTAAACTAACATGAACAAATTAAGAACTATCATTATCGCTGCATGCTGCATGCTTGGCATAGGCACTGCAACAGCAGGAGTATGGGACACCGAATACCCAGCACTGGAAGCAAGTATCCAGCAAGTGAGGATAAACAGTAAAGCAGAATACCGTATCACAAGTTTCGGTGCAAAAACAACTGCTTCAGCTAAGACCAACCAGAAAGCCATAAACAAGGCTATCGAGAAATGCAGCAAGAACGGAGGCGGCAAAGTCATAGTACCAGAGGGTAAATGGATGACAGGTGCCATCACATTGCTCAGCAACGTGAACCTTGTCATTGAGAAAAATGCCACTCTTGAGTTCGCTTTTGACCTGTCACTCTACCCTGTGGTTGAGACACGCTGGGAGGGTCTCGGATGCTACAACATCTCACCTCTCATATACGCTAACGGACAGCACGACATTGCGATAACAGGCGAAGGCACCATAGACGGAGCCGGTTCAAAAGAGAAATGGTGGTTCTGGCAAGGAACAAAGCCTCAGTTCGGATGGTCAGAAGGCAAGTATTCAATGATCAAGAGCCGTGCAGAGCTGCAAGAAATGAGCGAGAAGGGTACTCCTGTCAAAGAGAGAGTCTTCACAGCAGCAAACCCTATGCGACCACAGAGTGTCAACCTAAACAACTGCGAACGTGTTCTCATAGAGGGAATCACTCTCCTGCGTTCTCCATTCTGGGTACTTCACCCATGTCTCTGCACAGATGTCACTGTACGAGGAGTCAAAATCATCAATGAAGGACCTAATGGTGACGGATGCGACCCTGAGTCATGCAACCGCGTGCTTATCGAAGACTGCATCTTCCACACCGGTGACGACTGCATCGCCATCAAGAGCGGACGCAACAAGGACGGACGCATGTGGAACGTGCCATGCCAGAACATCATCGTACGCAACTGCAAGATGGAAGACGGACACGGAGGAATCGTGGTTGGTAGTGAAATCAGCGGTGGCTACAAGAACCTTTTCGTTGAGAACTGCCAGATGGACAGCCCTGAGCTTGAGCGTGTTGTACGTATCAAGACTAACACATGCCGAGGTGGTGTAATTGAAAACATCTATGTACGCAATGTGGAAGTTGGCGAATGCAAAGAGGCTGTGCTCAAGATTAATCTCAACTACGAACCTAAGGAGAAAGCAGAACGCGGACACATCCCAACAGTACGTAACGTGCTTCTCGAAAACGTGAACTGCAAGAAGAGCCAGTACGGTGCATACATCTCAGGACTTGACAACGAGACACAGATTAACGACATCTTCGTCAAGAACTGCACATGGACGGGAGTGCAAACACAATCTCACCGAGTGGAAGGCAAGGTTGGAAATCTCGTGTTTGAGAATCTGATGATGAGCAAGTAACATAAACGATAAAACAAACCAAACAAGGAGTCATGGGGCAATCCTCATGACTCCTGTTATGACTATGAAACCGGAATTAGAACAACGAGTGCAACGTGCCGTTGACATATTCATGAGCGGATACGGTTGTTGCCAAAGCGTAGTGGCAGCATTTGCCGACATCTACAACATCACCGACGAACAGGCAAAGCTCATTGCTGCCGGATTCGGAGGAGGTGTCGGCCGCATGAGAATGATGTGTGGAGCCGTTTCTGGCATAGTAATCCTTGCTGGTTTGCAAGATGGTCAGACAAAGGCAAATGACAAGGAAGGGAAAGCACATTGCTACAAAGTGGTGCAGGAACTGCTGGCAAAATCGAAAGAAGAGAACGGAAGTCTGATTTGTGCCGAACTTCTGGGTATCAAAGGACCTGTGCCAATGGGCAATTTTGTTCCTGATGAAAGAAATGCTGAGTATTACAAGAAGCGCCCATGTGCAGCAAAGGTAGAGAGTGCAGCACGCATCTTTGCAGAATATCTTGATGGCATTCTATAAATCAGTTTTCGTGCTCCTGCGACGGAACTCACTGCATATAACGGCTGTCGCTATTGCCACGTTTAGCGACTCGCTGGTAGCTCTGTCTGCTGGATAGTTTGGTATGTAAAGGCGCTCAGATACAAGCTTTGCAATATCGGCAGAGATGCCTTTACCTTCATTACCCATCACTATTAAGCCATGCTGCGTGAGGGATTTCTCATAGAAATTCTCGCCATCAAGGAATGTACCATAAACAGGTATATCAGCATTTGTGTCAATGGTTTTCTTTATTTCTTCTGCCAAATCAACATAGTGGACCTTTACACGTGTAATGCCTCCCATCGTCGCCTGTACGGTCTTGGGATTATAGATGTCGGCACATTCACGACTGCAGAAGATATGCTCAATGCCAAACCAGTCGGCAAGACGCACTATCGTGCCAAGGTTGCCTGGGTTCTGCACCCCATCGAGAGCAAGGCAGAGGTTTGATGCTGCAACATCAGACATTGCCACTTCATACTGAGGCTGACGGAATAAGGCAAGAACCTGCTGAGGGGTTTCGACAAAACTGGCACGACGCAATTCGTCATCTGTCACCTCGTCTATCTCCTGTACTTTTATACGGGTTAGTATTTCTGCATTAGAATCCAACCACTCGCGAGTGGCAGCCAAATAGGCGCAATCGTACACGGGCAGCAGGTCGCCAACGAGTTTTCTACCTTCTGCAACAAACAAACGCTCGCTCTTGCGATTCTTTTTCAGTTCCAATGACTTGATGTACTTAATCTTATTCTTGCTTATCATGCCGTATTCTTTGCCACAAAGGTAACACTTTTTATTCACTAATACATCAACCTGACATTTTTTTTGAGTTTGTAACAAATAGTGTTGACTTTTTTTCGTAAATTTGCATGATTTTTTGACTGGGAAGAAGCAACGGACAACACACATGCTAAAGAACATATTCACCACTATAACATCATGCATACTACTGAATCTGCTCATCATGAGCTGTTCGGTTGAGAAATACATACCTGATGGTGAATTTTTCCTCAATGACATACATGTGACGTGTGACGATGCCGAGATAATGAAAAGCTACCAGTTGGGCAGTTACGTGACTCAAAACACCAACACCAAGTGGTTTGGGGCACGAGTGCCACTCAAGATATACTGTCTGTCAGGAACAAACATTAACAAGCGCTCCACACGACTTTTGAGGAAAATCGGTGAGGCACCTGTCCTATACGACAGTACAAAAGCAGAGAAAACTGCGGCAGACATAAAGCATGTGCTGGCAAACTCAGGGTACATGAAAGCATCGGTGGAGCAAATGAAAGACACGGCTAACAAAAGAATGTCCCTGACATACCACGTGACACCAGGAGAGAGGTACATGACACGAAACGTGTCTCGTGAGGTTGCCGACCCTCAGCTACGCAAGTTTATCTTTGGAGAAGATACCACAAAATCGTTGCTAAAGCAAGGAGCTCCTTTTGACATCAACAAGTTGAATGAGGAGAGAAATCGAATAACCAACACTCTGCGCAGCAGCGGCTATTACAAGTTCACAAAGAGCGACATCAGCTTCAGTGCCGACACTGCCAATAACAGTCTTGACGTGGATGTCACCTTACGCATAAAACTGCATCAGGAGAACGGACGCACGGAAGCCACCTTACATAAACCATATACGATTGGCGATGTCGTGTTCATGACTGACCTCACTGGTACGGAAGAAACAACCGACTTGGACACCATACACTACAAGAATGCGCAGTTCGTCCACCAAGGGAGAATGCACTTCAGGAAAAACCTGTTGTTGTCTAACTCATACATACGAAGCGGCGACCTTTACAACGACTCGCATCTGAAGCAGACATACACCAACTACACCCGTTTGCCTGCCATATCAATGTCAAACATCCACCTTACTGAGAGGGAAGGCACCGACACGTTGGACTGCAACATACTCGTGCACCACAACAAGCCATACACTTTAGGATTTGATGTGGAGGCAACAAATTCCGCTGGTGACTTAGGTGCAGCCACGTCATTGTCACTCCAGAACAACAACCTGTTCCGTGGCTCCGAGACATTCATGATAAAATTGCGCGGCGCATACGAGGCGATAACAGGTCTTGATGGATATGAAGGCAGCAATTACACCGAACTTGGCGGAGAGATGCGACTGCAATTCCCTGCATTTCTTCTTCCTTGCGTCAAGCGCGACTGGGTGGCAAGGCACGGAGCATCATCTGAGATATCCGTGCAGTACAACCTGCAAAACCGTCCAGAGTTCAACAGGCGAGTTTTATCTGCAGCATGGCGATACAAATGGAACAGCAAGAACAGACACGTACAGAACAAATTCGACCTGTTGGAGGTCAGCTATGTGTACATGCCATGGATTTCTAAAACTTTCAAGGAGCAGTATCTTGACTCGCTTGGCAAGACCAATGCCATTCTGAAATACAACTATGAGAACCTGCTCATCACGAAACTCGGATACACATACTCCTATAACTCGTTAGGAGCAAGCGAACAGACTTATGGCAAGAACGCATACACTTTGCGTTTCAACATAGAGACATCTGGCAACGTGCTTAACAGCATCTCAAAGATGACTGATGCTAAGAAGAATGAAGAAGGACAATATAAGTTCTGCGGCATTGCATTTGCACAATATGTGAGAGGCGACTTTGATGTCAGCAAGAGCATCAGGATTGACCACAACAACTCGCTTGCACTTCATGGGGCATTAGGCATAGCATATCCATACGGCAATAGCAACCAGCTTCCGTTTGAGAAGAGATACTTTGCCGGAGGTGCAAACAGCGTCAGAGGATGGTCGGTGCGTTCATTAGGACCGGGTTCATACAACGGCAAAGACAAGGGCATCAACTTCCTCAACCAATCGGGCGACATCAAGCTTGACATGAGCCTTGAGTTCCGAGCCAAGCTGTTCTGGAAGTTCAGTGGAGCAGCATTCGTTGATGCCGGCAACATATGGACAATCAGGAAATATGAAGACCAGCCAGGTGGCGAGTTCAGACTTGACAAGTTCATGGAGCAGATTGCGGTCAGCTATGGTATAGGTTTACGTATGGATGCGAACTTCTTCATCGTACGATTCGACGGCGGTATGAAGGCTATTGACCCTGCATTCTCAAACCGTAAGCACTACCCTATCTTAAGACACAGTTTCAAACGAGATTTCGCATTCCACTTTGCTGTAGGATTGCCATTCTAACCGATTTGATTGAAATTTGATAACAAAAAATATATAAACATGTACAGATCACACACCAACGGAGAGCTCAGACTCTCAAACGTAGGCGAGACAGTGACTCTTGCCGGATGGGTACAGCGTGTTCGCAAAATGGGTGCATTGACATTCATTGACCTTCGCGACCGCTATGGTATAACACAGCTTGCCTTCAATGAAGAGGCATCTGCAGAAATAAGCGAGCAGGCTAACAAACTTGGACGCGAATATGTCATTCAGGTAACAGGCACTGTAGCTGAGCGCTATTCAAAGAACAAGAATATCCCAACAGGTGATATCGAAATTAACGTTACAGAGCTCAATGTACTCAACAAGTCTGTAACTCCTCCTTTCACTATCGAGGACGAGAGCGATGGAGGTGACGACATCAGAATGAAGTACCGTTACCTTGACCTTCGACGCAATGCTGTACGCAAGAACCTTGAGTTGCGCCATCACTTCTGCATTGCCGTACGCAACTACCTCAGCAACCTCGGATTCCTTGAAGTTGAGACTCCTATGCTCATCGGTTCAACACCAGAGGGAGCCCGCGACTTCATCGTTCCTTCACGCATGAACCCAGGTCAGTTCTACGCTCTTCCACAGAGTCCACAGACACTCAAGCAGCTTCTTATGGTTGCTGGATTTGACCGTTACTTCCAGATTGTAAAGTGCTTCCGTGACGAGGACTTACGTGCCGACCGTCAGCCTGAGTTCACACAGATTGACTGCGAGATGTCATTCGTAACACAGGAAGATGTAATACAGACATTTGAAGGAATGGCAAAGCATCTCTTCAAAGAACTCCGTGGAGTTGAAATCGAAGGTAACTTCTTACGTCTGCCATGGATTGAATGTATGAAGCGTTTCGGCTCTGACAAGCCTGACATGCGTTTTGGCATGGAATTTGTAGAGTTGAAGACAACCGGTAAAGACGGAGACACAAACATCTTCCCTGCAGGTTTCACTGTATTTGACGAAGCTGCATACGTAGGTGGTATCTGTGCCACTGGATGTGCATCATACACTCGCAAAGATATTGACAAGCTTACAGAATGGGTTAAGCGTCCACAAATAGGTGCTAAAGGACTTGTATATGCACGCGTCAATGAAGACGGCAGCGTGAAATCATCTGTTGACAAGTTCTATTCACAGGAAGTGCTTCAGGAAATCAAGACTAAGATGAACGCACAGCCAGGAGATTTGATTCTCATCCTGAGCGGCCCTGACGCCATGAAGACACGCAAGCAGCTCTGTGAGCTTCGTCTTGAGATGGGCAGCCGTCTTGGTCTTCGCGACAAGAACAAGTTCGCTTTGCTCTGGGTTACAGAATTCCCTATGTTTGAGTGGAGCGATGAGGAAGGTCGTCTTATGGCAATGCACCACCCATTCACACACCCTATGGACGAGGACATCCCAATGCTTGACACTGACCCTGCAGCAGTTCGTGCTGACGCATACGACATGGTGTGCAACGGCATAGAAGTAGGCGGTGGCTCTATACGTATCCACGACCCTAAGCTGCAAGCTAAGATGTTTGAGATTCTCGGATTCACCCCTGAAAAGGCTGAGGAGCAGTTCGGATTCTTGATGAATGCGTTCAAGTATGGAGCACCACCACACGGAGGTCTCGCTTACGGACTTGACCGTTGGGTAAGCATCTTCGCTGGTCTTGACTCTATCCGCGACTGTATTGCATTCCCTAAGAACAACAGCGGACGTGACGTCATGCTTGATGCCCCATCATTTGTTGACCAGAAACAACTCGACGAGGATTTCATTGCACTGAATCTGCCAGAGGAATAGTCATGAACTTTTACGGTTTGTTGGCAAAAGAGCATGCCTACATTTATTCGTAAAGAGTTGTTGAAATTTTAAAATAATTGGTAAGAAGTTTTGCCATATCGGCAAAACTTCTTACCTTTGCATAGCATTTGAGAGGACAGACTTCAAGTTTCCTATCTCAAACAACATGCGTCCTTAGCTCAGTTGGTAGAGCAATTGACTCTTAATCAATGGGTCCAGGGTTCGAGCCCCTGAGGGCGTACCAGAAGGAAGTCAACCGACTTCCTTTTATTATATAAAACAGAAACAACCATATATACGGCACGAACGTGTAACCTTAATCAAACAAAACCTAATCAACAGATAATATATGCCATTAACTTTTTTCAGTCTCGGAAGCGGCAGTTGCGGAAACTGTTACTACATATCAAACGGCGACGAAGCTATTGTCGTCGATTGTGGTGTGGGCATTCGTCGTTTCAAACGGACATTAATGGAATACGGATTGAAGATCGGGCATATTAAGGGGATACTTGTCACACACGATCATGCCGATCACATCAAGGCTGCTGGCAAGATAAGCAGCGAGTTCGGTTTACCTGTTTATGCTACAGAACTTGTCCACTTAGGCATGGACAAGAATTATCAGGCAACAATAAAAGTACCAGAAGACAATAGGAGGGTTATTGAGAAAGACCAACCATTCACTATTGGTTCATTCACCGTCACGGCATTTTATCTGCCACACGATGCATCAGAGAACGTAGGTTACCAGATTAAATGTGGAGAATATGTGTTCACCGTCATGACCGATGTAGGTGACGTGACAGAGAATGTGTGCAAATACATTTCTGAAGCCACACATTTGGTTATGGAGGCAAACCATGACGAAGAGATGCTTCAACAAGGCAGATACCCACAGATTCTCAAGGACAGAATAACCAGTGGACGCGGACACTTGTCTAATGTAAAATCAGTAAAAGCATTGATAGACAACTGCGGTCAGAATCTCTCACATGTATGGCTTTGTCACCTTAGCGAAGAGAACAATCACCCGGAACTTGCACGAAAGACATTTGAATCGCACTTACGCGCATACGGCATCATACCTGGAGTGGACTTCGCATTGGAAGTGTTGCGAAGAAAAATACCAACAGGTCCTTTCTTATTGGAAACAAAGGGGGAATAAGACACCACTCTACTGTTTCTGCTCTTTATGAAACAATAACAACACAATAATACCACACTCGTCACAAAATAAAAGTGACGAGTGTTTTTTATTTTCCTTTTGTTTTGCCATAATTATCATAGCAAAAAAATCATTCTTATCTTTTATTTCCTTTATTGATAAAGTAAAAAACGTATCACAACTCCAACAAACAACACATCAAAAACTTAAATTAACGTAAAACATCACTGACATCTCAATTATTTTTCGTAAATTTGCATATTATTTCGTGCAATAGCGGAATCCACACAAAATGAAAGCAAAGAAAGTTCTATTTATCACCACAGAGATTTCACCATTCGTATCAGAAACTCCAACCTCAAAGACTGGACGTAAACTTCCTCAATCAATTCAAGAGAAAGGACATGAGATTCGTACCTTCAGCCCTAAATGGGGTCATATCAATGAGAGGAGGAACCAGCTGCATGAAGTTATCCGACTCTCTGGTATGAATATCATCATTGACGACACAGACCACCCTCTCATCATCAAAGTAGCGTCTTTACCTTCTGCTCGCATGCAGATTTATTTCATCGATAATGACGACTATTTCTTGAAGAGAGAAATTCTCACCGATGCTGACGGCAACGAATACGAAGACAATGGTGAGAGAGCCATTTTCTACGCACGCGGTGTATTGGAGACTGTAAAGAAACTACGATGGACACCTGATGTTATCCATTGTCATGGATGGATGTCATGCATTGCACCTATCCTCATCAAAAAAGCATATCACGACGAGCCGTCATTCCGTGACACAAAGGTTGTGTGCTCTGTATCTGCAAAAGAGTTCAACAACGACCTTGGTGTGGATGCTGCCAAGTACATTGACTTCCAAGGAGCCAACTTCGACTGCATAAGCGACATCGTCAAAGACAAATACACTCATACTGAGCTCTCAAAGATTGCTGTAAAGTTCTCTGATGGAGTCGTGATGAACAATCCAGACGTTGATCCTGAAATAATAGAGTACGCAAAATCACTCAACATTCCAGTTCTTGAATATCAAGAGGGTGAAGTGTTCAAAACTGCGTACAACGATTTCTACGAGACATTATTTGACTAAAAGTGGACTTTCTACCGCTTATCACCTAGAATCCACCGTAAGTTTAGTAATGGTTAAATAAAAACTTCACATGTTATCATTTAACCATTACATAGTTCAACCTAAGATAAGACATGAATTTCAAATCATACTTAACTATATTATTATCCACTCTGCTCTTCGTGTCATGTGAAGACAACACATCAACTCTTGGTGTTGACATGATGCCTCCTGCAGACTTGGTGACTAAGAATTACGAGACATACGATGTTGAGACCGTCTCGTATCCTGTTGGTGATGCCGTCTTAGCACGTACCAGTATGTCTTATTTTGGAAGATTCACCGATCCTGAAACAGGAACAACAATAAAGAGTGACTTCCTTGCTCAATACCATTGCACAGAAGGATTTAAACTTCCAAATAATATAGTGGGCGATGAAGCTGTGCAGGTTGAACTGAACCTCTTCCTAAACGAATTCGTAGGTGACTCCTTAAGCACTTTCAAGTTAAGCGTTTACGAGCTCAACAAGAAGCTTGACCCTAACGCAGACTATTACACTAATATCAATCCAGAGGATTATTACGACCCTTCGTCTGAGCCAATCGCAACAAAATGGTTCACAATAAGTGACCGCACCATTACAGACTCTGCACGTTGGAGCAGTGACTACAATAATAATATCCGCATCGTTCTCCCTAAGGAAATCGGAACAAAAATCATACGCGATTATAAAGAGCATCCAGAGCATTACTTAAACACTTCTACTTGGCTCAACAGTGGCATGCCTCTCAGCAACGGCACATACTTCAAGTTGGAAAGTGGCGATGGTGCAATGGCATACATCTATATTGTCCAGTTGAACATAGCATACAAAGTGAGCAACAGTGGCAACGAGAAAACCGACACATTAGGTATAAGACAGTTTGCTGCAACAGAAGAAGTTATTCAGGCATCAAGATTCCAGAATAGCAATCTCCAGAAACTGCTTGATGATAAGTATGCCACATATCTGAAATCACCTGCTGGCATCTTCACCAAGGCAACATTACCAGCGGATCAGATAAACATGAACGATACCATCAACTCTGCAAGCATCACATTCACTCGATACAATGACCTTGTTCAGAGTTCATTCAAGTTGGGAATCCCAAAGCGTCTGCTTATGGTAAGACTCGACGACTACAACAATGGGTTCTTTGAGAACTATAAACTCAGCGATAACCGCACTTCTTATATTGCCACATTCAACAGTACGACCAACACATACGAATTTGACAACATTGCACGCTTGCTCACAGAAATGGTGAAAGAGAAGAAGGAGGGAAAAGCCAGCGAGCATTGGAATGAAGTTCTGCTTATACCTGTTGATGCCACATACGACTCATCTGGTAAGCTTGTCAAACTCAACCATGACTTCAGCATGAGTAGTGCAAAACTTGTGGGAGGACTCGGTGACAAAGTAAAGCTTAACGTTATCTACAGTCATTTCAAATAATTACATGCTATAGCTATATCAGTTGAATTTAACCCAAATAGTTCATTAGTACACAGAACTATTTGGGTTAAATTTTGTTTAGGTGTGTTCTATTAATCTATAGAACACACCTAAATTGTTACTCATCAAACCTTATGGTCTCTACCTTTTCCAACCTTGCACGAAGCTTTGGCATAGAGTCTTTACGTATTCTAAGTGTCATAGAGCAATCCATATCGTACCCTTGACTGACAATCTCAGGTTCCTCTTCCTTTACGATACGCATCACATCATTCATGAAAGGATATTCAAACATGAATGTAACATCCTCATCTACAGTCTTCTCAATAACCTCAGCAGCAGCTATTGCCTCTGCTGCCGCAGCCTTATACGCTACAATCAGTCCACTGGTTCCGAGTTTGATGCCACCGAAATAACGAACAACAATGATTAGGATATTTGTAAGCTCATTACTGTTTATCTGACCTAATATAGGTTTTCCTGCCGTGCCCGATGGTTCGCCATTGTCATTAGCACGGAAATCAAGCCGTTCATGCCCTAACATATAAGCATAGCACACATGTCTTGCATCATAATATTTCTTCTGATATTCAGCAACATACTGCTTGACCTCATCAACAGAAGTTACAGGTATGGCAAAAGCAAGAAACTTACTCCGTTTTTCGGAGTAAGTCCCTTCTGCTTTTGATTTTATAGTTTTGTAACTGTCCATTAACTATATAGGAATAGTCAAGATTAACCAAAATTCTTTGCAAATTTAATTAAGAGATCTTAACTAACTCATTCTATTGAGCTTGCAAGAGTTATGAAATTAATTAATCTTTTTTAATCAAGTGAGTGAATGATAAGACCGCTTCTCAACTTAGGCTCAAACCATGTTGCCTTTGGTGGCATGATGTTACCACTGTCAGCAATATCCATGATTTGTTTCATGGTTACAGGGTAGAGAGCAAGAGCTACTTTCATTTCACCAGAATCAACGCGACGCTTCAACTCACCGAGTCCACGGAGTCCGCCTACGAAGTCAATACGCTTGTCACGACGAAGGTCCTTGATGCCAAGAATCTCATCAAGGATCAGTTTAGAAGAAATACTAACATCAAGAACACCGATAGGATCCTGATCGTCGTAAGTTCCTTCCTTTGCCTTAAGCGAGTACCACTCACCATCAAGATAGAGACTGAACTCGTGAAGTTCCTGAGCGCGGTATTCCTCACTACCCTTCTTCTCAACAACAAAGTTCTTGCTGAGAGCAGCAATGAACTCCTCTGAAGAAAGTCCGTTTAAGTCCTTGATTACACGGTTATAGTCAAGAATTGTCAACTGACTTGCAGGGAAACATACAGCCATGAAATAGTTGTACTCCTCATCTCCCTTATGATTAGAATTCTGTTTTGCCTTCTCTGCACCTACGAGAGCTGCAGCAGCACTACGATGATGTCCGTCAGCAATATACATTGCAGGCATCTTATTGAACTGCTCAGTGATAGTCTTGATGTCAGCATCATCGCTGATGCACCATACCTGATGACGGAATCCGTCGATTGGTGCAACGAAATCATACTCAGGCTCAGTTGCTGCATAACGAGCAATGAGAGAGTCAAGAACAGAATCATCTGGATATGCGAAGAACACAGGTTCAATGTTTGCATTATTAACACGAACATGCTTCATGCGGTCTTCCTCCTTGTCAGCACGAGTAAGCTCATGCTTCTTGATGGCGCCAGTCATGTAATCACCAGAGTAAGCTCCAAGCACTATACCATACTGAGTCTTAACCTGATTGTTGTTAGCAGGCAGACATGATGTCTGTGCATAAATATAATACTGCTCCTTATCGTCCTGAACGAGCCATCCTTCCTTCTGGAACTTAGCAAAGTTGGCAGCAGCCTTCTCGTACACACGAGGATCATATTCACTTGTGCCAGGTTCAAAGTCAATCTCTGGCTTAATGATATGGTAAAGGGACTTTTCGTTATCTCCTGCTTCCACACGAGCTTCCTCAGAGTCAAGAACGTCATAAGGACGAGACTCAACCTCTTCCACAAGTGCTTTAGGAGGACGAATACCCTTGAAAGGTTTTACTATCATAATATGTGAGCTCCACTAACCTCCCCAAAGGGGAGGCTATTGAGATATGATTATTAATTAGGTTTTGCTAAGTAAGTGATTAGAATTAATTTTGATTACTTACTTATTATATTAAATATTGTATCAAGCACTTGCGAATGATTTGCATAACGCTCATTCTACAAGTCCTCCACCTTGGGGGAGTTAGAGGGGGCTCTACTTGTTCACCTGGAACTTAGTGATGCCTTCGTTGATGAAACCAACAATCTGGTTAGCAGCAGCAAGACCTGCATTAGTGTTAGCCTCAGCAGTCTGTGCTCCCATCTTCTTAGGAGTAGAGAAGTAACGACCCTCGAACTGAGCGAACTCAGCGTCAGCATCAGGCTTGATGTCTGTGATGTACTTGATGTCAGTACGCTCTGCGAGAAGTTCAATAAGCTCTGGCTCGTTGATAACCTCTTTACGAGCAGTGTTGATGAGGATAGCACCCTTCTTCATGCTGCCGACAAGAGCCTTGTTGATGCTCTGCTTAGTCTCAGCAGTTGCAGGAATGTGAAGAGAAACGATGTCACAAGTCTCAAAAAGTTCAGCCTGTGATGCAGCAGCGTGAACACCAGCAGCCTCAATAGCCTCAGCAGGACAGTAAGCGTCATAAGCAGCAACTTCCATGCCGAATCCCTTAGCGATGCGAGCCACGTTGCGTCCTACATTACCAAATGCAAGGATACCAAGCTTCTTGCCCATGAGCTCAGAACCAGCCTTACCGTTGTAGAAGTTACGTACTGCGAACACGAGGAGACCAAGTACGAGCTCTGCAACTGCATTTGCGTTCTGTCCAGGAGTGTTCATTACAACAACCTTACGTGCTGTAGCTGCCTCAAGGTCAACATTATCATAACCTGCACCCGCACGAACCACAATCTTAAGGTTCTTAGCAGCATCCATCACCTCTGCGTCAATTTTGTCAGAACGGATGATGATTGCGTCAACATCAGCAACAGCCTCAAGAAGCTGAGCTTTCTCTGTATATTTCTCAAGAAGAGCGAGTTCAAAACCTGCACCTTCGATAATTTCTTTGATACCGGCAACAGCAGGAGCTGCGAATGGCTTCTCTGTTGCAACTAAAACTTTTGCCATAATTATTTATATTATTAATAACTAGTAATCCTAGACATTCTATAACGAATAGAAAATCTAGGACTACTATATTGATTACTATTTATTAATGCATTGCTTCGAACTCCTGCATGCAAGCAACGAGAGCCTGAACACCTTCAATTGACATTGCATTGTAGCAAGAAGCACGGAAACCGCCAACATCACGGTGACCCTTAACACCAACCATTCCCTTGCTTGTTGCGAAGTCGAGGAATTCCTTCTCGAGCTCCTTGTACTCTTCCTTGAGCACGAATGTGATGTTCATGAGTGAACGGCTGTCCTTCTCTGCAGTACCTACGAACAACTTGTTGCGGTCGATTTCTGCATAAAGGATGTCAGCACGCTCCTGAGCAAGCTTAGCCATTGCCTCTACACCACCGTGAGCCTTCATGTAACGGAGGTTCATGAGTGCTGAGTAAATTGGCACTACTGGAGGCGTGTTGAACATAGAACCCTTCTTAACGTGAGTGCGGTAGTCAAGCATTGTTGGGATGTGACGAGTAACCTTACCGAGAGCCTCATCCTTAACGATTACGAATGTGAGACCTGCCATTGCAAGGTTCTTCTGAGCACCACCATAGATCATTGTGTACTTGCTAACGTCAACTGGACGTGAGAAGATATCTGATGACATATCTGCGATAAGTGGGATTGGGCAATCGATGTCCTCACGAATCTCAGTACCGTAGATAGTATTATTTGTAGTGATGTGTAGATAGTCAGCATCTGCTGGAATCTCGAAGTTCTTTGGGATGTATGTGAAGTTCTTGTCTGCTGAAGATGCAACCTCTACTACTTCACCAAATGCCTTTGCTTCCTTCTCTGCCTTTGTTGCCCATACACCTGTGTTGAGGTATGCAGCCTTCTTCTCAAGGAAGTTGTAAGGAACCATGCAGAACTCAAGACTTGCACCGCCACCGAGGAAGAGAACCGAGTATCCCTCTGGGATGTTAAGGAGTTCCTTGAAGAGTGCAACAGCCTCGTCAACGACTGGCTGGAAATTCTTTGCACGGTGACTGATTTCCATGAGTGAGAGTCCTGAATTGTCAAAATCAAGACAAGCTGCAGCAGTCTGCTCAATCACCTCACGTGGGAGGATTGATGGACCTGCATTGAAATTGTACTTTTTCATTTTATTTTATTATTATTAAAATAGGATTTACGCTACAAAAACGTTACTTTTTACCAAAAAATCAATGCAAATTTACAGAAAATTCAGCAAAAGGCAATCATCATGCGACCATTTTATGCTATTTCAAAGTGAAAAAGGCACAGCAACAATTAATATTGGTAGGTGTAGGTTGCAAAACACACATATCGGGAGCATCAAAGCCACCTTTTGCGCTTAAACCACCAAAGCGACATGCCTGTGCTCACGACACATAATATAATAGCTATAGGGAAACCACTCTTCCACTCCTCCATGCCGTTTATGAGATTCATTCCGAACATCGAGGTTATTAGTGTAGGGAACATGATGATCATGTTGAGTGACGTGAGGAGTCGCATCACCTTATTCATGTTGTTATTAATAATGTTCGCGTACGTGTCCATCGTCGAGTCAAGGATGTTGATGTAGATGGAAGTGGTCTCACGCGCCTGGTTCATCTCGATGTTCACGTCTTCGATAAGCTCTGCATCAAGTTCGTCAACAGGCAGGCGGAACTTAAGTTTTGACAACAGTGACTCGTTGCCACGAATCGAAGTTCCGAAATATGTGAGGGAGTCTTGCAGACGTGACAGGTTCACCAGATCCTTGTTGTCTATCTGCTTGTCGAGGTCACGTTTAGCCTTCTCAATAATGCCGTTAACCTGCTTCAGATACTTCAGGTACCACACAGAGGCGCTAAGGAAAAGACGGAACACAAGGTCGGCAGCATCGGTGAAGCCCGCAGCTCTACGCATCTGATGATTGATGAAATCAAGCATCATGCGAGTCTCCTGATTGCAGATGGTTATAATCTTATCGTCCTTCAGCACTATACCTAACGGTATTGTGGTGTAAGGGCTGCGTGAACTTACTGATTTCAAGTGAGGGATACGTATGATGATCATGAGCCAGCCCTCGTCATAGTCATAACGGGCTCTCTCATCAGCATCGGATACGTCGTCCATAAAATAGTCGGGCATGCCGAGTTCATTCTCAAGGAAATACTTATCTTCCTCCACTGGGCAAGTAACCTGCACCCAGCAATTTGGCTGCCAAGCATCGATATGCTTGATACCGCCATTAAAATTCCAGAATGTTCGCATTGTTTCTGAATCTTTGCTTTTAATAAAGAACAATAAAAAAGCGGGGCAAAGACTCATCTACACTGCGTAAGTGGTAAGTCTTATCCCAGGCAATTTGTACTGTTCGCCGGATAGTCGTCCATCTTAGTGAATTTTGTTGTTTTTTTATTTCGGGTGCAAAGTTACTACAATATTTTCAAATACGAAAGAAAACGCACCTCTTTTTCTACTTCCCCATTAAGATCTGCCTTTACTCATTTTCACCTTTCCATTCTCTATGTACAGTCCCTTCCCTACACCTCTCACTCTTCTTCCGCTCATATCATACCTGACGCCTTTGTTCTCGGCATCAACCTTCACACCATCAACTCCGTCAGTCATCTGCTTGTTGAACTGCCACCAGTCAAAATTCATCAGATTGCTGCCCGTTCCTGAGAATGTGAAGTAAATAGAGTGTACACCTGTTGGCACCATAGACAAAGGTATCGTCACCTCCTTCCATTCATTATCGCCACCAGTGGCACTGACAGCAGTCTGCGCTATGACCTTGCCATACCTTGTGTCCTGACACACCATAATCATGCCGTTACCACCAGCAGAAGCCACACGCAGAGTGATGCTCTCAGCCTCGCCCTCACCGAAATCGACATTAGCGACTCGTATCATGCTGCTTGATGAGACACCGCTCACGTACACACCAGTAGCCTCATTGCCCACCACACTAATTCCCGAAGCACTGTTGATGGTCTCAGCCTGCTGACGTAAAAACGGGTTCATGGTACACAGAGCCTTCACACCTGTCCTCGTTGCCTTCACCGGCACAATCGTACCGTCCTCATTGAAGAACATCTCATCCACTGCCATGCTTCGGTTGAATCCGCCTCCACCAGGAGCCCATGCAGTATGGTAGAAGAAAAAGTCCCTGCCTTTATAGTGTACAATGCCGCTATGATTAGTGAACGAACCCGTGTTCTGGTTCTGATCCATCACAATTCCTTTATACTCCCAAGGACCTTCCGGTGAACGGCTCATGCTGTATGCAATATGTTCAGGCACACCACCAGCAGCATATATGAGGTAATACCAATCGCCTCGTTTGTCGAGCCAAGGTCCTTCCTCATACGCGTCCTCGCCCACTATATTGCCATCAGCATCCTTATATCCTCCGAAAGCCTCCGTAGTCAGCGGCACCTCCACCACTCCTTTCTTACCGATTGAAGTGTCATAGAAAAGCATGTTGCTCTTCAGTTTCATGTAGCAAAGCTTATTGTTACCCCAGTACATGTAAGCCTGGTCGTCATCATCAATAAACACAGTCGGGTCAATATCGCCACCAGTGCCAGTGTCCACCAACGGCAACTTACGCCCGTCCTTGAACGGTCCAGACGGTTTGTCGCTGACACCCACGCCCACATAGTGACGCCAGTCATTCGGCTTCGAGATGCACATGTACCAGTAGTACTTACCACCTCTCTGCACACATTGACTTGCCCAGCAGGTACCCTCACGCCCCCATGCAAACGCAGTGCGAGGCATCGCCACACCATGATCCGTCCAGTTCACCATGTCAACGGTGGAATACACACGCCATCGCTCCATGTAGTAGAAGTCATTCACGCCACTCACGTTCATGTCCTCATCACAATACACATATAGACTGTCGTTGCCCTCAAACACCATAGGTGCAGGGTCAGCCGTATAACAATGCGACACAATCGGGTTCTGTGCCACACCTCTCATGCCAACCATTAATAAGGCAAAAAGAAACAAACTTCTCATATTACTCTGTTTTTAGTTATAGTTCTCGCAGATTCGCAGAATCTTTCTGTCGCAAAGATACACCTTTATCTTCACACATACAAATTTATTCGTTATATTTGTGAAATTTGTGTTCAATTATGAAACTCACGGATATGCACATGTATTTATTATTGAACACGAATAACTACGATTACACGAATAACAAAAAGTCTCGTGCAACACCATTCGGATGCACGAGACCTTATTGATTAGTATGTTAACTATGCTGATTATGTGTTACCACAAATCAACTTCGTCCTCTTCTTCTTCAATGTAATATCCGTTACGTCTGTT
>JAZLHP010000019.1:0-30147 GCA_045616905.1 Bacteroidaceae bacterium
GTTGCCCTGGTTGCCGTCAGGAGTAGGCGTTGGGGTAGGGGTTGGTTCAGGGTCGTTGTCCTCGCCCTCATCTTCGGTCTTCGAGAGGTCAACGATGGTTGAGCCCTTCTTGATTGCCTTGATGACAGCTGCTTGAGCCGAACGGCTTGCCACGTGGTTGAACTCTGCTTCGCTGAGGAGGTTCTTGAACTCCGAGCCGCACTCCCAGTTCACGTTGACAGCGGTGATGTTCTGAGCTGTGAACTTGTCGGCTGACTCTGCACCCTTAGAGCTGAGCGAAACGCTGAAGTCCCCCAGATCGCCAAGGCGAACCTTCTTGCCCTCAAGGAGCAGCTCACGCAGACAATCTACTGCAAGATAGAGGATTGCGCTGATGTCGGCACGACTGTACACGCATCCGTGGGTAGCGATGTGCTTGGCAAACTTCTCGATGGTCATCACGTCAGTGTACTGAGCGATGGCATACGCATTCTGCTTCTCGGTAGCCACGAGGTCAAGGTCACTCTGAGCAGGAGTCTCCTTAGCTGCAAGAGCCTTGTTGATGCGTGACTTTGCCTGATTGATTTCAAAGAGGTTAGGGTTCACGCTACGCATCACGATGGAATAGTTGATCATAGTCGTCTGATCGTTTTTTCTTTCGCCATCAGAGCCATCGTTACTGCCCTGTGGCGGAGCAAAAGTGTGCCATTTCTTGTCCTGAATTTAGCCGCATTTATGACTGGCGCCTGTCATATTCGATGACCACCTTCGGTGATAAGTAATGGCTGAAATGAGGCGCTTCTCAAATCCGATGCAAAGGTACGAACACTTCTGCACACCGACAAATTTCTTTGCCCTAAACTCGGGGTGTTTTTCAAATCATTGCGAGTTTTTGAAAAAGTTCAACCATTCAACCTTCATCCTTAACCCTTCCCCTTCAACCTCAACCCTCATCCCTCATCCTTCAACCCTTCAAAATCACAGAATCACAAATCACAGATAAACAGTAATTGGAAAAATATTCAAACAGAATTTTATATAATATATAACCTTATTTTATACTTGTTTTTCGTTTTTTGTTTAACTGTTATCTGTGATTACTGTGATTGTGACACCGCTTTGACACATAGCGAGCTGACCGATGCCATCAGACAGCACGATGACGATGAAGACAAAGGGGTCTCCAAAACGCAGCCCCCTAGCGGAGTTCAGTCAATTGTTCTTATCAACGAGAGCGGGCTTTACTCCCTCATCCTCTCTTCTAACAGCCAAAGGTTCGCGAGTTCAAGCATTTGGTTACGAGGCGTACCGCACCAGAAAGGGTGAAACATCTTCGGCGATGTGTTATGGACAGACACCTGTCTGGTATGGACGGAGCGAGGCAAGGAGTTTTATTAAGTCACAAATCACAGTAATCACAAATCACAGATAAACAGTTATCGATTTGCAACGAAAAAGGGGTCATGAACAATGTTCACACCCCCTTGGGAAACCTTCAGTTCGGCGTAGCCAATTACTATATAATTACCTAAAAAAGGGAGTTTTTGGATGTCTTTCAATGTTGCATAAATGAAAAAATCCGTTGTTTGAGTTTTATACGTATATTAAATCTGTTATATTTGAAATGAATTGTGTAAATTTGCAACACTAAATCATAGTACAGAATGAAAATACTTCACACAAGCGACTGGCATCTTGGTCAGCACTTCTATCGTTTTGACAGGGACGATGAACATGAACACTTCGTGAAACAACTAATTGAGATGGTAAGGGCAGAAATGCCTGACGCGCTCATCGTGAGTGGTGATGTCTATGACAATGCGGCTCCAAGTGTGGTGGCACAGCAACGATTTGTAAGGTCAATGATCGCATTGCATGAGGCTTGTCCGCAATGCTGCATAGTGGTGACGGCTGGAAATCATGATAGTGGCAACCGTCTGGACGTGCATCGTCCTGTATGGGATATGATGGGTGTGAAGATTGTCGGGGCATGCCGGCGCGAGGAGGACGGCACCTTTGATGCGAATGAATTCATTGTGCCTGTCAGCGACAAAGGGTATGTGGTGGCTGTTCCTTATTTCCACTCGCATAATTACCCGCTGGCAGAGGCAGACACGGAGCGTGAGGAGCGTAAGCAACGGTTCTTTGAGAAGGTGATGGAGACGGTCGCTGAACAGAACGTGGCGAACCTGCCCGTCGTGCTTATGGCACACCTTGCCGTTGAGGGTTGTGACATCAAGGGTCACGAGGATAGTGCCGTGGGTGGAATGGAGAAGGATAGCATCGCTACGCTCGGTTCGGGCTATGACTATCTGGCTCTTGGTCACATACACCTGCCTCAGAACATTTCACGACGTGTGCGTTATAGCGGAAGTCCAATGCCGCTAAGTTTCAGTGAGGAGTATCAGCACTCGGTGAGCGTTATAGAGATGGATGTTTATGGCTTAGTTCCTGATGTGAGGGAATTGCCGATTAAACCTCTTCGCGACCTGAAGACAATTTATGCAGAAAGCCTCGATGACGCTCTTGTGGAGTTGGAGAAGGTGGAGGACGATGTTTATATACGTGTCCTCATCGACCAGGAAGGCATTCTCCCTGCTGATGCAGAGCAGAGGGCGCAGAAGGTGGTGCAGGACAAGCCTTGCCGCTTGTGCGAGGTGAGAAAGGTGATCCGTAAGCGTGAGGCGAATGGTGACATAGAGTTGCAGGAGATTGACATCACCGATCCTGACAGCACTATCCGTCCGATTGATATTGCAAAGCGCCATTTCCAGAAACTGAACAATGCTGACATGCCTGAGGAACTGGCACAGATGATGGCAGAGGTGATAGCAGAGGTGGATGAGTAAAAGACCCATACCTGCTCTCGCGTGAAAGGAAGGGTGATGAAGGAGTTGAAGAAGATGATGAAGGTGTAATAAATGATTGAGTGTTTATTATGAAAATAAAGAAACTGACTATACACAATATTGCATCGGTTGAAGATGCTGTAATCGACTTCACAGGTGACGTGCTTGGCAACGAACCATTGTTTCTCATCACGGGTGAGACGGGTTCTGGCAAGACAACCATTCTCAATGCCATCTGTCTGGCTCTATACAATACTGCACCTAACATTGAGAGTGTGCTGAATGCCAAGAGTGCGGCAAAGATTGGTGGCATGAGCATTGATGACCCTCGTCAGCTGATGCGACTGGGTACTTTTGATGCGAGCGTTGAACTCGTATTTGACGGTAATGACGGCTATGAGTATGTGTCGAGTTGGAATGCACATCGTGCAACGAATGGTAATCCACAGCAGACAAAGCTGAATCTGTCGTGTCAGCATACACAACTTTCGTTGCAGAAGGTTCGTGAGGTGGGTGCTGCCGTTGTGAGTCCTAATGTGGTCGGGTTGACCTATGAGCAGTTCTGCCGTACCACGATGCTTGCCCAGGGACAGTTCTCGAAGTTCATGACCAGCAGTGATGACGATAAGTCGGACATCTTGGAGAAACTGACGGGTACTGAACTCTATGCACGTATCGGACAGAAGGTCAACGAGCGATGCAAGGAGGCATGCGACCAGCTGACCGCCATCATGAACCGTATTGCCGGTGCCAAGTTGATGGAGCCAGAGGAGCGTGAGGCGCTGAACGAAACGGCTGGTCAACTTAAGAAAAACCTTGAAGAGCAGCAGAAAGCATTGGACGAGGTGGCAAGGAAACATGATTGGCTGAAGTCGGCAGAGGCTGCACATATTTCGCGCAGGGCAAAGATAGAGAAGCTTGAAATGGTGAAGGCTCAACTTGACGACGAGGAGATAAGGGCTCACGGTGCCACCATTTCATTGTGGGACAGGACATTTGAAATCAGAAATACGCTGAAGAGCATTAAAGAAAAGGTGTCTCAGCTTGCTGCTTCAGAGAATGAACTGAAGGAGAAACAGGCGGAATTCACCACGTTTGTGGAAGGATTGGAGTATGTAAAGAGCGAACTGGCGGATGTCAATAGCGCTATTGCCAATCTGAAAGCGCTACAGGAGTCGGAGGCAAAGCATGCTGCCATGTATGCCAACATTCAACGCATAGAGACACTCATCGACACCATCATAAGCAAGAGTGAGGCGGTGAAGTCGCAGGAAGAGAGAATCGCTAATGCTGAGAAGGACTTGCAATCAAAAGCAGAACCTCTGACAAAGGCAGAAGAGGCGGTGAAACTGGCACAGGAGGCATTGGCATCGGCTCATAAGAGTGTGGAGGAGAAGACGAATGTGGCTAAGAGTGTGAACATAGAGGTGTTGCGAAAAGTCGTCGTGGATAATGAGAAGGATGGCAAACTGGTGCAGGGGTGCATAGATGCTGTGGCTGACCTTCGAAAGAAAATCATGACAAAGTCGGATGCCGACAAGAATTTAGCTGAACTCAATGCACAAATAGCGGAAGCAACCAGGCAGAAAGGTGAGCAGGAGGCACTGTTGCCCGAGGCAAGAAGAGAGGCAGAAGCGCTTAGCAACCAGCTGAAAGGAAAGATGGATTTACGTAGCCACCTTGTTGAGTTGCAGGCACGATTCCACGACACCGATACGTGTCCGTTGTGTGGTTCCAAGGTGAGCGGCATTCATTCGGAGAGCATACTTGACGAAGAGGTCGCCAAAACGAAAGAAGCAGCCACCGAAGCTGAGAATCGCCAAAAGAGTATAGAGAAGAGAATAAGTGAGGCTGATACGGTGCTCCTGACAACCAAGAATCCACTCAATCGTGCCATAAAGGTTGCTGCTGATGCTTGTGATGATGTGGAGCGGGCAAAACTTGCTACAAGCGAATTGCTCAGCAAGTTCCAGTTCGTGTGGGACGAAGAGAACCTTGACGAACAGCTCCAAAGTTTGAAGGAGGCTTATAAACGAACGCTTGCGGGTGCACAACAGCAGTTGGCAGAAGGTCAGGCAATGCTTGATGCCATCGAACCTGCCCGTAAGGAGGAAGACCGGAAACGTGCTGCGCTTGAAGCTGCAAAGGGCAAGTTGGAGAAACAGAAAGAGAGTGTGAACGGTATCGAGAATATGATACGTGAAGCCAAGACTCTTCGTCTGCAAGCTCAGAATGACTACGGCGTGGCTGTTGAAGCACTCACTCCGTTGCTCAGCATTGATGAAGATTTGCAGAAGGCAGATTTGAAGGCGTTGAAGCGTGACATAAAGTGCAAGGCTGATGCGTTTGCAAGGAATGCAGAGAAAATTCTTTCAAGCGAGCAGAAGTCGCGTGAGTTAATGACCCTCATAGAGAGCGTCACACCGACCATCAACGAACTGGCTGCTGTATTCGGTATAAAGGCTGACGCATCGGCAAAAGAGCTGAAGGGCATGGAACAGAAACTACGTGCGTTCAACGTGGATGTTACCAAACTCAACGGTGCCATCAATACGTTGAAGAGTCAGCTTGATGCCGAGAAGACATCGGCAGATGCATTCTTCTCCACTCATAGTGATGTGGACAGAAACGAGGTGGAAGCCATTGCCCATAGTATGACCACAGATGTGATTCAGAATTATCGTGACGAAAAGCGCAAGATTGAAGATGACATCACACAGACAGAGGGTGCCATCAAGCAGATAGACGGTCAACTTGCGGAGCTTAATCAGCACAAACCGGAACTTCAGGAAGAGGATACCTTGGAGATGATGACGGTTGCCAAGGTTGAGAAGGAGGAACAGGTGAAGCAACTCAACAACCAGATGGTGGAGTGCGAGACGCGACTGAAGGATGATGCTGAGCGCGCCAAGGCTAAGGAAGATGATATCAAGGAAAAGGACAGACTTCAACACCTCGCCAACAATTGGAAGGTGCTCAACGATGCCTTTGGCGGCAAGGATGGTGACAGGTTCAAACGCATTGCACAGAGCTATGTGCTGCGTTCGTTGCTACAGAAGGCAAACTACTATTTGCATATGCTGAACACCCGTTACGAACTGGCTTGTGCAGATGGTTCGCTCAGTATAAGCATCCTCGACCAAGCGCAGGGTGGTGCTGAACGAAACGTCAGCTCGCTCTCTGGTGGCGAAGGTTTCGTGGTGTCGCTGGCATTGGCTCTTGGTCTTTCTGCCATCAGCAAGGACAAGATTAACGTAGATACGCTGTTCATTGACGAGGGATTCGGTACGCTCAGCGGTGACTATCTTGAGACAGTCATCAACACACTTGACAAACTGCACCAGTTGGGTGGGCGACGAGTGGGCATCATCAGCCATGTGGCTGAGCTGGCAAATCGCATACCAACACAGATTCAACTGCACCGAACAGGACCGAGCAGTAGTAAAATAGAGATTGTCTCGTTATAGCTTAATTGGCATCGCACATGTATACTATTTGGCATCATGTTATTTAAGACTTCGTCTTTAGTTGTTTTGGACGCTTCGCTTAAATTTTTCTGCAATTATTCTGTAATGTTTCTACAATTATTTAAGATATATTTAAGTTAAATTGAAGAGAATTTGAGGGAGGAACGACCGTCCATAAAAAACACAGGCACCTATGGAAGGGGCTGTTGCAACAGTTGAAACTCTGCTTCCACATGTGTTTTCACCGGAGCAAAATTATGAAAATGCTATGTGGGAACTGTTGCTCGGGTATTCAAATTTTTTCCTTATTCGTAATATGCCTCCACGCATAGGCATAGGGCTATAGGGGGCTCTTGTATTTATTTATAGCTTGTTATGTTGCGGACTCCCTGTATGTTGCGAGTGGTGGCGCTGCTGTATAGCAGCGTGGTGAGCTGTTCAATGCTGATGGTTGTCTGTGGGTTGAAATGATGGCTGCTGATGTATCGGCGGAGGGCATTGGTGTATGCGCGTCCTTCGGGGTATTGTGATATTGCTTCGTGGTCGGTGGTGGTGATGAGCAGATTCCCTTTTCCCACGTTGAACTCCATGAGTATGCCGAGCTTGTGGTTGCGCTCTACGTTATCGACGGTCTGGATGAGGGGGCGGTACTCGTGTGGCAGGGTGTTGAGTATGAGGGGGCGGGAGTTGAGTGCTATGCTCCACCATTGCCAGTCGGTGTGGGTGTCGGTAGGGAAGGTGCTGAAGAGGGGGTGCGAAGGGTTGATGAGCATGCCGAGTGTGCCTGGTGAGACGGGTTTGTTGTTGTTCTCGCTTATGGTCTTAAACATGGCGTAGTTCCAGTAGTCGGGGGTGAAGAGTCCTCCGACGCTTTGTTTCTGTATTGACGTGTGACGAAGGGAGAGAAGAACGTTCTTGCCCTGGGTGAGTGCCTTGATGGTGGCGGCATCGAGTGTGTCGGTGCTGATGTAGCTGCTGCTGGCTTGGGTGTCTTCGCTGTTGTCGGGTGCATAAACCCACAGTCGGTAGCGGTTGCGGCTGTCGCCTGTGCTGAGGGTGAGGGTGAGTCGGGTGTTGGCTTTTATCTCGCTGAGTGATCCCGTGATGCTGCCTACTGTCTGCACTTCTCCGTTCGGTACATCGACGTATGTGATTGTTCCTTGTCTTGAGAATGTGCCGTCGGGGTTGCTTAGTGTCCAGTGGAGTGGTTGGCGATGGGTGTCCTCGGTATAGTTGGCTATGGCAAGCGCTATGCTGAGGGTGTCTGTCTGCTGCCAGCAGTGGGTGGCCATGAGTGCAAGTGGGGTGACGGGTGAGTTCCACGACCGGAACTCGTCTGCCTGGACTATCCCCTTGCTGTCCATGAATGCGTCGAGTATGCCGCACAGGGCGCTGCCTTGTCCGGGGTAGTCCTTGATATCGAGCAGCTGAAAGCCTCCGAACCCAGGTGTGCGCATGCAGTATTCGATGTCTGCCTTGTAGCATTCTACTGCCCATTTTCCTGTGGCGCTGTGGAATGCGTCTATCTGAGGGGTGAGTCCGTTTTCCTTGAGTCGGTCACGGAATATTTCGAGGTTGTATGGGTGAAGAACGCCTGTGTATTTGGTCAGTTCGGTATAGTCGGGATATATCTGGAACTGGCATGTCTCGTGGCTGACGATGGGTTTCGGGCAGAGGCTTACTGCGTGACGGAAGTCGTCAGCAGTAGATGGACGCACGCTGTTGAGTATTCCTCCATTGTCGGCATCGGCAAATGAGAATGATGTGCGTGTGTGTGTGGTGAATCCTTCGCCGCCTCCCACACGGCATGTGATGTAGAAGTCTTCTCCTTCCTTCGGACCCTTCCATCCCAAGTCGTTGTTGGAGCCCTGACTATAGAGGTGGCGGTTGTCGATGGCACGGAAGTCTTCGAGCCATTGTGCCATCATCATATTGTCACCCCACAGCTCGTTGCCGAGTCCTAACCCGATGAATGAGGGGTGGTTGCCGAATTGCTCAAGCAGTGTGAATGCTTCGTTGCGGAGGTATTGGTTGAGTGCAACGGTCGTAGAGTCGATAGTGCCCCACATGGGGAGTTCGCAATGAAGGTAAATGCCGGCTTTGTCGGCTGCATTGAATGCTGCTTCGGTGGGTGTGTAACTGTGGAAACGATAGTGGTTGATACCGTACTGTTTGGCAATGCTGAACAGGCGTGTCCACTCGTTTTCTTCGGTAGGACAGTATGCTGTCAGAGGAAAAACGCATGCGTCGTGAGTGCCGCGGAGGAAGGTTTTGTTGCCGTTTATGACGAACTGTGTACCTTCGGTGGTGAACTTCCTCATACCGAATGTCGTGGTTCTGTGATGAACAGCTTTTTTACCGTGCAACGTGGCAGTGAGTGTGTACAGGTTGGGGTGGAACTCGCTCCAGAGCATGGGGTTCTCTCCCATGTCAATGGTGAACTCAATCGTGTTTTCTCCTGCTGTGAGAGTTCCGCACCAACGCTGACTGAATGAATCGGCAACAGTGGTCTCGTCAGAATCCTCGCAGGATGGGTTGCACTTAGCCTCTATGCTATACTTGCCCTTTTTGTGTGTCACCACCTGCATCTTTACTTTGACCTCGTTCATGTCGATGTCGGGATATGTGTGTACCCAGTTGATGTATGCTTGAGGTAGGCTGACTATCTGCATTTTCCCTAAAATGCCATTCCAGTTTGTCTGTGTGGCATCTGTCCATGCGTGTGAACCGTGTATGCCACTTGGTACGGCTTCATCGCGATTGTTAATGTCAATTCTGATGTGGTGGTTACCTGCCTTGAGAGATGGCAACTGATACCTGTGTATGGCGTATAGCTGGCCCCTGCTGCCTATGCTGTCGCCATCAATCCACAGGGTGCTTGGCTTTGTGCGTTCAAGTTCGAGAAGAAGATTAGTTCCAGCCATATCGGCAGGTAGTGTGAAGTCACGCTGGTACGACACAACTCCTCTGTGTGGGTGCGTTCTCGTAAGTTGCGAGGTCACATCGGTAGGGTGTTTGCCATCACCAAGTTTGTTTTCGTCGGTAGTGCCAGGGAGTTTGCATTTTCCCAGATTTGTCATCCACTCGCCGCTCAAGTCGATAACCTTCTCCTGAGAGCTTATGGTTGTACATGTCAGTAATAATAATAGTGTAGATAGTATTGTACGCATTTGATAATCAGGATTTAATGGTTTAAGAGTCATTTCAGCCTTCACCCTTCAACCTTCTATAATATCTCTTGAACTCACATTCGTCGTTGTTGACATCGGTGATGACCTCGAGTATTACAGGTCGTGCAGAAGGTGTAGTGAGTAGCCAGTTGATGCCTTGCGTCAGTTCGCTTTCTTCTGTCACTTTTTTGTATGTGAGATAATACTGGATTGCTGTTCCTTCGGCTGTGGCATTGTGGTGTGCCGATACCATGGAGTCGATGACTGGACTTTGTGATAGTCCGTGGAGATTGCGGAATATTGCCCCTTGACTGTTGTTGAGCAGGAGAATACGAAGGTTGCCATTGAGCTGCTGTTGCCACAGGGCATTAGAGTCATAAAAGAAACTGAGGTCGCCGATGACAAGGTGTACGGGCATGAGTAGCGAGTGTGCAGCTGCAACACTCATGCTGCCCTCGATACCGTTGATTCCTCGGTTGCAGTGAATATAGCGTTTGGCATAAAGGCATCCAAGCCGTACGCTCATGCTGTTGGCATAGTGTGCTGCTGTTGTGTTGTCAGCAAGTTCTTCAAAAGTCTTTACCGCAAGCATCTGTGAATACTGGGGTGTATGGTTGTTATGTTGTTGCTGAATGGCAGCATTAAGCTGTTGCCATTTGCTGAAATACCCGTTGGGGGAAATATTGAGAACTTCCTGTGCTATGGCATGAAGTGTTGTGTCGGATTTCTCCGTTACGATGTGAGAGGCGTGCATGGTGACGTCTTGGACTGCTACATTGCTGCTAATCATCCATACATCTGATTCGCAAGTGTTAGCGCGCAAGAATTGCCTGAGTCGTTTGCTGATAGTGTGTCCTCCTATGTAAACCACAACGTCAGGCGTGTATTGATGCCAATTGCCTGATATGTGGTGAAGCATCTGGTCTGCCATGAAGTTATGGCAGCAACTGATCTGCTCTGCCAATATCGTTATCTTGTCGGCTATTTTACGTATGTCGGAGTTTACGGATGTGTTCTCTGCCATTTGCCCGACTACTATCAGCGGACGTTCTGCACCTTTGATTGCAGTGAGCATCTGCTGTACGGTGGCTGGTTTTATGATTCTTTCTAATGGAAGAGATGGGGTGGAAAAAGAGAACAATGGTTCCGTGATAGGTACGTTGATGTGTACTGAAGGGCATTCGCCTTGTGTGCATGTGAGCAATGCCTCATTGATAAGGCGGTTGCAAAGCCAGTGCTCGTCTTCATTGTGTGGCTCTGGCAAACTGACACTTTTGCCAACGAAGTTTCCAAGTGCTCCTGTCTGGGGAATAGTTTGTCCGTCTAATTGGTCAATCCATTCTCTTGGACGATCAGCAGAGATAACTACTATTCCTTGTTTCTGGTAGGTGGCTTCTGCTGCAGCAGGAATTGTGTTGAGTAATGCAGAGCCACTTGTGACGCATACTGCTACAGGTTGGTGTGTGGCAATGCGAAGTCCGAGTGCCATAAATGCAGCAGAACGTTCGTCGGTGGCAGGATGGCACTCAATTGCTTCGCACTCGTTCATGTTATGTACTATAGCTGCATTTCTGCTTCCAGGACATACCACTACATGATGGATACCATGTGATACTAATAGTGCGGTGAGAATGTTTACGTTATCTTTATTGCTGAACACGATATGTTAGGGGTTGAAGATTGAAGGTGAAGCTTGAGGTTGAAGGTGAAGGTTGAGGGAGTTGAGTCATCTTCTTCAACTCATTCAACTACTTCCTCCCTTTTAACGGGAGGGTCAGGGGTGATATTCTCTTGGTTGACGAAAAGGCTGTAAGGTTTTGCTATTGCTCGTATGGCAATGCGTTTGCAGAGTGCATAGTCTTCGTCGGATCCTTCAAGAACGGTACCGTTCATTTCTGGGATGTGTCGCGATACTGCCCATTGCTGTGTTGGGTGAAGTGTGGATAGTGTAATGCTGAATGGCAACTTGAAATAGTTGAACAGCTTCTGTGCTATGGTGTACGCTTCTATAAGGCATGGGATGCCATCCTGAAGATGGAGACCATCGGCAGACATGTGCCCGAATATGCCGAGAGAATCGAGTGGTGTCTGACGGGCATTCTGTACTGCTGTTCCTCCAGGGAAAACTATGTCGAAGTTTTCATCTGCGTGTGCCTGCTCTGTGGCATCGCATATAAGTTCCCACATGTCGTGACTCGTTTCGGTAGGCATGTGTGCATATCCATCGGGGTGTGCAGGAGTGAGTAGCCATCCTATCTTTGCTCCTGGCACGTTGGCACGTACTGTTTGAGTCAGATTGTGCAGGAATGGCTGATATGTCTCATATCGGGGTGATGAACCCGATCCTTGTTGGAATACAATCAAATCCCATTGCTTTAGTGAGTCAAGTTCGGCAGGAAGTGGCTTTTGTTTCTCAGTAACCCATGCACCTTGTTGTGTGGTGTATGTGTCGCGTTGATATTCGCTTGCACCACTTTGGAATGCAGCCCATTGATCCTTCAACGGACGTCCTGGGTAGTACATGATTGTAATCTTAAGGTCTAACCCAGGCATGAGTTCGTTAAGGATGAATGGAACGTACGAGAAAGCGTCTCGTGAGAATGAGTTGCCGATTGATAGTATGCGCAATTGCATTGAGTCGGTAACCTGCGGTAATGAATCTGTGATGGTGGAATCTACCTCAACCACAAGAGTGTCAGGATGTATTGAATGGATGTGTGGACGTTTGCTGTCTTTATCCTTCAGTTTCTTGGCGGTTTTCTCATTTGTCTTCTTGACAGTTTTCTTAACAGGTTGCTGAAGTTGAGCAACACTGTCCTTTGTCGTCGCTTCTTCTTTTTTCTCCCCATTACAAGCACATGTGATGAGTAGGAGCATTATTGTTATGAATGTTTTCGTGTACACGCAATCCTCTGAAATTAATAATTAAAAGAATAGTGAACCTATCTGATATACACCCATTGATGCACCCCATGCAAGTAGGGTGGTGTATGCAGCTGTAAACACAGCCCATTTCCATTTGCCTGATTCGCTCTTTATTGCAATGCATGCTGGTATGCAAGGCATATATAAAAGTACGAATATCATGAATGCGAATGCGCTTAGTGGAGTAAGGCCGCTCTTTGCCACGATACTTGACAATCGAGCTGGTTCTGCATCTTCATTGTCTTCTGATTGGTCAGCACCCTGACTGTATAACACACCCATTGTTGATGCCACAATCTCTTTTGCTCCGACTCCAGTGACGATGCTTACGCCTTCTTTCCAACTGAGACCACAAGGACTGATGACTGGTTCAACGAATTTTCCAATCTTTCCAATGTAGCTGTGTTCAATCTTCTCGCTGTCTGGGAGTTCTTCGTTACGTGGGAAATAACTCAACGCCCATATTGCTATACTTGCCAAGAGTATGGTGGTTCCCATTTTCTTCAGGTACTGCTTGCCTTTCTCCCATGTGTGACGTGTGACTGATTTAGCAGAAGGAAGGCGATAAGGCGGCAGTTCCATTACAAACGGGCTGCTCTCTCCTTTGACAACGAATCGGCTGAAGAGTTTTGCCATAAGTACAGAAAACAGAATGCCTGTCATGTATATGGCAAATAGCACAAGTGCAGCATTATGCGGGAAGAATGCTCCTATAATGATGATATATACGGGTAGTCGTGCTGAACACGACATCATAGGAGTGATGAGCATTGTGATAAGGCGCGACTTCCGGTCTTCAATGGTGCGGGTAGCCATGATAGCTGGTATGTTGCAACCGAATCCCATAATCATAGGAATGAACGACTTTCCGTGAAGTCCCATCCTGTGCATTATCTTATCCATGATGAAAGCGGCACGTGCCATGTAGCCAGAGTCTTCCATCCATGAAATGAAGGCATACAGAATCATTATGTTTGGCAGGAAGACAATGACTCCTCCAACACCACCTATGATGCCGTCTATGAGTAAGTCTTTCAGAGGGCCGTCACTCATGTTTGAAGCAACGAGGTCGCTTGTCCATCCGACGAGTGAGTCAATCCAATCCATTGGGTACTGACCAACATTGAATGTACAGAAGAACATCAGGAACATGAGAAGAAGGAATATTGGATATCCCCATATCTGGTGAGTGACCACCGAGTCGATCCGCTTAGTTAACAGACGCTTGTATTTGTTTACCTTCTTGAAACACTCCTTCAAAGCACCTTGCACGAATCCGTATTTTGCATCTGTAATTGCCGACTCGCTATCCTCATCAATCTCTTTCATTATGTCTTTTTGACAAGCATCACGCATCGCAATGATGTCAGCATGGTTGTCAAGCGACCTTATGATATCTTCAACCTGCTTGTCGTTCTCAAGCATCTTTATGGAAAGGAATCTTGCAGAATAGTTGTGGTGTGGTTCAGGATTCAATCGAATTAGTTGCTCAACCTTGTCAATGTTTGCCTCCAGCAATGCTCCGTGGTTTACATGGATGTGACGGAATGTCTTTTCTTTGCCTTCGTCAATATCTATGATAGTGTGAAACAATTCCTTCACTCCTTCGCCTGTCCTACCTATTGTAGGAATGACAGGAGCGCCAAGTAGTGTGCCCAACTGTTTCATGTCAAGCAGATTGCCGCTTTCCTTCAACTCGTCATACATGTTGAGAGCAATAATCATAGGCACGTCCATGTCTATGAGTTGTGTCGTGAGGTAGAGGTTGCGTTCAAGGTTGCTTGCATCCACAACATTGATGATAACATCAGGGTGTTGTTCAATGATGTATTTCCTCACATATAACTCTTCGGGGGTATATGCCGAGAGAGAGTATGTTCCTGGCAAGTCAATGATGTTGAATTGGTATCCCTCGAAGTTGAAATGCCCCACCTTGGCATCAACAGTTACGCCAGAATAATTTCCAACTCGCTCGTGCGCGCCACTTGCAATGTTGAAGAGGCTTGTCTTTCCACAATTCGGATTACCTACAAAAACAACATTAAGCTCGCGTCCCTTAACACGAGCGACTCTATGAATGCGGTCTTCGCATTCGTCAACTGGAATTCCCTTTTGCTCGGGATGCGAAGCTTCCCATTCAGCAGCTTCATCTTCACTTATTATTTCAACAAGGTCAGCCTCGGCTCGACGGAGACTAACCTCATAGTCCATTATCTTGTATTTGACAGGGTCGCGGAGTGGTGCATTAAGCAACACCTCAACAGATTTTCCTTTGATGAATCCCATCTCCACAATTCTCTTACGGAATCCACCATGTCCCATGACACGCACAATGACACCCGTTTCACCTGTCTTCAAATCTGTTAATTTCATGAGTTTTATAATTTGAGTGCAAATTTACTGACTTTATCTTGACTATACAATACTCACAACAGAGTATATTGATACTTTTTTCAAATTATAATAATGTAATTTTGTGTTCTTTACCTATTTTTTCGTAAATTTGCATGATTTTTACACATTCCAACATTATTTCCTAAAAGGCAGATATGCAAAGTAAGTACAGATTGTATGACAAATTAAGCTCGGTCATAGCAGATGATTACCGTTTGCTTCAGGTGATGAGCAGGTTTGGCATATCTCTTGGTTTCGGAGAAAAGACTATAAGCGAAGTGTGTGGACAATGCGGTGTTGATGCCGGAACATTCCTCCGTGTCATTAATTATGTTAAGGCAGGCGCAGAGAACAAACTGCAGGAAGTGGATGGTGTAAGTGTCGGTTCTCTCTTGGGTTATCTCAAGAAAACTCATTCATATTTTCTTGAATATCTTCTTCCGAATATACGTTTCCATTTGCTTAATGCTATTGACTGCTCTGTTAAGAATGAGATTGCATTTCTTGTGCTTAAATTCTTTGATGAGTATGTTGAAGAAGTTCGCAAGCACATGAAATACGAAGAGAACAAGGTGTTTGCTTATGTTCAGAAACTTGTTGATGGCGTACCTGTCAATATAGAAAGAGGAAATTTGATGTCACGTCACCATGATTCCATTGAACACAAATTGAAGGAACTCAAGAATCTCTTTGTGCAATATTATCCTCAGAAGGAGATTAACGAGAAACTGAATAGTGTAATTGTGTCAATATATCAGGCAGAAGAAGAACTGGGCATACATTGTCTTGTAGAAGAGAACATCTTCGCTCCTGCTGTTCATTTGCTTGAAAGGAACGTTTGCAACAGTAATTCGAATAATACAGATGAACAGTCATCTGTAGGCATTGATTCTGACAGCACGTTGTCTGACAGAGAAAAGGAAATAGTTGTTTGTGTTGCAAAAGGCATGTCAAACAAAGAGATTGCAGACAGATTGTGTATTAGTGTTAATACCGTCACAACCCACAGACGCAACATTGCTCATAAACTTGAAATACATTCTCCTGCTGGCATAACTATTTATGCAATAGTGAATAAACTTGTCACTCTGGAAGAGGTGAACATATAAATGTGGAAATGTGAGAACAGAGTGAGTAGAAAACAAAAACAATAACGAAAACGATAATAAAGTAAATTATAAACAACGGCTAATCATTGTAACAAAAGCTTAGCCGCACATAATTAATAATATGGAAAGAAAAGTTGCATTAATTACAGGAGTCACAGGTCAGGATGGCTCTTATCTTTCAGAATTTTTGTTGGCAAAGGGCTATGAGGTTCATGGTATCATTCGTCGCTCTTCCGTTGACTATCGTGAGCGCATTGCTCACCTTGAGGGAACTCCAAACTTCCACCTCCATTATGGCGATATGGGCGACTCAATGTCCCTCGTTAAACTTGTCGGTAAGGTGATGCCTACAGAAATTTACAACCTTGCTGCTCAGAGCCATGTACAGGTTTCTTTCGATGCGCCAGAGTTCACAGCTGATGTCGATGCTGTAGGTGTATTGCGAATCCTTGAGGCTGTACGTACTAATCATCTTGAGAAATCATGTAAGATATATCAAGCTTCCACATCAGAACTTTATGGTAAGGTAGAGGAGGTTCCACAGAACGAGAACACACCATTCCATCCATATTCACCTTACGCAGTTGCAAAGCTTTACGGATATTGGATTGTTAAGGAGTATCGCGAGGCATACGATATGTTCTGCTGCTCTGGTATTCTCTTCAACCATGAGTCAGAGAGAAGAGGCGAGACATTTGTCACTCGTAAGATTACTCTTGCCGCAGCACGCATAGCTCAGGGTAAGCAAGAAAAGCTTTACCTCGGCAACCTTTCTTCACTCCGTGACTGGGGATATGCAAAAGACTATGTTGAGTGTATGTGGCTCATTCTTCAGAATGATAAGCCAGAGGATTTCGTAATCGCAACTGGTGTTCAGCATTCAGTTCGTGAGTTTGCATATTACGCATTCAAGGCTGCTGGTATTGAACTTAAGTTCGAAGGTGAGGACATGGACGAGAAAGGTATCTGTGTTGATGGCCCTGCTGATCTTATTGGAAAGACTCTCGTTGAGGTTAGTGAAGACTTCTACAGACCAACAGATGTTGTAAATCTCTGGGGAGATCCAACAAAGGCTAAGGAAAAGCTTGGATGGAACCCATTGACAACATCTTTCGAAGAACTCGTAAGCATAATGGTTAAGCATGACATGGAGAAAGTAGCAGCTGACCATGTTGCCTCTGTCATGCGAACAAACCTTGCAGAGTATCTTGAAAAGGGACTTGTAAAATAATTGTATAATATGAAAAGCATGGCCGTAAACATATTGCTGCTATGCTTTCTTTATAATAAAGTATATGCTTGATAAAAGTTCTAAAATATTCGTAGCAGGTCATCATGGACTTGTAGGTTCTGCTATTTGGAATAATCTCAAGTCACGAGGATATGAGAATCTGGTTGGCAAAAGCCATAGTGAGCTTGACCTTCTTGATCCTGTAGCAGTGAAAGCTTTCTTTGATGAAGAGCAACCTGATGCAGTGGTGCTTGCTGCCGCGCATGTAGGTGGCATCATGGCAAACCTTCAGTATCGTGCTGATTTTATCTATCAGAATCTCCAGATACAACAGAATGTGATTGGCGAGGCATGGAAACATGGTGTGAAGAAACTCCTTTTCCTCGGTTCAACATGTATCTATCCAGGAGAAGCGCCTCAACCAATGCCAGAGGATTGCCTCCTCACATCACCTCTTGAGTACACAAATGAGCCTTATGCGATAGCAAAGATTGCAGGACTCAAGATGTGTGAAAGCTTCAACTTACAATATGGTACTAACTATATAGCAGTGATGCCGACTAATCTGTACGGACCTAATGACAATTTCCACTTGGAGAACAGTCACGTTCTTCCTGCCATGATTCGTAAGATTCACTTGGCAAAATGTCTTAATGAAGGAAATTGGGATGCTGTTCGCAAAGACCTCGGATTACGTCCAGTAAGTCTTAAGGTTCCAAAGATGGTGGATGGTCAAGCTGCACCTGATAGTGCTGCAGCTCTTGCCCACCAGACAATCATGGCTACCGCAGTAAGTGATGAATACACAATCCTTCAAGTTCTCCGTCATTATGGCATCACACCTGAAGCAGTTACCCTATGGGGATCAGGAAGTCCAATGAGAGAGTTCTTGTGGAGCGAGGAAATGGCGGATGCTTCTGTACACTGCCTTCTTAATGTTGATTTCAAGGATGTCATTGCGAACAGTGAGTTCACAAATAATAGAGATGGCATAAAGGAAATACGTAATTGTCATATCAACGTTGGTACTGGTAAGGAAATCAGTATCAAGGAAGTGGCAGAAAAGATTATGGCAGAGATCGGCTTTAAGGGTGAACTTCGTTGGGATAGCTCAAAACCCGACGGAACGCTCAAGAAACTCTGTAATGTAGATAAGCTTCATCGTCTTGGATGGAAGCATAAGATTGAAATAGATGAAGGTATCCATCGTTTATACGATTGGTATTTACAAGGAATCTGCATCAATCATAAGAATGCATAAGGTTAAAAAACAAATATCATTGTGTCCTAATGAACTATTTGGGCTTAATTTAATGCCATAAAAACAAAAAAGAAGAGGGCGTCACCCTCTTCTTTTTTTATATTCGTGAAATTGCTATTAGCAAAGCTTGCGTGAACCGTCACCGATAACAACGTCAATGATGATAGGCTTCTTGCCATACTTAGCTTCGAACTTCTCAACAGCTGTCTTTGTGAAGTTGTCATAGAGCTCGTCAGCAACGAGGTTGATAGTACATCCACCGAAGCCACCGCCCATGATACGTGAACCAGTTACCTGACACTCCTTAGCAATGTCATTGAGGAAGTCGAGCTCTTCACATGAAACCTCGTAGTCAGCAGAAAGACCATGATGTGTTTCATACATCTTCTGACCAACTGTCTCATAGTCGCCCTTCTCAAGAGCTTCGCAGACAGCAAGTACACGATCCTTCTCACCGAGAACGAATGTAGCACGCTTGATATCCTCTGCAGAAACCTTGTCCTTTATTTCCTCGAGTTCTTCCCATGTAGCTTCACGAAGTGTAGTGATTTCTTTATCTGGGTGAAGTTCCTTGATAGCCTTAACACAGTTTTCACATGAGTTACGACGGTCATTGTATGGAGAACCTGCGAGCTCGTGCTTTACGCATGAGTTAACGAGAACGAGCTTGTAGCCCTTTGGGTTCCATGGGAAATATTCAAATTCACCTGAACGGCAGTCAAGACGCATGAGGTTACCCTTCTTGCCATGTACTGAAGCGAACTGGTCCATGATACCGCAGTTAAGACCGAGGTAGTTGTGCTCAGTTGCCTGACCTGCCTTAGCAAGTGCCATCTTCTCAATCTTATTGTCACCGAAGAGGTCATTGATTGCGAATGCGTATGTTGACTCAAGAGCAGCAGATGAAGACATACCAGCTCCGAGTGGAACGTCACCAGCAAATGCTGTGTCGAAGCCCATTACAGGAACACCAAGCTTCTCCATTTCCTTTGCAACACCATAGATGTAACGGAAGTGGCTTCCCTTTGGTCCTGCAGGATCATCGAGTGAGAACTCGTCATAGTCCTTGAGGTCAATTGAATATGCTTTGATAGTACGAGTGCCATTAGGACGTATCTCTGCAATCATGCCTTGTTCTACTGCACCTGGGAACACGAATCCACCATTGTAATCTGTGTGCTCACCGATAAGGTTGATGCGACCTGGTGAAGCATAAACTGAACCTGGCTCACCACCGAGGTGCTTGAGGAAACGACTGCGAACGTCATCAATCTTTAATTTCATAATAGTATTGTTTTTATTGGTTAGTAAATAATGTGTTGTCTTTTCTTTGATTGTGTATTATTCGAATGCCCGTATTAAGATTTGCTCAATCCAATCTTTGAACCAAAGTTACAGAACCAGAAGAGATAAGCATAGTAAACGAACATTAAGCACATTGCTATGATGACTCCTGCAGCATCAACTACTACACCCATCAATGGCATAAGTGTTGCAGCACCTACAACACCCACGTTGATGACACCTGATGCAGCCTTAGTGTGAGGACCGAGTTCCTGAAGACCAAGGTTGAATACTAGAGGCCACATTACAGAGTGGAAGAGACCAGCTGCGAGCATGAGATAAATACCTACCATTGATGATGCCATGAGCAATGATGCTCCGATGCAAAGTGCACCAAGAAGAATACATGCTGTAAGGAGTGTGCGAGGCTTGAACTTAACGAGGATACCAGCGCCAATGAAACGACCAACCATCATACCGCCCCAGTAGAAGGCAAGAAGGTTAGTGATTACACTTGGGTCTGTCTCTCCGAGTGCCTGAAGACGATAAGGGAGCATTGAAGGAACGCCAATCTCTACACCCATGTACATGAAGATACCGAGTGCTCCGAGCCATACGTGAGGGTACTTGAAGCAAGAGCTCTTGTATTGCTTCACTACACCTGAAGCCTCTTCTGCCTGCTTACCTTCATCAATCTTTGGAAGCTTGAGAAGAAGGAGAACTGCAGCAATAACAAGAGTGAAGATACCAAGACCGAGGAATGGTCCAGGAACTGCCTCTGGCTTTGGTTCCTGTCCTGCAATGATAACAGAAGTGATGAAGATAGGTGCAACTGTTGTTGCTACAGAGTTAAGAGCCTGTGAAAGAGTCATACGGAATGCACCCTTCTCTGGAGAACCGAGAACCATTACGTATGGGTTAGCTACGTTCTGAAGCATTACGATACCGAGTGCTACGAGTGTCATGCTGCAGAGGAATACTGCATAGATGGTTGCCTGGCCCTGGTCAAGTACGCCACTGATACCAAGAGAATTAACAATGAATCCAAGACCTACTACGCTAAGTCCGAGTACCATTGTGCTCTTGTAGCCAATCTTGCTCATGAGGAGTGAGAATGGAATGGCAAGAGCATAGGCTCCATAGAATGCAGAGTTTACATATTGTCCTTGCTGAGCATTAAGTTGGAATGCATCAGTGCAGAACTGAATCATTGAGTTGTTCATTGTTGTAACGAATCCGATGAGGAAACATACAACGAACACAACGATAAGCGCGAATGTGTAATTCGGAGTTTGTTTTTGTGACATAATAATAGAAGTTTAGTTGTCTTATAGTTATTTTGATATTATACTAAGTATGTGATCAGAATTAACTTTGACATAATACTATAATGCGGTACCCCGGGTTGTTCGGGATACCACATTATATATAATATTTATTTAACGCTGAATTTATAAACTGTCTTTTGTGTGTACTTCTCACCTGGCTTGAGAATAGTGCTTGGGAAGTATGGACGGTTTGGAGAATCTGGGAAATGCTGTGCCTCGAAGCAGATTGCTGAACGACGAGGTGCTGTTGCTCCGTTCTGAATCTCAAAACCTGAGAGGAAGTTACCACTATATACCTGTACACCAGGTTCTGTAGTGTATGTTTCAAGTACACGGCCAGAGTTTGGTTCATAGAGACGAGCTGCGAGAGTGAGCTCGCCTACTTCCTTCTTGTTAAGGATGTAGCAGTGGTCATATCCCGAACCATTCTTAATCTGCTCGTCTTCTGCATTGATGTCCTTGCCTATTGGCTTTGGAAGACGGAAGTCGAATGGAGTGTCAGCAACCTTAAGGATCTCACCTGTTGGAATGCTTGTCTCATCGATTGGAATGTAGAAGTCACAGTTCATCTCGAGAATCTGCTCGTCAACAGTTGGAGTAGGGTTAGCGATTCCTGCAAGTGCGAAGAATGCATGGTGAGTAAGGTTGATGATAGTCTTCTTGTTTGTTGTTGCGAGGTACTCGATGATAAGCTCGCAGTCATCTGTCCAAGTGAATTCAACAGAAATCTTCACTTCGCCAGAGAAACCTTCGTGTCCATAAGGGAGTACACAGTTGAGTGTGAGGTTCTGAGGACCTGCCTGATAAGCATCCCATACCTGAGCATGAAGACCTGTTGGACCTCCGTGAAGGTGGTTCTTGCCATTGTTGATAGCAAGCTGGTATTCCTTGCCGTTCAACTGGAACTTACCGTCGCAAATACGGTTGCCGAAACGACCGATGAGAGTAGAAAGGAAAGGCTCGTTACCTTCGAGATACTTGTCAAGGTTGTCAAATCCTTCAATCACGTTAGCCACCTTGCCATCCTTTCCAGGAACCATGATTGCAGGGATTGCACCTCCGTAGTTACAGATTGATACTTCATAACCATCCTTGTTTACGAGGGTGTAAAGATCTACATCCTTTCCGTTTACCTTCTTTTGGAAGTTTTCGGCCTTGAGGCCACTGAGTTTTGGCTGAATTGTGCTCATAAAAAATTTATTTTAAGTTGTTGTTTTTCCTGTTTTGGAATGTTTATGCAAATTAAATGTTTTTTTTTCAACTAAACGAATATTCTTGCAAATATTTTTTGTTTTTTTCTTAAAACTGCGATTTTTCTTAGGGAAAACGCATACAAAAGCAGTATTTATAATGAAGAAAGCATATCCGCTACAATGAAACTGCTGCCTCCCACATATATGAAGTCATCGGCATTTGCATCTGCCATTGCTGCATTGTATGCCTCTCTAACCGTCGGATACGAATCGCCTATGAGACCGTATGCTTCTGCTTTTGCTTTTATTTCTTCATGAGGAAGTGCTCGTTTAACGCTTGCCTGGGTGAAATAGTAGGTTGCTTCTTTTGGCATCATTGACAACACACCGCTTATGTCCTTATCATTGACCATGCCGAACACAACTCTCATCTTTGCTGTTGCCTCTCCTGCATTTTTCCCTTTCATGCTCTCCATTTGCACATTGAGCTGTTGCGTAATCCATTGGAAACCGCCAATGTTGTGTCCCGTGTCACACACCACTTTCGGATTCTCATTCAGAGTTTGCCATCTGCCCATCAACCCCGTTGCTTCACATACTGTGGCAAAACCTTCCTTCACATCCTCATCGGCTATGGCGTAACCACAATTTCTAAGTTGCTTTACAACACTCAAAATAGTCGCTGTATTCTTTGTCTGGCAATAGCCTCCTAATTCTGCATGTATTTCTTCGTATGTCTTTGTATTATAATCAATACCACCATTAATATTAAACTTGTAGTCTAATATCTCATCATCCTCTTCTGCAAAGAAGATAGGAGCATTCATTTCTTCTGCTTTTGCCTCAAAAACAGGTCGTGTTTCAGGTGTTGTTTCGCCTATGACCACAGGGGTGTTTCTCTTGATGATTCCTGCCTTCTCTGACGCAATCTTTGCCAAAGTATCACCTAAGAACATCACGTGGTCAAAACTGATGTTGGTAATTACACACACGTCTGGCGAAATGATGTTGGTGCAGTCAAGTCTTCCTCCCAATCCTACTTCTGTCACTACCACATCAACCTTTTCGTCTGCAAAGTATCTGAATGCCATTGCTGTCGTCAGTTCAAAGAACGAAGGGTGTAATGGTTCAAAGAATTCACGGTGGTTTTCTACGAAATCAATCACATATTGCTCTGGAATCATTTCTCCATTTATGCGTATACGCTCTCTGAAGTCAATGAGGTGTGGCGATGTGAACAAACCAACCCTCATTCCTGAGTGTTGCAGAATACTTGCCAAGGTGTGCGAACATGAACCCTTACCATTTGTTCCTGCTACATGAACAGTCTTGAATGATTTGTGTGGATGCCCGAAATGTTCGTCAAGACTGTAGGTGTTGTATAACCCTTCCTTGTACGCATCACCTCCTACGTTCTGAAACAAAGGGGCCGAATTAAACAGATATTCAGTTGTTTCCTGATAGGTCATTTTAGGTCTGTTTTTACTTGTTATGGAAATTTTTATTCAAATTTACAAAATATTGTTAGCCTACAATGGATTAAAGCAACATTATTTTATTATATTTGCAATAATTTTATTCAGAAGCCGAGAACAAACCTTATTTGTTTTCTGTGCTCTACAATAATAGTAACGAATTAGCAAGTGAATATTTCTCGTAACATATCATGCTTTTTATTGAGCATTGTTGCCGTGCTTATGGCTATGTCTTGTAGTCATGGCAGCAATGCTGATGTGGAAGAAATAGACTCACTTAATGCATTGTCAGCAAGTACGAAGTACATCTCTATTGACGAGTCAAGATCCTATGTCAATCAGATATACACCAAATACTCTTCCTCTTCTTATGAAGATGGCTTGATGGAAGCTCGCATAAACGAAGGGAACATTCACGGTATGGCTATGGATTATGATTCTGCTCGTATCTGTTACAAGGATGTCTTGCAGAAGTCTGATAATGACTTGCTTTGCATGGCAGCTGATGTCGGAATGATGTCGGTATGCCTCATGATGTCACAAAGCAAAGACTTCTATGATTATCGCAATGATGCCGTTGAACGCATGAAGGATGTGGAGAATGAAGTGTCAGAGATGAGTCCTCACCAGATGAAGATGTGGGATGTTACAAGGTCTGAGTTCCATTTTGTCTCAATGAACTATTTCATAAAGATGCGTCAATCCGAAGGCGTGTCTCAGGAAATGCAATGGCTCGATGACAATCAGGATGTCGTGTCCAGCGACTCTACTCAGCTGTTTACTTATATGTTTATGACGGCTATCAACACCATGATAGGTGATAGTACAGAGGAAATAATTGAAGAGAAACAGCGTAATCTCATGCGTGTTCTTCGCATGGCAACAGAGAAAGGGTATATTTACTACGAGGCAATGGCAGCAACAAGCCTTGCCCGTTCCATTGTTCAGGATGGTGAGCTTCGACCTTCTCGTCAGGCTTACGTAGCAGAGATACTTGAGATGCCTAACGACAGCAACTTCTCTTTGGCTCTTGCTGACAAAGCCGTGTCTCTTGCAGAAAAGTATGGCAATATGTTTGTCCAGTCGGCAGCATTGGTGACAAAGTCTGACTATTACACATCAAATCATCAGTACGAAAAATCCTTGCAATGTCTTGATAGCGCTCTTCAACTCGTCAACAAGCACCATAAGATGGCAAACAGAAGCACTAATCACGAAGGTTGTTCAGATGATGATGTGCTTTACGCATACACGAGCAATCCTGATAGTGTTTCCACAGAGATGCGTTGGATTGCTGATGACGACATCGTTGCTGTTCCTGAATGGGTGGCACGTGTGCGTGAGGAGTTGAGTGTGGTTTATGGTGCAATGGGTTATAAGGCAGAATCCGACTACAACCATAATATATATTTTGACATTCTTGATGTGTCCCGACAAGACCAGAAAGTCGTGCAGGAGAAAGAAAGGCTCAATCAGGAGGAACAGATACTCAATGTCCTTCTTCTCGTTCTTGTGCTTATCATCATCGGGCTTGCATGGTTCCTGATTGTTTACAACCGCAAGATTAACCGTGAGTACCGCAAGAAACTCTCGCGACTCTCCAAAGTCATTAATATTTGCAGGAGTATGTCAACGGTGTTGGCAGATGATGTTGAAGATGAAGACATGCTGATCCAACGCCTTCACGAGATAACAGATGCTGAAATAAACACACTCTTCCCGTCGTTGTCACATACCGATTGGACAGAGTGCGACCCGTCTGTTGTAAAAGGTCTGGATCAAGAGCTGCTCAACGTGCTGCTTGTCTTCTTCAAATGGATAAAAGAACGTGGATGCCAGTACATAAACTATACTGAAGAGGTAAGGAAGATTGACAGTGACACTTACATCTTTGAGAAGCGTTTCGAGGAGAACAAGCGCCTTTACATGGATAAGCTGACGAGCATGTCAATCGTTGACGGCATCACGCCATTCCTCGACCGTGCCGTTCGTGAGGTTATGAAGCTCACATCTGAGCAGCCGTTGCTTTCAACATCTGCAGAGACAGAAGTCAAGGAGCGGCTCCAGTACATCCGCGAACTGATTGACAAGATTAACGCATATAACGATGTTCTTGGACATTGGGTTAAGATACGCAAGGGGCTTGTCAACCTCAATGTTGAGAACTTTGAGATAAGGCCTCTGCTTGAAACACTCCGAAAGGGAGAGAAGAGCTTCATGATTAAGGGTGTCACACTTAAGATTGACGGTGCTGATTCTGTAGTGAAGGCAGACAAGTCAATGACCCTCTTCATGATGAACACTTTGCTTGACAACGCACGTAAATACACTCCAGAGGGTGGCAGTGTGACATTGAGCGCCACCGAGGGCGATGACTATGTTGAGATATCAGTCTCAGACACTGGTCACGGCATGTCCGAGGCAGATGTCGATGTCCTCAACAACTCAAAGGTTTATGACTCGTCAAAGATTGGTGTCGAGGGAGAACATGCCGATGACATCAGGTCGAACAAGGGATTTGGCTTCGGCCTTATGAACTGTAAAGGCATCATTGAGAAGTACCGCAAGACCAACTCCTTCTTCAACGTGTGCCGCTTTGGTGTCGAGAGCAAAGTGGGCGAGGGAAGTCGCTTCTTTTTCCGTCTGCCCAAGGGCGTGATGAAAGTCATGAGCATGCTGCTGCTCCTTCTTTCATTTGCCTCCTGTGGTGAGAAACAGCATTCGCCCGTCTCTTTGGAGAAGGCATCAGAGGTGCAGATAATCGATGATGCCCTCATGAACAAGGCATACATGTTCTCCGACAGCGTGTATAACAGCAATGTGAACGGAGAGTACGCATCAGCCGTGTGTTATGCTGATTCCGTCATCAAGTATATCAATGAGTATTATCTCAAGCAATGCCCTGGGGGCGACAAGCTCATGGTGCTTGAGGGCGCTGCCATGAACGAGGTCACTCTTCTCAAAGACGGATTCAAAGCCGACTACAACCTTATGATTGAGTTGCGAAACGAGGTGGCAATAGCAGCCCTTTCTCTCAATCGCCCCCGGTTGTACCGTTACAACAAGGAAGCATTCTCCATGCTCTACATCCTGTCAAGCACCGACGAGAGTCTTGCCGAGTACTGCAAGGATATACGAATGGCGAATAACAACAAGAAGACCATACTCATCTGTCTGGTGCTGATCGTCATCATAGTCATAGGCGTTTATTTCTTCCTCACCTATCGCAACAATCAGCTCATCATCTTCAACATGCGCCAGTTCCTTCAGATGAACAAGCGTCTGTTCTCTTCTGAAGAACAAAAGCTCCATTTCGTCCTCAAGGAAAATCTTGACGACATCAAGCAGCTGCAGAGCATAGCGCTGATGATCATCACTCACGATTCGGCAAAACCAAACTTCTATTTCCATGGCGACGAGAGCGAGCGTGATGCACACGAGGGATTGCTGCGTGCCACACTCAATGAGAAGAAGCCATTCGTGGGGGCAAACGGCCATTTCCGCACCTATCCATTGCTTGTCCCCGGCAGCGAGAGTAACGAACAGATAGGAGCAATAGGCATTTGGTTTAAGGACGACAAGCTGTCCGACGAGGAGGAACTCATCATGCAACTTACGGCACAGTTCGTATCCATAAACCTTTATTTCTCATACTTTAAGATAGGAGAACATGACGAAATACTTGAACTCAAGAATGATGAACGCAGGAAGATAGACACAGAGCAGCAGCGCATACATGTGCAGAACATGATTATGGACAACTGCATGTCAGCACTAAAGCACGAAACGATGTACTACCCCAACCGCATCAAGCAGTTGGCAGACTCTGGCGACAATGTGAAAGACATCTGCGAATTGCTTACATACTATAAAGAGATATTCACCATTCTCAGCACCTGTGCCGCAAAGCAGGTGGAACGAGTGTTGTTCAAACGCACCACAATGTCGGTGGACAGCATTGCCGAGATGCTCAGGAAATCATTTGTCCGGCAAACAAGAAAACTCAGAACCCGCAATAATCTCAATATCAACATCCAGCATCCTGCCGAGGTGGTGGGCGACAAGGTGTTCCTGCAGATACTCCTCGACAACGTGCTCTCGCTCTATTTCGAGCATGCGTCAGGCGGCGACCTCACCATGGAGTGCGAGGAAGCCGACGGATTCGTCAGGTTCATCTTTACAGATGCATCATACAGGTACAGCGAAGATGAAATACCAAACCTGTTCTATGCAGACAACCTCAAGTACGACCCGGCAAACGACCGTCTGGCAGGCACCCAGTTCCTCATCGCAAAACAGGTTATCAGGCAACACGACGCCTACTCGCGAAAGCGAGGATGCCGCATATATGTAGAGAACACCGAAGACGGGACAGGCAGCCGCTTCATCTTTACATTGTGCAAAGGTGCTTAGCATATCATAACCGCAAACAATACATAATTAACTAAGTAAGCGATTAGAAACGATTTTGATTGGCTTACTTACATATTAAACAACATAAGATGGATCCATTTAAAGTAATAATCGTAGAAGATGTTGCTCTCGAGATGAAGGGCACCATGGAGATATTCCGTTCAGAGATTCCAGAAGCACAGATTGTCGGAACCGCCATGAACGAGACAGAGCTTTGGAAACTCATGCGAGACAACAACCCCGACCTCGTCCTCCTCGACCTGGGACTTGGCGGCAGCACCACGGTGGGCATCGACATCTGTCGTCAGCTTCGCCGCCGCTACCCCTCAGTGCATGTCCTCATCTTCACAGGCGAGATTGTCAACGAGAAACTCTGGGTAGACGCACTCGATGCAGGCACCGACGGCATCATACTCAAGACAGGCGAGCTCCTGACCAAGGGCGACGTGCAGAGCGTCCTCAACGGCAAGCGTATGGTGTTCAACCAGCCGATACTCGAGAAGATACTGCAGCGATTCCGCAGGTCGGTCAATTACGAATCACTCAACCAGGAGGCAATGCTCGATTACGACATCGACGAGTACGACGAGCGGTTCCTGCGCCACCTCGCCCTCGGCTACACCAAGGACATGATAGCAGGACTCAAGGGCATGCCGTTCGGAGTGAAATCCATCGAGAAGCGGCAGAACGACCTCACCAACCGCCTGTTCGGCGACGACCACGGCAGCATCAACGCCACGCGGCTCGTCACACGGGCACTCGAGCTCCGCATCCTCGACATCGACAACCTCGAACCCGACGACGAATAATGCAGAAGACACAATCAGGAAAACTGCAGGGCAGGGCAGTCATCACCCTGCTCACACTCATAGCGCTGCTGTTCCCCCTGTCCATGGTGGCAAGCATCTACAGCGACGGAGTGAACAGCCTCCTCAGCGCCCGCGGACTCCGGTGGATGGTAAGCCACCTCATGAGCAACTTCTCCGTCATCCCGTGGGCAGAGGTGCTGTTCGCACTCTTCGGCATCAGCGTGTTCATAGAGTCCGGACTCCCGCACTCCATGCGCAAGGGAGCATCCCTCAAGCAGCGGCGCGCACTGCAGACGACCGTCGCATTCTCCCTCATCGTCCTCATCCTCTTCTCGCTCCTCCTGTTCCTCCCCGACGCAGTCCTCCTCAGCTCCTTCGGGTCGCTCACCAACTCACCGTTCACAAAGGGAGCATACGGACTCGCGGTGCTCTTCGTCATGCTCGTCAGCAACACCTTCGGATACACATCGGGAAAGTTCGCCAGCGTCAACGACTTTGTCAATGCACACGTCGCCATATTCCCCCACGCAGGGCGGCTCCTCGTCATCATGTTCCTCTCGGCACAGTTCATCACCTGCCTCCGCTACACCAACCTGATTTAGCCACCCGTCACTCACCCCGAATAGGTGCCTTCTGCACCTATGTTTTGGACGCTTCGCTAAAAATTCTCTGCAATGCTTCTGTAATTATTGAACACGAATTTCGACGATAACACGAATAAAAACCAAATAAATATTCGTTAAATTAGTGAGATTCGTGTTCACACATATAAAGGCACCTATATACTGATTACCCCGAATAGGTGCCTTCTGCACCTATGTTTTATGGACGCTTCGCTCAAATTATCTGCAATTATTCTGCAATGCTTCTGCAATGTTTTATAATTATTGAAGTCACATTGAAGTTAAATTGAAGAAAATTTGAGGGAGGAACGACCGTCCATAAAGATTTCAGTAAAGACACACCCCGAAGCATGCAAATTTAACAATTTAACAATTTAACACCACATCAAACGGAAAAGGGACGGAGGCACCAGCCCCCGTCCCCGAAGTATTTCCGAACTACACGTCCATGCAAACCGCACCGACATGCGAACTACACGTTCTTACGTTTAACCAAGTTGTGAATCTTGTCAAAAGCATCCGACACCCCCAGCAACGTTGCGGTCAGAATCAGGAACTGTCCCATGGCAATCAGCACATTCCCCGCAATGTCGCCTATAGGTGGAAGAAGCATCCCGACAATGCACAGGATAGTGGC
>JAZLHP010000020.1:0-20055 GCA_045616905.1 Bacteroidaceae bacterium
GTTCTATAGTTTTGTTGTATTCGTGTTGTTCAATGTAATTGCTAATGGCAACAATATTCAAGTAATTACAAAGGAATTAGACCTGCATGGAGAGTCAATGACAATAGAAAGAGGTTCAACATTAATAATAGATGAAGGAAGTATTAATAACGGGACAATAGTATTGTTAAGTGATTGTACCGTACAAGGCAAAACAGAGAAAGACCTTAACGAAATAGTTTTCGTAATAAAAGGACAAAACATAACTATTGAGAATATTAATTGGAACAATTCTAATACAAATGCCTTAGTGTCATATAACAACTGCTCAGGATTGAAAATCTCCAGATGTAATGTAGTTGCAAATAAAGAGAATTGTGTTAAATTGGTGGCAGATAATGTCAATGGTGTGATTGAAAATGTTTCAATAGTTAATAGTTCTTTTGTGTATAATCGAATGGGCATTGAGATACAAAACCATGGTAATGATTCTTATAAATACAAGGGTGTGAATATAAACGAATGCTCTTTTTCAATGTTGAATAAGACTCATAAATTGGGTTATGCAGTCTCTTTGTCTGGATATGGAAGTCATGTGGAGATAAAAGATTGTAATTTTAATAACACAAATGTCGGAGTTGAATTGGTAGGTTTTAGTGATGTTGACATATTTGCGAATTCATTTGATAATATAAAAGACTGCATAATAAGAAGTTCAAATTTCAGGCCAATGACAGACGTGAGAATTCATGATAATACTGCAAATTCTCCCTATGCAAAATTGTTTCTCTCGAATACAAGTAAGTCTTCCGTTTCGCATAATAGTTTTGATATTAAGAACATTGAAATGAAAGGATGTAATGACTTTGAAATAAATGGAAATGAATTGTTATGTAATGGTCATTATGCAGTAATACTTGATGGAGACACAAAGGAGACAAAAGGTAATAGAATTGAAGACAATAGAATAGTTCACAAGGGAAAGCGTTGGGCTTCAATAAGATGTTATGGTCGTTATTGTCGTAACAATATGTCAATTAATAACGATATAACCGTTGTGGAGAAATCTGGAAAACGATTTGACCAGATAAATGGTGCGTTGCATAATGATTTGAAGTAGATATGGATAATATTAACATTAGTCAAGTTCACTCTATACTTCTTCAGATGGCGAAGGAGTTTCACCGAATATGTGCAAAATATAACATTCCGTACTATATGCTTGGTGGCACGATGTTGGGTGCAGTACGACATAAAGGATTCATTCCATGGGATGATGATATGGATTTTGGTATTCCTCGTGAGTATTATAAGAAATTCTGTGAAGTTGCAACATGCGAATTAAGCGACCGATATAAAATGCTGACTGTTGATAATTCAGCTTATGCAGTATTAGGTATCGGTAAATTGTCGGATTCTCGTACATGGTTGAAGGAGATATTCTCTGTAAAAACGGATGAGAAATTAGGCGTTAACATAGATATATTCCCTTTGGATTATACGGATGAGAATGTGGGATTCTTTTCTGTAAACAAGCGTATGCGACTGTTGTTTAAATTCCAGAAACTTCTGTTCATGAATTCTGAGAACCGCAGTTTTGCTAAGCGTATTCTTGCAAAAGTGTGCCAATCTTTGTTTTTCATGAAACCTACGACTATTCCACGTTATATAGAAAAACGAATGCTTTGTAGAAATATTAAGCCTACTATGCTTGCAAATCTTTTCGGAGCATGGGCTATGAAAGAAACTGTCAGCATTGGCATAATGGGTACACCAACTCTATACAAATTTGAGGATACGGAGTTTTATGGACCTCAGAATGAAGATGCATACCTTAAACAGTTGTATGGTGATTATATGAAGTTGCCACCTGAAGATAAACGACACATTCATACCACTGAGGTATATATGTTGGAAGAGTAAATGCCATAATATAAGATAACGAGATATATAATTTCGATTAGGGAAATCATAATTCAATAATAATGGGTATGAAGTATAAATACATCCTTAAACTCCAATGGCTATTTCCCATTTTGTTCTTCTCCATGCCATTATATTCATGTGAATCATTGCTTGATGATTTAGAAGATGACTATTATGCCGAAGATACAGGTTTGACAATTCATAAGTATTCCAAAGCTAAATATAGTTGTCAAAGCATGGCTTGTTATGGCGATTATGCCTTTATAGTATCTGATAAGTTGCATACAATAGGTATGTATAATTTGAAAACAAAGAGGAATGTTTATACAGAGGTGCTACCAACGCATTTAGAACAAACACCAGGAGGTAATACACAATACCATTGTAACCAGAGTTCGTTCAGTCCTTATATGTATGATGCGAATGACGATTTCCCTGTTATGTACGTTTCACAACGTAATGACGAAACTCTAAGATGTAAAATCGTTGGATTAAGAATCATCACAGAAAAGGATTCAGATGGTAATATTAATTCTTTTCATACTGAGGAGGTGCAGATTATCTATCTGCCTGCAATGACAAAAGCAAACGCATTGGGTAATGCTAATTTGGTCTTTGACTATGATCGTAGGCAGATGATTACATATTCTCGCAATAATAAAAAGTCAGACTCGAACTACCTTACTTGTCGCATAACCACTTTTGACATTCCAGATTCTCGTCAGGATACGATTTATCTTGAGGATAGTGATATACGTGACTCATACGAAATAGATTGCTCTGCAATGAATATGCAAGGTGGGGCAATATATGATAATAAATTGTACATCGGGCAGGGATCTAAAAGCAGTGGTTATATTAACTTGCGTGTTGTTGACTTGCAGAACAGAAGACTTCAAATTACATACGACCTTTTGGCTATGGGTGTAGAATGGGAACCGGAAGGTTGTATAGTCTATGATAATAAACTCATCATTCATGCGAGTTATCGTCTCTGGGAATTTCCAAACATTTTTGAATTGTCATCCAGAACCTCCCGTGCATATATGTCAATAGGAGATTATCACCCAGACGATATGGGTGATAATTAGTCATGGTGAGGGGAAAAACACTTGTGCCTATTTCAGATGAGAGATCAGCAGAAAATAGTTAATTGTCTGCATTTGGTTTGATAAATGTTGGTGGGATGAAAGAAATGTTGTACTTTTGCAGTGCTAAACTTGCGTAATTTAACGTTGCGTGTATATTTTTGCAAGTTTGTAGCTGGGCAAAGATGGTAAAAACAGACGGGAACGATTATATAGGTTGGGAAAACCAACGGGCTATGAAAGGGAGGTACTTCTTTACAAAGGATGACCACCTGTGGAAGAGGGTGATTGAGTAAGAAAACGATGAAACAATATACACTTTTTTCTCATGACAAAATGTGGGAAATCCTTTGAATTACGCATGAAACCAAAGATACTTTTTATAATGCACATGCCGCCTCCTGTGCATGGTGCAAGCATGGTAGGTAAATATATCCATGACTCGGAACTCGTGAACACGGAGTTTGAGTGCATGTATCTGAACCCTACTACAGCAAGGAGTCTAGATGATGTCAATAAATTCCGTTTTGGGAAAGTGTTTGATGTGTTCAAACTGAGGAAACGTATTAAGAGTGCAGTTCGTGAGTTTAATCCTGACTTGGTGTATTTTACTGCTAATGCTGCTGGAATGTCTTTTTATAAGGATTTCATTATTGTGAAGGCTCTGAAAGGATTGGGATGCAAAGTTGTTGTTCATTATCATAATAAAGGTGTTGCCACGAGACAGGACAGGTGGCTCGACAACTTGCTTTATGAAAGGTTCTTCAAGGATTTGAAGGTTGTAATGTTGGCAGAAAATTTATATGCAGATATAAAGAAATATGTGAAATACGAAGATGTGCAGATATGTGGGAATGGAATTCCTGATGCGCATGTATGTCATCAAAAGTCCACTCCACATGATAATACAATTTCTCTTCTTTATCTCTCAAACATGATGAAGGAGAAAGGGGTATGGGTATTGTTGGATGCCTGTGCCGAATTGAAAAAACGTGGAATCTCTTTTCTTTGTAATTTTGTGGGTGGATGGAAGGATATCTCGGCAGAAGATTTTAAGATTTGTGTTGATAGGTTAGGAATAGGGGATTGTGTTAGTGCTCATGGTGCAAAGTATGGTGATGAGAAGCTTCCTTTCTTTGCATACTCTGATGTGATGGTGTTCCCTACGTTCTATCATAATGAGTGTTTCCCTTTGGTACTACTTGAGGGTATGATGCATGGATTGGCATGTGTATCTACTGATGAGGCTGGTATTCCTGGGATTATTGATGGAATAGAGACACCGAATCCGACAGGCGTTCTTGTAACTAAGAAGGATGCAATTGCACTTGCAGATGCAATAGAAGTTCTTGCAACAGACCCTGAGTTGTGCCGACGCATGGGTACGAATGGTCGAGAGAAGTATGAACGTGAGTTCACTCTGTCTGCTTTTGAAAAGCGATTCGTGAATTGCCTAAAATTGTTACTGGTCAAGAAGGATAGTTGAGAGGATAGAGTTGAGAGTTGAGGGGTTATGGGGTTAGAGGTCGCTTTACACTTTCATGACATACAGGTTTCGCAGATAGCCGTTTCGGTTGAATGTCTTGATGAGTTGGAATCCGAGTACTTGGAGGGAGTTGTTGCTTGGGCTGTTGTCGGGATGTGCTGTGGCAAGCATGTATTCGATGCCCATTGACAGTGCGTCGTTCTTAAGTAGGGTGTTGAGCTTGAGCATGAGTGAATTGCCTCTGTATTGTGGAAGTACCATGCATTCGCCTATTTCGGCACATCTGTGCGTTAGTATGTCGTGCAGTTCTTCTTGTCCACTATATGCTCTGACATCATGAAGGAGCGCGCATGTTGCAATTAACTGGTCGTTATCGAAGAGTCCGTACACAATATCTGTGGTGTCGTCGGTGAACGTGTCCTCGTATTCTTCTGGTGTCATGGGTATGAGAAAGTCTGTGCGCGGAAGTGCTTGCACTATTGTCCTGCTCATAGCTTCGTGTAGATGGCGGTCTTCTGGTTGTAGCGTACGTAATGTGAATGGATTGAATAGGTTGACGGTATCTTTTTGCATGTGAGTGGTAAGTTTTATGACTACAAAGTTAGGATTATTTTTTATAATCAGTAAGGAATGTTTCCTTTTTTAGCTTCCTCTTCTATTACTTTCTTGAGAACACCTTCGTTTTCAAGTGGATTTGTGACTTTCTTTATCTTTACAGTTTGCATTATCTCATCACCGATTCCTTGTACAATATAAGATTCTTCTATTGGAAAGCTTACATTGAAGTATATCAGGATGTGTGAGTCGTCGAGAAACGTTACGAACTGTTCCTGAATAATCGTGTCGTTTCCTACATAGTTTGCGAAAAACAATACGGATGCAGGGTATCCTCCTATGTCTATACTATCCTGTCTGTAGAATAATTCCACGCTATCACCACTCGATTCTCGCATTGCCACAGCATCGTCTGTGACCTCTTCAAGTGTTTCGCGTGTCACTGGTAGAAATGCCTTCACAATGTGCAGTTGTAATGGCATGAAATCTGTATATAGTTCCAGATGATTGTCTAATGCATATAAACCTCCCCACCCGGAATCATCATATTTCCACCCTACAGGCATGCTGATGGAGAATAGTGCATTTTCATACTTTACAGGGAATGGGTCTTTTTTAGGTTCTGCTTTTGGGATCGTTCTGTTGGTGCATGCTACTGACAGAATGAATGCACATACTGCGCTGACGAGTAAGATTTGGTATTTCATATACAATGTGTTTTTGTTTTGATGCAAAGGTATTCATAATAAATGAAAGTGCATTTGTCAAAACCTTACGCTGTATGAAATGCCAAGTTCAATGTATGAAAAAGCGTGTCATCAAAGGTTTGCCCATTTGATGACACGCTTTTTGTTCAATTATGTGTATCGTACCACACTATGTAGTTTATGTTGCTGAAGTCATGTTCTAATGCTTCGCCTTCTTGTTTGATGACGTTTGCTTCTGTCCTGTAGAGGAGTAGTGCGTTGCCTCCGACGAGTGCGATGGCTTCTTCCACTCCGTAGTCTGCGAGTGCTTGGGCGAAGTCATGGTACGATTCACGTCCTACGCTCTCGATGATGCATATCGTGCCATGGAGGTAGCATAGTGTGCGACGAATGGCTTTCCCTTTAGGTTTTATGGATATCATGCTGCCGTTGGATACGAGCGAGTACTGGCGGAAGAAGTACCCGTTTTCTTCTATTGCACGTTCGAATAGGGCTGTCTCGCTCTGGCGACCAATGGTTATCTGGTTGTCGATGATTGAACAGAAACCGAGTTTTGGGGTGCCCTTTGATATGAGGTCGCCCTTGAGAATGAATGCTCCTGAGATTTCTTCGTTGTCACCTCTCACGTCGGCTGCTTGTGCTGCCAGAATCACCCTTGTGCTGTCTTCAAAGATGTTGCCAATCTTGAGTTCTGGTTTGCCACCTTGTGGGGTGATGATACGTATATGTATGTCGTTGATGCAGTCTGTCTTTACGGTTGCAAATTCCTGTTTACCGGATGAAGTGCTGTTGCCTGCAATGGTGATGTTGACCTCTGAGGTCTTGTCTATCTCGGGCTCTTGGTATTGGACTTCATCTGTACTGCGGAACATGTACACTGCCGTTGCAACGGCAGCGACGAGTGCTATTGACGCTATTATCCAGATGAGTCTATGCTTCGGTGCAGGGTTCGGTTTGCCTGTCTGATTGCTTCCGTTGTTATTGTTGCCTACAATGCGTATTTCGTCATCGGAGATGCTGTTGTAATAGTCATTCTTATTTGTATTCATTTCTTCCTCCTTTCTTGCTCAATGAGGTTCTTGAGCTGCTTAAGAGATTCTTTTGATGCTTCAATTGTTGAACGGTGTCCTTGCTCAGAGCGCAAGCATAGATGCTGACGCGGTATGTTGATAATGAAAATGTGGTTTCTGTTGATGATAGCCCCACGTCCTATACGTATGAATGCCTGTGCATCATCATCCAGCTGTTCTGCTATCATCTGTTCCACTTGCCCTAACTGGAAGGACACGAGCAATTCGTCACCATCTGATGTGATGACGGTTGAGTAGTTGCCTTCTGCCTTGACGCACAGGATGTCGCAAGACTTTATCCGCAACAGGTCTGTTGAATTGCTTATTATTAGCGGTTCTGCCATATTTAATTTGGACTCAAACTGAGTTTAGCATGCAAATTTATACTTTTCGTTGACAAATAAAAAATATTCTCATAACATTTTACATCATACTCCGAATTTTCTTAACCATTACTTAAGATAGTATGATATAGTTGTGACTACGCGTATCTTCTTGTATTGTGGGCGGTAATATTCTTCATCAATGGTGAATAGTCCTTGGGTGGCATTGTATATGCTGCCAATTTCGCAGTTGGCATCTTCTGCAAACTTTTCTGCTACTTTTCTCGCATCTTTTGTTGCCTCTTCCACCATGACTGGTTTGAGGGAGGTCAAATCTGTGTATTCGTACTTGATGTTATACGAGTTTGAAGTCGCACGTACTCCTTTGTCTATCAGTTCGTTCTGTTGCTTCATAAGGTCAAGTATGTGTGGTACATCTGTTGAAGTGACTGTTATGTCAACAGATGCTATATAGCGTTCGGTGTATTTCCTTTCATCCTCGTCATCATTCCACCTGTCTGTTATGTCGATTGACGAAATGGCAATGTTCTTGTCAGCAATCTTATTTTGTTTGAGATATTCAACGACGATGTCTTTCTTCTTGTTTAATGCGTGACATAGTTCATCAATGTCGTTCCCTTTCAGAGTGATGCTCATAGGCCAAACGACACGGTTGGCGAGCACCTCGCGCTCTGACAGTCCTTTGACGGTAACACAACGGTCTTTTTCTGCGATTCTTTTGATTCCTGAATAAATGAAATAGCCACATAGAGCAATTCCAACAGCCATTAAGATGGCACCAAATGATCTTTTCATAATGTCTTTATTAAATTTAGTATTACAAACTATCTACACAGTTTTACATAAAGTATTTCTAAGTTAAACCCAAATTGTTCATTAGGACACGCTGCTACTTGTTTTTAGGTTCTCGTATCCATTTTGATTATTTCCGAGACATCTTTTCCCTGTTTTTTCGGTCATGATGCCCGCATCACTCACTCAAAAGCCAGAAAAAATCTGTTCTGGCACTAATCAAAATGTATTACGAGCCTAATGAACTATTTGGGTTTAAACTCAAATTGTTCATTAGGACACGCTGCTACTTGTTTTTCAGGTTCTCGTATCCATTTTGATTAGTGCCGAGACATCTTTTCCCTGTTTTTTCGGTCATGATGCCCGCATTTGAGCCATTTTATTTGTACAAATGTACGTCTTAGGCTTGAGATGTACAAAAGATTATCTACAGACTGTATGAAATACCCCTTTGAATGTATGAAATGCATAGTTTTGATTGGTAAGGTAGGAAGAAAAAGGCATCAACCCGTTAGTGAGTTGATGCCTAATAGTATAATTGTACTATTACTTATGTACATTACAATTCTGCCAGTTCAATGACCTTGTCAACGGCAGCTGAGAGTCCGTCTGGATTCTTACCACCTGCTGTAGCGAAGTGTGCCTGACCGCCACCACCACCTTGGATGAGTTTGCCAGCTTCGCGTACAATCTTTCCTGCGTTCTTTCCTTCTGCAACGAGGTCGTCAGAGAATGCTACTGTGATGTTTGGCTTTCCTGCAGCTGCACATCCGAGAGCGACAGCGAGTTTCTCTGGGAACTGACTGCGGAGTTGGAATGCAATATCCTTTGCAGCCTGTGCATCGATAGGTAGAACACCAGAGATTACTTTCACTCCGTTGATGTCCTTTGCCTTAGCTATGAGGTCTGCCTTGAACTGCTGTGCCTTCTGAGCCTTGAACTCATCAACCTGCTTCTTGAGTTCTGCGTTGTCGGCAATGGCTTTCTCGATAGCACTATGAAGGTCTGGTGCATTGTTGAGAAGGCTGCGAAGGTCTGTAACGAGATCCTGCATCTTGTCGAGTGCTTCTTCAACAGCTTTTCCAGTGATAGCTTCAATACGGCGAACGCCTGCTGCTACTGAACTTTCGCTTGTGATGCGAACCATACCAAGACTGCCTGTGCTCTGTGCGTGACATCCACCACAGAACTCAACGCTTGTGCCGAACTGCACGACACGCACCTTGTCGCCATACTTCTCGCCGAAGAGAGCTATGGCACCGAGTTTCTTCGCTTCCTCGATAGGGTAGTCACGATACTCCTTGAGCGGAATGTTCTGACGAATCTTCTCGTTTACGATATGCTCAACCTCACGAATCTGTTCTGCTGTAACCTTCTCAAAGTGCGAGAAGTCGAAACGTAGTCCGTCTGGTGATACGAGTGAGCCCTTCTGCTCAACGTGTGAACCGAGAACCTCACGGAGTGCTTCGTCAAGAAGGTGGGTACATGTATGGTTTGCTTCTGTTGCACGACGACGTTCTACGTCAACACATGCCATGAATTCTGCTGATGGGTTCTCAGGGAGTTTGTCAACGATGTGAATGGCAACACCATTCTCTTTCTTTGTGTCGAGAACCTTGATTTCTTCGTTTTCGCTGACGAGAACACCTGTGTCGCCAACCTCACCACCCATTTCTCCATAGAATGGGGTAGTGTCGAGAATCATCTCGTATGCAACGCCTTTCTTCTGCTTAACCTCGCGATACTTGATGATGTGGCATGGGTGCTCTGTGTAGTCGTAACCTACGAACTCGCTTTCTGCTTCGTTGAGGATAACCCAGTCGCCAAGGTGTACTTCTGCAGCATTGCGGGCACGTGCCTTCTGCTTCTCCATCTCAACATTGAATCCTGCCTCATCGACAGTCATGTTCTGCTCACGGCAGATGAGTTCTGTGAGGTCGAGTGGGAATCCGAATGTGTCGAAGAGAGTGAATGCCTTCTCACCTGCTATCTCTGTCTTGCCTGCTGCCTTAGTCTCATCAATAACTCCCTGAAGGAGCTTGATGCCGTTTTCAAGAGTGCGGAGGAATGAGTTCTCCTCTTCCTGCATAACCTTCATGATGAGTTTCTGCTGTGCAGGAAGCTCTGGGAATGCGTCACCCATCTCGTCAACGAGCGTTGGCACGAGCTTGTATATGAATGCCTCTTTTTGTCCGAGGAATGTGTATCCGTAGCGAACGGCACGACGAAGGATTCGACGGATTACGTATCCAGCCTTAGCATTGCTTGGGAGCTGACCGTCGGCAATGGCGAATGCGATGGCACGTAGGTGGTCAGCGATAACACGCATGGCAATGTCGGTCTCTTCCTTTTCTCCATACTTTACACCTGCCATTTCGCCAAGTGCCTTGAGGTATGGCTGGAACACATCGGTGTCGTAGTTTGAAGTCTTTCCCTGAAGTGTGCGTACAAGACGCTCAAAGCCCATGCCTGTGTCGATAACCTTTGCAGGAAGTCCTTCAAGTGAACCGTCTGCCTTGCGGTTGAACTGCATGAACACGAGGTTCCATATCTCGATTACCTGTGGGTGGTCTTTGTTTACGAGTTCACGGCCAGGTACCTTTGCCTTCTCTTCTGCAGGACGTGAGTCAACGTGAAGCTCAGAGCATGGACCGCATGGACCTGTGTCACCCATTTCCCAGAAGTTGTCATGCTTGTTGCCGTTGATGATGTGATCCTTTGGAAGGAACTGCTCCCAGATGGATGCTGCCTCGTCATCACGTGCAAGACCTTCTTCGGAAGAACCTTCGAAGACAGTGGCGTACAAATCCTCTGGGTTGATCTTGAGCACGTCAACGATGTATTCCCATGCCCATGTGATTGCTTCTTTCTTGAAGTAGTCACCGAAAGACCAGTTGCCAAGCATCTCGAACATGGTGTGGTGATATGTGTCGTGTCCTACCTCCTCAAGGTCGTTGTGCTTGCCGCTTACACGAAGACACTTCTGTGTGTCGGCACAGCGGCGGCTCTTTGGTGTCGTGTTGCCAAGGATGATGTCCTTGAACTGGTTCATACCTGCATTAGTGAACATCAGTGTAGGGTCGTCTTTTACGACCATTGGTGCTGATGGCACGATGAGGTGCTCCTTGCTTTCAAAGAATTTCTTGAAAGACTCGCGTATTTCTTTAGCTGTCATATTTGATTGTAATTTAATGTGTCGTAGTTATGTATGTACTTGTATTACTCCGTAATAAAAGAAAGCACATTTAAGTTGCAAATTTACTGCTTTTTTTGACAACGAACAAAGGAATGTGTTGTTTTTTGAAATAGAAAACCCGCAGACGGCTATGTAGTGCTCGTCTGCGTGCTTTTTGTTATCTTTATGCTTGCTCTTTTAGTGGATTCCATCCTTGTGCCTTCAACTCAAACTCTGTGCCGTCTCGTGTTATGAGTGCGCATCCGAGTGATGGCTTGGTGATGTGTCCGATGAGCTTTACATCCTTGAGTTGCTCTATCTTTTCATGGTCGGCAATAGGGACAGTGAAGAGCAGTTCGTAGTCTTCGCCTCCGTTCATTGCTGCTGTGGTGAGGTTCATGTTCATTTCCTCTGACATGACTGCTGTCTGGTAGTCGATAGGTATGCGCTCTTCGTAGATGCGGCATCCGCAGTTGCTCTGTGTACAGATGTGAAGAAGTTCTGAAGACAGACCGTCGCTTATGTCCATCATTGATGTTGGCTGTATGCCAGCTTCGCGTAGTGCAAGTATGATGTCGCGTCGTGCTTCTGGTTTCATCTGGCGTTCAAGCAGGTATTCGCGTCCGCTGAAATCAGGCTGCTCTATAGCCATTCGTTCTGCATCGGTCTTTGCCTGTTCTATCATTTGATAGTAAACGGATTTCTCGCGTTCAAGGAGTTGGAATCCCATGTATGCAGCACCGAGGTCTCCTGTTACGCATATAAGGTCTGTGTCTTTTGCCCCGTTGCGGTATATTGCCTTGCCTTTTTCAACTTCACCTATGGCAGTGATGGAGATGGCAAGTCCCGTGCGTGATGATGTGGTGTCGCCACCTACTATGTCAACTCCGTGAGAGTCACATGCGAGGCGGAGTCCTGCATAGAACTCTTCCATGTCCTCGATGCTGAATCGTTTGCTGAGTGCTATGCTGACGGTAATCTGCTTTGGCATGCCACCCATGGCATAGATGTCTGACAGGTTGACCATGGCAGACTTATATCCGAGATGTTTGAGTGGAATATATGTGAGGTCGAAGTGTACGCCTTCCATGAGCAGGTCGGTAGTGACAAGCACTTCTTTGTCTTCTGTATAACTCAGTACTGCACAGTCGTCGCCCACGCCATACTTTGTCTCTGGGTTCTTCAGTTCTATGCTCTCAGTGAGATGTTTGATTAATCCGAATTCTCCTAATGTACTTATTTCTGTTGCCATATATTGTAGTTTGTTGTTTTCTGATTGCTTAAACATTCTTGGAGCAACCATTTACAAAATCCATGATTGTCTTGTCGAACTGACTCTGTTTGCCGTTCATGAACTGCACCTCGATAGGAAGCACATAGATTGATTCTGCAAGGCTTTTGCCGAGTTTGTCTGCTCCTATGTCTGCAAGTCGTGATGCGTCCTTTTCTGTTGTGATGACCATCTTTCCTTTCGCCTTTTCTCTTATGCTTGCAATGTCAGAGTCGGTGAAATTGTGATGGTCGGGGAAACTGAGTGTGTCAAACTCTGGAATGATTTTCTGCAAGTCGTATATCATCTGCTTTGGCGATGCAATTCCCGTTAACAGCAGTATTCCTTTCTTTGACAGTTGCTGCAGTGTGCTTTCTCCTCTGCCGAATAGTGATTTAGGTTTCCCGTACTCAAATGTGCTGAAGTATATCTGTTGCCAGTTGTCGAGATTGAGATTGCGCTCTATGCCCCGTTGATCCATAGGGGTGATGTAGCGAGGACATTTTGTGATGATGACAATGTCGGCACGTTTCTTACCCGACTTATGCTCACGAAGCCTGCCTGCGGGTAACAGCTTGTCAAAATAGATAAGTCTGTGATAGTCCATCAGCAGGATGTTCATACCAGGATGCACATAGCGATGTTGGTATGCATCGTCCAGAAGGATGACTTCTGTATTGCTGCTTGTGCAGTCTTGCTTTGTCAGTTCTGTAATCCCGTGGCATCGGTCGCTGTCAACAGCCATGTGTATGTCGGGAAATTTCTTCTTCATCTGATATGGCTCGTCGCCAATGTCGCTCATCTTGCTTTCTGATGTGGCAAGCTGGTATCCTTTTGTCTTGCGCTTATAGCCTCTGCTCAGTACTGCAACCTGATGTGTGTCTGATAGCAGTCGTATGAGATACTCGGTGTGAGGTGTCTTGCCTGTGCCTCCCACCGTGATGTTCCCGATACAGATGACTGGAGTTTTGAATGAATGAGAATGCAGTAACCCAATGTCGAACATCCAGTTGCGGATGCCGACGCCAATGCCGTATAGCCATGATAATGGTATGAGGCTTGTGTGGATTTTAATGTGATCTCCTTCCATTTCCCCCTTTGTTATGTAGCGGTGAGACGTATTGCTTTTCTGTGGTGTGAATGAACCTGCTTACAGATTGAAGTTGATGTGGAACGGCATGACAGATTGCAAACCGGTGTGACTGCTGATGTTCTGAAGGTCGTTGAAAATGCCATAGAAACCTCCGAGCATTTCCTTCATCTTGGCATCTGCATAGCTGTCTGTTCCTCCTTTCTCATTCAGGATGCTTTGCAGAGATGTGTCGGATGTAGGGTAGGAGAGTATGGTGAACTCGTCAATCTTGGCACGTTTCTGTGCCTCTTTAATTGCATCACTTAGATTTCCCAATTGGTCAACTAAACCGATGGTCTTGGCGTGCTTGCCTGTCCACACATGACCTTCTGCAATCTTTCTTATGTCTGCCTGCTTTTTCTTTCTTCCGTCAGCACATCTCTTGACGAACAGGTCATATCCGTTGTTGATGTATTTCTGCATTGCGGCACGTTCACCCTCGTTGAAAGGTCGTGTTATGTCGCCTAAGTCTGCATATTGGTTTGTCTTCACCGTACTTGTGTGCAGTCCGATTTTATCGTTTATGAGCTGACTTGCATCCGGGAACATTCCAAAGATGCCTATTGAACCCGTTAACGTGGTTGGCTCTGCCACAATCCAGTCGGCTGCACAGCTGATGTAGTAGCCACCACTTGCTGCATATCCGCCCATGTTGACGATTATAGGTTTCTTTGCTTTTATGTTCATGACCTGATGCCAAATCTGCTCGCTTGCGTATGCACTTCCTCCGCCCGAATTGACTCTGAGGACAACAGCCTTGACGTCTTCGTTGTCTGCCAGCTCCTTCAGATCATGGCATACATCCTTGCTTATTATCTGATGGTCAGAGAAGTTTGACGATGCTTCTTCCACGATACCACCGTAGGCGTAATATACTGCTATGATGTTGCCGCTTGTGCCTTTAGGTTTATTGCTGCTTGCTGATGCAAGTTCGCTCACGCTGAGAGTGTTGTATTGGCTTGGCTCTTCAACCTTCATGCGTTTTGCTATGATGGATGGAACCTCATCGCTGTATGCGATACGGTCAACAAGTTTGATTTTCTTGTAATATTCGGTTCCTTCAAACATCATGACCGAATCAGCAAACTCATTCAATTGTGCTGCAGTGATCTTGCGGGTCTTGCTGACCGCAGTAACGACTTCGTTCCATATCTCATCATTGAGAGTCTGGAGCTGCTCTTTGTTCTGCTCGCTTATTTCCGTGAGCATGTATGGCTCTACGGCAGACTTGTATTCGCCAACCTTGACAACCTGCATGTTGACCCCTATCTTGTCAAGAAGTTCTTTGTAGTAGGTCACTTGCGATGCCAGTCCGCACCAGTTTATCATGCCTTGAGGGTTAATGATGACCTCATCGGCAACAGAACTGATGTAGTATGCACCTTGCGTGTAGATGTCGCCATAGGCTATGATGAACTTGCCTGATGACTTGAAGTCAACAAGGGCATTGCGGATTTCCTGAAGCATTGCAGGTGCAGCACCTACGAATGTGCCGGCTTCGATGTAGATGCCCTTTACTTTCTCGTTTGTCTTGGCTGTGCTAATGGCATTGAGAATGTCTTCTAAGCTGTTGTCTTGTACGGCTGAATTACCTAAGAGTGAGAGAATGCCACCTCCGCTTGAGCGTTCTTCAATTGTGCCGTTGAGTTTCATCACTAATACGGTGTTGTCTTCCACTTCCACAGAACTGTTGGACATAGCAATGAAACCACTTATCGTGCTGATGATTAGTATTGTGGTTATGATACCGACAATGACGAGTGCAACGATGTTTGCGAGTACTAATTTGAAGAACTTTTTCATGCGGTTGGTGCCTTATTACCTTACTCTGTTTTTTACTTTATGTATCTTGTGTATTCACAAGCTGCAAGAAGCCATGCTCCTGTGCCGAATGGTGCTTGTGAGCGTGAGTCAACGGTGCGTGTTGGGTCTGGTTTCTCACCAATAGGTTGCACGTATCCGATGCTTCCGTCTGGTTGCAATGCAATGGTTGAAAGGTATGTCCATGCCTTGTCGATGACTGGCTGGTACTGCTTCTTCGAGAGTATGCCGTTGTTTACACCCCAGAGTATGCCGTATGTGAAGAATGCAGTTCCTGATGTCTCATATCCTGGTGCATCATCTGGGCAGAGCATACTGCGTGTCCAGTATCCTTCTGGTTGCTGGCATGCTGCAACGCCTTCTGCAAGTTTCTTGAAGCGGTCAAGATAGAATGGACGGTATTTGCAGTCTTGTGGAAGGTCTTGCAGCACCTTTGCAAGTCCTGCGAGTACCCATCCTGCACCACGTGCCCAGAAAGATTTTCCGTCATTGCATGCTGTCTTTACCTTAGGATAGACGTATTTGCCGTCGCGATAGTACAACTTGGTGTCTGTATCGAAGAGCAGGCTGTCTGTCCAGTGATAGCACTCGTATTGCTTGTCGAGCAGCTTCTGGTCGTGAGTTACGGTGTAAAGCTTAGTGAAGATTGGCATTCCCATGTAGAGTGCGTCAGCCCACCACCAATAATCTGTGTCAGGGGTCTTTGCCTGATAGCACATTACCTCAAGTGCACGTTGTATGCGTTCTGCACGATGCTCTATCTTATAAAGGTCTATGTAAACCTGGAAACATATCTGCCAGTCGGCAAAAAGCACGTGGTTCATGCCTTCGCCATATTGCTTGTATTGCCATTTTGAACGGTCTGTCTGTGTGGCGCCTTTCCAGTGGTTGTATTCTGCCCACGAGATTGCATAGTCGAGGTATTCTTGTTTGCCAGTCAACTCATACACAGCTTGATTTCCTGTGAAGTAAGCTGCATTGTCCCAGAAACCACGGCATTTAGCATTGTTGTGGCTCTGCCAGTAGTCATTGACCTTCTCGATTGTGGTAATCACTTCTTGTTTTGTCTGAGCAAATGTAGTCTGTGAGAACATACATGCTCCTAAAAGCAGTGTTGCAATAGTTTTCATGTTTCAGTTTTTGGTTGTATGGTTAGATAGTATTATCTATATTTTGTATTGTTCAGTATGTAATCAGTACACTAAATGTAAACTTACTTGTCTGATCGTTCTGGTATTTGTGAATGACTAATTATGTTACTTAACGACAGGTTTAAGCCCCATCTTGTCAGCTTCGCTGATGAGAAATGCTTTGGCAGACTCATAGTCGTCATTAATAGTCATGTCGAGTACTGCGTCTTTGAGAGCGTTCTTCAGAATGCCGACTTCTCTGGATGGTTTCAACCCGAACATTTCCATTATCTCTTCACCTTTTATGATTGGCTGGAAGAGTCTGATGCGGTCCTCTTCATTGACTTTGGCTATCTTCTCCTTCACCATGCGGAAGTTCTCAATGAACCTTGCCTTTTTTGTCTCATTCTTTGAGGTGATGTCTGCTGTACACAGAATCATAAGGTCGTCAATGTCTTCTGCCGCATCGAATATGAGTCTTCTAACTGCTGAATCGGTCACTTCCTCGTCTGCTATTACGATAGGTCGCATGTGCAGTTCAACGAGCTTCTGAACGTATTTCATCTTTTCGTTCATTGGAAGTTTCATACGTCGGAAGATGTTTGGTAGCATCTTTGCGCCTATGTCGTTGTGGTTATGGAAAGTCCAGCCTAAGGCTTGATCCCAACGTTTCGACTTTGGCTTGCCGATGTCGTGCAGCAATGCCGCCCACCTGAGCCACAGCACTCGTTCCTTGTCTTCTGCTGTTTCTGTAGCTTTCGCTACATTGTCAAGCACTTCTAAGGTGTGGTAGAAGTTGTCCTTGTGTCCCTTGCCGTTACGCGTCTCAACACCTTGCAGCAACACCAATTCGGGGAAGATGAGTTTTAGGAGACCGCATCTGTCTAAGTCTATGAATCCCTTTGATGGTGTGGGGGAAAGGAGTATCTTGTTTAGTTCTTCTGCTATTCTCTCTCCTGAGATTATCTTGATGCGCTCTTTGTTTCGTGATAGAGCATCGAAAGTGTCTTCCTCGATGAAGAAGTTAAGCTGTGTGGCAAATCTAACACAACGCATCATGCGCAATGGGTCGTCGCTGAATGTGATGTCTGGGTCTAATGGTGTAGCAATTATGCCGTCCTCTAAATCGTATATTCCGTTGAATGGGTCAATGAGTTCGCCAAACCTGTCTTTGTTCAGGCATATTGCCATTGCGTTGATGGTGAAGTCGCGCCTGTTCTGGTCTTCTTCCAGGGTGCCGTCCTCTGTTATCGGTTTGCGTGAGTTACGGTCGTAGCTCTCTTTCCTTGCCCCTACAAATTCTATCTCCACATTCTTTATCTTCACCTGTGCTGTACCGAAATTCTTGAAGATGCTTACATGTGCCTTCTTTCCGATTTTCTTTCCAAGTAATTGTGCGATTGCTATTCCCGGACGTTCTGTTATTTTCCTTGGGTCAATAACGACAACATCGATGTCGTTGGATGGTCGCTGCAAGAACAGGTCGCGTACCCAGCCTCCTATGACATAGCAATCTAATCCCAATTCTTCTGCACTATCTGCTATGAGTTTGAAGATCGGCTTATCTACTGATTTCTGAATTTGTTGTTTTGATAATATTCTCATCTACACTTGTTTTTTCTGGTATATACAGAAAATCAATTCAATCTCTTATAAAGATGTTTTTATTCTTCCACCTTGTATGAGTTTTCTTCACTATGCATGTATGTGAGCCGTGTGTTAATCATCTTTTTCTGCCGGTTGTCCATACATGTGTGAATATAATTTGCAAATTTATGAAAATTAATTCATTCTTTGCCTCATATTTCCCGTTTTTTTATTCCGTTAATATAAAATGGAATAAAACTTGAGGAGAAACAAGTCTATGTTGTTTCTGCTTATACAACAAAAAGTGGGGAACATAGAATGTCCCCCACCTGATATTGAATAGCGTTTTGATTATTCTGCGCTGAGAGTGAAACGCTTGAAGTCTGTAACTGTAAGGTCCTTGTCGATAGACTTGAGGTACTGAGCAACAGAAATCTTGCTGTCGTCAATGTAAGCCTGCTCGAGAAGACAGCTCTCTTTGTAGAACTTGTTAACCATACCGTTTGCAATATTCTGAATCATTGGCTCCTTGAGGTTAGCCAAAGCTTCTTCTGCAACAGTCTTCTTGATTTCACGAGCCTTAGCAGCGTCTTCAGCAGTGATGCATCCTTTGCCCTGGTTAGACTCGATGTGATCCCCTGTGTCAGCGTGTGCAGGGTTGATGCCAGCCTTCTTGAGAGCGTTCTCAACAGCCTTGTTAACCTGGTTCTGCTTAGCCTTTTCAATAGCGTTCTTCATCTCTGTGTCCTTAACGTCCTGTGGAACAGCGTCAGCGTTGAGTGCGATAGGAGACATTGCAGCTACCTGCATTGCTACTCCCTTACCAGCCTCTTCGAAGCCCTTCTTGTTGAGAACGACAAGTGTGCAGAGTGTGTTCTTGTTCATGTGGTTGTAAGAGATGATCTCTTCGCCTTCAACATAGCTGAATCCGTCGAGTTCCATCTTCTCACCTGTTACACCTGAACGGTTTGTGATAGCGTCCTGGATGCTCTCGCCGTCGATAGTGAGTGCGTTAACTTCATCCATTGACTTGCACTTAGCAGCTACGATAGCGTCGATGATCTTAGATGTAAGACCAACGAAGTCTGCGTTCTTTGCTACGAAGTCAGTCTCACACTTGAGGGCGATAGTTGCACCGTAGTTGCCATCAACCTTTGCGAGTACGCAACCTTCAGCAGCTTCACGGTCAGAACGCTTTGCTGCAACAAGCTGACCCTTCTTGCGAAGGATTTCCATAGCAGCCTCCATGTCGCCGTTAGCCTCGTTGAGTGCGTTCTTGCAGTCCATGAGACCAGCCTGAGTCTTCTTGCGAAGCTCGTTGATTTCCTTTATGGTAATTGCCATTGTTCTTTTCTTTTTAATTGTTGAATAATTCTTTTTAGAATCTTCTCAAATGAAGTGATTAAGCTTCAGCTGTTGTCTCTTCAGCAGCAACCTCTGCCTTCTCAGCCTTCTTCTCGCCTGCTGCCTCCATGTCAACCTTTTCTGCCTTACGCTCTTCGAGACCCTCGTTGATAGCACCGCAAACAGCACCGAGGATTACATCGATTGACTTTGTAGCGTCATCGTTTGCTGGGATGACGAAGTCAACGTTCTTTGGATCAGAGTTTGTGTCAACGATAGCGAATACAGGGATACCAAGACGGTTTGCCTCGCTAACTGCGATGTGCTCCTTCATTACGTCGATAACGAAGAGTGCTGATGGGAGACGGCTGAGGTCAGCGATAGAACCGAGGTTCTTCTCGAGCTTAGCACGCTTACGACGAATCTGAAGGTTCTCACGCTTAGAAAGCTTGTCGTATGTTCCGTCGCTCAAAAGCTTGTCGATGTTTGCCATCTTCTTAACTGCCTTACGGATAGTAGGGAAGTTTGTGAGCATACCACCTGGCCAACCTTCGATAACGTATGGCATACCTACTGACTGTGCTTTCTCTGCTACTACTTCCTTAGCCTGCTTCTTTGTTGCTACGAAGAGGATGCGCTTGCCGCTCTT
>JAZLHP010000021.1:0-27168 GCA_045616905.1 Bacteroidaceae bacterium
CCAGAAAAAATCTGTATAGGCTCTAATCAAAATGTATTACGAGCCTAATGGACAATTTGGGTTTAATCTGTTCCCATGCAAGCAGGAGCAAGAGTTTGCTTTTGTTATTTGCCGATGGTTCTCCTTTCAATGTATTGCAGCACCTCGCCCTTGTACATGTCGCTGATTGGCAGACAAGTGCCATCTTCCATCGTGATGCGCATCTTGGCAAACTCCTTTACCTTGTTCATGTTAGCGATGTACGAACGGTGTATCCGTAGGAAATCCTGCTCGGGCAGCAGGTTCATCATTCCCTTGATGGTCATTAGGAACATCACCTTTTCTCCGTTGTCGAGGACAATCTGCATGTATTCGCTGACCGACTTCACATACACTATCTGCTTCATGCTGATGCGAATCGTGCGGTGCTCTGTCTTCACGAAGAGAGTGTCGTTCTCGGTGCTCTGCTCTTTCTGTGCAGCCCTCTCCAGTTCGTATTGGCGCTTCACCTTTGCAGCCGAGTTAAGGAACTCAGGCATTCCGAAAGGCTTCAGCAGGTAGTCGATGGCGTTTACCTTAAATCCGTCAATAGCATATTGGTTGTATGCCGTTGTGAACACGATGAGAGGTGGGTCAGACAAGGAGCGCACGAAGTCAAGCCCATTTAAGTCGGGCATGTTTATGTCAATGAATATGGCATCCACCTCCTCCTCGTTGATGACCCTCATTGCTTCAAAGGCATCAGAACATGCGGCAACGAGGTGCAGGAAGGGAGTCTTTTCTATCATTGCGCGCAGCTGAAGGAGTGCCAGCGGCTCGTCATCAATCGCTAAACATTTTATCTGCATTTTTATTCTTCACTTTTTACGTTGGTGATTTTACAGGACTTGCCTATAAGTTATCTCTTACACGCTACTTAACTCAAAAAACAAGTACTATCGTGACCTAATGAACTATTTGAGTCAATTCAAGAATGACACGGTACAGTTTGGGGTCATCATCGCAAACCTCAAGCCGGTAGTCTTTATCATAGATTAAGTCCAGACGCTTGCGCACATTCTCTAATCCTATACCGCCGCAATCATCCTTCTGCTTGGTCAAGACACGGCTGTTGCTGCATTCAAAACGAACCCCCTTGCTGCTCTCATCCACTTGTAGTGTAATGTGGATGAAAGACTGCTGCTGATAACTTACCCCATGCTTGAATGCATTCTCAATGAACGTGATGAACAGCAACGGAGGAACCAGTATCCCGTTTTGTGTCTCAGGCATCTGGCAGGTAATCTCCACCTTATCGCTGTAGCGCAGTTTCATGAGCGAGAGATATTGCGAAATATATTCAATCTCCTGCGACAGCAGCACAAACGATCCGTTCCCCTCGTACAGCATGTAACGCATGAGTCTCGACAACTCAACCAGGCTCCGCTTTGCTTTCTCCTGATCAACATCTATCAGCACATGGATGTTGTTGAGAGTGTTCATGAAGAAGTGCGGGTTAATCTGATATTTCAGATATTGCAGCTCCTGCCTCAAGTTCTGCTGCTCCAGTTCTATGAGCCTGCGGCGTTGCTTCTGCGTCTTGATTATCGCATTGAAACCGATGTCAACCCACAACATCAGTAGGGCAATGATTAAGAGAGACCTCTCGTGAGGCGACATAAAAAGACATTCCTTAGGTTTGAGATACCTGTGCCTGTCATTCGGTACGTCATGTCTCATGCCCTGTTCTGCCATGTGCCTCCCCCGAGGAGGTCCGAATGGTGCATTCTTCATGAAAAGCACGAATCCCGAAAGCGTCACAACCGTCACAGCCGTATAAAGCCAATAGCGTTTGCGGGCAAACAGCAGAGGGGAAATCAGGTAATGGTGAAGTGCAAACAGCACAAAGAAAGCAGCCGCATGCACATAGGTGACACCCATCTCATGCCATCCAAATCGCTCATCCTCCGTAGTGAGCAGATATTGAAACAATGGCAACACGAGTATTATCCCCCATATAGTAGCAATAGAGATGTTCTCGACCCTTTTCGTATTCATTCCTTACCCCTTCCTTAAACAAAGATATGACTTAAGGTAACCAACAGAACCTACCTTAATAAATGCAAAGGTCGTGTTTTTCTTTATTATAAAAAAATAAAATCAACGAATTGCCATTAAAAATCAACGACTTTAGTAATGACCGACTTCATCGCAAGTGAAAGAAGATGTTGCCGAATGCAGTTGAGGGTTGAGGGAGTCAACTACTTCAACTACTTCAACATCTTCAACTAATTCTGGCTGTTATTTCACTTCTATTATATCTTCGAAATTGGTGCCGGGTGATTTGAATGGCTGGAAGTTGAGGGGGAGTGACATGGTGCCTGACTCGATGCATTGTGTGCCGAGGTGGATGGTGTTTATGCCGTAGCGGTTGTTTATCTTGTCGGTGGCTTTCATCAGGGCGCGTGATTTGTCTAATGACAATGGGGGGGCGGCGAAGAGGTCGAGCTGTATGGCGTCGTCGGAGGTGATGTCGGTCAGGATGACGCCTGCTTTCTTATAGTGCATGTGTGGATGGAACACCTTGTGCAGTGCCTCGAGGGCGGCTTTGGTTATCATGGTGGTGTCGGCGCTTGCCACCTTGAGCCGGATTGTGGCTGAGTTGCCATACTGCTCATGATCCTCACGGTGGGGGTTGGTTGCTATGAAGGTGGTGACGGCAAGGCAGACGGAGTGCTGGTCGCGCAGTTTCCTTGCTGCTGCCACGGCATAGTCTGCGATGTATGACTCGAGGACGGCGAGCTGCTGTGTCATGTAGGTGAATGTGCGTGAGTGCATTATTGTCTTCTGCTGTGTGGGGCTCTCGATGTCGATGCACGGTGTGCCGTGCAGTTCTTGCCATGTCTTGTGTCCTGTCACCCTGAAATGGTTCTTTATCCAGTATTCTGGTTTGTTGTAGTAGTCGAGTGCTGTGGTGATGCCGAATGACGCCATTCGTGGTGCTGTGCGGCGGCCGACTCCCCACACGTCGGCTATTGGCAGAAGACCTAATGCTGTTTCGATGTTCTCCCTGGCAAGTACGCACACTCCCTTATACCCGGGGTAGTGTTTTGAGAACCATGTTGCAACTTTTGCGAGTGTGTATGTGTGTGAGATTCCGCAGCTCACGGGTATGCCGGTGCAATGTTCTATGTGGTCTTTGATCTTGTGGGCACACTTTGCCAGTTCTTCAGAGTTTTCCAACGGGAGTTCGCCGAAGAACTCATCTACGGAGTATTTTGTGAAGTTAAGCACGATGTCCTGTTCCTTGACGACTTGCATCAGGCGACGTGAGATATCGACGTATTTGGGCAGGTTTGCAGGGAAGACCGCTACATTGTTGCGTTCGAGGATGTCCTTGACTTGGAACACAGGGTTGCCTCGCTTCATGCCGAGTGCCTTTGCCTCTTTTGTCAGAGCGAGAATTATGCCTCCTCCTGCTTCGTTGCAGTTGGCAACTACCACCGGTTTCCCTTTGAGGTCGGGTCTGAGCGAGACTTCGCAGGAGGCATAGAACGTGTTGCAGTCAATGTGGAGTATCATGCGGTTGAGGGTTGGGGGGTGAAGGTTGAAGGTTGAAGGATGATGGTTGAAGGATGAAGGTTGAAGGATGAAGGTTGAGGTTACTTATAATTACCTATTTCTTTTTCATGACCCACGTTACCACTCCCCATACGGTTAGGCGGTCGGGGTCGCTAACCTCGATGGGTTTGTAGTTTGGATTGCCTGGCAGCAGCAGGATGCTGTCGCCTCGCTGGACGACACGTTTCAGCGCAAACTCTTCCTCGTACATTACAACGCATATCTTCTTCTCGGTAGGGAAAAGCGAGCGGTCAACAACGAGCAGGTCGCCTTGCTCTATGCCTTCCTCTATCATGGAGTCACCAACTACACGGACGATGAAGGATGTGGCTGGATGTGCTATGAGTTCTTTGTTGAGGTCGATGGGTTGCGACATGTATGCGTCTTCCACAGGACTTGGAAATCCTGCATGGACTTCTATGTTCTCCACCATCTGCACAGAGGGTTTTGTGTCGGTTGCGATGTGGAAAAGCTCTATTTCGTGTCTTGGCTGCTTCTTCATGGAAATTGTGTGAATGTTTTGTGATTTCCTGCCAGCTGTGGCACTAACTGAGAGTGGTGGGCTTTCATATGGTTGGTGCGGCTGTTAGGATTGTGATACAAAGTTACGTTTTCCCATTGATACTCGCAATTTTTTTGGAAACTATATACTTTTTGACCCATAGTTATTTAAGACTACGTCTTTTATCGTTCTGGACGCGGTCTCCGACCGGCAGTTAACGATGTTACGACCTCTCTGAGGTCTTTTCAACCCAAATAGTTCATTAGGCTCGTAATACATATTGATTAGAGGCTATACAGATTTTTTCTGGCTTTAGAGTGAGTGATGCGGGCATCATGACCGAAAAAACAGAGAAAAGATGTAAGGAAATAATCATAATGGATACGAGAACCTTAAAAAACAAATATCATTGTGTCCTAATGAACTATTTGGGTTCAACTAAAGTGAAGAAGAACCTTATATTTGATAATGGAATGACATAAGGGATTGGCAAAGGACTAAGTAATGGTTCTTCTTAACATATTACTAAATCGTGATACATAACCGTGTTGATGTTGGGAAAAGCAGGTACTTTTGCGGCATGATAGTTTTCTGGATTGTTTAACCCTTTTAATTTTGTCGTTATGAGAAGTATTACAACATTGGAATTGCAGTATGCACATCGTTTCTATGGTTTCCAGGGTGAAGCTATGTATCTTCATGGTCATACTGGCATATTGACCATTGAGGTTGAGGACGATGTGACTCCGAAAGTTAACATGGTGTTTCCGTGTAATGAGATTAAGAAGACGGCATGGGATGTGCTGAGGAACTTCGACCATGCGCTTGTGCTACGTGAGGACGACCCTCTGCTGTCTGCCATCTTGGAGGTGTATGAGAAGCAGGGCATAAGGAATGGACACAGGTTGAACACGATGTGTGGAGAGGCGTTCAAGACTCAGTGGGCAACTGCTTATCCGGAGTGCCGGCTTGTAGTTACAAAGGAGTCGATGACGGTGGAGGGAATGATAAAGATTGTGTATGATCTCCTGAAGGATAAGTTGAACATCGCTAAGCTGACATTCGTCAGTGGTGCGAATGCTGCCTCACAAGAGTATTGCCCGAAGGGCCATGTTGAGTGCTGCCCGGTTTGCGGTGTTGCATTGGACAAGAACGGCACCTGTCCTAAGTGTGGGTGGCAGAAGATGTGATTTGGAAAATGAAGTGTAGGTCAAATACGAAACGTTATGTTGAAGAAAAACATTCATGATGTGATTAACTCGCAGATTAATGCAGAGTTGTGGTCGGCGTATCTGTATCTTTCAATGTCGATGGATGCACAGGACAAGGGCTGCAAGGGTGTGGCGCACTGGTTCCGTAAGCAATACGAGGAGGAGAGGACGCATGCTTTTAAATTTATGGACTATCTTACTCTTCAGATGGCAAAGGTGGAACTGAAGCCTATAAATGAGGTGTCTTACACATGGGATTCTCCAAGGTGTATGTTTGAACAGGCGCTGGTGCATGAACGTGCTGTCACGTTGCGCATAAACAACCTTTATGCTCTGGCAGAGAGCGAGAGAGATTATGCCACGGCAAGTTTGTTGCAATGGTTCGTCAGCGAGCAGTTAGAGGAGGAAGCATCGATGCAGGATATGCTGAACATGCTTGACTTCATAGGCGATGACAGAGCTGCACTCGTGATGTTTGACAATAGCTTGCTTGAAAGAGATTAGCCACGGCATACCCTGTTATTGACTTTTGTTTCTCAGGGTTTTATTGCTTTTTAATTTCTTCCTGTGAATGTAGATTAAAACTATGATTAGCAGAGGGAGGAGGAGGTAGCCTGCATAGAAGATGGTTGTCCATCCGATGACAAGGTACACCACCATGGACAGACCCGAAAGCTCGAGAAGGTACGTTATGCCGGGCAGGAAGTAGAAGTTGTGATAAACCACATCAATGACCGCAACAAACATAATGATGACGAGCCATGCCATTATGACGAGTGACGCCATGAGAGGTGGCAGCACGAGCGGATTCATTGTGGGGTGGAAGTAGTACTCCTGCCAGAATTCGGGCACGAAGTTTTGAATGGATGCGTAAAGCGATGCCATGACTGCCACGGTGATGATGAATGCTGATGGATAGAAGCTGTGCATCCCGTTGGGGTCGAAGAGCATGAGCTTGCGGTTTCTGGTGAGTAGCAATGCCATGATGCCAAGAGCCACGATGCCGGACATCCAGATGAGACGGCTGTTGGTGAGCGAGTACAGCATTTCTGAGATTGTATCGTCGGGAGTGGAGTTTTTCAGCAACTCTTTTTCCCTAATCCATCCCATCACCATTTGGTCGTTTGCAACTTTTATCCATACGCTGTCAATGGGATCGTCGGAAATGACTCGCCACTCGGCAACGACGAGAAGGTCGTCTTCGTACACGGTGCATGTGTCTTGTATTATGTCGCCTTCGCGAGGTATGAGCGTGAGTGAATCTGCCTTGACTACGAAGTTGAAATTGACGGCATAATGATGGCGGAGCCTGAATTGCAGAGAGTCAACTTGCTCGGGTTTAAGGTCGAGCATAGTGGTGTCGGGTTCCTGCAGAGAATCGGCATAGGTGACCAGAGGCTCACGGCTGATGGAGTCAACCAGAGCTTCCTCTTTCTTCTGCTTTTCTGTGTTTTGAACGCAGGAGCTTATGATTACTGCTAATAGCAGGTAGAGAATTCTTTTCATTTTATCACTTTCATTATGCAGTTCTTGCAGTCAAATTCAAGTGCAAACTCTGTACCGTTTGCAAGTCGTAATGTCATATCTGCTGGCTTGCCACCTTCACGAAGGCACATGCCGAGCTGCCGGCGTATGCAATGTTTGCAGAGCATTACGGCTGTGTTTTCGGGATGCTCGATTTCGTATGGTGTCGGGGTGTTTATGGTGGTTGGAGTGTGTGCTTGATGTGATTGTGGGTAATACTTCAACCTTTCTTCCATGAGCATCTGAGTCACTTGCCTTCTCCAGTTTGTCATCGTGGATGAGGGGATGAAGTAGTTCTTTTTGTAGAGCACATTGATGGTGGCTGCCTCAAAGATGGTATCGCCTAATTTGCTTAGCTGTCTCTGGATGTTTTCTGTCTGGTGTGTGCGTGCTAGTTCTGTTGGTGTTTCCGTCTGCAATGTTGCTGTAATGCCGTCTTCGTCAGTCATTGTGACGGATGTCTCGTCAATAGTGATGCTTACTCTGATGCGTCGTGTCGATGATGGTTTGCTCAACAGCTTGTCAAATGCCTGGTCTTGGTTGCGGAACAATTGTTTCCCTGCGGGATAGTGGAATGTGTCGGCATTGTTCACACGGAAACCGACCAGTTCGCCATGTTCAATGTAGCATACTCCATCGCCATTGTGCAGGTGTGTGTGCCTGTCGATAGGTTCGCCAATAGATTTCGGTGTGTCGAGGTTTGCGTCTGGCTTGCTGACATTTCTTACGAAACCACGGTTGAAACTCTTCCTGACATCAGGTGTGAAAGTGAATGTGCAATGACCGCTTGATGCACGACTGTATTCTTCGGGATGTAGGGTGATTATGGCATCGAGTGCTTGGCTGTATGCTGCAGTTACGTTCTTGACGTAGTCAGCATCTTTAAGCCTCCCTTCTATTTTGAACGATGTGGCACCTGCTTTTAATAGTGCTTCAAGGTTGTCAATCTGGCAATTGTCTTTCAGGGATAAAAGATGCTTGTTCCTCATGATTGTCTTGCCGTCGGCTATGAGGTCGAACTTCATCCTGCACACTTGTGCGCATTCTCCACGATTGGCACTTCTGCCAAAGAGACATTCGCTGGCATTGCAACGTCCGCTGAGACTTACACACAATGCACCATGCACGAACACCTCTAATGTGGTGTCGGGACATGCCTGATGGATGGCAGCTATTTCTGTGACGCTGAGCTCACGTGCAAGGACGACTTGTGGGAAACCTAATTCTTGAAGATTCTGTACTTTCTCCACCGTACGGTTGTCCATCTGTGTGGATGCATGAAGTGGGATAGGGGGGAGATTGAGTGACAGGATACGCAGGTCTTGTATGATGAGTGCGTCAACATGAATGTCCCACAACTGCCAGATAAGTTTCTCTACAGCAGGCAGTTCATGGTCGAAGATTATGGTGTTGACGGTTACATATACTCTTGCCTTGTAAAGATGGGCGTACGACACAAGACGTGCAATGTCGTCAATGGAGTTACCTGCGGCACTACGGGCACCGAAGCGTGGTGCTCCTATATACACAGCATCAGCACCGTGACGTATTGCCTCGATGCCGATGTCTGCATTTTTTGCTGGTGAAAGTAACTCGATTTGTCGCATGCCTATTCTTTGATTTCTTCAATGTTGTAAGGAGTTTCTTGGTAAACATAGTAGTTTAACCAGTTAGTGTAAAGCAGGTTTGCTGCTGCTCTCCAACGTACTACGGGTGCTTGGTCGGGATCATCATTAGGATAATAATGACTTGGCATGTTGATAGAGAGGTTCTTTGCCAAATCTCGTTTGTACTCCCCGTCAAGCGTGAGTGGTGAATACTCAAGATGGCATGTGATAAAGAACTCTCTTCCTTCGCGTGCGCTTACAATTGTCACTCCTGCCTTGTCGCTTTCTGCGATGATTTTAAGGCCAGGAACCTTCTCTATGTCTTCTTTGCGTACTCCACAATGACGGCTGTGAGGTGCATAGAACACATCGTCGAATCCTCGGAAGATAGGAAGTTCAGGTGCCAGCATGCTATGTTCAAACACTCCAAACACCTTCGCTGGCGTGTTGAACTTTGGTATGTTGTAGAAATGGTACAAACCGGCGAATGCTGCCCAGCAGACATAGATTGTGGAGGTGACATGGCTATGTGCCCAATCAAACACATCCTGAAGTTCTTTCCAGTATGTGACTTCCTCGTAATCCATGAATTCCAAAGGGGCACCTGTGACGATGAGCCCGTCGTACTTCTCTTTTTTCATGTCTTCAAAGTTGCGGTAGAATGCAAGCATGTGCTCAACGGGAGTGTTCTTGCTCGTATGCGACTTTATCTTCATGAACTCCACCTGAATCTGCAACGCAGAGTTGGAGAGAATGCGAATGAAGTCAGTTTCCGTTGTTATCTTGATAGGCATGAGGTTTAGCACAGCAAGGCGCAGAGGGCGGATTTGTTGTGAATCCGCTCTCTTGTACCCCATTGTGAATATGTTTTCCTGCTTGAGAATATCAACAGCAGGGAGTTGATCTGGTAATATTAATGGCATTACTTATTCTTGATGTAATTGACGATCCATTCGCCTACTTCCTTTGTGCCATATTTGCCTGCACCTTCTACCTGAATTTCAGGTGTTCGGACATTCTGGTCGAGAGATGCATCGACTGCTTCACGGATGAGGGCCCCCTCTTCCTTAAGTCCGAAGTATTCATAAAGCATGGCAACAGAGAGAATCTGTGCGAGTGGGTTGGCGATGTTGAGACCTTTGCCCTGTGGCCATGAGCCGTGGATTGGTTCAAACACAGGTGTTGACGAACCTGTTGATGCTGATGGGAGCAATCCCATAGAACCTGTGATTACAGAACCTTCGTCAGTAAGGATGTCACCGAATGTGTTTTCTGTAACCATGACGTCGAAGAATGTTGGTTCTTGAATCATGCGCATAGATGCGTTGTCAACGTACATGTAGTCGGTAGTGACATCAGGGTATTGTGGCGCCATTTCCTGTGCAATCTTTCTCCAAAGGCGTGATGATGCGAGTACGTTAGCCTTGTCAACTACAGTGAGGTGCTTACGGCGTTGCTGTGCGTATTGGTAACCAACCTTGAGGATACGCTCTACTTCTGGACGAGAGTAGTAGTTTGTGTCAAGTGCGTCTTCAACACCATCTGCATTGATTGATGGTTCCTGCTTCTTGCCAAAGTACATGCCACCAGTGAGCTCGCGGATGCAGATAAAGTCAGCACCACGTACGATTTCGTCCTTGAGTGGTGACTTGTGTATGAGGCAGTCGAAAGTGGTTACAGGACGAATGTTTGCGTAAAGACCGAGTTTTTTACGCATAGCAAGAAGGCCCTGCTCTGGACGAACCTTTGCTGATGGGTTGTTGTCGAACTTAGGGTCGCCTACTGATGCAAAGAGAACAGCGTCGGCTTCTTCACAGATTTTGAAAGTTTCTTCTGGGAATGGGTCACCCACTTCGTCAATAGCATGTGCTCCGCAGAGTGCTTCCTTGTAGCTTACTGCATGACCGAACTTCTCGGCAATGGCACTACATACTGCCACACCTTGCTCCATAATCTCTGGGCCGATGCCATCACCAGCCAATACTGCAATTTTCAATTCCATAATTATAGATGTTTTAATTGTTTCCTTTTAATTGTTGCCTACCATTTTCAATGACATTGACATGCTTAACTGAAGATGATAGTTTTATTCTTGTAAGTCAGTATCTTGCGCTCAATATGCTTTTTTACAGCACGCGAAAGGACAATCTTTTCAAGATCCTTGCCTTTGAGAACAAGGCTTGATGGCGTGTCTTTGTGTGTGATACGTACCACATCTTGCTCAATGATAGGCCCTGCATCAAGTTCTGTGGTGACATAGTGGCTTGTGGCACCAATGATTTTCACTCCTCGCTCGTAAGCCTGATGATAAGGTTTCGCTCCGATGAAAGCAGGAAGGAACGAATGATGTATGTTGATTATCTGATGAGGGTATGACTCAATCATCTCCTCACTGATAATCTGCATGTAGCGTGCCAGCACAATGAAATTAATACGCTCTTTCTTGAGGAGTTCCATTTCTGCAGCTTCCACCTCAGCCTTGTTTGACCAGTCCTTGTTGATGCTCCATACATAGTAAGGAATGTTGAATTGCTCTGCCACATACCTCAAGTCCTCGTGATTGCTTACGATGCATGGAATCTCAACGTCCATCTCGCCTGCTTTGTAGCGTGCAAGCAGATCGTAGAGACAGTGTGACATCTTACTTACGAACAGTGCCATGCGTGGTTTTACGTAGTTGAAATAAAGGTTGAAATGCATTTCATACCTTTTGCTGTAAAGTGTGTCGATGTATTCGCTTATCTTGTCAGATGGGATTAAGAAATTCTTCAGTTCCCATTCAATGCGCATGAAAAACATTCCGTCCACCTGATCAACATATTGGTCAAGATAGACAATGTTACCGTTGTTGTCGGTTATGAATTTTGTGATTTCTGTTATTATACCCAGTTTGTCAGGACAATGTAACAGAAGTATTGCGGTTTGTTCCATTGGTTTCTTACCTACTTAATTGCGTTTTTGTGTGCAAAGGTACGTATTTTTTGTGATTCGGACAAACACGTTTCACATTATTTATATAATAAGTAATAACTCAGATTTATTTGTTTGTCTTGTAAGAAGGGATAAATGCGTTGGTAGAAGTGGCAAAAGTGTGATTTGTGATTGGCTGTTTATTTGACTCCAATGTTGAAAGTTATTTTGATGTTGTAAACAGGTAAAAAATAAAAAGAGGTGTCCTCACGGATGCCTCTTTTTTGTTCTCAATAAGTATTAATTTTTTTAAGGTAAAAAGATTGTTTTTAGGATGCTGCAAAGTTACGGACTTTCTTCTTATTGGAAAAGCTTATTTATATGTTAGAAAACATGTGTTTCCGTACACAATGCTAAAAATCATTCTTTTTATGCTGTTTTTTGTGATTTATTCGGGATAATTGAGGTTTTTTTCGGTTGCGACATCTAACACTTCATTCAGGTATTTTGCTGCTTCCCAACGTGCTTCTGGAAGGTTCATGAGCAGGTAGTTTCCACAGTCTTTTGGTGCTTGCCCCGGAACGGCATCATTGAAAGATGCAATGAATGAAAAACACTCCTTCATTAATGGCAAAATGTCGGAAGAAGTGAGGTCGCCTTTCATGAGCAGATAGTTGCCAGTGAGGCATCCCATAGGTCCCCAATATACGATTTTGTCTTTCCACACAGGGTGGTTCCTGAGGAAAGTTGCAGCTAAGTGTTCCATGCAATGTATGGCAGAAGGCGATAGTGCTGGTTCGCGGTTTGGTTCCTTCATGCGAATGTCAAAAGTGGTTACCACATCGCTGCCGATTTGGTCTTTTCGTGACACATAAATACCTCTTAAAAGGCGAATGTGATCAATGGTGAATGATGGTATTTTGTCCATATTGTATGTATTGTTGTTATTCTATTTGTCGGCAAATATACGCATTTTAATCTGAATTAATGCATAGGAATCGTTCTAATTGTCGTTAACGTTATCCTTTTTACTTTTTTCGGCATTAATTATTATTAAATATGTGTAAAAGGGCACGATTGATAAATATTTTTTTCGTAACTTTGCAGTCATATTTTTAAGGTAAACACCCTAATGAGTAAGGATATTAGCAAACAACAAAACATTGAATGAAAAGATGAGAGGCAAAAAATTACTTCTGGGTTTAGGCGTGATGATGGCTTCGTCGCTAAATGCTCAAACTCAGGATTCGGGAAACGTGTCGTTGGGAACGATGGATATTACTCTCGAAAAAGCGATAGAGATAGCTCTCGCAGAGAATCCGACTATCAAGGTTGCAGACAAGGAAATTGAATTGAAGCAGATAGCAGACAAAGAGGCATGGCAAGCCCTTCTGCCGACGGTTGATGCAAGCCTTGGCTTGACGCATAGTATCAAGGTTGCAGAAATGCGTACCAGCATGGGTACATTTAAGATGGGCATGGATGGTTCAACTACAGCCCAAGGTGGTATAACAGCCATGCTGCCAATTTATGCTCCTGCAGTTTATCAGAACATGAAGCTTACAAAGGAAGACATTCTTTTGGCACAAGAGAAAGCTCGCGGAAGTCGTCTTGACCTTGTTAATCAGGTTACAAAAGCATATTATGGTGCGTTGCTAAGTAGCGATAGCTATGAGGTGATGAAGAAGAACTACGCCACGGCAAAGGAGAACTTCGACATCGTAAACAAAAAGTACGAGGTCGGTGCCGTAAGCGAATACGACAAAATTTCAGCAGAGGTGCAGGCACGCTCAATGAGTTCTGCTGTGGTGAGTGCTGAAACCGGCAAGAATCTCTCACTTCTTCAGTTGAAAGTGTTAATGGGAGTGACAGCAGATGTCAACATTAACATTGCAGATTCTCTCAAGGCGTACGAGAATGTTTTGACACTTGCCAATGCAGAGTATTCTGTCAATGAAATAGACAACAACTCTTCTTTGCGTCAGATTGACCAGAATATGGGCATACTGAATCGTACGCGTAAGATTCTCCAGACAAACTTTTTGCCAACAGTGGCAATGTCGCTGTCTGGTCAGTATCAATCAATGTCAAATGACAACTGGAATCTGTTTAAGTATCACTATTCACCAAGTGTGACGCTTGGATTCTCTGTGTCGGTACCAATCTATCATGCAAATAACTGGACAAAGCTTAAATCAAATAAGTTGATGCAGGAACAGTTGGCAGACACTCGTGAGAACACACGCCGCCAGCTTTCTATGGCAACTGAAAGCTACAGGCAAAACATGGCATCCACAATAGCACAGCTGGAGTCGAATCGTGAGGCGGTTAAACAGGCGGATAAGGCTGTGAACATCAGTAGCAAGCGATATGAAGTGGGTCGTGGAACGATACTGGAACTCAATCAAAGTGAAACGGCACTTACTCAAGCAGAGCTGACCTATGTCCAGACAATATACAACTATCTCACTAATAGAGCAGATTTGGACTATACGCTTGGTCGTGATAATTACTTGAAATAATAAAAGAAATAAAATACATATTAGATATGAAATTGAAATACATTTTTGCACTGCCTCTTCTCGCAATGACTTTTGTTCTTGCGTCATGTGGTGAAAAGAAAGAGGCAGAAAAGAAAGATGCACCAGTGGCAGATGCAAAGCCACAAGTAAAGATTGCTAAAGTATCGAGTGAAGACATCCCACAGACAGAGACTTATACTGCAACTGTGGAGAGTGATGTGAAGAACAATATTGCGCCTAACACTCCATACAGAATAGAGAAAATCTTCGTGGAGGTAGGTGACATGGTTCGCAAAGGACAGGTTCTTGTGCAGCTTGATGCAAGCAACCTCCGTCAACTCAAACTCCAGATTGAGAATATGCAGATTGAGTTTAACCGTACAGCAGCTCTCTATCAGGTGGGTGGAGCAAGCAAGGCTGAATATGATAATGCGCAACTGCAGCTCAATGTGCTTAACACTCAGTATAAGCAGCTGGTGGAGAACACTCAGCTCATAGCCCCAATAAGTGGTGTGGTTACAGCACGTAATTATGACAATGGCGATATGTATGCAGGTACCCCAATCCTCACAATAGAGCAGACAAATCCAGTGAAGTTGCTTGTCAACATATCTGAAAACTATTACAAGCTTGTTCAGAAAGGACAAGATGTGGACATCACTCTTGATGCTTATGAGGGAGAAATGTTCTCAGGAAAGGTTACAATCGTGTACCCAACAATAGACGTTGCAACTCATACATTCCCAGTGGAAGTGACAATCAGCAATTCAGAGGGTAAGGTCCGTCCTGGTATGTTTGCTCGTGCTACAGTTAGCTTCGGTTCTGCCAATCATGTGCTCGTTCCAGACGAAGCATTGGTTAAGCAGATTGGTGCAGGCGACCGTTATGTATATGTTTACAAGGATGGCAAGGTTACATATAACAAAGTTGAGCTCGGTAAGCACATGGGTACTAAGTACGAAATCATCAGCGGTATAAATCCTGGTGATGAAGTCGTAATAGCAGGTCAAAGCCGTCTTGCTAATGGCAAGGAAGTAGAAGTTGTAAAATAATTAGAAATTCCTGATTCATAATTCTGTTGAGCTTTGATGCGTATAAATGCGATGCATTAATGGTTGAACAAGAAAGATGAGTCATCAAATGTGAATTAGAAAATATGAGTATATATGAAGGAGCGGTCAAAAGACCGATTATGACCAGTCTCTGCTTCCTTGCAGTGATTATCTTTGGTCTCTTCTCGCTGATAAAACTTCCTATCGACCTCTATCCAGATATCGATACAAATACGCTCATGGTAATGACGTATTACACAGGAGCCAGTGCGGAGGATATTGAGAACAATGTGACGCGTCCACTTGAAAACACTCTTAATTCAGTGGAGCATCTTAAACATATCACAAGTAATTCTCGCGAGAATGTATCTGTGGTTACCTTGGAATTTGAATACGGTCATGATATTGACGCACTCACAAATGATGTGCGCGATAAACTGGATATGGTGTCGTCAGCTCTTCCTGACGAAGCACAGCAGCCAATCATATTCAAGTTCTCTACAGACATGATTCCTATACTTATATTATCGGTGCAGGCAGAGGAGAGTCAGCAGGCTCTTTACAAGATTCTTGACGATAATGTGGCGAACCCATTGGCACGTGTCGATGGTGTGGGAACCGTGTCTATTTCAGGTGCCCCTCAGCGTGAGATAAATGTGTATATGGATCCTCAGAAGATGGAGGCATTCAATTTGAGTCCTGCTCAGGTGGCATCTGCTATCTCTGCAGAGAACCGTAACATTACCAATGGTACTGTGGATATTGGTTCTCAGACATATACGGTGCGTGTGGAAGGAGAGTTTGATGATCCTAAGCAGATGCTGAATGTTATTGTGGGTTCTCGTAACGGAACTAATATCTATCTCCGTGATGTGGCTCGCATTGTGGATAATGTGGAGGAACGCTCACAAAAGACATTCACCAACGGTGTTCAAGGTGCAACCATCTTCATTCAGAAACAGAGTGGTGCAAACTCTGTAGAAATATCAAATAAGGTGATGAAGATGCTTCCACAGTTACAGAAGAATCTTCCGTCTGACGTAAAACTCGGTATTATTGTCAACACTTCTGAGAATATCATGAACACCATTGGTTCTCTGGAGGAGACAATCACGTATGCCATGATATTCGTGGCTCTTGTAGTGTTCATATTCTTAGGACGTTGGCGTGCAACCGTGATAATTGTAATCACGATACCAATGTCACTCATCGCATCGTTCATATATCTGTATGCAACGGGTGGTTCTCTTAATATGATTTCTTTGTCATGTCTCTCTATTGCCATAGGTAACGTTGTGGACGATGCCATAGTGGTGCTTGAGAACGTGACGACGCATATCGAACGTGGTTCAGACCCTAAACAAGCCGCTATACACGCAACAAACGAGGTTGCTATTTCGGTTATAGCCTCTACTCTGACCATGATTGCGGTGTTCTTCCCACTCACAATGGTGACAGGTATGTCTGGTGTGCTTTTCAAGCAGTTGGGTTGGATGATGTGTATCATCATGACAATTTCAACAACAAGTGCGCTTTCATTTACACCAATGCTTTGTTCTCAGATGTTGCGTCTGCAAAAGAAGCAGTCAAAGTTCATAAAGGTAGTATATGCTCCAATTTCGCGAACTCTTGATAAGCTTGACGAGTGGTATGAGAAACGAATCAACTGGGCAGTACGTCACCGTTGGACTGTGATAGTAGGAAGTGTGGCAATCTTCGTAGGCAGTATATTCCTCACAGGAATAGTCGGAATTAAATCAGAGTTCTTCCCTGCAAACGATAATGGTCGTGTAGGTGTTACCCTTAACCTTCCAATTGGCACTCGTGTGGAAAAAGCTGAGACCTTGGCGAAGAGTCTTGTTGACAAGTGGCAGAAGCGTTACGGAAAGGACATTCAGTCTTGTAACTTTACTGTAGGTCAGGCAGGTGATGACAACACATTCGCTTCTCTTTCTGACAATGGATCGCATATCATATCTTTCAATATTATGATGGTGCCTTCAAACAAACGTGCAAAAGGCTTGGCTGTCATTTGTGATGAGATGCGTGCAGACTTGAAACAGATTCCTGAGCTTGATAAGTTCCAGGTTAATCTTGGTGGTAACACTGGTGGACGAGGCATGGGTGGTCAATCAATGGCAACCTTTGAAATCTATGGATATAACATGGATGACACTCGAAGCGTAGCCGAACAGTTGGCAGGTAAGTTCCGTGATGATAAGATGTTCACACAGGTTAATATTTCTCGTTCAGATTATCAGCCTGAGATAGTAGTTGATTTTGACAGGGACAAACTTGCTCAGCAAGGCATTGGTCTCTCAACAGCAGCCACCTATGTGCGCAATCTTATTTATGGTTCACTTATGTCATATTACCGTGAGGATGGTGAAGAGTACGATATAAAGGTGCGTTACGAACCTACTGCTCGTACATCAATTGAGGATTTGGAGAATATGATCATCCCTAATGCTCAAGGACAGAATATCCGCATACGCGACATCGCAACTGTACGTGAGAGCGCAATCCCACCTACCATTGAACGAAAAGACAGACAACGTATAGTCACTGTAAATGCAGTTATTGCTGACGGATATGCTCTTTCTGACGGAGTGGACAAGGGAAACAAGTTCATTGATGAAATTCAGATGCCAAATGGTGTCACAGCTCAGGTGGCAGGATCGTATGAAGACCAGCAGGATTCCAACCGTGACCTTGGCACGCTTGGCCTTCTTATCATTATTCTTGTATTTATAGTAATGGCTGCACAGTTCGAGTCACTCACATATCCATTCATCATCATTCTGTCAGTTCCGTTTGCGTTCTCTGGAATTCTGTTGGCTCTCATCCTGACAGGAACAAACATGAACATCATGTCAATGCTCGGAGGTATCATGCTTATCGGTATTGTAGTAAAGAATGGTATAGTACTTATTGACTATACACAGTTGTTGCGTGAACGTGGCATCGGTCTTATTCGTGCGTCAGTAATGGCTGCAAGAAGCCGTTTGCGCCCAATCCTTATGACAACACTTACCACAATTCTCGGTATGGTTCCTATGGCTGTGAGTCATGGTGTAGGTGCTGAGATGTGGCGTCCACTTGGTGTAGCCGTAATTGGTGGTCTTGCCATGGGTACCATTTTGACACTTGTTTATACGCCAAGTATGTTCTGTATCTTCGGTTCTGTTGGTATTAAGCGTCAACGTAAGGCTCTTAAGGCAAAGCGTGAACTTGATGCATACTGGAGAGAACATGCGGCAGAGGAACAGATGAATGGTCATGTTAAGAAGAAGTAACAAGCCACAAAGAATTGGAACGGTCTATTTCCGTGATAATAATAAAGAGGCGGTTACAACTTAAAATTCTATTAAATCAACAAAGTGATGAAAACAGTATTTATATCATACGACCAAGCGCATCAAGACAATGTAATAGAAGCGTTGAATGATTCAAACGTACGAGGATACACCTTCTTTGAAAGTGTAGGCGGACGTGGTACAAAGACAGGAGAACCCCATCTTGGTTCGCATGCATGGCCATCGATGAATAGTGCAATTCTTGCAGTTGTGAAAGACGAGCAGGTTGACCCTTTGCTTAATCGTCTTCGTAAACTGGATGTTGACAATCCTCTTCTTGGTCTTCGTGCATTCGTCTGGAACGTTGAGCAGAGCATTTAAATATTAATGAATAAGAGTGCTCACATGTTCGGAATGTACAGGAGAGCATAATGTGAGAATCTCTGTTATTCATGTTACATAGTAAATAGTGATGAACGAAATATTTTCGAAACTTATATCTAAAACCACAGGTGTCAGCGAACGTCAGGTCGCTGGCACCATTGGTTTGTTAGAGGAAGGGTGTACCATTCCTTTCATCAGTCGATACAGAAAAGAAATAACAGGTGCGCTTGACGAAGTGCAAGTGGCAAGTATAAGTGACAATCTTGAAAAACTCAATGAATTGGCAAAACGTAAAGATACTATTGTTAAAACCATTGAGGAACAAGGAAAACTGACACCCGAACTTAAGAAACGTATCGACAATTCATGGGACAGTACAGAACTGGAAGACATTTATCTCCCATTCAAACCAAAGCGTAAGACAAGGGCAGAAGTGGCACGCCAAAAGGGATTAGAACCACTTGCTTTGTTCCTTATGATGCAGAACCCTAATGCAGATGTTGATAAAAAGGTGCGTGAATTCATCAATCAGGAAAAAGGCGTGATGAATGCAGATGAAGCTATTCATGGTGCTCAGGATATTATTGCAGAACAGGTAAGTGAGAGTGAAGAAGCTCGAAACATCGTTCGCTTCAACTTTAAGAAAGATGCAGTAATCACAAGCAAACTTGTCAAAGGTAAGGATACTGATGATAAGACAAAAGACGAAGCGCAGAAGTTCCGTGATTACTTTGATTTCTCTGAAAAATTGTCAAAGTGTGCATCGCATCGACTGCTTGCTATGCGAAGAGGTGAGGCAGAAGGAATCTTGCGCGTAAGTATAAGTGGTGATGATGAGCGATGTCTTGACCGCCTTGACCGTCAGTTCCTTCGTAATTCAAGCAAAAGTGCAGAATTGGTGTGGGATGCAGTAGAAGACAGTTTCAAGCGTCTAATCAAACCAAGCATAGAGACAGAATTTGCCAATGCATCAAAGGAACTGGCAGATAAGGAGGCAATACGTATATTCGTGAAAAATCTTGAGCAACTGCTGATGTCTGCACCATTAGGACAGAAACGTGTGCTCGCTCTTGACCCAGGATTCCGTACAGGATGCAAACTTGTCATTCTTGATGCAGAAGGTAACTTGCTACACAATGAGGCAATATACCCTCATCCTCCAAAGAGTGAGCGTCAGAAAGCAGCAGACAAATTGTGGACATTAACAAAGCAATATAAGGTCGAAGCCATTAGTATTGGCAATGGTACTGCAAGTCGTGAAACGGAAGAATTTGTACGAGGACTTGGCTTGCCAAGCAGCATTCAAGTGTTTGTTGTTAGTGAGGATGGCGCCAGCATTTATTCTGCAAGCAAAGTGGCTCGTGAGGAATTTCCTGATTACGATGTCACCGTGCGAGGTGCTGTGAGTATTGGACGACGATTGATGGATCCTCTGGCAGAGCTTGTTAAGATAGATCCAAATAGTATTGGAGTGGGGCAGTATCAGAAAGATGTTGATCAGAAAGAACTGAAGCATTCACTTGACCAGACGGTAGAAATGTGCGTGAACAAGGTTGGCGTGAATGTTAATACTGCCAGCAAGCATCTTCTTACGTACATTTCAGGACTCGGACCTGTAATAGCACAAAATATTGTTAACTATCGAGCAGAGAATGGAGCCTTTACATCAAGGAAACAACTCCTTAAGGTGCCAAAGTTAGGACCTAAGGCTTTTGAGCAGGCAGCAGGATTCCTACGTGTAAGTGGCAGTAAGCAACCACTTGATAATAGTGCGGTTCATCCTGAGAGTTATCCAATAGTTGAGCAAATGGCAAAGGATATGAAGTGTTCCGTTGCTGACCTTATGAGTCAGAAGGACATACGTACAAAGATAGACATAGGTAAGTATGTGACGGAAAAGGTCGGACTGCCAACATTGCAGGACATCATGCAGGAACTTGATAAACCAGGTCGTGATCCTCGACAGCAACTGACTGTGTTTGAGTTCAGCAAGGATGTTAAGGAACTGGAGGATGTCAGAGAAGGAATGATACTTCCAGGTATTATCACCAACATTACTAATTTTGGATGCTTTGTAGATGTTGGCGTTCATACCAAAGGTTTGGTGCATATAAGTGAACTTGCAGATCACTTTGTGAAAGATCCTTCAGAAGAAGTGCAATTGCATCAGCATGTAACAGTACGTGTCATAGGTGTTGATTTGCAACGCGGACGAATGCAACTTAGTATGAAAGGACTTTGATAATAACAGCACACGGCTAATGACAATCATCATTAGCCGTGTGCTGTTATTATCGTATGGTTCCTTCTATTTTAGTATTTCAGCGGCATACTTGCCCATTGCTTCATAGCCTGCAGGTCCTGCATGCAACCAGTCATCAGAATACTTTTCAAGAAGAGCGTTTGGACGAGCTGGGTCTTTTGTGAGAGCATCAAAGTCTATGACACCATCAATATCTTTGTTTGCACGAATCCAGTCGTTGACGGTCAGACGTGCAGCCTCGCTGAAGTGGTTATAGTATGAATTACCATAAAATGGCATTATGGTTCCCATGTACACCTTCTTTCCTGCTGCTTTTGCCTTGTTGATGAGTTGAGTGTATCCATTTATTAGGTTTTTCACAACCTCTGCATGATTAGGTTTAACGCCACCAATATCGTTCACGCCTTCAAAAATGACAACACTTGTTACACCTGTTTGTTGAAGTACATCACGGTCGAAACGCACAAGAGCAGGCTCGCTTAGTCCTCCACGTACTACTGCATTTCCTCCAATGCCAAGGTTCAGCACTCCCACCTTGCCACCTAATGCTTCAGCAAGGAAGTCTGTCCATCGGTTCTGTTTATTGGTGGTGCTGCCTCGCCCGTCTGTTATAGAGTTGCCGATTACAGCAATGCAAGGAGTAGGCTCTGCAGTCTTAACATCGATGCATGAGATATTATACCAGTGGTCAAGTTTTTCAGCATTGACAAATTTTGTATTTGGCTTTGCCTCACCCTCAATGATGTAGGAAGTGGTTCTTGAACCTCTGTGCGAAGAAGCATTCACAGGTGTGTTCTTTCCGTAATTGATAGTAACGGTAAGACGCTGCAATGGAGTGAGTTTGTATTTCATCACATCACAATATACAGATTCTCCTGGTGCAATGGTTACGGATTTCTTACCTTTGAATGTCAGATACTTTGCAGACTTAGCATCAATGTCGCACGAATCTGTCGGATTGGCAATGAATACCGACTTGATTTCAACAGGTTCTTTGCTGTGGATATTGCTCAGCTGCATGCGTAAGACATCTCCACCAATCGACACATGTATTATTTCACGTAGAGAACGGTCGGAAAGACTCTTCTTAGGCATGTCTCCTTTGCCTGTCCATTCCACGGCTGTTGCCCATGTGCCTGTCCATCCTTCGTTCGCATTTTGTGCTTTTGCTCCAGCAGTAATAGCTGCCAGTGCTGTAATCATGATGAATCTTTTAATCATATTATTTTCAGTTAGGTTTATGTTAGATTAATGTCATGTTAATGACTATGTGTGTGCAAAGGTACAAATAAAAAAGAATAAAGGGAAACGAAAAGTTAATAAAATATAGTGGTCAGTATGCGAGTATCTGCACTTTTCGTATCTCATCCTTTAATCGTCAATTATTTTTTTGTATCTTTGCCTTCAAATAAGTAACGCATGAGTACTTATAACAGTTACTAATAGACAAATGGTAGAGGTTAATTATTCGTCAATGGCTGGAATGGATGATGTGTTCAGTTCGTGTGTGGAAGAAGAAGCACGACCACATAATAACGAGATGAATCTTGCATGGCAATTCATCACCAGTACAAATGTGTCTGTATTCTTGACAGGAAAAGCAGGCACTGGCAAGACTACATTCCTGAAGAAGCTCAAGGAACTGATGCCTAAACGTATGGTGGTGCTGGCACCTACTGGAGTGGCAGCCATAAACGCTCAGGGGCAGACGATTCACTCGTTCTTCCAGTTGCCATTTGGACCTATGGTGCCAGGAGTTGACAAGGAACCCAAGTCGCATTATCGCATGAGCAAAGACAAGAAGAACCTTATAAAGACTCTTGACTTGCTTGTCATTGACGAGATTTCAATGGTAAGATGTGATTTACTTGACGCAATAGATGGAGAACTTCGTAAATACCGTGACCGTTCCAAACCCTTTGGTGGTGTACAGCTATTGCTCATAGGCGACTTGCAGCAGTTGGCACCCGTTGCAAAGGACAGCGAGTGGCACTTGCTTTCTCCATATTATTCCACTCCTTATTTCTTTGGCAGTAAAGCTCTGCAGCAGATACCATACGTGACCATAGAGCTCAAGCACATCTATCGTCAGCAAGATTCCAACTTCATAGACATTCTTGCTAAAATACGTGCTAACAACATCGACCAGCATGTGGTGAAAGCACTTAACGACCGCCATGTGCCGGGGTTTGTCCCTCCTGTAGGCGAAGATTGGATTCGCCTGACAACCCATAACCGTATGGCTCAGCAGTATAACGAAGAGATGCTGTCAAAATTAGATGCCAGAGAGATGCGTTTCCATGCAGCCATACATAAGAATTTCCCAGAGTCAAGCTATCCTGCAGATGAGGAACTGGTGCTGAAATCAGGTGCGCAGGTCATGTTCATCAAGAATGACCCTTCTGGAAACAAGTCATACTACAATGGTAAGATAGGCGTTGTCAACGGTGTGGCATTTGATGACGATACGAACCAGCAAGTCATTAGCGTGTATTGCCAAGAGGATGACACTACTATAAAGGTTCCCCCTGTGACATGGGAAAACACCAAGTATGTCATAGACGAAGATTCAAAAGAGATAAAAGAGGTGGTTGACGGCACGTTCACCCAATATCCCCTGCGTCTTGCATGGGCAATAACCGTTCATAAAAGCCAGGGACTCACATTCGACCATGCCGTGTTAGACATCAACGAATCCTTCACACACGGTCAGGTGTATGTGGCTTTGAGCCGATGCCGCACTTTGGAAGGAATGGTGCTTGCACGACCACTTACGATAACCTCTGTTATAACAGATGCCAATGTCAACGCATACATCGACCGTGAACTATCTGAGGCTCAGCATGCGGCAAGTAAGCTCCCTAAAATGAAATACGACTATTTTCTGATGCTGCTTGGAGAGATGTTTGATTTCCGTATCGTGAAGCAAGACCTTGCCTATCTGACACGTGTGGTTGACGAACACCTGTACTCTTCCTGTCCTGATTTGCTGATGCTGCTGAAGGAAATGTCAAATAAACTTGATGCCGAGATTGTCAGCATAGCTCTGAAATTCCAGAACCAGTACATGCAGCTGATGAGTAACAGCGGCACATCATTTGCCACAGACGAAACTCTGCATTCACGTCTTAAAGCAGCAATGGGGTATTTCCATGAAAAACTGTCAGACATACTGATTCCAATTGTGGCAAACTCAAAAGTGCTGATAAACAACAAGCAGATTGCAACTCAATATGGTAATGCACTCGATTCGTTCTTCCTGTCAATGAAAGTCAAGGTGGGAGTTATGGCAAGATTGCAGACAAACGGATTCTCCGTCAAGGCATATCTTGAAGCAAAGGCAAAGTCGGCTCTTGATTCATTGATGGGAGTGGAGCAGAAGCCAAAAAGCAAGAAGGTGAAACAACCAAAGAACGAAAAGCCAAAGAAGGTGAAGGGTGAAACCAAACTTGAGAGCTACCGATTATTCCGTGAAGGAAAGAGTATTGCAGAAATAGCCGTACAACGAGGACTGACAGAAGGTACTATTGGCGGGCACCTTGCATATTATGTGCAGCAAGGCGAGCTCCAGTTAGACGAACTTGTACCTCACGAAAGGCAAGTGGCTATACGCAACGTGGTGGATAGCTTCACAAATGCCACTTATAGTCTCACGGATATCAAAGCGGCACTTCCCGATGATTATTCCTTTGCAGAAATACGCTTGGTGATAAAAAACTAAAACGAATAATCGAATCATCGAGGCTTCGAATAATCGATTAATCGAAAACCTCGAAACTTCGAATCCTCGAGTAATCATAATAATCCCCTCTCTAACCCCTAACCCCTAAACAATATGAAAATTAATTATCGTAACACATTTGCAACATTGCTGTTAGCAGTTGCAGCACCAGTCACTCTTTCCGCACAATCGGCGAAAGAAGAAATATACGCAGACATACTCAAGTCAGGCAGTAATCACATGGCGTATCAGGTTCCTGACAAGAAACTGACTCCTTCACCAAAAGGATACGAGCCATTCTACATCTCCCACTATGGTCGTCATGGCAGCCGTTGGCTCCTTAGCGACGGAGATTACATGAATCTCATACGCACATTGAAGAAGGCAAAAGAACAGGGTGTTCTCACTCAGACAGGAGAAGAGGCACTCGTCAAGTTGGAACGCTTCTATCCTTGCACCATAAAGCGTTTGGGCGACCTCACCACGGTGGGCGAGCGTCAGCATCATGGCATCGGCAAGCGAATGGCAGAACACTTCCCAACCGTCTTTCAGGGCAAGAATGCAGAGGTTGATGCACGAAGCACAGTTGTCACCCGATGCATACTCAGCATGGTAGGAGAGTGCGAGGAACTGACAGCCTTCAATCCTCAGATCAACATGCACAACGATGTAAGCGAGAGCCTGCAATGGTATCTTAATGCAGGTTGGAGCCAACGCCTTCAGGATGCAGGAAACGTGCGATGGGGCATCCTCGAACCTTACAAGCATAAATACACGCACCCAGAGCGATTCTGCAGAGCACTCTTCACAGACGAGTCATTCTGGAACAACAAGGAGTTTAATCCTGGCAGCTTCATGCGACTCATGTTCCACACCATTTCCAACATGCAGAGTCATGATAATGGCGAGGACTTGTGGAACCTGTTCACCACCGAGGAGTGCTATGACCAATGGAAGATACGTAACATAGAGTGGTATCTCGGCTATGGTCCTGCACCACAGACACAGGGTGTGATGCCATTCTCTCAGGCAAACCTGTTGCGTAACATGATTCAAACTACAGATACCGTTCTTGCCAGCAAGACCTACAGCAACGGAGCCTCCCTTCGTTTCGGTCACGAAGTGTGCGTCATGCCACTCGCATGCCTCATGGAACTCGACTCTTGCGGACGTAAGGTAAGCGACCTCGACCACCTCGAAGACCAGTGGGTCAACTACCGCATCTACCCTATGGGATGCAACGTCCAGATGATATTCTATTGTCCTGCAAAGAGCAACAAACCAGGCAAACGCTCAGCAGAGGACATCCTCGTGAAGGTGCTGCTCAACGAGAAAGAAGCCTCACTCCCAATCACAACAAAGCAGTTCCCTTATTACAAGTGGACAGAACTTCGCGAATACTACATCGGTAAGCTCGATTCGTTTGAGAAGAAGAACTAAAACCAAAACTAAAACTAAAACGAATAATCGAATCATCGAGGCTTCGAGTAATAGAGTAGTCTAGTCCTCTAAAAACCGACCCCTCGAGTAATCGCCCCCTCAATCCCCTAAATATGACTGGAATATTCAATCGCTCAGAACTCCTGTTGGGACATGACGCCATGCTTACCATCCGTAGCAAGCGTGTCATAGTGTTCGGAGTCGGTGGAGTCGGTTCATGGTGTGCCGAGAGCCTTGTGCGCAACGGCATCGAACGGCTCACCATCGTCGATTCCGACCGAGTGGCAGTCACCAACATCAACCGTCAGCTTATGGCAACGACCAAGACCGTAGGAAGGGTTAAGGTTGAGGCTATGCGTGAAAGGCTGTTGGAGATAAATCCCGATGCAGAGATAACGGCAATCAGCAGCATCTATACCGATGAATCCTCACCCGAGTTCCATCTCGAAGAGTACGACTATGTGGTCGATTGCATCGACTCGCTGAAGGACAAGATATCCCTGCTGATAAATGCCACCCGTCAGCCGAAGGCAACGGTGTTCTCATCAATGGGAGCTGCCCTCAAGCTCGACCCCACACGCATACAGGTGGCAGAGTTTTGGAAGGTGAAAGGATGTCCGTTAGGTGCTGCCATGCGAAGCAGGATGCGACACAACAAATGGTCATTGGCCAAGAAGGTGAAGTGCGTGTATAGCGAAGAGCTGCTGACCAACAAATGTCACGACCTTGCCGACGATGCCCCCAACACCTTCAACAAGGTTGCAACCAACGGTTCGTTGTCGCACATCACAGCAATCTACGGTTTCACCCTTGCCGGATTGGTGATAAAGGACATCTGCGACAAGATGGGAAATGAACAGAATGGAGATTGATAATAATAATTTTCAGAAGATATGAAAAAGGTATTATTTACACTATTAATGCTACTGTGCATCGTGACAATAGCAGATGCACAAATTATCAGGCGACAAGGCAACACTCAGTCGCAATCAAAACCGAATGCGAGTGCAAATACTCAGTCACGCAACAAACCGGCCCAGAGTTCTAGTGCCAACCGTAGCGGGCAGACAATGTCAAATAGTGCTTCGTCACAAGCTAACAGGCAGAGAACGCAACCGACTCAGAACAGAGTAACCACTCCAAAACCTACTCCTCAG
>JAZLHP010000022.1:0-8562 GCA_045616905.1 Bacteroidaceae bacterium
TCGTTTTTGTAATATCTGCACTCTCTTTGTCGCATCTTTCCTTCGTTTTCTCGGTCACAATGCCAGCATTCGAGCCGTCTTCGAGCAGGGCACTGCTCTCTGTCGCTTCCTACATCGTGACATTTAGTCACTCTGCTTAACAGTCGCTACCCTTAAAAACAAAGCAAATCTGCTTCCAAATAGAGCACATCTATTATAAAACTAATTATGATCACCTACTTATACAAATAATACAGAAAGCGTAACATGTCAGCAAACTTGTATAATGAGCTTCGACAGCGAATAGAGCAGTTCGTCGGTTTCCCCCTGAACAGCCGCAACGATTTCAATGCTCTTCAAAACTTTATTTTCCAGCACACACATGAGATGCTGTCTGCTACGACATTGCGCAGATTCTGGGGTTACCAAGAGCAAGACAAGGGATTCGGACAGAGCAAATCCACACTCAATGTGCTGTGCAAGTTCATTGGATTTGCCAACATTTCAGAGTTCGAGAATTCATTAAAAGACTCCGGCTGCATTGATGACACGAGTCATTTTGTACTCGGATACAAGATACTGACATGCGACAGCATTGAGGTCAACACGGAAATAATGGTCACATGGCAACCCGACAGAATGATTACAATAAAATACTATGGAAACGAGAAATGGGGTGTGATGAAATCCATCAACAGCAAGCTTCAAGAGGGTGATGTCTTTACGTGTGGACAGTTTGCACTGCACCAACCGCTAATCTGCACAAGCATCATCCGTCAGGACATGCCACCTATGGACTATGTGTGCGGAAAGTCTGGAGGCATCAATTTCACGGTCTTGAAGTGACCTCCAGTTTGTTCCACTCATCTTTTTCCTGATACAAACCTTCTGTCTCCTCAGGCACGTGCAACAAAGGCGACACTCCGTTAAAGATGTTGGTTATGCGCAATGGCTCCTTGATGTCGATGTAAATGTCAGAAAGGCTGTCGCAATGCCAAAACACGAAGTCACCTATCTCACACACAGAGGATGGTATGACAACGCGCTTTAGCCTTGAATTTTCCCAAAACACTCCCCTGCCGATCTTCTCCACCCCTTCAGGAATCACCACTTCCTGCAACTTCACACAGCACCCGAAAGCATCGCGCTCCAATCTTTTCAATCCTGACGGCAACTCTACAGATGCCAGGTTGCGACATCCCGAGAAACAATATTCAGGCAATGTTGTGAGATTTTCCGAAAGGCGCACACTTCTGAGGTATTCAGAATTACGGAACACTCCAACCCCTAATTCCATTACATTGTCAGGCATATTGAATGTGGCAAGGTTGTCGCATCTGCAGAAAGCACTGTCGCCAATGCTTTGAAGTTTTTGCGGAACCACCACTGCCACTAATTTCGGGCATCGGTAGAAGGCTCGTGATGCAATTCCAACCACGGCATATCTCTGACCATTGTGCTCTATTGTATCTGGAATGGTAATGTCATCATGATATGCGCCTCCATGTTCAAAGTCGTCCGTAGTGACTTCCACATTGCCATCACTCAGCACATTGTAATAAATGCCATTCTCAACAAAGTCATAATTTACAAATCCTAACTTGTGCCGGATTTTCTCTGCCATGTTCATCACGCCATAGCGAAGGAATGGCACAAAGGCTACTGCCGACAGCAAGATGGCAACAAATGCCACGACATGCCATCCTTTCATTTTCCGCTTGATACCCGAAGTCTGCGATGGCAAAACTTCCTGTCTGAACCTGCTGTCCCTGCACAATGCCTTCATCACCTCATTCGCACTCTGATAACGCTTGCTTCCATCTGCTTCAACGCATTTCCTGGCAACATTGCCAAAGCACTTGTTGAGATGTTTCCCCGTTTTTTCTGCCACGTAATGCAGTATTTTCCCAAATGAATAAATATCTGCAACACAGCAGTTGTCTGGCAGTGTGCCGTTCTGCACCTCCGGCGCCCCGAAAGCCTTATTGCAACCAATGCTTGTCGGATACGAATCGGCATAGCAGAAGCCCAAGTCGAGAAGCTTCACATTGCCACCCGTACGAGTGAACATTATGTTGGCAGGTTTCAAATCCATGTGAACCACTCCCATGGAATGCAAATAGTTCAATGCCGACAGCAACTGATACGAGAAGCGGTAGATGTCTATCTTGTCTGCATCAATATCCTGCAAGGTAGCCCCATCCACATACTCCTGCCATATCCTCACTCCGTTCTCATCGTCTGTGATTTTCTCATAACTGACCACATAGGGGCTGTTGAGCTTGTGACCCACCTCGTACTCTTTGATGAATGCCTGACGATATGAGGGCGATTGCGTCATCAGCGTTTCACGCAACTGCTTGACGAAATAGACTTTTCCGTCAATCATGGCTTTGCCGTATGTGGCGGTCGCCCCATTCAGCGTGGGACAGGGCTGAATGAGGGCATCTGCTATGGTGCGGGTTCCTGGCGCTATGAGTTCTGAGGTGTCGGCCATGCGTGGTGTCGATTGTGAGGGATCGGGTTAGAACTTAAAGTCGAGTGCGAATCGTATGCCGTTTTTCTTGAGTCGGTCTCCTCCTTCAACCTGTGGGAGGTCGGTGTAGTTGAGTCGGCGTACGTACTGCACGGTGAGCACTTTGAAGATGTTGCTGATGCCGACGGAGAGTTCCATGTATGGCTTCTTGGGGTCCATGAGGAAGGTGGTTGGCTGTCCGTCGCGTGTGGGGAAGTTGAGGAGTGTGTGGTCGGTGGTGCTGATGGTGGGGTTGTTCTTGTCAGAGAGTGACCCGTAGAGCATCTTGAAGCCCACGTACTCGCGGAGCTTGAGTTTGCGCAGGAGTGGCACTCGGTTGAGGATTTTGCCGTCGAAGTTCCAGTTTATGAGGAGTGATGCGTATTTGTCGTTGAGGAACTCCATGTTGCGGAGCATGTTGAACGACCAGCTGTCGAACTGCACGAAGTAGCTGAGGTTGCTGGATGGGGTGAAGAGCATGGGGAAGGGCACTTTGTTCCACTGACAGCCTCCCTTGAGGTGGGTCTCGATGTAGCCGAGTGCTGCGGGGAGCCAGAATTTCTTGAAGAGGCTGACCTCAGTCATGTTGTATCTGTACTGTCCGCCGAGTGGTCCGTGCATGCCCATGGTGTGCTCGAGGGTGAGGACGGGTGCGTCGTTGTTGATGGGCAGTCGCTGCTGCTTGCTGTTGATGAATGTCTCGCGCGGTGCGTAGCGGAAGCCGAACTTGAGGTCGGTGGTCCTGATGTGTGGCAGCAAGGCTGCATCGGCTGTGCGCTGGTAGATGAGCTTGCCCGTCGGGGTGAGCTTTGAGTTGTCGAGTGCGAGGGTGAAGGTCATGAAGTTCTGTGTCTCGTACTGATACTTGAGCTTGATGTCGTTGACGTACATCATCTGGTCAACCTTGCTTGCCTTGAAGGAGCTGTAGAGATTGTCCTTGGTGGTGCCGGCAAACTTATCGACTGGCGACATGTCATCGTACGTGTAGCTGAGGGTGAGTGAGCGGCGTGGGAATTCGTGCGCCATGTATTTCTTCTTGTTGAAGGAGTATTCGCCCTCTATCTTGTACTTCATCTTCTCGTCCTTGGTTCCGTAGGCGGCATAGCCTCGGAGGAAGAGGTGGGGTGAGAGATTGGCTGTGGTCTGCAGGGGGAGCTGGAATCGCATGCCATCGACATCGTTGTGCGAGACGATGGAGTTGAGAGGTATGAGGTCGAGTTTGTTTGGCTGTGGCGTGAGTTCGACTGAGTTCTCAACGACTGCCTTGAGGAGGAATTTCCAGGCTCCGCCAAGGTCGTCGTTTATCTTATCGACAGAGCGGCCAAGGTTGCTCTCCGTCTCGGTGAGCTTTATCGGACGCACTGATGCCCAGTAGGCAGAGTCTTTGAACTCGGCATCGGGCTTGACATAATCGACAAGGGTTGAGCGGAATGCCTTCTTGTCGAGTATGGGGTCGAAACTGTAGTTGCTGTAGGTGGTGTAACGCTGGCACGCCATGTTGAGTGCGCCGTAGAATCCGCTGAGCTCCACAATCATGTCATCGACCTTGAGCACTCGTTCGCCTGTGGGCAGGGTCATGAAGTCCTGTATGATGAGCATGTTCTCAACGTAGTTGACTCCTGAGTTGCGTGGTATGTTGAGCACGGCGCGCTTCACCTGGTTCTGGCTATCGTCGGTGATGAAGAGGTGTCCTGAGAACCCGAAGTCCTGCGAGTTGTTTGGAGTGAAGACGACGTCAATGCAGCGTTCGCCTGCCACGTCTATGGTGTCCTGAATGTAGTAGTGGTAGAAGCTTATGGCCTCTGCCGTGGATATGGGGCTGATGAAGGGGTGCTGGAGCAGACGCACGTTGTCCTTATAGATATCGACATCGGTGAAGATGTCCTTGACGTAGGTGGTGAGCATGTCGCCAGAGGAGAGCATCGACTGGAATCCGTCGCTGCGGCGTGCATTGATGGTGGTCTTCACTGCCTTCGGAGTGCGGCGATAGTTCTCTTCGGAGGTCGTCTCGTCAACCATTATCGGGATGATGAGCTTGCCTGTCTCAGGACACACCTCGGCAAGTGCGCTCTTCTCTACATCGTTGTAGGAGAAGGTGTGCTTCTCGTATTTGTCGAAGTGGTAGTAGTCCTTCTGCTTTATGTCGCTAATCTGCTTGCCGGCTATGACCTTGCGCATGAGATCTACAGCAGGGTTGTTCTTGCGCTTGTAGTGTATCTTTGATTTCTTGACCACCACTTCGCCCAGCAGTATGTCGTCAGAGTACATCTTTATGGTGCTGTGTATCTGCTGCTGCGCGCGGTTGACGGTGACGACAACCGGCTTGTAGCCGAGACATGATATCTCAAGCTTGTTGTAGCCTGTCAGGATAGGCACTTCAAAATTGCCATCCATGTCTGTTGTCTGGCCTACTGATGTGCCTGTGTATTTTGCTGCTGCAAATGGTATTGGCTCACCAGTGCCGGCATCTATTACATTGCCGTAGAACTGTGCCTTGACGGTAATGAAGCATGTGAGCAATGTGATAAGTATGGATAATCGACGATGCATTTATGTTTGGATTTTTTGGGGTAACTATATACTATTTGGCTTATGTGCCTTCTGCACTTATGTTTTTAAGGACGGTCGTTCCTCCCTCAAATATTCTTCAATTTATCTTCAATAATTGCAGAAACATTGCAGATAATTTCTTCTGGAGAAGCGTGCTCTTTTGATTGTTTATTATCAGAGGAATCGCAACGATGAGAGCGAAGCGTCCAAAACAACTAAAGACGCAGTCTTAAACAACACGATGCTAGCCCGAGAGCTAGTTAGTCAACTCAAAACTTATAAACCAAATCACCCCCCTTCCTCAGCAATGAGAAAGAGGAGTGACGTTATTACTTGTCGGTATATAAAACGTATTAATCTGTGATAAGATTGCGTCCAGTCATTTCACTTGGCTGCTCAAGTCCCATGATATGAAGGATTGAAGGTGCTACGTCAGCAAGTACTCCGTCTGCAACCTTTGCGTTCTTGTTCTCAGTCACATAGATGAATGGAACAGGATTGAGCGAGTGTGCTGTGTTGACTGAGCCGTCAGGGTTCTGGGCATTGTCGGCATTGCCGTGGTCAGCAATGATGATTGTCTCATAGCCGGTTGCCTTTGCAGCCTCAACAACCTCGTTGACGCACTGGTCAATAGTCTTTACAGCCTTCTCTATCGCCTCGTAGATACCTGTGTGACCAACCATATCAGGGTTAGCGAAATTCACTACGATGAAGTCGTACTTGTCCTCCTTGATTGACGCCACGAGCTTGTCTTTAACCTCTGGAGCTGACATCTCAGGCTGGAGGTCGTAAGTAGCAACCTTAGGTGAAGCTACGAGTACACGCTCCTCACCTTCGTATGGAGCCTCGCGACCACCATTGAAGAAGAATGTTACGTGTGCGTATTTCTCTGTCTCTGCTGTGTGAAGCTGCTTGAGTCCCTTTGACGAGATGTACTCGCCGAGAGTGTTCATCACATTCTCCTTAGGGAAAAGGATGTTGACACCTGTGAATGATGCATCGTATGGAGTCATGCAGTAGTACTGAAGACCAGGGATTGTCTTCATGCCCTCTGCTTCCATGTCCTGCTGAGTGAGCACGATAGTCATTTCCTTTGCACGGTCAGGACGATAGTTGAAGAAGATAACCACGTCACCTTCCTTAATTGTTCCGTCAACTGATGAGTTGTTGATAGGAAGCACGAACTCGTCTGTCACGTTTTCGTCGTAGCTCTCCTGCATTGCCTGAACCATGTCAGTTGCCTGCTTGCCTTCACCTTTCACGAGAAGATCGTATGCAACCTTCACACGCTCCCAACGCTTGTCACGATCCATAGCGTAGAAACGGCCTACGATAGATGCGATGGCACCGTTGCCAATTTCGTCAATGTGCTTTTGAAGGTCAGCAATGAACCCCTTGCCTGACTTAGGGTCGGTGTCACGTCCATCCATGAAACAGTGAACGTATGCGTTAGCGATGCCGTACTCCTTTGCAATGTCAACGAGTTTGAGAATGTGTGTGAAACTTGAGTGAACGCCACCTGTAGAAGTGAGTCCCATGAGGTGAACAGCCTTGCCGTTCTCCTTAGCGTATGAATATGCAGCCTTGATGCCTGGGTTCTCCATGATGGAGTTATCAGCACAAGCACGATTGATTTTCACAAGATCCTGATAAACGATGCGACCGGCACCAATGTTAAGGTGACCAACCTCAGAGTTACCCATCTGACCGTCAGGAAGACCTACGTTTTCGCCTGATGCCTGAAGTGCAGAATTTGGGTAGTTTGCATTAAGATAATCCATGTAGGGTGTTGGTGTCTGATAGATCACGTCACCTTTTGTCTTGTTACCGATTCCCCATCCGTCGAGAATCATGAGAAGTGCTTTCTTTGCCATATTATTTTATGTTATTAAGTTTTTGAGTTCCTATCAAATTACAAATTAAAAGAAATAGAACCATGCAGACTTATTAATATCCAACATAAAAGCCAGTAGCTCAATACAGAACTTTTAACTTTTAATTTTTTAACTTACAAAAGTAGTGTTTTTTTTCTGATTAATTAGAAAAAACAACAAATAGTTTGTCTTTGTATGTAATAATGTGTATTTTTGCAAATCAATACACTAAAACTAAACTTAAACTGACAAATGAAGAAGACATTATTGACAATGGCAATGGTAGCGTCAGGGATGTGGATAAACGCTGCAGACAAGGTGACGCTGACGGTCAGCAATCCACTGAATACTGCTCGTGCAAACGAGGTTGTAGAGGTACCATTCGGATTGATACAAAAGAAACTGGACAATGCAGCATCCGTCGTAGTGACAGATGCAGACGGCAACGAAATAGCAAGCCAAGTGACTCACGATGGCAAACTTATTTTCCAAGCTGGCGTGGGAGCAAAGGGTAAGTCAATATACAATGTAACAAAGGGTACTCCAAAGAAATACGAACCGAAAGCTTTCGGCCGACTTTTCACCGAACGTGGCGATGAATTCGGATGGGAGAATGACCGTGTAGCATACAGAGTGTATGGTCACGGAGGCGCCGTAGGATACGACCTGTTCAACAAAAACACCACTGAACTGATGCTCAACTATTGGTATGCATCGGAACAGAACCAAGAGATGCGCAGTGTCAGCAAACAACTGCACGAACGCGGTTATCATGACCTTGCTGACCAAGTGTACAATGCGTATTGCTATCATATAAATCATGGAAAAGGCATGGACTGCTACACTGTAGGCCCTACACTTGGAGGAGGTGCTGATGCTTTGGTAAACAGGGACGGCAGCCTGTGCATGCCTAAGTGCTACAAGAAATACGAGATCCTTGACGAAGGGCCTCTACGTTTCACGGTGAGAATGACTTATCCCGAGAACGACTTTGAGGGAAACAAAGTGGTGGAAACACGCATAATCACTCTCGATGCAGGCAGTCATTTCAATAAGGCAAACGTAAGCTTCAGCGGACTTACTGCAGCATCGCCAATTGCATCTGGTGTGGTGGTTCACAAGGACAACCCATCAGCATACGTACTTAACAAGGAGGCAGGATACATAGGGTATGAGGACCTTGGAGATGCAAGTGTGTACAACAAGAACTACAAGGATGAGCTTGCCAGGCAAATGGGCAAGATATACGTTGGCACCGTGTACCCGGACAAGGTGACTGCGGTGCAATACCAGCAACGTGAAAACGGAATTGCAGCAGGTCATGTGCTCGCCACTGCCACCATCGCTCCTTCTGCATCATTCACCTATTATTTTGGAACAGGATGGAGTGGCAATGCAAGCAGCGGACTCAACTCCATTGGTGACTGGGAAGCAATGCTCCTGAAAGAATCACAGATTGTCAGAAACCCATTGAAGGTGACCGTGAAATAAACCCAAATAGTCCATTAGGACACAATACTATTTGTTTTTATGGTTCTCGTATCCATTTTTGATTATTGCCTGACATCTTTTCCCTGTTTTTTCGGTCATGATGCCCGCAACCGAGCCGTCTTCGAGCAGGGCACTGCTCTCAGTCACTCCCTA
>JAZLHP010000023.1:0-40957 GCA_045616905.1 Bacteroidaceae bacterium
AGTGGCTTGTCTATCACGACCTCTGGAGCAAGATGCAGATTTTTGCCGACCTGCTGAAAGGGGGCGACACAAGCATCAGCGAAGCAGGTAAGAGCGGACCGAAAAATATGCTGGACAACCTGACTGATTCATTCAGCGCGACACAGTTGGAAGCCCTTCGCATCAGCATTGGCAAGAGCAGGGAAGGCACTAAAGGACAATTGCGCAAGTGGGTGTTCCGCAAGTTTATCACCTACAATGCCCAAACCGATCTCTACACCAAGACGGATGAGTATCTGAAAGGCAAAAGCAACGAATGACGATGGACAAGTACGAACTTCAAAAGCTCCGCGACCTTCCCATTGAGGGGGTCGCAGAGCGACTCGGACTCCGGGTTACACGACACAAGAGCCTCTGTCCTTTCCATGACGATCATCATGCGAGCCTGTCATTCAATGTAAGGAAAAATACATTCCGCTGTTTCGTGTGCGATGCTTCGGGTGGTACAATAGACCTTGTGATGAAACACCTTGGGATTGATTTCAAGGCGGCTTGTAAGTGGTTGGCAGATGGGTCGAACGTAATCGTTGAGGAATACAAACCAACATCCCCCTCGGGGGACAAGAGGGGGGCTTTTGATGCCAGTCGCTATGAAGGTTTCTTCATGCGCCCTTGGTTGTCGGATGAAGCACGCAAATTCCTCTTTGATGAACGAATGCTTGATCCTCGCGTCATAAGTTGGTGCAGGGTGAGTTCGTGGCGCGACCGAAGCGGTGTGAACTGGTTGCAGACACCCTACTACGATGTGGATGGCAAGTTGATTGGTGTGCAGAACCGGAATTTGGATTACAAGAAGATTTGTCTGGAAGACAATACAACGAAGCGGTCAGTAACCGGGGGTAACGCCCTCGGATATGAAACCAAAGAAACTCTCTGCCTGGAGGGCAGTACCTCGCTCCCTCGCTTTCGTTTCCCATACGGCTCACGTTGCTCCATCTACAATCTTCAAATCGTGAAGCGACTGAAACCAGGTGATGAACTTTGGATTGCCGAAGGATGTAGCGATTGCTGGGCTTTGCTATCCTCTGGCAAGAAAGCAATAGCCATACCAAGTGCCACATTGCTCTCTCCAAAGGACAAGGAATTACTGTCATCATTATCGTCATCGTCATCGTTATCGTCATCGTTAAAATGGAACATGTTCCCCGATAAGGATGCTCCAGGCGAACGACTATTCCTTCAACTGAAAGAGATTCTTCCCGACCTTGTGCATCATCATTTGCCCATAGGTTGCAAAGACTTCTCGGATTATTATGTTCAACAAAAAACACACATTGCTGATGGACAACAATAGTAACAACTCCCGCCCTAACAGCGAGGGCTGGGGAGGGTGCTTCAAGATACGACCCTACACCAAGAAAGAACTCGCTCTGATGTATTTCCCAGACAGCAATCCTCGCACGGCTGTCAACCATCTGATGGCATGGATTTACCGCTGCACCCCTCTGCTCGGAAAGTTGGAAACGGCAGGTTACGAGAAGAATGCAAAGGGCTTTACACCTCGCCAAATCCGCATGATTGTGGAGCATTTGGGAGAACCGTGATTGTTTAATGTTTATTGTTTAGTGTGAATGTGAAAATGTTTTGTTAAAAGGTGGTTTATCGCACGGCATCGTCACGCATCGCACAGGTGGCGATTTCGGATGTCGTAACTTTGCATTGTCATTCTGAGACGGGGGTCAGCGAGCTTGCTCGGACGGCATTCCCACCTGGCTCATGAAGCGTTTTGAGCTAGCTCAGATGACAAGGTGAGCAAGCCCGATTGATGGGTTGGGCAAGCTCAAAAGGAGATGCTGCGGTCGGCGCCATTTTTAATTTTGCCAAGGCATTCTTCGGAACGGTTTCACTTAAACAATCTGTCGGCAGGATGCCATCACATCCTGAAACACTGAGCCCCATACCGACAATGGGCAACATTATGGCACTTACCGTACAAATGACTCTTTCTGAGAACAAGCTCATTGGCGAGAAAATCGTCACTCCTCGCCTCGTGAACCAGCAGACACTCGACTACGACGCATTCTGCGACTATCTGGCACAGGGCTCAACCGTGACTGCTGCTGATGTGTCGGCAGTGATGAAGCAGCTTGAGAAGACTCTCCCTGTCATCCTCGCTCTCAACGCTAAGGTGGTGGCAAGTCCTGAGGGACTGGTGTTCCGTCCTTCGGTGAAGGGCAGCATCACTCAGAGCCAGCTGAAGGCAAAGCTTGAGCAGCGCAAGGCTGACTACATTGCTAACGGCGACATGGCGTCTGCTGACAAGATTGATGTGAATCGTGAGCTCTCTGCCAGCGACCTTGCAACAAGCGACCTCACGGCTGGCATCGTAATCGACCTCCCAAAGAAGTGGGACTCTCGCTTCCTGCAGACCGTCACCTTCAAGCGTGTGACTAAGGCTAACGTGGTGGTTGAGGGCAATGCGAACGGCACCGATGATGAGCAGAACCAAGGCACCAACGGCAACCAGACTCAGGGTGGCGGCAGCACCGGCGAGGGTCAGACATCGGGCTCGGGTGGTGGAAGCAGCACTACTGATAACGATGGTTCTAACGGATTCGGTTAAACCCAAATAGTCCATTAGGACACGATACTACTTGTTTTTTTAGGTTCTCGTATCCATTTTGATTATTGCCGAGACATCTTTTCCCTGTTTTTTCGGTCATGATGCCCGCATCACTCACTCAAAAGCCAGAAAAAATCTGTTCTGGCACTAATCAAAATGTATTACGAGCCTAATGAACAATTTGGGTTAACCCAACCATCTCTGCAGGTCACGAATATGGAGTGAGCAGGGGTGTGGGAAACAAAATAGGGGAGCAGCACATGTTGCTGTTCCCCTTTCGTTATGGTTTGTCGTCACTTTATAGATTATACCTCCTTGTTCTTTACTACTGACTCGTAGTATGCGAGGTAGTTGTCCTTCTGCTCACTTGCCATCCATGCCATTGCTGAACGTGGGTGGTCGTTCTGCGAACCTGTGATCATGTAAGGGATGAAGTAACCCCAGTCAATCTCTTTCTGAAGAGGGTGGATGCGATCTTGGATGCACTTGATGACTGGCTCAAGCTTGTACTTAGGGTTCTTCAAGAAGCTGAGCAACAACTCCATAGGGCAGTTGCCTGCGCCACGACCGATGCCGAGCATAGTGGCGTCGAGCATGTTGGCACCTGAACGGATGCACTCGATGGTGTTGGCAAAAGCAAGCTGAGTGTTGTTGTGGCCGTGGAAACCGATGGTCTTGCCTGGAAGAGCCTTGATGTACTTGTCAACGAGACCGTGGATGTCTTCTGAATAGAGACTTCCGAAGCTGTCAACGAGGTAGAATGTGCCTACGCGTGACTCTGCCACATCTGCGAGCACCTGGTCGAGAACTCGTTCTCCAACCTTAGACACAGCCATCAGGTTGATGGTTGCCTCGTAGCCTTTGTCCATCACGTGGTGTGCCAGCTCAATCGCCTTGTCAATCTGATAGTCGTAGCAGGCAACGCGGAAGAGGTCGATGACGCTCTCGTCCTTTGGACGGATTTCGTCGAACTTGATACGGCCTATGTCTGCCATTACAGACAACTTGGTGCTGGTGTTGTTCTCGCCAACGATTTCACGGAGCTCATCTTCTGCGCAGAACTTCCATGCTCCGTACTCTGAGCGTGGGAACTGGTCTTCGCTGCTTATGTAGCCAATCTCCATGTAGTCAACACCTGCATTAACGCATGCTGTATATACATCCTTGACGAACTCCTTGCTGAATTGCCATTTGTTCATCAGTCCACCGTCGCGGACGGTGCAATCTAATACCTTGATTTCTTTTCTGTACATTGTAATATCAGTTGTTTTATTATTCATTATTCATTATTTTCTTTTCTTCTGAAATGAAATAGTCAATCAGCGCGTTGTAAATGTTCTCGATGATGTCGGGTGCAATGCCAGCCTCCTCTGCCCATTTACGCCTGCTGTTGATGACAGCCGCACGCCTGTCTGATGCCTCAATCCCAGAGTTGGTTTTCTCCTTGTACTTCACCACCTCACGCACATATCCGAATCGCTCGGATAGCATTCGGATGATGTCTGCATCGATTCTGTCAATCTCATTTCTGACCTCCGTGATGTTTGTGCATTCATGAGGTAATTTCCTATTGCTGTTGTCTGCCATAATAATGTTCAGTATTCCTTTTTTGCCAAAAATTCCACAAAATTAACACTTTCCCCCGACATGACCCAACAATCCGTACAATATTTTATATAAATCTCGTTTTCTTACCATTTTCTAATGAAAAACCAGTACAAATTGTCCTATGCAAGTTCTATATGAAACCATGCACCCCATCTGGCAAAGAAAGGTGGTCACATGAAAAAAATTAGTTGTTACTGAAAAAAATGCAGTTTTTATTTTGAAGTGTTAATTAGAAATGTTTACTTTGCAATTGATTACCGCTTCTTATAGATGGAAGCTTGGTATAAATTGAGGAAACTATATACTTTTTGACCCATAGTTATTTAAGGCTATGCCTTTTGTCATTCTGGACGCTTCGCTCTAATCGTTGCGATTCCTCTGACAATAAACAATCAAAAGTGTACGCTTCTCCAGAAGAAATTATCTGCAATTATTCTGCAATGTTTTTACAATTATTGAAGATAAATTGAAGTTAAATTAAGAGAATTTGAGGGAGGAACGACCGTCCTTAAAATGCATAAGTGCAGAAGGCGCTTGGGGCAACCTTTAGCTCGGTGTAGCCAAATACTATATAATTACCTAAATTATAATTTATTACTAACCCTAAATAACAAATGTACAATGAACACAAAAAATTTATTTTTAACAGCTTTAATGTCGGTTTCTTTTGTTTCCTGCTCAAATGATGATATTGTGCTGGATGAGTCGGGTGAGGTGGCTGGTGATGTAAAGTATTCTTTAGAGGTTAACCCGACTGATGCGGATATTTCTTTTGGAGAAATCGGTAAAGCCTCCACTCGTGCTGCTGTTGATGCGTCTGATGGTTGCAAGTATTTGTATGTTGTTGTTTTTGATGAAGATGATGCTATAAGTCAGACTAAATGCTACTCGACAGAGTCGGGTGCAGGCAGTGACTATGTAACGACGGGTGTTAATTCTGTGGAATTATCGTTGGCTCGAAACAAGACTCATAAAATAGCTGTGCTGGCTTCTGGCACGAAAGGTGAACTTGATGACGATGGTAATGTGTCGTTTGAAAGTCTTCGCGACAACACTTATTGGAACATCACCTCGGTAACAGTTGACAAGGATGCACCATCGTCAGCTACAGGTTCAATAACTCTCGGACGCAATGTCGCTTCGGTAGTGGTTAAGTCAAATGACTCGTACCCTAATGCTGTCAACATGGAATTTGTCTATGGCTCACGATGCACCAAGGTGTCTATGCTTACAGGCGACGGAATAAAGACTCCTGAGTCAACAACGATAACAGGTTCTAATCTCAGTTTGTTCAAGGCAGACGGTGATAAAACCGTTCCGACCTACACCTTCGTCTCGAACGAATGGACAGCATCTGCTACTCATAGCGGATTCAGCAATCTTGGCACAATAACAATGTCGTTGAAAGACGGAGAGAACCTCGTCGGCTACATGACAAAGGCTGATGTGCCTGTAATGCGTAACAGAAAAACCATCATATCGGGCAATCTGTTCTCACAAGCATCACCATTAAGTGTCAAGATTGAAAAAGAGTGGGGCGAGGATGCAACCCTTACATGGTAATCGGCACGTGTTGCGATAATATACAGATGTTATGAAATGCCTATGCAATAAGTGGTTGTGTTTCATTCTGTTTGCCATGTCGGCATTCCTTGTGTCGTGTGAGCAGATTGAGATACCTCAACTGGATACAAAGCCGTCGTCAACGCTTAAAGTCTATACTCGTAGTGTTGCTGATGCCGACATCTATCCTGTGCGCGTGTATGCTTTCTCACAAAAAGACGGAAAACTTGCCGCATCGCAGACTCTAAACACTCCGTCAGAGGCTATCTCGTTGGATCTTGCCCCTGCACAATATCATATTACAGCAATAAGTGGTTATTCGGAAGTGGACATTCCTGCAACAGTTGATGCTTCGGCTCAGTTCTTGTTGCCTGACGGTAATGTGCTGACGAAGCCATTTATGATGGGTGGTAGTGACGTGACCGTGTCGGAAGGTGCAGCCAGCACGACAAACATCCTGCTGTCGTATGCGGTGGCATCTGTGAAAATGACAATTCGCAACGTGCCATCTGATGTGCGCAACCTCACGGTGGCACTCTCACCTGTAGGTTCTGCTGTCACTCTTGCCAGTGGTTCGCATGCAGAATCGACGGTGGCTTCCATTCCGTTGTCGCCTACGGCAGAAGACGGTTCCACATGGGTGTCTCAAGACTTTTATGTCGTACCAGTAGAGACTTCGCCAGTCACATTCTCTTTGAGCGTGACGGACAACGCTAATAACACAACAACATACGGCTACACGCTTGCAACTCCGTTTGTCGCTGGCACACCATACATTGTGGATGCCAACTTCACGGATTCGTACCATCTGACAGGTCTGATCACGGCGGCATCATGGCAGCCTGTGCAGAAAATCACGTTCAGTTTCGCATCTGGTGAACCTGAAACGCCAGCATCCTCATCTGCACTTCCTTTGCCAGGTTCGTCGTACGACAAGGCGCATGTTTGTATCTTTGTCCTTGACTCCGACAACGTGGCTCTGACGGCAGACGAGATACGGAAGATAAACGAATCGCCAACGGGCAATTCATATACGGTATTGCTGCTTTCGCTGAATGAAAACATCAATGTGCCGTCGGCGTATTCTGCTGATAATCCTACTGCTGCGATAAAGATAGCGGATTCCTATACAGAAGGAGGCCTTGACGGTTGGCGCATGCCTACAAGAGAGGAGGCAATATTAATCCGCACCAACTATTTTGATTCAGATGGCGAGTCGCGTCTCACATCGCTTAACAACACGATAAAGGCATTGGGTGGCACTCCTGTGACGGATAAAGATGATAATGGTAAGAACATCCGTTATCTTTGTGAACAGGCAACTTATAGCTATTCTTTCGTCAAGAGTTCCCCTACGACAAAGTCTGGGGCAACCGTGAAAGACTACCGTTTGCGACTCGTGAAACCAATCTCCATCACTCGCTGAAACGCAGGTCGTTAATGTACCTGTCTATAGAAATAAAACGACGCCCTCTGTGTGCTTGCAGGGGGCGTCTGTTTTGTTTATGTATGTGAGAGATTATTCGTCTTCGTCAAGAAAGTCTTCAACGAGGCTTTCAGCCTCTACCTGAGCAACTTCCAACACATCGTTAATGACAACTTCGTCGAACTTGTCGGCAAAGCTGAGTTCATATTCTGCTCGTGCGATACGCTGGTCAATTACTTCTGGAGAGTCTGTGGCGCGTCCTTCAAGTCGTCGGCGCAGTTCCTCGATGCTTGGCGGCTGGATGAAGATGCTGAGCGCACGCTTGCCGTATGCCTTCTTGATGTTCATGGCTCCATGTACATCGACATCAAATACTACATTTTCGCCGTCGGCAAGCTGCTTGTCAACCTGTGACTTGAGGGTGCCATAGAACTTGTCTTTATATACCTCCTCGTACTCTATGAATTCGTCGTTTTCTATGCGCTGACGGAACTCTTCAGGTGTGAGGAAGAAATATTCCACGCCGTTTTGCTCTGTGCCTCGTGGCGGACGTGAAGTGGCAGAGATGGAGAAGTGGAGGTTGAGTTCCTTGTTCTCCATGAGGTATTTTATGATTGTTGATTTTCCGCTGCCAGATGGGGCTGCGAAGATGATGAGTTTGCTTGCCATTTTTAGTTGAGATTGAAGGTTGAGGGATGAGGGTTGAAGGATTAAAGTACGTTTAGGACTTGTTCCTTGATTTGCTCGAGTTCGTCCTTCATCATGACGACGAGGTTCTGCATCTCAGCCTGGTTACTTTTGCTACCTGTGGTGTTGATTTCGCGACCCATCTCTTGTGCTATGAATCCGAGTTTCTTGCCTTGTCCGTATCCGTCGGTCATGGTCTCGATGAAATACTTGAGATGGTTGGTGAGTCGCTGTTTTTCTTCGTTGATGTCAAGCTTCTCGATGTAGTAAATCATTTCCTGCTCAAGTCGGTTGCGGTCGTAATCCACTCCTACCTGTTGCTCAAGTGCGTCTATGATACGCTGGCGAATCTTTTCTGTGCGTCCCTGTTCGAATGGCTCAATCTGTTTGAGGAGTGATGCGATGTTGTCAATCTTCTCTTGGAATTTCTTTGCAAGGGCAAGTCCTTCCTGCTTGCGGAAATCAACAAGGGCGTCGATGGCTCCTTCTACTGCTGTGAGCACTACTGCCCATTCTTCGTCTGTGAGCTCTTCAACCTCGTTGTGTGAATACACATCAGGCATGCGGAGAATGATTTGCATCCATTCAGCAGGGCTGCCTCCATTGGTGAACGAATCCAATTCGAGAGTGGAGCTGAGGTCGCGGAGCTGTTTGTAGTATTCGGTAGCGATATCTTTATTGATGACTGTTGCCTGACTTGCCTCGTCTTTCTCAATCCACAGAACGAAGTCTATCTTGCCACGCTCGAGTCTTGTCTGTAACATCTGTCGGATTTCCATCTCCTTTTCGCGGTAGAGAGTGGCGATTCTGACGTTTAGATCGAGTGACTTACTGTTGAGAGACTTCACTTCTGCGTGAATCTTCTTTCCTCTGTATTCGACTACGCATTTGCCGTAGCCTGTCATTGACTGTATCATATTGTTTTATAAAAATAATTTATTTTTGTGCAAAAGTAAGAATTTTCAGCGTGAAACAAGAAAAATCCAAATCCTTTTTGTAATTTTGCATTTAATTTGAAATAATATTGACTAATTATGTCTGTAATATTACATATAGAAACAGCAACGGAGGGTTGCAGCGTGGCAGTAAGTGAGGATGGTGCTGTGATTTATCAGGCATCGTCAGACGAGATGCAGAAGGCGGCAGATGAGGCGAATGCAAGTGAGACAAAAAGGAAGCACTCGACAAGCAACAACGGCAGCGTGCTTGGAACGCTGGTTGACGAGGCAATCTCATTTACAGACAATCATGCCATCCCGTTTGATGCTGTTGCTGTGAGTGCAGGTCCTGGCAGTTATACAGGTCTGCGTATCGGCGTGTCGATGGCGAAGGGTATCGCCTACGGACGTGACCTGAAGCTTATTGCTTTGCCTACCTTGCAGGTGTATTGCGTGCCTGTGTTGCTGGTGCATGACGACTTGCCAGAGGATGCGTTATTATGTCCGATGATTGATGCGAGACGCATGGAGGTGTACACAGCGTTGTACACACGTGCCCTGAAGGCAGAGATGGATATTTGTGCCAAGGTTATAGATGAAGAGTCGTTCAGGGACGTGCTCGAAAAGCATCCTGTGTATTTCTTTGGCAATGGTGCTGAGAAATGCAAGAAGGTGATTTCGCATCCAAATGCACATTTCATGGATGACGTGAAATTGCTTGCCAAGAATATGGCTCCGTTGGCAGAGAAGAAATTCCTATGCGAGGAGTTTGAGGATGTGGCATATTTTGAGCCTGCGTACTTGAAGGAGTTTCAGGCAACGGTGGCAAAAAAACTATTGTGATAATCTAAAAGACGAACTGATTACTAATAATGGACTATAATACAGAGAGAGAACAGCTGGTGATGCCTGAGTACGGAAGGGCTGTGCAGCAGATGGTGGATCATTGCAAGACGATTGCTGACAGGAACGAGCGATTGCGTTGTGCCAAGTCGATAATAAAGGCTATGGCTACAATTGCACAACAGCTGTCTGACAAGGAAGACTTCCAGAAGAAGCTGTGGAACCATCTTGCAGCCATCTCACACTATGAACTGGATATCGATTACCCAGTAGAGATTGAGCGTCATGAGGTCGATTTGAAAAGGCAGACGGTGAAGTATCCCCAGAAGAGGATAAGGCAGCGTCACTATGGGGCTATCGTGGAAGCATTTAATGAGCATCTTGCCACAATGTCTGCCAATATCGAGCGCGACAATCTTTCTATGACAATTGCCAACCATATGAAGCGCGATCTCAGCAACTGGAGTCTTGACTCGATGAGCGATGAGAAAGTGGTGGCAGACATCAAGCAGTACACAGACGGTCGTGTGTGCATAGACCTGACTCAGAACAAGCTTGTGTCTGATGGCGAACTGCTCAGTAGCCGTATCTCAACAAGTGTTAAGAAAAAGAAGAAGAAATAAATAAGCAATGGCATCATTTATAATAGAAGGCGGTCACAAGCTGCATGGCGAGATTACACCACAGGGAGCCAAGAACGAGGCTCTCGAGGTCATTAGTGCCGTGCTGATGACTGCTGAACCCGTGGTGATGAAGAATGTCCCGAACATTCTGGACGTGAACAATCTCATCAACCTGCTCAGCAAGATGGGTGTCAGGGTGCAGAATTCTGGCGACCATGAATGGAGATTTCAGGCTGATAACCTTGACATGGAGTATTTGGGCAGTCACGAGTTTGTCCAGCGATGTGCTTCGTTGCGTGGCAGCATACTGACATTAGGTCCCTTGCTTGGACGATTCCACCACGCTTGTGTTGCTAAACCGGGAGGCGACCAGATCGGACGACGCCGACTTGACACTCATTTCCTCGGCATTCAGGAACTGGGTGCAAAGTTCAATTACAGCATAGAGAAGGGTGTGTATGAAATTGACGCTAACGAACTGGAGGGAAAGTACATACTGTTGGACGAGGCAAGTGTGACAGGTACAGCAAACATCGTGATGACAGCCGTATTGGCAAAGGGTGTGACAACTATCTACAATGCAGCGTGCGAGCCATACATACAGCAATTGTGCAAAATGTTGAACAATATGGGTGCCAAGATAAAGGGTGTGGGCAGCAACCTCATCACTATCGAGGGCGTTGAAGAATTGCACGGCACGGAACACACCATACTGCCTGACATGATTGAGGTTGGTTCGTTTATCGGTATGGCAGCCATGACTGGTAGCGACATCACGATAAAGAACGTCAGCGTGAGCAACCTCGGCATCATACCAAACATGTTCAAGCGCCTCGGCGTGAAGATGGAAATCGTGAATGACGACATTCACATTCCAGAGCAGGACCACTATGAGATAGCATCGTTTATGGATGGCAGCATCATGGCATTTGCTGATGCTCCATGGCCAGGACTGACTCCTGACTTGTTGAGCGTGATACTGGTGGTGGCAACTCAGGCAAAGGGTAGTGTGCTGATTCACCAGAAAATGTTTGAAAGCCGATTGTTCTTCGTGGATAAACTCATAGACATGGGAGCGCAGATAATACTATGCGACCCACACAGAGCCGTGGTTATTGGTCACGACAATCAGTTTAAGCTGAGAGGAGCGCGTCTGTCAAGTCCTGATATCCGAGCTGGTATTGCATTGCTGATTGCTGCACTTAGCGCACAGGGTGTGAGCATGATTAGCAACATCGAGCAGATAGACCGAGGTTATGAAGACATAGAGGGACGATTGACGGCTTTGGGTGCTGCAATTAAAAGAATTAATTGAGAAGGGGCGGTTCGGAAGGCGTTGATAGAGAGTTTTTCACTTGGATATTTAGATGATAAGAAAGGAAGATACATATAATATAGGTCGTATAACGAAGGCACACGGACTGAAAGGCGAAGTGAACTTCCAGTTTACGGATGATGTGTGGGACACAACCGATAGCGATTACCTTATATGCGAGGTGGATGGCATATTGGTGCCTTTCTTTATTGAAGAGTATAGATTCCGCAGCGACACCACAGCATTGGTGAAGTTTGAGGATATAGATTCTGCGGATGATGTGCAGTTTCTCGTGAATTGTGACGTGTATTTTGAGAAGAAATACAGGGATGAGTTAGAGGAAGATGAGGTGTCTCTCAGCTATTTCATAGGTTTTAAGATGGTGGATGGTGACGACGGGAAGGAGATTGGCACGATTGTGGCTATTGATGACAATACTGAGAACTGGCTGTTCATCGTGCAGAACGCAGAAGGCGAGGAACTGATGATTCCTGCTCACGAGGAGTTTATTACAGAGATTAGACAAGATGAGCAGACGATGGTGATGGACTTGCCATTGGGATTGCTTGACTTGTAGCGAAGAAAGATTCATTGATGTAAGATGAAAAAGAACATTTGTATATTAGGATCCACAGGCAGCATCGGCACACAGGCGTTGCAAGTTATCGAGGAACATCCCGACTTGTACGAGGCGTATGTGCTGACAGCCTACAACAATGCGGCTTTGCTGATAGAGCAGGCACGTAAATTCCAACCGGAGGCTGTTGTCATAGCTAAGGAGGAGAATTATAGCATTGTGTGCGAGGCTTTGGCTGACCTCCCTATAAAGGTATATACGGGCGCAAAGGCTCTGTGTGACGTGGTGCAAGATGAAAACGTGGACGTGGTGCTGGCATCAATGGTTGGGTTTGCTGGTCTTGAGCCAACCATAGCAGCAATCAAGGCGAAAAAGGCTATTGCTCTTGCCAACAAGGAGACGCTTGTTGTGGCTGGTGACCTCATAACCCGTCTTGCCAACGAGTACCAGGTGCCTATCCTGCCAGTTGACTCAGAGCATAGTGCAATATTCCAGTGCCTGGAACCAGGGAACAACATAGAAAAGATACTTCTGACTTGTAGTGGCGGACCTTTCCGCAACATGACGGCAGAACAGATAAAGAGCGTGACTAAAACGGACGCGTTGGCACATCCTACATGGAACATGGGTGCTAAGATAACTATTGACTCGGCAACTCTGATGAATAAGGGATTTGAGGTGATAGAGGCAAAGTGGCTGTTTGGCGTTGCTCCGGAGCAGATTCAGGTGTTAGTGCATTCGCAGTCTGTCATACATAGTGCTGTGCAGTTTGAAGATGGTGCCGTGAAGGCGCAGCTGGGAGTGCCTGACATGCGTTTGCCTATACAATATGCATTCAGTTATCCGAGGAGATTGCAGTCTTCCTTTGACAGGTTGGATTTCTTCCAGATGAAGGAATTGACATTTGAAGCCCCAGATATGGACAGGTTCCGTTGTCTTGCACTCGCTTATGAGGCACTCAACAAGGGTGGTAACGTGCCATGTATAGTTAATGCAGCTAACGAGATAGCAAACAGGGCGTTCATCGATGACAGAATAGGTTTCTGCCAAATAGCAGAGATTATTGAGCAGACGATGAATAAGATATCGTACTGTTGCGATTGTACGCTCGACACCTATTTGCAGACGGATAAGGAGGCGCGTGCATTTGCAAAATCGCTATTGTAGCATTGGAGCGTGCCGTGGCATAACATAAATGACAATAAGTATTACATAATATTTTTATAGAACATAGATTTTTTAATGGAAACATTTCTCATTAAGGCATTGCAGTTGATTGTCGCACTTGGATTGCTTGTTGTACTCCATGAGGGCGGACATTATATGGCTGCTAAAATTTTTAAGGTAAGAGTAGAGAAGTTTTATTTGTTTTTTGACTATAAATTCAGTCTATTCAGTACGTATAGTAATTGGTGGCGCAAACTGAGAGGCAAGAAGCCTGCAAAAAAGAAAGAGAACGGCGAGTATGAATACGAAGGCACCGAATATGGCGTGGGATGGATTCCGTTAGGCGGATATGTTAAAATCTCAGGCATGGTGGACGAGTCTTCGTTTAACGAGGAAGAACAGAAAAAGAGTTTCTGGAAGCAGTTGCCTCATCTGATGAAGAACATTATCATTAGGAACGAAGATGTGAAGGGCGAGAGATGGGAGTTCCGTACGCGACCAGCATGGCAGCGACTGATTGTGATGCTTGGTGGCATCATCATGAATTTCCTTACAGCAATCGTGATTTATGCCATGGTGCTGTTCTTCTGGGGACAAAGTTATGTGAAGCCAACAGACATGACATACGGTATGAAGTTTTCTGAACAGGCAAAGGCTGACGGATTCAAGGACGGAGACATCATTACTGAGGTTGATGGAGAAACCATTGAGAAGTGGGATGTAAGTGTGCTGCAGGGCATTTCAAATGCTAAGACTGTTACTGTGCTTCGTGATGGTAAGGAGATGATTCTCAATATGCCAGCAGAGATGAGTCTGCTTGACATGATAGAGGAGGGTAAGCCACGTTATGCAGAGGTGCTTGCTCCTATGTGCATAGATAGTGTTGTGGCAGGACTGCCAGCAGCAGAGGCAGGAGTCAAGCCTGGCGACGTGATTACCGACATAAACGGCACTCAAATAGCAGACTTCAACGATTTGCAGAACAAACTCATGGCTTTGCAACAATCGCTTGCTGATGAAGCAACGGCAGCCGACAGCTTGAAGGCTCGTCAGGTGACTATGGTTGTCAATAGTGCTGACACCATGAAGGTTACGCTGACACCAGAATTCACACTCGGCATTCAGAACAGACAGCCAGACTACAAGGTCACAGAGAAGGAATTTGGATTCTTTGAGTCGTTCCCTGCAGGTGCTAAATATGGTTATGAGATGCTTGCAAGCTATGTTGACCAGATGAAATATGTGTTCACAAAGAAGGGCTCACGTCAGGTCGGTGGATTCATTAGCATAGGCAAGATATTCCCAGATGCATGGGACTGGCAGCGATTCTGGCTTCTTACGGCATTCCTCAGCATAGCTCTTGGATTCATGAACCTCTTGCCAATTCCAGCATTGGATGGTGGACATGCAATCTTTGCGTTGTTTGAGATGGTGACTCGCAGACGTCTTAACGACAACTTCCTTCTTGTGGTGCAGTTCTTCGGCATGTGGATTCTCATTGCTATTATGGTGCTTGCACAGATGAACGACATATTGAGGTTGTTTGGACTGTAATACTTATATTTGAAGTATGAAGATATTAGCAGTAGGCATGAACTATCCTTTGCATTGCAAGGAGATGGATAAACACAATAATTCGGAATTAAAATCGTTATTGCCAAAAGAACCGGTGCTGTTCTCAAAGTTTGATTCAAGTATCATACAGCCTGGCAAACCGTTTTTTGTCCCGGATTTTGCTGAGCAATTTGATTACGAGACGGAGATAGTGGTGAAAATCAGTAGGGTTGGCAAGGACATCAGCGAGAGATTTGCTCACAGGTATTACGATGAGTTGACCGTAGGCATAGACTTCACGGCACGTGACCTTCAGGACAAGTTAAGGGCAGAGGGTAAGCCTTGGGAATGCTGCAAAGGTTTTGACGGTAGTGCTGCAATAGGTAAGTTCATACGTAAGGACTCTGTAGGTGGCAATGTGCAGAATATCAGATTCCATTTGGATATTAATGGTGACTTGAAGCAGCAGGGACACACAGCAGACATGCTCTTCACCATTGACCAGATAGTGGCTTATGCAAGTCGCTTCTTCACATTGAAAACAGGTGACCTCATATTTACCGGTACACCTATGGGAGTAGGACCCGTGAAAGAGGGTGACGTGCTGGAAGGTTACATTGGAGAGGAAAAACTGCTAAATCTGAGAATTAAATAGACTTTGTCTTCGTGATATGATGTGTGGAGCTTTCTTTGATGAGGGCTGTTCATATTTATAGAATAAAATTCCTTTTATGATGACAAGAAGATTATATACATTATTTATTGTGCTGGCATTGGCGATTGGAGCCAAGGCTCAGTCGAGATATGCTGAGCATTCATTGCTGAGTAAAGGAAAATGGGTAAAGATAAAAACGACTAAAGAAGGCGTTTACCAACTTACCAAGTCTGCTTTGTCATCCATGGGCTTTAAGGATCCTGACAAGGTGAAGCTCTATGGGTATAATCTGCCTATGTTACCTGAAGCATACATAGAGAATATTCCTGATGATCTTACGGAGATACCTCTTTATAGGAAAGAGAATGGCACTATGCTGTTTTACTCGTGTGGTACGGTGAAGTGGACTAACGTGTTCTCAGCAAATACGCCTTCTTCCTTCAATCACATGGCAAATCCATATTCAAACTATATAGCATATTTCCTGACAGAAAGTACAGATGGCGAACCGTTGAAGATGGATGTGAAGAAGGTTGAACAGTATATGTCAACATTCAAGACATTCCCTGATCATGCCTTGCTTGACTACAACGACTTCAGTTTTATGAAGAGCGGTAGGACTTATTTTGAGGCTTATGATTTTGCAAACGGTCCATCACGAACTTATACGGTGCCATTGCCTGACATTGCATCTACCGAGGTGAACTTAAAGTTGCAGTTTGGCACTTCGGGACGTAATTCGTCGGCATTGTCTGTCAGCTCGGACGGAACAACCCTCACGACCGTGAATTTCGTAGCCAATCCTGATAACGAGAACGGTGTGGTGAATAAAGCTGTATGCACGTGGAGTAATGTGGTGTCAGAGAAACCTCAATTGAAACTGACTCATACGCGTCCTTCCGGAATTAATGGTCACCTTGACTATATACAAGCCGACTACATCCGTTCCCTGACGATAAGTGGCGATAACTTCCTTCGTTTCACATCTCCATCGTATTCGGCTGCAGAGATAGAGGGAGCGAATAATGCCACAAAGGTATGGAATGTGACATCCACGAATGCAATGGAAATGTATGAAGGTAAGTTGGAAGGTTCAACTTATAAGGTGCCACTTCCAAGCACGGTTTCCAATAAGGATCAATATGTGGCAGTTAAGACAGATGCCTCGTTTCCAGAACCAGAGGTGGTGGGTGCAATAGAGAATCAGGACCTTCATGCCGTTGAGGAAGCAGACTTGGTTATTGTTACCCCTGCAAACGGATTGTTGACAGAGCAAGCAAAGCGTCTTGCAGATGCGCATACATCCATAGATAAAATGAAATGTGTGGTGGTTGAGGCTGATAAACTTTATAATGAGTTTTCCTCAGGAACCCCAGACGCAACAGCATACAGACGTTTCATGAAGATGCTGTACGATAGATCTGGAGGCAACGGACCACGAAATATACTGCTTTTCGGCAACTGCGTATGGGATAACCGATTGGTGACATCTCAGATGAAGAACAAGAAGCAAGATGATTATCTGCTTTGTTATGAGTCTGTGAATAGTGTGAGCAGTATAGAAAGTTATGTGTTGGAAGAGTATTTTGCTCTGTTAGCAGACAAGAAGGGTGTATCTCCATTGAAGGAGAAACTTGACTGTGGCGTTGGACGTCTGCCGTTAGGAACTGCTGCAGAGGCAAAGGAAGTGGTTGACAAGATTATTCGTTATATGAGCAATGCCGATGTAGGTTCTTGGAAAAACACAATATGTGTGCTTGCTGATGATGGCAATAATAATGTTCACATGGATGATGCAGAGGCTGTCATAACCACCATCCAGAGTGCTAATCCATACGCACGTGTCAAGAGAATATATTGGGACAGTTACAAGGTTGAATCCTCGTCAACAGGTTTGTCGTATGGAGCAGCATACAACGATATAAACAAGGTGATGGAGGAAGGAGCGCTTGTGATGAACTATACAGGACACGGAGCGGCGTATTGTCTGTCACACGAGAAGGTGTTAAAGACTAAGGACTTCCAGGAGTGGGCTTCTCCTCGTCTTCCTTTATGGTTTACCGCTGGTTGTGACATCGCACCTATTGATATGAACGAAGAAAATCTGGCATGCGAGGCTGTCCTCAACCCAAAAGGTGCCGCAATTGCGTTCATTGGAACAGCTCGTACTGTTTATTCGTCTCCAAACCGTACTATTAACAGAAATTTCATGAATAGGGTTTTGACAAAGAAACCAAATGGAGACAGATTCACAATAGGCGAGGCTCTTTCACAAGCAAAAACAGATATCTTAAGTTCAAAGACACGATACACGAAGAATGACACAATCAACAAGGTGCAGTATGTGCTCGTAGGCGATCCTGCACTTAAATTGACTGTGCCTGATTATCATGTAGTGTTGGACAAGATAAACGAGATGGAAGCTAATTCGAATACGATGCCAACTATATCTGCAGGTGAATTGGTTACTATACAAGGACACATCGTTGATGAAAAGGGCAATGAGGTGAAAGATTTCAAAGGTATAGTATCGCCTTTCGTTCTTGACAGCGAGCAGCTTATCACATGTTACAACAACGAGAAAGATAATGTGACTCCAAAGAAATATTACGACCGGATACGTACGTTGTATTCTGGAGTGGATTCTGTTGCTGATGGGAAATTCAGTATCACGTTCCCTGTTCCTCTTGATATTAATTATTCAAATAAAAAAGGCCTGATGCACCTTTATGCCATTAGCACGGACAAGACATTAGAGGCAAGTGGACGTTATAACTCTTTCCTAATAGGAGGCACCTCTGATGATGATATCGATGACAAGGAGGGACCCGAGATGACCGTCCGTATGAATACCCTCTCTGCTGGCAATAATGCTACAGGAGATGCACCTGTTCTGTTCTTAAACGTGAAGGATAAAAGTGGTATAAACACGACAGGTAATGGCTTTGGACATGATTTTGTGGCTATCATCGACAATAACGAGAACACCACTTACAACCTTAACTCTTATTATCAACAGAGTGTTGGTGACTACCGTTCAGGAACGGTTTCTTTCCAGTTCCCTAAGTTAGCGGCTGGCAAGCATTCTATGGTAATCCGTGTGTTTGACACATTGAACAACATGACTGAGCAAACATACAGTTTTGAGGTGATAGACGGATTAACTGAAGTTTGTGAGATATTTGATATGGCTGGTCGTAAGATGCTTAATGCAGATCATGGTAAGTCTCTTCCAAAGGGTGTGTATGTCCGTCGTATTCGTCTTGTTTCTCCTCTTGGAGTATTCAACGAAAAGACAGAAAAGTTCATTGTGACACAATAAAAGATATTGAACTTCGTTATTATAGAAGATATCGGACTGTGTTAATAATTTGTCCGGCAAATACCTAATAAAGACTATGTTTATGAAAAAGATATTATCATTAATAGCGCTTATCGCCATAGCTGTAGTAAATGCAGATGCACAGGATGTTAAGAATCAATTAAATCCTGTTAACTATGGTGTGACATCACTCGCAATTGCTCCAGATGCAAGAGCTGGTGGTCTTGGTGACGTGGGTGCAGCTACAGACCCAGATGTGAACTCACAGTATTGGAACCCTGCTAAGTATCCGTTTTGTATCAGCCGTGCTGGGGTGTCACTTAATTATACACCATGGCTGCGTCAGTTGGTAAATGACATTGACCTTGCCAACATTACAGGTTATGTACGTCTAGGTGATTATGATGCTGTATCTGGTTCGCTGAGATACTTCTCACTTGGAGAAGTGTTTGCTGGTGATGACATGATTATCAAACCATATGAGATGGCTGTAGATTTGGCTTACTCACGTATGCTCAGCGAGAACTTTTCTGCAGCTGTTGCTCTTCGGTATATTTATTCTGACCTTGCTTATAAGGCAGACGACGAGACAACCCCAGGTTCTGCATTTGCTGCAGACGTTGCAATGTATCATAATGGATACATCAATTTAGGTGGTCACGAGAGTCAGTTAGGATGGGGTCTTAACATCAGTAATATAGGTTCTAAAATTTCTTATGATGACGGCAACACAAGTGAGTTTATACCAACGAATCTCCGATTTGGACTTTCGTTGCTGGTACCAATCGATGAATATAACACAATAACATTTGCAGCAGATGCTAACAAACTCCTTGTGCCTACACGCCCTACAATGGAACAGTACGTGAAGCACATGGTGGAAACAGAAGGTGGTTCGCCTGCTGATTACGAAAATAACTATTCTGATTACCGCACATGGTTGGATGGAGAAGGTTATTATAATGTGTCGCCAATCTCAGGTATTTTCAAGTCTTTCCATGATGCTCCAAATGGAGCAAAAGAGGAACTTCAAGAAATACAATGGAGTGCAGGTCTTGAGTACGCTTACAATAATAAATTCTTCCTGCGTGCCGGTTATCACTATGAACACCCTAATAAAGGAAACCGTAAGTATTTCACAGTTGGCGCTGGTTTCAAGATGAATGTGTTCAGTATAGATGCTGGTTATGTAATCTCAACAGCACAGAGTAATCCACTTGACCAGACACTCCGTTTCTCTCTTGCATTTGATATGGATGGCATAAATGACCTTCTCGGACGTAAGTCATCAGGCAAGCGCAGAAGATAAAAATTCCGTAAATATGAAGATACGAGTAGGCATGGGCTATGATGTCCATAAGCTTGTCGAAGGACGTGACTTGTGGTTGGGAGGCATTAAGTTAGATCACAAGATGGGACTTCTTGGTCATAGTGATGCTGACGTGCTTATCCATGCCATTTGCGATGCTATACTTGGTGCCGCAAATATGCGTGATATAGGCTATCATTTCCCCCCAGTTAAAGGAAATGAGTTTGAAAATATAGATTCTAAAGTTCTGCTTCGTAAAACTATAGAACTTGTATATAGTAAAGGTTACGTGGTGGGTAACATTGATGCTACAATATGTGCAGAGCGGCCTAAAATGAATCCGCACATTACTGAAATGAAATGTGTACTTGCTAAGGTGATGAGCATAGATGAAGACGCAATATCTATTAAGGCAACTACAACAGAAAAGCTTGGATTTACTGGTCGCGAAGAGGGTATTAGTGCATATGCTGTCGTTTTGCTTGAGAAGGAATAACTATTAAATGAAATTTCTGATTGGGTAAATAGAGCAAGATGAAATCTATGTGTATGCTCTGTAAGTAAACTTGTGAATGTGTTTGTCGCTATCAAGTTTTATTTATATTTACGTGATGTTTTGTTGTCCCAAATCCATTTTCTCCAGTTTACATCCTCAAACATTGGGGCCTTTGTAATTGTTGTGTTTGTGTCTTTTCCTAATAGAAACTTGTCAACAAAAGCTTCAACCTCTGGACGTTGGCTAGTTGGAAGTTGGCAATGTCCATGCTTGTCTTCAAAAGAAAACCCCATTCTGTCTTCAATCCCGAACTTTCTCCATACTTCGCGAGCTGCTATACACGACACGTATCCGGATCCGTCTGCAAGCCATTCGTAGTCAGGATTTCCGAGTACAAGTAATGCTCGAGGAACGATAAGTGCGCATAATTCATGGTGGTCAATGGGTAGCATAGATACGTGTTCTTTCTCAAAAGCTTTCATGCTTTCCATGAACCATGAGTAGTTTGTGCGTCCAAGTGTCTCAACGTTTCCTAATGTTTCAGATACGCGCCATGCTGCAGCTCCACCTCCTCCTGGTTCTTGTGCAATGGTAAGTGCAATACGCTCGTCAAAAGCTCCTGAGAACAACGCCATTTTCCCAGCGAACGAACATCCAGATACAGCTAAATGTTTAGTGTCTATTTTTGTTTCTTCCTCTCCTAATATCTCTAACGCATCAATAATTCGGCTTATTCCCCATGGCCATGCAGAATAAGAACCAACATGTAACAGTTCTGGATAAATGATGTTGTATGGTTCGTTTCCACGTACTTGGGTGTGACTCATCACCTGCGAGAAGTTGAACCTTATCATAGCAATATTTCTGTTTGTGAAGATGTCTGATGGTAAACTTCCACTCCCCATACCTATTCCTATTATAGCAGGGTAGGGAGCACTTCCTCCTTTTGGGTATGCAATAACAGCATCAATGTCAAGTGTTTTTCCTATGTTGTGAATTTTGATTCTTAATGTATCTCCATCCATTATTGCATCTATGGAGTCTTTGCTTACATATGGCTTTTCACCTACTTCATAATGCTGAATCATAGCCATTATCTCATTTCTTCTTCTTTCCCAATCTTTGAACTTCTTAACTTCACCTTTGCCAGATGCCCACATAAATGGATTTGGCAATTTTCTGTCTGCTTGCAGTTTGTCAATTGATGGCATAGTGGGAATCGGATAATCTTTTCCCGTGTTTTCTTCTGTATATACAAGTGGAATATAATCCTGGGCAATGGAGTCTATTGATGATATTAGTTGTGATGTAATGATGAAAATAGTTGCTTTGAAGAATGATTTCATTTTGGAGATTCTTGTTAATTGGTGGTTTGTATTATCCACCTTTAGTGTGTATTTTTGTACAAAGTTACGACAATACAAATTAAAAGACAAAGGATTTGACACTTTTTATGATTTCATCGTTCCAAATTCAATGTTGTTTAGTGTTGGGCGTTATCATGAAAATTTTACTGTTACAACGGTACAGTACATAAAAAACGCCCACCCGATATGAGTGAGCGTTTTTGAATATATGTGAAGATTGTTGTTGTTTATCCAAGGAATGATATGAGAACGCCAGCAGCTACTGCGGAACCGATAACACCAGAGATGTTTGACGACATACAATAGTTGAGGACATGGTTCTTTGGATCATATTTTGTCGCAATCTCGTTACAAACACGTGATGCCATTGGAACAGCAGAAAGACCAGTTGCACCAATGAGTGGGTTGATCTTCTTCTTTGAGAACATGTTTGTTACCTTTACCATGAAGATACCAGATGTGATAGAAAGAGCGAATGCAAGGAAACCGCCAATAACGATTCCGATTGTTGTCCAGTTGAGGAATGCGCTTACTGTCATTGTTGCACCTACACAGAGTCCAAGGAATACTGTTGCCGTGTTCATTATTGAGTTTGATATAGTGTCGAAAAGACGGCTTGTGTCAGGACCAATTTCCTTCAACAAGTTACCAAACATGAGCATGCCGATAAGACTGACAGCTGATGGCACGAAAATTGCAACGATAGTTGTTACTGCTATAGGGAAGATGATCTTTATCACCTTTTCATTCTTAATCTTGTTCTTTGATGGGAAGAGCTTGTCTTGCTCCTTCATATTGATACGAAGTTCCTTTTCTGAACATGTAAGTTTAACCACGAGTGGTATGATTACTGGTACCAATGCCATGTATGAATAAGCAGCGATGGCAATAGGACCAAGAAGGTGAGGAGCAAGTTTTATGGTTGTGAAGATTGCTGTAGGACCATCTGCACCACCGATGATGCCAAGTGAACCTGCCTCTTGGAGTGAGAATCCCATGAGCACAGAAACAAGGAGTACGGTGAAGATACCAAGCTGAGCAGCAGCACCGAATATTGAAAGGCGCAGATTACGAAGCATTGGACCGAAGTCAGTCAATGCACCTACGCCCATGAAGATTACAGGTGGGAGCAATCCACTCTTTATCAATGCGTAGTAAAGATAGTTCATAAGACCTAACTCATGAGCAATCTGTGGTAATCCAACCTCATATATGTTATATGGTACTCCGTTTGCGTCGCACCAATAGCTTCCGTCTGCTAACATAATGACGTTCTGGTAATCAACGCCGCCTATTGTTGCATTTGTAGCACCGTAAACACCCATGCCACCTCCTGGGAAGTTGGCAATCAGAACGCCGAATGCAATTGGTACGAGGAGCAGTGGCTCGTAGTGCTTGACAATGCCAAGGTACAGAAGTACGAATGCAATGCCGTACATTACAAGGAATGAAGGGTCAGCAACGAGGTCGCTGAACGCAGTCATTTCATATAGTTTGCTGAATATTTCTTCCATTTAATCCGAAAGTTAAAAGTTAACTATTAATGTGTGACTTATGTTTTTCCTTTTAACTTAAGCCATTTTCATAATTGGATCGTCTTCTTCAACTGAGTCACCAGAGTTTGCGAGGATAGCAGTAATAGTGCCAGCCTTGTCAGCACGAATGGCATTGAATGTCTTCATTGCTTCAATGTAACCAAGTACGTCGCCAGCCTGAACTGCGTCACCAACCTTCTTTGCTGTCTCTGAGTTATCCTTTACGAGATAGAATTTTCCTTCGAGTGGAGCGAGTATGTCTTCGCCTTCGCCAACAGGTGCTGATGCAGGTGCGCCTGCAGCAACAGCAGGAACAGCGTCGCCGTATGCAATTTCTACTTTGTAGTTAACACCATTTACATTTACAGTGATAGACTTTGGTCCTTCTGCTCCAGCTGCAGGTGCGTTTTTCTTTGCCTTACGCTCTGCGAGATCCTTCTCGAAGTCAGCCTTTGCCTTTCCAGACTTGTATGCCTCGTATTGTCCTGGGTGCATTGAGTACTCAAAGAGTTCTTCATCGTCTTCACCAAGTTCCCATCCTTTTTCTTGCATTTTAGCCTTGTACTCTTCAAGGTCGTCTGGGAAGTATGATTGAGGATCATTTGTCTCAAATTCCTTTCCTTCTTTCTTTGCAAGAGCGATGATTTCTGGATCAACAGGACCAGGCAACTGACCTGCCTTGCCAAGAATCATATCCCAGATAGTGTCAGCAATCATAGACCAACGCTCTTTTCCTTTCTCCATCTGAATTACATTCATGAGAGCAAGGTTCTTTACGTACTGAGAGAATGGAGTTACGAGGCATGGATAACCAACTTTTGGCCATACATAAGCAACTTCATCGAAAAGTTTGATGAGAAGTTCGTCAGTAGAGAGCTCAGGCTGATTGTTCTTAACCTTCCATTTGTTGAGAGATTTGAGGTTGTCCTCAAGGTCTGTCATGAGTGAACCCATCATGCCACCAGGAAGTCCTGGCTTAACGAGAAGTGAGTTGTTGATGTGGTTGAGATCTGGGATATAATATCCGAGGAAGTCGTCACACATTTCCTGAATCTGTGTGCGTACTTCCATATATGCTGCCATGTTGATTTCCTTAACCTTGAAACCTGCATCTTTGAGCATTTCCTGTACAGCGATGATGTCAGCGTGTCCTGTTCCCCATGAGAGTGGAGACATACCTGTGTCAACAATGTCACAACCTGCATTACAAACCTCAAGGATAGAAGCCATGTTGAATCCAGGACCTGCGTGTGAGTGGTACTGAATTACGATGTCCTTCTTGATAGCCTTGATTCCTTCAACAATCTTTCCCAAAGAAACAGGACGGCCAATACCAGCCATGTCCTTCAAACAGATTTCATCAGCACCTGCTTCAATGAATGTCTTTGCAAGGTTTACATAATACTCAACAGTGTGTATTGGAGATGCTGTGATACAAAGAGCAGCTTGTGCAATCATTCCTGCTTCCTTTGCATATTGGATTGAAGGAATTACGTTGCGTGGGTCATTAAGACCACAGAAAATACGTGTGATATCTGTACCCTGAGCTTTTTTTACCTTGTAGAAGAGTTTACGAAGGTCTTTTGGACATGGACTCATACGAAGACCATTAAGAGCACGGTCGAGCATGTGTGTCTGTATGCCTGCTTCATGGAAAGGTTTTGTCCATTCACGGACAGCCTTATTTGGGTTTTCTCCGAAGAGAAGATTTACCTGTTCAAAACCACCGCCGTTAGTTTCTACACGATCAAAGCAACCCATTTTGATGATTGCTGGAGCGACTTTTACCAACTGGTCAACACGTGGCTGATACTTACCTGCACTCTGCCACATGTCGCGGAAGACCAATGAGAACTTTACTTCTTTAGCCATTTTTTTTATCCTAAATTTTTTGTTATTGTTCTTAAAAAAGATAGAGTTTAAAGCTTTGTGATTTTTGTTGCGCGACCCTTACCACCTGTGATTTGTGATACAGTTGCGTCAATTACGGCTTTCACTGTTGCGTCAACTGCAGCAACGGCTTTAGGAGCAGATCCTTTCTTTGCTACCTCTTCCTCTGGAGCCCACTTGTTGACTGCCCAAATAAGGGTCTTGCCGAGATAGATTACGATGACGAGAATGAGGAACACCGTAACCATACCTACAATGAGAAGCTTGATTGCTTCTGGAATTAGTTCTGTGTGCATTGTTTTTACCTTATGTTTATTTGTTTGTTAATCTTTTTACTCTCTTTATATTCTCTTTCATGGATGTTTTTTTATTTTATGTTTGTGAAAACTCCATGACAGAAAAAGTTTTTGCATGCTTATATTGAAATAAGGTGGTCTTTTTGCAAAAAATCATTGCAAATTTAGGTGTTTTTTTGCAAATAATCATGATTTAATGCTTGGTTTTTTGCAAAATGATGAAAAAAGACTTAATTTTGTGACAAAATAGAAAAACTTCATATATGTTAAACACACTTGTGTGACATATTGATGGTATGGTATTGATAATACTAACTAATATTATAACTAAATTTATGGAATCTTTTTTCTCTTACATCATCAGTCTAGGAGCTGCTGTCATGATGCCTGTCATTTTCACCATTTTGGGAGTATGCATGCGCATCCCGTTCAGTAAGGCTCTTAAGAGTGGTTTGTTTGTGGGTGTAGGCTTTGTAGGACTTCAGGTTATCACGGGTCTTCTCACATCAAGTCTTAGCCCTGCTCTTAATGACATGGTTAAGATTTTCAGTCTTGATCTGCCTGTGTTTGACATGGGTTGGCCAGCAGCAGCATCGGTGGCTTATAACACAAGCGTCGGCGCATTCATTATTCCTGTTTGCCTTGGCGTGAATCTCATTCTATTAGTATTGGGATGCACTCGTACCGTAAATATTGATTTGTGGAATTATTGGCATTTCGCATTTATTGGCGCAGTTGTGTATTTCATGACTGGTGAAATAGGATGGGGATTCTTTGCTGCAATCATTTGTTACATGATAACTTTGGTGATGGCAGACTTGACTGCGAAGCGTTTTCAGAAGTTTTATCCTAACATGGAAGGAATAAGCATTCCGCAGCCTTTCTGTCAGGGATTCACTCCATTCGCAATTCTTATAAGTAAGGCTCTTGACTTTATCCCTGGATTCAGCAAACTGAATATTGATGCTGAAGGTATGAAGAAAAAGTTCGGTCTTTTTGGAGAACCTCTTTTCCTTGGTATAATAATCGGAATAATAATCGGTTGTCTTTCATGCGACTCATGGAATCAACTTGTTGATGGATATTCTGCCGATTCAATGCCTGGATTCTTGAATGGAAATGAGGGCACACGTCAATTTACTGGAGGCATTCCTGCCATATTGTTACTTGCTATTAAGATGGGAGCTGTAATGGAGCTCATACCTCGAGTGACAAGTCTGTTCATTGAAGGGCTGAAGCCAATAAGTGAGGCTACAAGATCACTTATTGCAAAGAAATTCGGAGAGAAGAAAGAATTCTATATTGGAATGTCTCCAGCGCTTGTTATTGGTCATCCAACAACTCTCGTTGCAAGTATTCTGCTTATACCTGTGACTCTCGTCCTTGCAGTATCATTGCCAGGAAACACTTTTTTACCTCTTGCATCTCTTGCTGGAATGTTTTACGTTTTCGTGATGGTTCTTCCATATACTAATGGAAATGTAGTAAAGTCATTTATTATAGGCTTGGTAATGATGGGAATCGGATTGTATTTCGTGTCATTAATGGCTGGTGACTTCACATCTGCAGCAAATGCCGTAGCAGCTTCTCATCCAGATGACAAGGCTGTTCAGATTCCGAGTCAATTTGCACAGGGAGGTTCTCTCGACTTTGCTTCTTCGCCAATTGCATTCATGATTTACGCATGCATGAAATATGTTTTCAGTTGGGTGGGTGCTGCAATATTGACAGCCATTGCATTAGGCATGGTTATATGGAACAAAATAAGATTAAACAAATAAAACATAATAATTAATGAAGAAAGAATTGATATCAGCAGTTTTTGCCATTGCTGCAATGACTGCTTCTGCACAGCAGAACGTGAATTTCCAGACTGCGTGCCATCCCGCTGATGTGAAACATTATGATACAGAAACACTGCGTGAGCGCTTTGTAATGGAAAAAGTAATGGTGGCAGACGAGATTAATCTTACATATAGTCAGTATGACCGTTTCATATTCGGTGGAGCAATGCCTGTTAAGAAATCTCTTAAGTTGGAGAATTTTACTGCACTTGGTCTCTCTATTGACAAGACAATAAAAGATCCATACTTCCTTCATAATCGTGAGATGGGTATTATAAATTGTGGACAAGGAACAGGGTCTGTCATTGTTGATGGTGAAGAATATGTGCTTGGCCCAAAGGAAGCATTGTATGTCGGTCGTGGTCACATGCAGGACAAAAAAGGGAAATGGATTGATTGTAATAAAGAAGTTGTATTTCGTTCAAAAGACCCAAAGAATCCTGCGAAGTTCTACATAAACTCTGCAACAGCTCATAAGCATTATAAAACTCAATGGGTTACACTTGACGGACGCAAAGGGTCGCTCAAGGCTGCTATTTGGGGACCTGTAGGGACGAAAGAGGAAGCAAATGGTCGCACGATATACAAGCTTATCGTTCGCGATGCATTGGAAGAAGGCCCATGTCAACTTCAAATGGGACTCACTCAACTTGAACCAGGAGCTGTATGGAACACTATGCCGCCACATACTCATGGTCGTCGTATAGAGGCATACTATTATTTTAACCTTCCTGATGGTCAGACTATCTCTCACATGATGGGCGAACCACAACAGAGTCGTGTGGTATGGCTTCATAATGAACAGGCAATAATGTCGCCAGAGTGGTCAATACATGCAGCTGCAGGTACATATTATTATACTTTCATTTGGGGTATGGCTGGTGAAAATTTGGAGTATAATGACAAAGACAACATTCCTGTTATAGACATTAAGTAATATAAACAGGTGTTTTTTCGTACATTTTCATTTAAACTAAACATCCATCATAGAAATATCATATAATTACAATATCTTATATTTATTATGAGTGCATTAAAAACAAACAAAATGACAAATTATCGTTGGGTGATTTGTGCAATGCTCTTCCTTGCAACGACTGTCAACTATATGGACCGTCAGGTGCTTTCGTTGACATGGAAGGATTTTATAGCGATTGATTTCCATTGGACTGACAAAGACTATGGTCAAATCACAGCAGTATTTTCTATTTTCTATGCAATAATTAGTCTTTTTGCCGGAAAGTTCATAGACTGGATGGGCACTAAGAAAGGTTATATGTGGGCAATTATTATATGGAGTGTGGGCGCATGTCTCCACGCAGGATGTGGTGTGGTGACAATGAGCGTCAACGACATCGCTTCTGTTGAAGAGCTTCGTTCAATCCAGGCTGGTACAGATATCGCACTTGCAGTTAGTACATTGAGTGTATGGCTATTCCTCGCATGCCGTATTATTCTTGCTACAGGTGAATCTGGTAACTTCCCTGCTGCCATAAAGGTGACAGCTGAATATTTCCCAAAGAAAGACCGTGCTTTAGCAACTTCGATTTTCAATGCAGGTGCTTCTGTTGGAGCTCTTGCTGCTCCACTTTCTATTCCTGTTCTTGCAGAACACATGGGTTGGGAGATGGCATTCATCATAATTGGTGCTATTGGCTTTATTTGGGCAGGTCTTTGGATGTTCCTCTATTCTGCTCCAAGTAAGAGTAAGTATGTAAATCAAGCAGAGCTCAACTATATTGAGTCAGATAAAAATGATGCAGTAGAAGAAACATCATCTACAAATTCTGACGAGCCTAAGCTTTCATTTATGGAGTGCTTCCGTTATCGTCAGACATGGGCTTTCATTGTAGGTAAATTCATGACTGATGGTGTTTGGTGGTTCTTCCTGTTCTGGGCACCTGCTTATTTCTCAGAACTTGGTTATTCTTCTTCATCTGGAATGGGTCAGGCTCTTATCTTTGTGCTTTACCTTATTGTTACAATACTATCAATATATGGTGGTTATCTTCCAAAGCTTTTTGTGGAAAAAATGGGAATGAATCCATATGCTGGACGAATGCGAGCAATGCTTATCTTTGCATTCTTCCCAATCTTTGCAATGTTTGCTCAGCCTTTGGCAGGAACAAGTCCATGGTTGCCATGTGTAATCATTGGTCTGGCTGGTGCAGGACATCAGGCATGGAGTGCGAACTTGTACTCAACTATTGGTGATATGTTCCCTAAGAGTGCAATTGCAACAATTACAGGTATTGGAACAATGTTCGGTGGTCTTTGCTCATTTGCGATTAACTGGAGCTCTGGTCTTTTGTTTGACTATGCTGATCGTCAGGGTGAAGCTTTCTCTTTCTTCGGAGAAACAGGTAAACCTGCGGGTTATATGATTGTATTCTGCTATTGTGCAGTTGCATACCTTATAGCATGGTTCATCATGAAGACACTCGTTCCTAAATATAAACCTATCATTAAGAAGTAGGCAAATCGTTTATATAACATAAAAAAGACTCTGGGATTCCAGAGTCTTTTTTATGTGTAATATGTTCTTGTAATCAAATATGGAACAGCCATAAACAAGGATGGGGTAGTGTATGAGCCCTATTTCATAGTGTCCTGCTTTGTTCTATTTCAATACCTGCGCCTTTGCAATCTGCACCCATTGGTGGGTTCTCTTTGGTGATTTGTAAACGTATATGTTGAGCAGACTCTATCTGATGAAAAACACTTGAGATAATTCTTCCTGCTACATGCTCCATTAATTTTGATGGAATAGCCATTTCACGTTTGATGATATTCAGTACTTCGGCATAATTAATAGTACCGTTTAGGTCATCATCAAATATTGCTTTGGAAAAATCTGTGTTTATGCTTATGTCTATGGTGAAATAAGAACCGACAACTTGCTCCTGTGGTAATACACCATGATAAGCATAGATTCTAAGTCCTTTTATGAATACAGTGTTATTCATGTTATCCTATCTCTTCCTGTTCCTCTTGACCGTCGTATCCTGTTGAATATCTCTTTAGTGCTCGAGCAACACCGATTGCCCAGGTGTTTATGTTCTCATTCTCCAGTTGAAGTGAACTGACAAGTTTAATGACATTTGTAAGAGGCATTCTGTATCGGAGAATACCGCTTATTAGTTTTGCATAGTTCCAATACTCCTTATTGAATCTCTCTGACAAACCTTCAATCGTGGTCTTATAGCCTCGTCTGTTCTCAAATGAGAAGTCATAACGTTTGTTGCCTTCTTCGTCGTAGTTCTTGGTTATATGCCCTTTGGATACGGTTTTTGGTAGTGCGATTCCGTCTTCATCGTCAAGTACACCTGTGAATATCTCATACGGGTAATCGTTAAGTAATCCGACAAAAGCTACCCACTTTTCTTTGTTGTTCTGAAAACGAACCACATCGCATTCCAGACTTTTTGGACGTGTTTCTGTTACCTGTAAAGGCTGATATGCGGCAATTTCATTGTCTAATAAACATTGTAACTCGTTGAGTTCTGCTGAGTTTTCACAAGAACAATTATCGTCTAATACCTTCTGGAGTTTTTCTATTCCAAAAGATTTCAGACGATTAATGATATTGTTTGAAAGTGATTGTACTGGTGGCATATTATTTATTATCTTGCTGTGCGTAACTCTAACTTTATGTCGTCCACCGCTTGACGTGTGTCGTTGTCAACTTCAATTAAGTCACGAACTTGTTTGATTGCATGAGTTACCGTGGCATGGTTGCGACTACCTGTCTGCAAGCCTATTTGCGAGTACGAAAGATCTGTGAGTTGATCTGCAAGGTACATGGCAATCTGTCTTGCGTACACAATGTTTTGTTTACGAACTTTAGAATCAATCTCTTCAACCTTGATGCCAAAGTGTGCACCTACTGTCTCTTTTACAAGATCAAAAGTTATCGGAACCGTATTAACATCAACAAATCTTGGCAATACCTTTTCAACAAGTTTCATGTTGATGTCGCAGTTATACACAACCGAATATGCCATGAGTGAGTTAATTATTCCTTCAAGGTCCCTCACGCTTTCGTCAACATTCTCAGAAATGTACTTTATTACATTGACAGGTATGCTTAATCCCTCCTTTTGTACTTTTGCATTAAGAATGCTTAGACGTAATGTTTGGGTTGGTTTCTCTATCTCTGCCTGTAATCCCCACTTGAATCGGGTAAGCAGACGATCTTCGAGTCCCTTGATGGCAATTGGTGGTCTGTCTGCAGTCAAAATAATCTGCTTATTGTTAACCTGAAGATGGTTAAAGATGTGGAAGAACGTGTTTTGAGTTTGAGTCTTGCCCGACAACTCTTGTATGTCGTCAATGATAAGTGTATCTATCGTCTGATAGAAAAGGATGAAATCATTGACCTTGTTCTGTCTAACAGCGTCCGTGTATTGTACCATGAAGAGATGTGCTGAGATATATAGTACACGCATCTCTGGGTGCAATTCTTTAATACGGAGTCCAATGGCATTTACAAGATGAGTTTTGCCGCATCCAGAAGGACCAAATACGAAGAACGGATTGAAAGTGCTTGCTGGTTTCTTTGCTATTGCTTCACCGACACTTCTTGCAAGTCTGTTGCTGTCGCCTTCAATATAGTTGTCAAAGTTGTAAGTGAGTTTAAGCTGTGAGTCAAGATCTTGTACTGCGGGTGCAGTTACGGGTCCTGGTGTTTTACGTGCATCTTCACGTGGACGGCCATTTTGGACGATAGGATTTACAACTTCTGATTTCTCACGTATGACTCCTCCTGGTGTGCTGTTGTCAACAGTTACATTGTAGAATAACTGAATCTTTGGACCATATACACGTGTAAAAGTTGAACGCATCAACTGGAGATAGTTCTTCTCAAGAATGTCACGAATGAATTCACTTGGAACATTTAAGACCAACTTGTATGTGCCATTCTCGAACTTGCACGTGTGCAGTTCGACAAAGGCAAACGAGTTTTTGAATTGTTGTGGAGTCAGGTTGTCTCTGATTATTTCAAGGCATTGTCCCCACATTATGTCTGGTCTTTGTTCCATTAGTTTTTGTATGGTATTTCTATTTCATTCATGCGACCTGAATAAATAATTATAATTCAATGAGGCCGTGTTTCATTCTTAACGAGTGCAAAGTTCATATTTTTTTTTGACATTGCCAAATTTCCTTTTCCTGCTGTTAGACTTTCAAATGTTAAAACGTTTTCTTTTCAGTAGTTTACGTTTTTGTAGTACTTTAAGGTGTTGTTTTTGTAATTGTTTTTTCTAATGTTGAAATTCAATGCGTTACATATTTGTTTCACACGTGGAACAAATCACCTATGACAATCCCTTTATACTTGTATCTTGCTGTTTTTGATTTACGTTACAGCTTTGTTTTGGAGTTCCTGTAAAAACACTTGCTTTGTTTGGACGAAATTCAAATAACAAAGTTTTTGTCTTTGTAATGGCAATGCCTTTTGTGATTGTTCTTACTGCTGTTTCCTTCCGAAAAGTGAGAAGTGAACATATCTTTTTGGGTGCAAGCGTAAGTCCTCAAGCAGTTTTGACGAGTTGGCAAATGTAGAGTCCAGCATAAGGGCAATAGAGTTGTCGTTCATGAGCATTCCCAAAGAGTTGTCCTTGCTGTTCATGGTGCTGTACAGCTTATTTGTGAGTTCTTGTACAGTTCCGAGCGTGTTGCTTGCTTTGTCTGTAATGCCAGCAATGTCAATATTGTTTAGAGTCTCAGTTGTTTTTTCTAAGTTGTCACCTATGTTGTTTGCATGTGTCAATAGTTTTGGCACGTCATTTCCCATTATTGAGTTTATCTGAGATGTGGTGGTTTTGAGTTGTGCCGTCATTCCTTCCATGTTGTGTAATGACGCTGCTAAGGCAGGGTCGTTAGCCAAATTGTTGAAAGCACTCAGTATGGAGTCTATCTTTGGAATTAATGCCTCAATCTGTGGCAGCATTGATGCAGCTTGAGTCATTAAATCCGCAGATGGCTCACCTTGTATTGTGTCTCCTGGGTGAATGATTTTTGTCTGGTCTGGACCTAACTTAAGATTCATTTTAGGATTACCTAACATTTCTTTGCTAAGGTAAACCGTGGTGCCTTGCGGGATTTGAAATTCAGGTTTTACTGATATCTCTACTACCAATTTCTGTTTTCTAGCATTATAGTCAATCGCTTTGACCTGACCTACGTTCAATCCGTTAGCTAACACCTGTGATTCTGTTGGCATTCCTTGTACATCGGCAATCTCTACGTAGTAAGAAACGTCGTTGCTAAAGAGTTTTAGCCCTTTGAGGAATATAATGCCAACATAAATAATTGCAACTGCTAAAATCGCAATAATGGCTATTTTGATTTCTTTTGTTTTCATAATAATAGTTGAATACTATACGATTATCTGCTGTACATTTTTTTACTTTACTCTTCAAAAGAGACTATGTATGCTTCAGGGAACTTGTCGAGAATGCTCTTGCGGATTTTTTTCGCCTCTTCCATTGTTGATGCATTTCCGTATGTATATGTATAACGTTTCCCATACTGATGCATTTCACATTTCAAACCCTTGAATTGTCTGTCGTTAGGATTTAGTTTTACGTTCCCTGCCAATATTTGTATCTTATATACTGTTTTCTTCGCTTTGCTTTGTTTTGCGTTCTGCTGTTTGCCTGTACCTGTTGCTTGTTGTTTGCTTGTAGTCGTATTTGCTGCTTGCTGCAGAGAAGCTGGTTCGGTGTTTGCAGGGACTGTATTGCTAACTTTTTCCAGCTTAGATTGACGTCCTGTTTGTTGAGCCTTGAATTTGACAATGGCATTATATATACTTTTAGCCATTGCTGCCTGTCCGCTTTGTGACAATAGGAATTGCTCTTCACTTGGTGTGGAAATGTATCCAACCTCCAGCAATACGCTTGGCATGTACGTTAATCGCAACACAGCAAGATTAGCTTGTTGCACGCCCATGTTATTTCTTCCTGCCGTACTTACCATTTCGTTTTGGGCAAGTTTGGCAAAATTAACGCTTTCTTGCATATCGCGATCTTGCATCAGCTCGAACATGATGTCGCTTTCACTTGAGTTGGGGTTACTGTAAGAGTATTTGCTGCCACCATCTTGCTCATATTGGATTACTGAATTTTCTCGCTTCTCCACTTCAAGATTAGTGGATGCTGTCTTGAGACTCAGTGTATATGACTGAACACCCATTGCTTTTCTTGATTCCTTTGGTAAGGCATTCGTATGCACGCTTATGAACAAGTCTGCTTTTGCCTTATTTGCAATTTCTGCACGTCTGCCAAGTTCTATGAATACGTCTGTGCTACGTGTGTATATGATCTTAACATCACTGCAGTTCGCCTTCAGCAAACGGCCTATTTCTAAAGTGATGCCAAGGTTAATGTCTTTTTCACGATTTTTGGGACTTGAACCTATTGCGCCAGGATCCTTGCCTCCGTGTCCGGCGTCAAGTACTACTACAAATTGCCCACCATCGTTAACAGCATGTGTGGGTATGGTTATTAAAAATAATAGAACTATAGTAAAGTATTGAATGAACTTGCTCATTTTTGGACATAATTTTCAATGCAAAGATAAAGAAAAATACTTTTACAACAAAATAACGTACTGATAATTATCCATGTCGGCATTGATTTACGACAATATGAACATGTTTATTATTTGAAAGTAGCAATTGAGATGGGTTAAGTTTTTTGAAATATGCAGAATCCAACTTAAACCTTTTATATACAAATGCAGTCTTATAAATGTGAGTAGATGTTCAAGTTAATTCTGGCGACCTACTTACTTATATAACTTAACTAAAAACTAAACTTTTATGAAGAAATTATTTGTATCATTCTTTGTTATGCTATTTGCTGTATCTGCTATGGCACAGCGTAGAGAGTTCAATCCTGAACAGATGGCTACTCGTCAGGCAGAAGGTATTAAGAACGCATGTAACACTACTGATGAGCAGTATCAAGCTCTTTATAAGCTTTTTCTTGACAATGCGAACAAGATGAAAGCACAGAGAGATTCAATTTCTGCAGCAGGAGGTGATTTCCGTCAGATGGTTGACCGTGAGTCGTGGCGCAAGCGTCAAGAAGAACAAAATGCAGCAATCAAAGGGATTCTTACTGAAGACCAGTATGCTGAGTACGAGAAATACCAGCAAGAAATGCGTCAGAGAATGGGCTCCCGTGGACAAGGTCAACGTCGTCAACAGTAATGAATGCATTGAGCGATTATTAAAATAACGGTTCAGAGGAGTAAACCTGAACCGTTATTTTTATGTCCATTCATCTGTTGTCAAAGTGTAATCTTCATTTTTGCTCCCGCCATTATCCATAATCCGGGTTGAAGAATGTTTGCAAAGTCATAATATTTGTGGCATGTGAGATTGTTGCCTTGAATGTACAACGTGTAGTTTTTCTCGTTCCACTGTACTTTAAGGTCAAGATTGCCGAATGTGCCGTATCTCTGGGTCTTGCCAGTCAGCACATTGTCAAACTCTCCCTCTCTGTTTTTCAACGTGAAGTCCCATTGTGCAGACACTTTGTTGGTGATACGGTGATTTAGCGATGCAACAAACTTGTTCCTGAGGAATGTCATTCTTGAGGCATAGTTGGCACTTTGTTCCACATTCACACGGTGCTTGTAGTTATAACAATAGCTTAGAGTGAGGTTCTGCAATAGTGATTTGCTTCCCCATATATCAGTGAAGTTCATTCCGACAAGTGCTTCTGCTCCAATGTTGTCAATGTCGCTGTTTGCAGTTGTATATACATCAGCACCAGAATACTTTACCCAGTCAATCATGTCTGTTCCTTTTCGGTAGAAACCTTTTACTTGTGTGCTGATGAATGAACCGTGATAGCTGACACCAATATTCCAGTCTGTGCTCTTCTCTGGCTTTAATTCAGAATTACCTGCAAGTCCTGGACCATTATAGTAGAGGTCAGTGTATGTCGGAGTTCTGAGACTTTGATTAAACGAAGCGAATACCTTAACATTCTCACTTGCTTTCCATGCAACATCAATACCAGGGTACAGTCTAATTCCCCCATCAACTGCTGTGTTGTCGTTTGCCAACACACCAAGGGATATTGTTACATCGTCAAGTAGTATGTCATGTTCCAGATATATGCCTAAGTTTGTCCTGCCGTCTTTGTACTTGTAATACTCGTCATACCCTGGCACCTTATACTTGTGTCCGTCTGTTATCTCCTTTCCCAAACGTGTTGACAAGATATTCTCGCGACGGACTTCCACGCCTATGGCAGTTTTGCCAAGTGCCCATGAGGTGTATGCGTTGATATTTCCTCCATAAACATTTGTCTGGTGGAAGTTTTGATACGCTTTAGGATTGGAACGTGTCCAGACATAGTGGTCAAGCGATCTGTTCCAGTACACTTGAGGCAAAACATGTACCTTGCCTTTCCATTCTGCTTGTACGGCAGCAAGGTAACGTCTGTTTTGTTCATACTGGCTCTTTGATCCTGTTCCGTAGAATGTGTTTGCACCATAATTCATGGTGCTTAGACCTGCTTGTACGTTTACGTCAAGCATGTCGCTTCTGAACTTTCCGTTCCAGTAGGCATTCCCTTTGTTGAAATCGTCGTTGCCGTTGGCACCATCACTTCGTGAATAACCGCCACTCACTCGGTTGTTGAACATACCGCTTTTTACTGCAATATGTGCATCAGCCCCGAAAGTCCCATAACTGCCACCTTTTACGTGTGCACCTGCCAGACTTTCTTTCTCAGTACGTGTCACGATGTTTATTGCGCCGGCAAATGCTTGGCTACCGTACACACGACTTGCACCGCCCTCGATTATCTCGATGCGTTCAATGTCGTCCACACTTACAGGAAGGTCCACAGTCAAGTGTCCAGTGTGTGGATTACTGATGTTGATACCGTTGAGTAGCACTGTGAGTTGATCCTCTGTGCCACCATTCACCCCGATGTCGGTCTGAATGCCGAAACCACCACGTTGGCGCACATCTACGCCAGCAGCCAGTTTCAATAAATCGTTAACACTGTTCGCGCCAGTCGCTTCGATTTCCTTTCTGGAAATCACTTGTACCAGACGCACCGCCTTGTCTGCAGGTAGTGGAGCGAGAGTGCCCACAACCTCAGTTTCTCCAAGGCTCAATTCATAGTCAGAGTCATCGCCTTCTTCTGTCAACTGCTGGCGGTTCATTGCCATCTCTGCAGCTGCACAATCAGGAGTGGCAAATGTCAAAGTGGCAACACTCAGCACACCGATGCGTATTTCCCTTCCGATACTGCGGAAGATGGCGTCGCTACGGCGAGAGAAATGTCTCCAGCATATCTGCTCCGACTTCAGGTTCATCTGTTTCTTGAACATGATAATTGTGTTGTTAATGAATAAATAAATAAAAACCAGTTTCAATCAATAATTGAAACTGGCTGCAAAGTTACGGATTAAATTTAATATTGTCCGCTGTTTATTTATAAATTGTATGTGAGTCTGAGTGTATTACATATTTTCTTTCTTTTAACGTCTGTTTTTCCTATGTAATTTTAATTCTTTGTAAAATTTATCTCTGTTTGACACAAAAGTGAAAGTATTGCCTATGTCATAGTAGTTTTCTTTATCAATGCAGTATGGGAAGGCAAACAATACAAATTCCATGCGTTTGTCATCAAATGTGAATGTCTTTGCCATCAACATTATGTCATGTGCGAACATAGGACGCAGTTCCACGCATAATTTAGCTGTCTCCACTCTTTGATTGTCAAATGATATGTTTTTTAACACTTGTACAATCCTGTCCATTTGATGTGGTGCAACAGGTGGTATCGAAGCTGACTGGTAGTAAATGTCATTGTTATGCCGGAGCTCTGTAGCATGATTGTTGAGCTCTTTATGATTCTGATTACTCATTTGAACACCCATGTTGTTATGAGGAGCTCGCATTGGGTCGCGAACACTGTTGTTTTGAGCTGTTGCAAACATTGTCACCATTGTTATTGCCATAAATAATGTGTATCTTTTCATAATAGTATGAATTTGTGATGAACGGGTTCATCTGGTTATTACTTTTTTTTGATGTTGCAAAGATAGTGTGTTTCTGTACTGATGCAAAATGTATTTCCCTATAAACACAAGTTTTTCCCCTAATCAAGATGGTGTTAATCCCTATGCAAGATGTGCAATGTATAAATGTATAATTGTATGTGTTTGATTATGTAATAGAGATAATTCTAAGCATTTCCATACAAAACATGCGGCAAGCCAATAGACCTGCCGCATGCATTATTATTATGAGCTATGCTTATTTCCCGAAGTATTTGTCTATTGCTGCCGCAGTCTTGCGTCCGCTTGCGATTGCACGTACCACAAGTGATGCTCCTGACGCTGCATCACCAGCAACGAATACGTTATCAGGGAACTCTGGTTGCTGTGGTTTTATGAAGCCCATTGCAAGGAATACGATGTCAGCTTTGATTACTTCAACCTCACCTGCCTCAACCATGATAGGACGACCACCCTCAGGATTTGGTTTCCAATCAATAGGTTGTACTTTCACTCCAGTAAGTTTTCCGTCTTCACCGAGGAATTCAAGAGAGTTGATGTTCCATCTGCGGGTACATCCTTCTTCGTGACTTGAAGTGGTCTTGAGTATCACTGGCCAGTTAGGCCATGGAGTGTTTGGATTGTGACCAACAGGTGGCTTTGGCATGATTTCAATCTGTGTTACGCTCTTGGCACCTTGACGGTGTGATGTTCCTATACAGTCAGATCCTGTGTCACCACCTCCGATTACGAGAACATGCTTGCCTTTCGCTGTAACGCGTTCTTCTTTTGAGAATTCCATTCCCGCAAGAACACGGTTTTGCTGAGAAAGCAGCTCAAGTGCAAGATGTACACCTTTGAGTTCACGTCCTGGTATGTTTAGATCTCGTGCCTGAGGAGTTCCTGTACTTACTACGTATGCATCAAATCCTACAAGTACAGCATTCTCGTCTGTGAAGTCTTTTGAAGCAAGTTTGTCAAGTGATATTGCAGTTCCATATACAAATTTCACGCCTTCCTGCTCCATGACGTTTATTCTACGGTCTATAATCTTCTTGTTCAGTTTGAAGTTTGGAATTCCATAGCGTAAAAGTCCGCCTGCAGCTTCATTCTTGTCGAATACTGTAACTTCATAACCACGGTAATTGAGTTGATTGGCAGCAGCAAGTCCAGCAGGACCAGCTCCTATCACTGCCACTTTCTTCCCGTTACGCTCAGGATTCTCGATAGTGACATACCCTTCAAGGAACGCACGTTCTGCTATTGCACATTCATTTTCACGGTTAGTCACAGCTTCACCAGTAGTAAGGTATAGCACACATGACTTTTCGCAGAGCGCAGGACAGATACGTCCTGTGAATTCAGGGAAGTCGTTAGTCTTCTTCAGAATCTTATATGCAGTTTCCCATTCTCCACGGTATAGCGCATCGTTCCATTCTGGGTCTTTGTTGCCAAGTGGACAAGCCCAGTGGCAGAATGGCACGCCGCAGTCCATGCATCGTGACGCTTGCTCCTGACGGTCTTTTGTGTTGAGCGTCTGTTCAACCTCTCCGAAATCATGGATACGGTCATGTACAGGGCGATAACCTGCTTCTTTTCTCCCTATTGTTAAAAATGCTTTAGGATTTCCCATTTTAGACCCACCCCAACCCTCCCTGTGAGGGAGGGAGTCCTTACCGCTGTGGGATCACGGTTTTTATTTCTATTGTTACCTCCCCCTCCCATCCCTTATGGGAGGGCAGGGGAGAGTCTTTCTTTTTAATAATCACGTTGCATGTCTGCAATCTTCTGCTGGAGTTTCTGCATCTTTTCTTCCTCAAGTACGCGCTTGTATTCGATAGGGACTACCTGTATGAATTCCTCAACATAGCGGTTCCAGTCGTCAAGCATCTTTCCTGCGAGTGCAGATCCTGTGTATAGGTAATGCTTGCGGATGAGTTCCTTGAGTTCTTTACGGTATGATGCATCTTCTACGAGGTTTATTTCAACCATGTCCATGTTACAGAAGTAGTCGAAGTTATGGTTCTTGTCCCAGACGTAAGCCAGACCGCCCGACATACCGGCAGCGAAGTTTCGACCCGTCTCGCCAAGTACTACCACACGACCACCGGTCATGTATTCGCAGCAGTGGTCGCCAGCACCCTCGATGACGGCAGTGGCACCCGAGTTACGCACACCGAAGCGCTCGCCTACTCGACCATTGACATAGAGCTCACCCGTGGTAGCGCCATAGAGGCCGGTATTACCTGCGATGATGTTATCCTCTGGGACCAAGTCCTTGCTTGAACGGGCAGGAGGAAGGA
>JAZLHP010000024.1:0-12827 GCA_045616905.1 Bacteroidaceae bacterium
TCGCTTCCTGGTAGCGGCCCATGCGGTAAGCGTCGTCACCCTTCTGGATGTATTCTGTTGTATGTGACTTAGCGATTCTGTAGTTGATGTCGTCATAGTTCATCTGAGCGTTTGCTGTTGTTGCGTTAACTGTGAACATTGATGCCATGATTGCGATGATTGCGATAAACTTTTTCATAATCTTTTTGTTTTTTGTTGTTTGATGATTTGTTTTATTTTTGTCTCGAATGTCATTCCTTTTGGATGACGATGCAAAGTTACGCACTTTTCACAGCGGAAAACGGACACAGAATGAAAAGGTCACGTACATTTTGTGAACTTCACAATTTGTATGTTCTTTTCATGAATTGTACGCTTTAGGGCATAAAAAAAGCTGGAGTAATCCAGCTTTTTTGTTTGAAGAATATAGTTTTATGCTATCGTGCCTCTACTGTAAGTTGTTCTTCACAGGTACAAAGACATGTAACTATCTTTATTTCTTATTTCCCCACTTTTCGAGTCGCTTGTATTCCTTTTTGGTCAGACGAAGGAACGAACCGTGCTGAGGACCTGTGACTCCTTCTATGTCCACAGGGTCGTGGAATTTTGTAAGGAACTCATCGGTTTGGCATATACGATAGTGCTTTGGACGGTCGCTATACTGGATGTATGCTACTCGCCACCCTTTCTCGCCGACTATCTGGAATGCGCTGCTACCCTCACATTTCTTCTTTCCTTCAAAACTGACGAAGTCATTTTCATCTGGCTCTGGCCAAGGACCTGTCAGTTTATCTGCCTTTGTCTGGAAGATTCCTGGGTGACCTCCTTCTTTCTTTATGAGCATGTGATATTTATGGTCACTCTCAAGATAGTTGATATCGGCATCGATGGTGGCATAGCCCCAGTCGAAAAGCACCTTTGGCTTAGTGAGCTTTGTAAACGTCTTGTCTGCGTATGAATAGACCATACGGTCATACTTATCCTTCTCGTTGAAACTCCATATTGAGTAATAAACAAAGTATCCTCCCTTTTCGCCATTCTGCCACACATAGTCAGGATCCCAGAACACCTGTGGAGCCCACACTCTATTTATCTTGCTCCAATCATCGATAATGTCAGGACTTTCGGGATCACAGAATATGGCACTGCCCTTACGGAAGTCAAATGTGGTTGATGACCAGTTGATGAGGTCATCACTCTTCAGCAGATTTATGCCGTAATTGTACCACGAACGGCTCTTGCGATTGCACATATCCGTAGTGACCATAAGGTATCCTTTGCCAGAATCGGTCTTGCGACACACGTATGCATCGCGCGAACCGCCTTCTATCTGTGATGTGACCTCTGGATCCATAACCGCCTTACCACCTAGCAGGTCGTGATAATGCAACCCATCGCGTGACAATGCGTATGCTGTGTATTCTCCATTATCACTCATGTGGCAATACAGATAGCCATAGGTTCCTTTTTGCAAGTTCTGTGCAAAAAGTGTTGTTGACATCATTGACAGAGTACAAATCAGAGTACGGAATTTCATAAAAAATAAAAGATTAAAATTTAAACGACTAAACAGATAACACACCAAACGATTAAATTCACACAAGAGCTGATGCCACAGCCAAATCGAATGGTGTCGTTATCTTGATGTTCTCGCGGTTGCCGGCAACGAGAGTCACTTCGTGGCCATAACGCTCAACTACAGATGCATCGTCTGTAAAGAAATCTGTATATGGCTGCTTGTATGCCTTGCGGAACATTTGCGATTCAAACACTTGCGGTGTCTGAACCAACCTATATTCGCTACGTGGCACTGTGACGCTCTTACCATCCTCAATATGACGGACTGTCTCCACAACATCTACAACTGGCACCACAGCCCCACTCCTTGATGCTTCATCGTAACAGGAAGCGATTGTATCTACAGAAACGAAAGGACGCACGCCATCGTGTACTCCAATCAGCAACACTCCTTCGTCAACTACGGCAAGACCGTTTTTCACAGAATGGAAACGTGTCTCTCCACCATCGGCAAGTGTGTAAGGCAACGTGAAATGATATTGCGATGTGAGTTCGTGCCAATATGACTGATGGTCGCGAGGCAACACCAACACCACTTGCATTGACTCGTCGTACTCAAGGAAACGCTCTATGGTACGCATCAGCACAGGCTTGCCGCCTATGGGAAGGAATTGCTTGGGAATGTCGCCACCCATGCGTAGTCCTTTGCCGCCTGCAACTATGATTACAGCTTTAGAGATCATAATACATCATACCCTGCTTGAGTGCCTCTGCTGCTTCTTTGCCTTTGAAATACTCTACTATATTATATCCCAACTGCAAAGCTGCTGCAGGTCCCTTACCTGTAAACAGAACTCCATCGGTTTCTGTCAATGCACCTGTATATTCTGCTCCTTTGAGGTATGACTCAAAACCTGGGTAGCATGTCATTGTCTTACCCTGACTGATGCCGAGGTTACCAAACACGAGAGGTGCTGCACATATTGCAGCAAGTGGCTTACCTGCTTTATGATGAACTGTTATTGCGTTGCAAAGTCCTTCGTGTGCATCGAGATTTGTCGCTCCTGGCATACCACCAGGAAGGAACAAAAGCTCTGCATCACTATAGTCATTGTCTTCAAACAATGAATCTGCAAGTATGCCCACTCCGTGAGCGCCTTCCACTATCTGTTCGCCTGTTATCGATACTGTCTTTACTTCAAGACCTGCACGGCGACACACATCAATAGGGCCTAAAGCCTCAACTTCTTCAAAACCTGTTGCAAGAAATGCGTATATCATTAAAGTAAAATAAAAATTATAAGTTAAAAATAGATTCTGAAACTAATACTTCGTACTTAATTGAAACGAAAACTATAATCGAATACAACAGAACATCTTCGGTTGAACGTGTATATCTGCTATATTACTTCAGTTTGAACTTATAAGTAATTGTTCCGTTCTCGTTGTCTGCTCCCTGACTGAAATTTGACTTCTTTGCAGCTGCTAATGCAGCATTGCGTAGAGCGACAGAAGTGATTGTGCCACCCTTCACATTAGCACTAACAACACTACCAGCAGCATTGACCACGACACCTACAATGACGGTTCCTTCTTGCGTTCCATCTGGATAATCAGGTGTGGCAAGATACTTGACTGTGCGAGAACCAACACTTGCAGAACCGCCTACGCCACCTGCTCCTGTGCCCTTGCCACTGCCGCCGGCTCCTGTACCAGATGCACCGCTGTTACCGCTACCGCCAGTTCCGTTTCCGAATTTTCCGCTGACACGTGCCGCTGCAGCTGCTGCCGCTGCCTCTTCGGCTTTTTTCTTTGCTGCAGCTTCTTCGGCAGCCTTCTTCTTGGCTGCTTCCTCCGCGGCTTTCTTTGCCGCAGTTTCCTCTGCTGCCTTTTTCCTTGCTGCAGCCTCTTCGGCAGCTTTTTTCTTTGCGGCTTCCTCTGCTGCTATTGTCTTCTCGTCTTTTTGACTTACAACAGGCTTTGCTGGTTTGGCATCAGGTTTTGCCAATTCTTTTTCTTTTGGCGCTACCTTCTCAGCCTTAGCAGGCACCTCCACTTGAGGTTTCTGAACTGGCGCCTGATTACCTATCTTTGGTGCCTCATCTCTGCCTGCCTCATCACCAGAATCACCTGCATCATCAGAAGCAGCCTCATTCGTACCTCCTTCGTCAGCAGGCATCTCATCTGGTAATTCCTCTTCCTCCTCCAACAGCACAGGCACACCTTCGTCTTCTTTCTTGTCCTGTGGTGCAGTGACGCTCATTGTCAACATCCACAACAAAAGGAAGACTGCCGCATGTACGCCAAGCGTTGTCAGCAATGCTTTTATCTTGTCGTTTTTATCATTCATAAATCACAAGTGTGGAATCAGTCCTTTGGTGGGCGTGTAGCCAGCACCATCTTGAAATGATTATCGTTTGCAATGTTCAACACCTCCACAATCTTCTTGTATGGCACAGATTCGTCAGCATAAAGCGACACAAACAGTTCTGTAGAATCATTCACCTGCTTGTTAAACATATCTGGCAACTGACTCAAAGTAACCTGTTGTTCCTTTTCATCGCCTACGGCTGCATACATCAGGGTATCTTTGTCTATGATGACACGAGCTGTTGCCTTTGTGGTTGTCTGTGCCTTTCCTTGTGGCAATAACACCTTAATAGCATTTGGAGACACCATAGTGCTCATTATCATAAAGAACACAAGAAGGAGAAAGATGATGTCTGTCATTGATGCCATACTGAACGATGGCGATATCTTTGTTCTTCTTTTAAGCATAAGTAGCTGTTTTGTTTACTCCTCTACTCTTCTTCACTTACTATATCCATGAACGACAGAGACTTCGCCTCAAGTTCATTTACCACACCGTCAACCTTTGCAACCAAATAGTTGTATGCAAACAATGAGATGATGCCTACTGCAAGTCCACCTACTGTTGTTATCATCGCCTGGTAAATACCTCCTGAAAGCATTCCCATGTCAATATTGCCTCCGGCATTGCTCATTTCCCAGAATGCTTGAACCATGCCCACGACAGTACCAAAGAATCCAATCATAGGGGCACCACTTGAAATGGTGGCAAGTACCGGCAGACGCTTTTCCAACATGGCGACCTCAAGATTACCTGTATTCTCGACTGCAGACTGTATCTCTGATGCGGGTTTTCCCATACGGCTGATGCCTCTCTCAATGATACGTGCACCAGGTGTGTTTGTTATTCTGCAGAAATTAATTGCAGACTTCACATCATTGTTCTTGATGTAGTCGCGGATACGATCCATAAACAATTTGTCTTCCTTGCCTGCCTTACGGATGGCAATGAAGCGCTCCACGAAAATGTAAATACTCATGACAGAGAGAACGGCAAGCACAATCATAATCCAACCGCCTTTTGCTGCAAGCTCAAGAATACTGAGTTCTTCCATAATGTTTTTGTAAAATAAAGTTGTTTTATCGATTAGAAGTAGTCTTTTACACTATGACATTTACAAATAATAGTGACAGTATCGGTTATTAATGAATTTTAATCACTAACTTTGCGTCATATTTTTTGCAAAAATACATTAATTTATTTGAATACGCTCAATAAATTATCTTAAATATGACTAAAAAAATCAAGTTTGCACTTTTTGGCAACATTTATCAAGAAAGAAAATGTGCTGCAGTACAAAAGTTTTTTGCCCTTACAAGCGAAATGGAGGCAGAACTTGCAATATCTGAGCAATTCTATTATTTTCTGAGAGATAACGTGCAAATAAATGTACCAGAATGTGAGATTATTACCGACAATAGTTTTTCTGCTGATTATGTGATATGCATGGGGGGCGACGGAACGTTCTTGGACGTTGCCAGTCGAGTGGCAGCAAAGCAGATTCCAATAGTCGGTTTCAACACTGGCAGGCTTGGTTTCCTTGCTAATTTCTCTCCGAACCACATTGAAGAGACAATGCACGACATAGAAACAGGTAACTTCGATATTGAGGCACATAGCGTGCTGTGCATGTCGTGCGACGAAATGGACATCAAGGACTATCCTTGTGCGTTGAATGAGATTGCCATCTTGAAACATGACATCTCATCCATGATAACTATCCACACGGAGATAAACGATGAATATTTAACCACATACCAAGCTGATGGACTGATAGTGAGCACGCCTACGGGAAGCACTGCATACTCGCTGAGCGTGGGCGGTCCAATAGTGGCACCTCAAAGCGACACAATAGGACTGACTCCCGTTGCACCTCACAGTCTCAACATGCGTCCGATTATCATAACGGATGACAGCGAGGTGACATTGCGTGTTGAATCAAGAAGCCACAATTTCCTAATCTCTCTTGACGGACGCAGCCAAAGTTATCCTGAGAACATACATCTGCACATCTGCAAAGCGCCATACGTTGTAAATGTAGTTACAAGGAAAGGACAGAACTTCTTCAACACATTACGAAAGAAAATGATGTGGGGAGCAGATAACAGAGGGTAAAAGAATGAAGATAAATAAAACAAAATACTCAATAAGAACTATCATTGTATGGCTTTGGAAGCACAGCAAGGGATGCCGTCTGCAAGCCATCATAAATGGTTCCATCGGCTTGCTGCTGGTAGGACTCGGGTTATACAGCGTTGACTTGTTCCGCACCATAACTGACATTGCATCTGGAAGCAGAGAGGGTGAAATCCTACCTATGGCATTTCTCATGGGAGGCGTGTTCATCTTTGAACTCTTACTTAGAATAATCCAGACATGGGTGTCGGCTGTTCTTGGGGTGAAGACACAAAACGTGATGCAGCAGCATTTCTTTTCACACCTGCTTCATGGCGAGTGGAGCAGCATGGATAAGTATCATAGCGGAGACATCATGAACAGGCTTTTCGGTGACGTTAGTGACATTGTAAGCCTCATGACTGAGGTTGTACCTATGGCTGTAACCGTGCTTGTACAACTTGTTGCGTCGCTGATTTACCTGTTTGACATGGACAGCACCCTGGCATGGATTCTGATAACGACATCACCTGTATTTATGGCATTGAGCAGATTGTATTTCAGAAAGATGAGACGTTTGGTCCGACACATTAAAGACAGCAACTCAGTTTTGCAATCCATCATTCAGGAATGTGTACAACACCGTATGGTTATTAAGGTTCTGCAACGTGAGGACGACATGGTTGACAAACTGGAACGCAGACAGGCTCTGCTGAGAAAGCAGACAATATCAAGGGCACGTTTCTCAATATTCACAAAAACTCTCGTGCATATTGGTTTTGCTGGCAGTTACCTTGTGGCATTTGTATGGGGTCTCATGCAGATGAAGGAAGGATTAATAACCATGGGTGTACTCATTGCATTCACGCAATTGATATACCGTATTCAGCGTCCTATGATTGACATTGCACGTCTGCTCCCTGTCTTTGTAAACAGCATGACAAGCAGTGAGCGTCTCATGGAGTTGGAAGAGATACAATATGAGAGTTATAAGGGAAGTGACGACGAGAGTAAAAACGATTCTCCAACATGCGTGGGAATAAGTTTCAAGAATGTCACATACAGCTACACCACCAAAGGGCGTAAAGTGCTGAACAATTTCTCACATGACTTTAAGCCCGGTTCGTTCACTGCTGTTCTTGGCGAGACTGGTGCCGGCAAAACAACACTCATACGCATGATGCTGGCACTGATATCTCCACAGGAAGGACATGTGCAACTCATTGACGAAAAAGGGAATAGTATTCATGGACAATCAAACACAAATGCCGACAGAATAAAAGACAGAAACTATTTCTCATACATTCCTCAAGGCAACACACTATTCTCTGGATCTATAAGAGAAAATCTGCTCATGGGTAATCCTGATGCCACTACAGAACAAATGAACGAAGCATTACGTACAGCATGCGCAGATTTTGTATTCGAACTGCCTGATGGCATGTTCACAAAATGCAGCGAACAAGGCGGAGGACTCAGCGAAGGTCAAGCACAACGTATTGCAATCGCTCGTGCCATACTGCGACCTTGTAAAATATTGGTGCTTGACGAGGCTACTTCTGCCTTGGACATTCAGACCGAGAAAAAATTGCTTATGAACATCAAAGAACGTTTCTCTGACTGCACAATAATATTCATAACACACAGACTTGCTGTGGTTGATTTCACTTCTGACTCAATAACAATGGAAAGACAGAAATAAAGATAGAGAGAGCTGAATTAAAAACAATTCTGATAACCGATTTTGGGTAAATAGAATATTTACTTATAATTATACAAAAAGGAAATAGTCCCTAAAAGCATTGACTTTCAGGGACTATTTGCGTAGTTCAGGTAATTATTCTATAACGCTGACCATCATTGATATGTCTTCCTTTGGGCGATCAGCAGTTCCTGTTGCTGCATTCTGGATTTTCTCAACTACCTCAAGTCCCTCTACAACTTCTCCGAAAACAGTGTACAGTCCATCAAGATGAGGAGTTCCACCAAGAGCGGTATATGCTTCTTTTTGTGCATCTGTCATCTTGCCAACACCTTGCTCTCGAGCTATGGCATGTGTTTTTGCCTCAAGATCCATCTGTAACTCCATTAGTCCTTCACGATCACGGTCTCTACGCATCTGCATTATCTGACTACGATGTTCGTTAACCAACTTGTTGAAAATCTGCTGTTCTGCCTGCATTCGCAATTGTTTCTCCATTTGACCTACCTGTGATGACTTATACAGTTGCCCCCATACTATGTAGAACTGTGAACCGCTGCTACGACGTTCAGGATTGACTTCGTCACCTTGGCGTGCTGCAGCTAAGGCACCACGCTTGTGACATAATCCCGGAATTATTTCTGCCTCTATAGTATAGTCTGGACCACCTGTTCCGAGCATCTTACCTGCAGGAGCATCCTTTGAGTCTGGGTCTCCACCCTGAATCATAAAGTCTTTGATGACACGATGGAAAAGAGTGCCATCATAATAACCTTCTGACGCTAATTTCAAGAAATTATCACGATGCTTTGGTGTCTCATCATAAAGGCGGACGATGATGTCGCCTAATGTTGTTTGGATTTTTACTTTTGCCATATTATATTTGAATCTGTTTACTGCGGTTATAATTGTTATTGTATATGGGATACCAATAACCTTTATCAACCAATATTCATTGCATTTCTTTACAAATTTATTAAAAATCTCTGATATTCCACACTATGCGAGTGAAAAATGTCGGGAATTTTATATAAATTTGCAATATGAAAGGACGTTTTGCGCCATCGCCTACAGGTCGCATGCATTTAGGCAATGTTTACAGCGCTCTGCTATCATGGTTATCAATCAAAAGCAAGGGTGGAGAATGGGTGCTCCGTATTGAAGATATTGATACGGGACGCTCACGCATGGAATATGCTCAACAAATAAAGGATGATTTGCAATGGCTTGGGTTACAATGGGACGGAGACGAATACTATCAAAGTAAACGCTCAAACATATACTTGCAACATCTTGAGAAGCTGAACAAACTCAATCTGTTATATCCTTGTCATTGCACAAGAGCAGACATCATGGCTACTCAAGCTCCACATGAAAGTGACGGTCGCGTTGTTTACAAAGGGACATGCAGACCTGACGAAGTGATTCGGATTCACGACATCTCTGAATATAAAGAGAAGCTCCGCTTAATAGTTCCTGACAGAGACATATCTTTCTCAGACGTTCATTATGGGTTACAAACTGTAAACCTTGCATCACATTGTGGTGATTTCATATTGAGAAGAGCTGATGGTGCATGGGCATACCAACTTGCTGTGGTTGTGGATGATGCCACTATGGGAATAACAGAAGTTGTACGTGGTAGAGACCTTTTACTATCTGCTGCTCAACAAATCTATCTTTATGACCTGTTAGGATATGAAGCACCAGATTTCTGCCATCTTCCACTACTATGCAATCAAGATGGACAGAGATTATCTAAACGAGACAAAAGCCTTGACATGGGAGAACTACGCTCTCATGCCAAGGCTTCTGATATTGTTGGCCAATTAGCTTTTTATGCTGGTCTCATTGATAAAGCAGAACCTGTTTCGCCGAAGGAACTAATTGAGTCTTTTTCTTGGGATAAAGTTCCAACTAAAGATATCACAGTCAATCTGTGATAACAACTCCTTCTTTCTTCATACCATCAATCTTAATAGTGAGTGGTTTTTCAAATCTCACATGACGCACATGTTCTGTTTCTTCCACAGCAGGCATGGCATTCAATACATCCTGACGATACACTCCATCGTCAATGAAGTCATTAACGGTAAAATAACCTACTCCGAAACTTGTCAGATTCTGGAAGAAGTGAGTTCCCTGACTTGGATCAACACGATAGTTAGTAAGTCCTGCTTCAACTATCACTTTTGCTGCAGATATGTTTGGCCATTTAACAGGCACTCCCAACCACGGGTCGCTACTTCCCCAACGACCAGGACCTACAAGCACATAATTTTCTCCTCTATCTAAAAATCCACGGTTCATTCTCTCTACCTCATCTGCAACCGCTGGATTGTTACTTGCAGAGAAATTATCTGTCTTTATATAAACTATGTCAAAAACATCATTCGTAACTCCATGACCTATGGCGTTATGACTTCTGACAAGGCAATCTGCATCAGGAATTTCGGTGAGATCCTCGTCCAGCTGCATTTTATTGTCTACCATCGGACGTATCTGCAACAGATAAAAATCACCTGTTTTATCCGGACGGATATTTACAGCAAGTTCAATCTCTACAGGACGGCGCATTTCACCCTGACCATAATCAAGAACTTTCTTCAACAAATCTGGCAACGGGAATATTCCATTCTGCAATACACCTACAAACGATATTATTTTTCGGTTCTTACCATCATAATATCCATCATATATGCACTGATCGTATGGGTCAAAAGTGCTGACTATCCACTGTAAAGAACCATCCTTATCGGCATCACGGACTGTAATTGATTTCAAATTAAAGCCATCGTCAACCTTGAACTCAAGCGAGTTTTCACCAAAATCATTGCTTGCGTCGCTACAATTGTCATGAACAGCATCGGTTGTGGATTTGACTTCCAATGCAAGGAATTTCGTTTGCGTCTCACGTAATGCCATCTCCATTTCACTCATTTGCAGAATCTTATCAGGATGCGCAGGACAAACACGTAACGTCTGTCCACCATCAACTATGTACTTGCCTAAACCGAGAGCGAGATTCACGATTCCTTCTTCTGCCTTCTCATCACCTATAGGATAATAGTTGATAGAACGTGCCACACCTGATATTGTCGGGTAATACCTGTTTCCATACTGCATACCTACCACTTCCTGCAAAATGACAGCCATCTTCTCTTGATCAATAACATTTCGTGTTGCTGTCATGTATGCTTTTGAATCATGATAATACACAGATGCATACACGGATTTTATAGCATCGCTCAACATCTTAAGACGCTGATACTTATCATCAATGAATGGTATCATATATGTGCTATAGATGCCAGCAAACGGTTGATAGTGACTATCCTCCAACAATGACGAAGAACGTATTGCAATAGGACAATGAACAACATCCATAAATGTCATCAAGTCATCAGCTAAACGCTCTGGCAGCCTACCATGCAAGAAATGCTTGAGAATCTGCTCATCAGGAATATCACTGAGTGCAATGTCATACAATTCATTCGTTTCCATGAATTCATCAAAAATATCAGTGCAAAGCACCAATGTCTTTGGTATCATGACATTTGCATTATCATGCTCATTCAAATCCGTATGCTTCATGATTATATTATCAAGAAACGCAAGACCTCTACCCTTTCCTCCGAGTGAGCCTTCACCTATCCTGGCAAAATTGCTATATCTGTCAAAACGATCACGCTGGAACACAGCTACAACTCCTCTGTTTTTCATCTTGCGATAGCTTACTATGGCATCAAAAATGATTTGTCTATGTGCATCAACATCACGTAAAGATTTCCAAGTTATTTTCTTCAGGAATTCTGCGACAGGGAAGATAGCGCGACTACTAAGCCATCGACTCACATTATTTCTTGAGATATGGTACAACAATGACTCCTTTGGAAGTGTGAAGATATTATCTTGCAATTCCTTCAGGTTATGCACCCTGGCAATTACTTCCATTGTTCCCGGATTACGGAAAATAAACTCTCCAAAACCAAAATTCTTCCTGATTATGTTGCGGAGTTCATGCTCCATAGTCTTTGAGTTCTTATCAATAAATGCAGCACTGCATAAGTCAGCATAAACTTTCTTATCTATCTCTGTTGACTGCATTATCAATGGCACGTACTCATCATTCTCACGAATTGAAGATAGCAGTTTGTAACCAGCAAGCTCGTCTTTCTCAACCTCAAAAGTAACTGCACTGCTTGTATCGCTAATAGGAAATCGACAATCACTGATAACTCCAAGCACATTGTCTTGGTAACGTTCATATAATCTCCACGCCTCTTCATAGTTTCTTGCAAGTACAATCTTTGGTCTGCCTCGCATACGCAAAGTTTCAAGTTGTGAATTGAGGGCTTCTGTTGCAAATTCCAAACTCTGTTTGAGGACGAACTGATATAGATTAGGTAAGACAGAAGAATAAAAACGGATGCTGTCTTCAACTAACAGAATCATCTGAACTCCTGAAGCTAAATCATGCTCAAGATTCATCTTATCCTCAATTAATTTAATAATAGACAACAACAATTCTGTATTGCCTAACCAACAAAATACATATTCAAACGCACTTAAGTCCTCGTTTTCCATACGGTGAGTGATACCGTGACTGAATGGTGTAAGCACCACGATAGGAATACTTGGATTAGAATCTTTTATTGTTCTGGCAATATCAAACACATCATTGTTATCTGTACCAGGCATACAAATAAGTAAATCAAAAGATTGTCGTGCTAACATTGCATCCGCTTCGTCCATATTTCCAACCTGATAAAAGCGAGGGGGATAACGCAATCCTAACTGCGAATATTCAGAAAAAATCTTTTCATCTATTCTTCCATCATCCTCAAGCATAAAAGCATCATAAGGATTTGCGATGAGAAGCACATTGAAAATTCTTCGTTGCATCAAATCAACGAAAGCAGTATCACGCAATATGGGACAACTATTCTCTTTACTATCTTTATTCATTTTTTTAATGATGTGTTTTTTCTGGTTTAAAGTAATTCACGGCAAAGATAGTGAATTTCTGCGAGACAAGCGCCCTGCCGGGGGATATTTATTCACCAAAACACCCCGGACCGCTATAATAATGAACAATGTGTAAGGAAATCCTTGCGAGCACTCCCGACCGACTTGCACGAA
>JAZLHP010000025.1:0-25265 GCA_045616905.1 Bacteroidaceae bacterium
CTACACCAGTTACAACTGACTTCTTGTCCTCAGCAAGACCGAGGAGCTGAACTTCGTCACCTACCTTAACTACACCTGTCTCGATACGACCTGTTGCTACTGTAGCACGACCAGTGATTGACAACACGTGCTCAACTGGCATAAGGAATGGCTTATCGATGTCACGAACTGGCTCCTGAATCCATGTGTCGCAAGCGTCCATGAGCTCCATTACCTTGTCTTCCCACTCTTTAACACCGTTGAGAGCGCCGAGAGCTGAACCACGGATGATTGGAGTGTCTTCCTCGAAGTCGTACTGTGAGAGAAGATCCTGCATGTCCATTTCAACGAGCTCAAGCATTTCTTCGTCGTCAACCATGTCACACTTGTTGAGGAATACAACGAGACGTGGAACGTTCACCTGACGAGCAAGAAGGATGTGCTCACGAGTCTGAGGCATAGGACCGTCAGTAGCAGCACATACGATGATAGCACCGTCCATCTGAGCAGCACCAGTAACCATGTTCTTTACGTAGTCGGCGTGTCCTGGACAGTCAACGTGAGCGTAGTGACGGTTAGCAGTTTCATACTCAACGTGAGCAGTGTTGATAGTGATACCACGCTCCTTCTCCTCTGGTGCGTTGTCGATCTGGTCGAAAGACTTAACCTCAGAGAGACCTGCCTTAGCGAGAACTGTAGTGATAGCAGCAGTAAGAGTAGTCTTACCGTGGTCTACGTGACCAATTGTACCAATGTTTACGTGTGGTTTGGTACGCACGAATGTTTCTTTTGCCATAGCTAAAAATATTCTTTAGAGTTATTAATTAATTATGTTTCTTTGTTAAATTTAAAAATGTGTCGTTATTCGCTTCGTCAAGAAGAGCTGTTACCGAGATTTGAACTCGGGACCTCTTCCTTACCAAGGAAGTGCTCTACCACTGAGCTATAACAGCAATCTATGCTTTGTTTGCAGAGTTGTTGAGCCCCTATGCCAACCTTCTCTTTTCGAGCCTCTTGTCGGATTCGAACCAACGACCCCGAGATTACAAATCACGTGCTCTGGCCAACTGAGCTAAAGAGGCTTGAAAACCGTTCGTGCAGAAAAAACCACACGAAACGGGTGCAAAGTTAGGCATTATTTTCCAAATGCGAAATTTTTTACAGACTTTTTTTAAATATTTGCCTGTTTTTCTTTGTATTTGCCCAATTGTTTTTCAATTGCAGACAAACTTTCTATTACCGATTCTTCAAAAGTGTCGCAAACCTTCTCTGCAAAAAGTTCGCCTCCTGGCATTGCCACAGCAATGCTGGCATGCTTGTTTTGTGCGGTTTCGGGCTTTACGACTTTCAATGACACCTCTACCTTTCTTATATCATTGCAGAAACGTTCCAGTTTCGAAACTTTCTTCGTGATGAAGTCCTGCAATTTGTCAGTCGCGTCAAATTTGATTGCTTTAATCTGGATGTCCATAGCCAATGAAATTTAAGTTAGACAATTATCCACGGAGTCTTAGCATCGTGGACGTTTAGGATTATCTCACGAGCGCGGGTGCGCCGTCTTGTACTCATTTTTCATTTCTTCAAACGAAACATGTGTATAAATCTCAGTTGTTGCTACACTTGCGTGACCCATCAGTTTCTGTATCGAACCTAGGTCGGCATTGTTATTGAGCATTGCCGTTGCGAAAGAGTGCCTCAGCACGTGAGGACTTTTCTTCTTGATGGTCGTCACCATCGAGAGTTTCTCTTTCACGATTTTCGCAACAAGAGTTTCATCCATTGGATTCCCGTTTGTTTTCAAGAAAAGACAAGGTGCCTGCATGCCTTCAAACGTCAGGTTTCGTACATTGATGTAGCGCTTAAGCTCTTTCTCAAGTTCATCTCCGAAGGGTATTATGCGCTGTTTGTTTCGCTTACCCGTCACCTTCACCTGCTTAGCTGCAAAATCTATTGCCTCGTCCTTCAAGCCTAACAGTTCCGCCCTTCTCATTCCCGTCACGTAGAACATCATCACGACAAGCCTGTCTCTGATGCCTTCAAACGAGTCATCTTCTTGTGTCAGTTCCAGCAACCTGTCCATATCCTTCTCTCTCACGAAATAAGGTATTGGTGACTTCTTCTTTGGTGCCGTCACTCTCTCCATCGGATTCACATGTAGTTTTCCCACCATTCTCAAATAGCGGTAGAAAGCTCGCATAGCACTGAGTTTCACACATACTGATGCCTCACTCAGTTTCTTTTCATCCAATAGATACACCACCCACTCTCTGATGTCAGAAGATTTCACATCTGCCCAACTTGCATCGGGGGTGAGACTTTCCATGAAGGTCTGAAACGAATTGATATCCTTCGAATAGGAAGATACTGTCAGCGGTGACTGGTTTCGCTCCGCTCTGATATAATCCAAGAAAGAATCAATCCAGTTTTCCATGTTTCGTTTGTTTTGCCCGACTAATTTAAGGTGTTTTAGTCAAACAACCAAATTTCCGACTGAAAAAAATTAAAATAATGTTATTTTTCCGCTGTCCAGCGGTCTTTTTCACAAGGAATTTTATTCTTCAGCTGTTCTGAGCTGGTTAACGTAGATTGCGTGCTGCATCTTGATACGCTTAACCACTGATGGCTTGTTGAACTGCTTACGATTTCTTACTTCCTTGATTACACCAGTCTTTTCAGACTTTCTCTTGAACTTCTTGAGAGCCTTCTCAATGTTCTCACCTTCTTTAACAGGTACGATGATCATTTCAATTCTTTTTTAGAAAATGTTATTAAATTAATAAAATACATGTTGGCATTTTTCCAACGGTCGGCAAAATTACGGCAATTTGTTTAAATGACAAAACTTTAGGCTTATTTTTTGCCTAAAAAAGGCTCAAAAGACTGTATTTAATGCTTTTTGTACTGTTTTTGTAATAAAGATTTAGAATAGTTTGCCACATTATCATCTCTGTTTCTGCAAATACAGACGATGCTCACCTCTTGTTTTTCAGCAGTTAATAATTAGCATATTAGCCCTTCCGTTTCTTATCCTTTTTCTCACCATAAGTTATGACAGACATTGATCATCACTTATGACCGACCTCAGTCATAACTTATGCTTTAAACGAGACATCTGCGAAGTGACATCCGAGCGAACACAAATGCGTTGTGTCAATATTCATATCAAATGTAAAACAAGCACAAGTTTCCACATCACCTTATTCATGCTTTTGACGCACCTCGTCAACCCCAGACACATTATATAAATGATTTGTTGTGGCCACCAGTTCACTGACGGAGTGCACAAAGAATGTTATGGTGCAATCGACTATTTCATCTTTTGTAATGGTATTGAGCGAGTCGATAGACAGATGAAGCGTGTTGGTTATGGTATCGATAAGGTCAATGAGCAAATGGTAGCGGTCAATCGCCCGCACATGAATGGTAACTGGATAAGTCACATTACTTTCTGCATGAAAATCAACAGCCACGATGCTGTCTCCTGCACGTGACGCCAAATGTATTGCTTCCGGACAACTACGTCGATGTATGATGATACGTTCCTCGTCCTTGAATCCAATGATCTCGCCACCAGGCAAAGGACTACAATGTGGGCATCGTACATAATTGGTCTTTTGATGCACGATGTTGTTACGTATTGCCCTCTTCGCCTTGTATGTGCTTGCAAAGTCAAACCACTCGTCCTTAGCTGTTACAATATCACTCGTACCCACTTCCACGACGTCACCACGATGGAGTTCCGTCTTGACCGAGCACAGTTTGCCGTTAACCCTCGCGTACTTAGCATGCATACCAAGTTCTGTGTGAAGTTCAAACGCAAAGTCTATAACGGTGGCCCCCTTTGGAAGCACTACGGCACGTCCTGTAGGAGTGAACACCATCACATCGTCATAATACAACGATGTCACCACACTTTCTATAAAACTTGTCTCTTGCGAATGCTTCGCAATGTCTTCGAGAACAACACGAAAGCGTGCCATCCAATCGGACACATTGCTACGTCCGAGTTCCGCCATGCAACCAAGCTTTGAACTCTCCACCATGTGCGACGAGCATATCTGCACATCTTCCCACACTCCTTCTTCCGAAAGCAGCATGACGTTGAGACTCTGGTAAGAGTTCTCCTTTGCCATGTCAATCTGGTTGTTAAAGCTTTGCGGCTTCTCCTTGAACACATCTGTAAGGAGAGAGTATATTTTGAGACATGTGTTTTTCTCGGACCACCCCTCTACACATTTATCAAAAGTTATTCGTACATAGTAGTGGTTATCAACGTGTTTGAAGTCTTTGTTGCCGGTTTTCATCTTTCTCCAGATGCTGTACGGCCTTCGGTAATAGACTTCCACCGCAGTATTGATGCCACCTCTGCGAAGAATCTCACGCACATGAGTGGTGAACACCTCAAGACGCTCAGCATTTCGTTTGATTTCCTTACGTAAAGCCTTGTCAATATCTTCAAATTCACCAGGACAACGGTATTTGAAACTCAGGTTCTCAAGATCTGTCTTCACATCGTACAAACCGAGGCGATTGGCAAGTGGGGCGTAGAAATAATCCGTTTCGCCTGCTATCTTCATGCGTTTATCAGGCGCCATGCTTGAGAGCGTCCTCATGTTGTGCAAGCGGTCGGCAATCTTAACCATCAAAGCACGAATGTCGTAATGGAACGAGTCGAGCAACTGCTGATAGTTGTCCACCTGTTTTGACATCTTGTAATGGTCTTTCTTCTTCTTTGTGACCACATCGACAAGAAAAGCAACTTCGTTTCCGAACATGTTGCGAATGTCGTCGGCACTATAATCGGTATCTTCCACAACATCGTGCAAGAAGGCAGCAATGACCGAATTGGCATCAAGCTTCAATTCTTCAGCTGCAATAGTGGCTACAGCTATCGGATGAATAATGTAAGGTTCACCAGATTTGCGTCTCTGCACTTTGTGTGCATCTTTGGCAAACTCAAACGCCTTAAAAAGAAGTCCCATCTCTTCTGCGCCGCAGCGTTTGCTCATGACTTCAAACACATGTTCGGAAGCCTTTTTTATCTCCAAATCGTAATTATTCTCCATTGCCACTATCTTAGATTTTAATAAGAAGAAAAAGTAGGAGCAAAGTTAGATATTTTAAAATAAAAAAGCATACACAACGACCTTTTTTTATAAAAAGTCAGCAACAATTTGTTAATTAGAGTTGTAATTTTTATTTTTAGACCATTTAGAACCGATTTATTGCAATAATATCCGTAACTTTGCATTTTCAAATAAACGAAAGACGGTAAGATGAAGGAATTCTATAGAATGATGGGCAAGTATTTCGCCCGATACAAAGGTTACATTATTGCGACATTCGGTCTCAACATATTAGCAGCATTGTTCAACGTGTTCTCTTTTGCCGTACTTCTGCCAATCTTACAGATTCTTTTTAAGATTGACACCACTCATTACGAATACATTCCATGGGGCAACGCAGAATGGGGTGACATGCTGGAGGTTGCAAAGAACAACGGCTACTACTACTCACAACAATTGATTCAAGAGTATGGGGAAGCAACCACACTGCTGTTCATGGGCATACTGCTCGCTTCGTTGACCTTACTGAAGACTGGCACGTATTTTGGAGGTTCGGCATGTCTGATGCCACTGCGAACAGGTATCATTCGCGACATACGCAACGACATCTATAAGAAAATACTTCACCTGCCCCTTTCTTTCTTCAGCGAAGAGCGCAAAGGCGACATACTTGCAAGGGTGACAACAGACGTAAACGAGATTGACTACAGCATCACAAGTTCGCTTGACATGCTCATCAAAAACCCAATATTCATACTCGTTTACGTGACGACAATGTTCACCATCAGCTGGCAGCTGACACTATTCACACTCCTTGTGGTTCCATTTATGGCAATGGGCATCGGGCGCATCGGCAAGAAACTGAAGCAGAGTTCGCTGATGGCGCAAGCGCGATGGAGCGATAGCATCAGTATGATAGAAGAAACCTTGGGCGGACTTCGCATCATCAAAGCATTCATAGCAGAGGGGAAAATGACAAAGCGCTTTGAGGAAGTAAACGACGACTACAGGAACATATCAATGAGAGTGTCCATCAGACAGTCGGCAGCACACCCTGTGAGCGAATTTCTCGGAACATGCATGATCGTCGTAGTGCTGTGGTTTGGAGGCTATCTCATATTCTCGGGCAACAGCCCTATAGATGCTAACACCTTCATCTATTACCTTGTTATCCTCTACACCACCCTACAGCCTCTCAAAGATCTTTCAAGAGCAGGATACAGTTTACAGAAGGGACTCGCGTCAATGGAACGCATCAACAAGATTTTGTTGGCAAGCAACCCAATAAAAGAAGTTGACAATCCAAAGCAGATAGACACTTTGTCTGACAACATAGAAATCAAAGGGGTGTCATTCGCATATACAGAGGGGCGCGATGTATTGCAAGACATCAACATAAAAATAAAGAAGGGGCAGACAATAGCACTTGTAGGACAATCTGGCTCTGGCAAGAGTACTTTGGTTGACCTTGTACCAAGATATCACGATGTTACGAAAGGAAGCATCAGCATCGACGGACACGACATTAGAGATTTCTCAATAAAGTCGTTAAGAGGTCTCATAGGTAATGTGAACCAAGAGGCCATCCTATTTAATGACACCGTGTTCAACAATATTGCCTTCGGTGTGGAAGGTGCCACACAAGAGCAAGTGGAAGCAGCTGCACGTATTGCCAATGCACACGACTTCATAATAGCTATGGAAGATGGCTACGAAACACGCGTCGGCGACCGGGGAGGACGTTTATCTGGCGGACAACGCCAACGCATATCCATAGCACGAGCAATACTTAAGAATCCTCCAATTCTCATCCTTGACGAGGCAACATCGGCACTTGATACAGAAAGCGAACGCCTTGTTCAAGATGCATTGGAGAAACTTATGAAGTCGCGCACGACAATAGCCATTGCCCACCGCCTATCAACCATCAAGCATGCTGACAAGATCTATGTTTTACATGAGGGAAAGATAGTGGAAGAAGGTTCGCACGACGAGCTCACAGCCCTTAACGGATATTACAAAAAACTCAATGACATGCAGTCACTTTGATATTTTTGCAATACATTATGTGACAAATAGTAAGTTTTACAAGCAATTTCTTGTTCAATTTATTATTTATTCGTACCTTTGCACTGAAAAAATGACACCAAGACAACATTTGCTCAAGAAGGGAGTATATTTGGAGTCAGACGAACACGCTTTTTAGGAGTATATAAGATAACATCAACATAACGAATTAGATTATGGCAGAAACATTGGAAGTAAAGGAACTTGCAGAAGTTGCCGTACCCTTCTCAGGTGACTGTGGCGACGGCATGCAGCTCGGCCGCAACATTTTCTCTACAGTTTCAGCTACTGTAGGCAACAGCATTAGTACATTCCCTGATTATCCAGCAGACATCCGCGCCCCTCAAGGCTCGCTTACAGGTGTGTCTGGATTCCAGGTTCACATAGGTGCGGAACAGGTGTACACACCAGGCGACAAGTGCGACGTACTCGTTGCCATGAACGCAGCAGCTCTCAAGACTCAATACAAATATGCAAAGCAAGGGGCTGCCATCATCATCGACACAGACTCTTTCGGTGCAGCAGACTTGAAAAAAGCAAACTTCGCCACAGAGGACTACCTTGGAGAGATGGGCATTGTTCCTGATCGCGTGATTGCTTGCCCTATCACTCAAATGGTGAAAGACTGCCTCGCAGACTCAGGAATGGACGTAAAGGCAATGCTCAAATGTCGCAACATGTTCGCTTTAGGACTTGTATGCTGGTTGTTCGACCGCGACCTGAACATCGCATTCAACTTCCTTAAGGAGAAGTTCGCAAAGAAGGCAGGTGTTGCAGAAGCAAACATCAAGGTCATTCAGGCAGGTTACGATTATGGTCATAACACTCACTCAAGCGTTGCAAACGTTTATCGAATCGAGACCAAGAACAAAGTTCCTGGACGCTACATGGACATCACAGGAAACAAGGCTACTGCATATGGATTCATCGCAGCAGCAGAGAAAGCAGGACTCAAACTCTATCTTGGATCTTACCCTATAACTCCTGCAACAGACGTGCTTCATGAACTTTCAAAGCACAAATCGCTCGGCGTGACTACCGTTCAGTGCGAGGACGAGATTGCCGGTTGCGCATCATCGCTTGGTGCATCATTTGCAGGTGCTCTTGCTGTGACTTCAACTTCTGGCCCTGGCATCTGCCTGAAGAGCGAGGCTATGAACCTTGCTGTCATCATGGAGCTCCCACTCGTGGTTCTTGACGTTCAGCGTGGCGGACCAGCTACAGGTCTTCCTACTAAGTCAGAGCAGACAGACCTCCTTCAGGCCCTCTTTGGTCGTAACGGAGAATCTCCAATGCCTGTAATAGCAGCTACATCGCCTACAGATTGTTTCGACGCAGCATACGCAGCATCTAAGATGGCACTTGAGCACATGACGCCCGTCATACTTATGACAGACGCTTACGTAGCTAATGGTTCTGGAGCCTTCAAGCTTCCTAACCTTGCAGAATACCCAGCAATCAACCCACCATACGTTCCTGAAGAAATTAAGGGAGAGTGGGCACCATATCTTCGCAATCCTGAGACAGGCGTACGTTACTGGGCTGTTCCAGGACGTGAGGGATTTGAGCACATCCTTGGAGGCTTGGAGAAAGACAATAAGACCGGTGCCATATCGACAGCTCCAGACAACCATGACCTCATGACTCGTCTGCGCCAAGAGAAGATTGACAAAATACCAGTACCAGACCTTGAGGTTCTTGGCGACAAAGATGATGCCGACCTCATCATCGTAGGTTTTGGCGGCACATACGGACATCTCCATGCCGCAATGGACGAGATGCGTTCTGCCGGTAAGAAAGTGGCTATGGCACACTTTAAGTTTATCAACCCACTTCCAGCCAACACAGCAGAAGTACTTAAGAAGTATCCTAAAGTTGTCGTTGCAGAGCAGAACATGGGTCAGTTGGCAGGCTGGTTACGCATGAAGATTGACAACTTCGTACCTGCTCAGTTCAATCAGGTTAAGGGACAACCTTTCGTTGTAAACGAATTGGTTGAGGCTTTCAACGAAATCATCAATAAGTAAAGAAAGGACATTATACTATGGTATATACAGCAGCAAACTTTAAGAAAGGACAGCCAAGATGGTGTCCTGGATGCGGTGACCATTTCTTCCTCGCTTCTCTCCACAAAGCAATGGCAGAGATTGGAGTTGACCCTTGGAACACCGCAGTAATATCAGGTATCGGTTGTTCATCACGCCTGCCACACTACATGGCAACATACGGCATGAACACCATTCACGGACGTGCAGCAGCTATTGCAACAGGATGCAAGGTGGCAAACCCAGACTTGGCTGTTTGGCAGGTAAGTGGCGACGGCGACGGACTTGCTATCGGTGGCAACCATTTCATACATGCAAACCGACGCAATATCAACCTTAACATGATTCTTCTCAACAACCGTATATACGGATTGACAAAGGGTCAATACTCACCAACATCACCTCGAGGATTCGTTTCTAAGTCATCTCCTTACGGTACAGTTGAAGACCCATTCCGTCCTGCAGAACTTTGTTTCGGAGCACGTGGACACTTCTTTGCACGTGCCGTTGCGACAGATGCCCCAGGCACAATCGACATCCTCAAAGCTGCATATAATCACAAAGGAGCTGCAGTATGCGAGATTCTGCAGAACTGTGTGATTTTCAACAACGGAACTCACGATTCCGTTTACAATAAAGAAGGACGCGAAGAGAACGCAATCTATGTTGAGCATGGAAAGCCTCTCATCTTTGGCAAGAACAAAGAGTATGGACTTGTTCAAGAAGGATTCGGTTTGAAAGTCGTTAAAATAGGCGAAGACGGCATCACAGAGAAGGACATTCTAGTTCACGATGCACATTGCGAGGACAACACTCTCCAGCTCAAACTTGCCCTTATGGGTAACGGAGACGGTTTCCCTATCGCACTCGGAGTAATACGCGATGTTGACGCTCCGACTTATGACGACTGCGTCACAGCTCAGATTGAAGAAGTTAAAGCAGCAAAGAAGTATCACAACTTTGCTGAACTTCTTGAGACAAACGACATCTGGGAAGTTAAATAATAACGATGACAAAAGACTTTTTTTGTAAAAAATACGAACCAGGAATGTGGAGCATGGAGATGATTACGATCATCTACATGCTCTTCACATCTGTTCTTATATTTATTTATTGGGACGGGATTGACAATCCAACTTCAATGATTGTCACGCGATTGTCCATGGCACTCGCTATGGGTGTGACTTATGGCATATACCGTTCATACCCTTGCAAAGCATTAAGAATACTCCGTATAGTGCCATTGCTGCTCGGACTTATATGGTGGTATCCTGAGACTTATGATTTCTGTAGTCAACTGCCTTATCAAGACCATGTGTTCGCACAAATTGACCAGACATTATTTGGATGCCAACCAGCTCTCGAATTCAGCAAAGTGGTAACCTCTACATTCTTGAGCGAAGCATTCAACATGGGATATTACGCTTATTATTACATGATGGGCGCTACAATAATATTCTATCTTTTATGCAGATACGACCAAGCAGACAAAGCAGGATTTGTGTTTTTGGCTTCTTTCTTTATCTATTACATCATTTATGAATTCCTTCCTGTTGCAGGACCACAATACTACTTTCATGCTGTCGGCACAGACGCTTCTTTATCAGGCGTGTTCCCATCTGTCGGCGACTATTTCCGCACGCATACAGACATGCTTACACCAGAAGTCAAAGGCGTGTTCAGCAAACTTGTTCTAAGCGCACAAGAGATGGGCGAAAGACCAACCGCAGCCTTCCCAAGCAGCCATGTGGGAATGAGCACAGTAACCATGATACTTGCATACAAAAGCAGAAACAAGTGGCTATTCTGGTGTATGATGCCACTATATCTCTTACTATGCTGCGCTACCGTTTACATTCAGGCACACTACCTCATTGACTCTATTTGTGGATTCATTTGTGCAATAATTTTCTTTTATTTAACAAGCAAATTATATGACCGTTATATATCCGTCTCCCATATTCGGGCCAATCCATAGCCGCCGACTTGGGGTATCCTTAGGCATCAACCTTCTTCCTGCAGACGGCAAATGCTGCTCTTTTGATTGTATCTACTGCGAATGTGGATTCAACCATGATTTTGTACCTAAGCAGAAGATGCCCACAAGAGAGCAAGTCAGAGACGCACTTGAAGCACAGCTGGTTGCAATGAAAGAAAGTGGCCCCACACCAGACGTCTTCACTTTTGCAGGGAATGGAGAACCAACGTTAAACCCTCAGTTCCCGGAAATCATTGAAGACACTATAGAACTAAGAGACAAGTATTTTCCAAATGCTAAGGTGAGCGTCCTGACAAATGCAACGCAAATAATTCGCAAACCTGTGTTTGACGCCTTGTGCAAGGTTGACAACAACATTTGTAAACTTGACACGATATCCTCCGAATACATAAACAATATCGACCGTCCGAATGCGTCGTACAACGTGGACAGGATTATCGAATGTTTGAAAGAGTTTGGCAACAAATGTATTATCCAGACAATGTTTATGAAAGGAGAATACAATGGATGTTCTGTCAACAATGTGGGCTCAGAACACGTCGTGCCATGGCTGGAAGCAATTGGACAGATTCATCCACGTGAAGTCATGATTTACACCATAGACAGGGAAACTCCCGCTCAAGGATTAGAGAAAGCCACAAAAGAGGAACTTGACTCTATAGGAGAATGCGTACGCAAGCTTGGCATCCCATGCAAAGTTGCCTATTAGTTACAATAATAATCTCAAGAACATGAAAAAAATAGTGTTTCTCACAGGAGCAGGAATGTCTGCCGAAAGTGGCATAAGCACATTCCGCGACAGCGGTGGACTTTGGGAGCAATATCCAGTAGAAGCCGTGGCAAGTATTAACGGGTACATATCTAACCCTTCCCTCGTACAACAATTCTACAACGAGAGACGCGCACAACTGAAAGATGTGCATCCTAACGACGGGCACAAGTTAGTTGCTGGTTTAGAAGAGAAATACGACGTGACGGTTATCACACAAAATGTAGACAACCTACATGAAAGAGCAGGCAGTACAAATGTAATGCACCTTCATGGAGAATTAATGAAAGCAACATCAAGCGACAACCCTAACAATCCCGACTGCATCATCACCCTCCCCGAAGACAATTGCGAAATCAAAATGGGCGACAAAGCAAAAGACGGCAGCCAGCTACGCCCATATATAGTGTGGTTTGGAGAAAGTGTACCTATGATAGAACCTGCTGTCATAGAGACTCACAAAGCCGACATCCTTGTAATCATAGGAACATCGCTTAACGTATATCCTGCAGCAGGGCTTCTCAACTATGCTAAGAAAGGATGCAAAATCTACCTTATTGATCCGAACGATGTGAATTTTGACAAATCCAAAGGTATTCAACACATCAAGAAAGGAGCAAGCGAAGGCATGAAAGAACTATCAGAGATTCTGAGTAAGCAGTAATGTCTTTGTTATAATTCATACACATACACATATTTAATTAAGGCGCTTTTAGCTTCTATTTTTTGTAAAATAAGTGAAAATAGTGGTTAAATAGCGCCATTTATTTTATAAAATTCATTAAAATACCTAATATCTCTTCGTAGATGCAAAAAATGTTCGTAATTTTGTCGAATATTTGAAATTGGCTTATTACGCATTAAAATGGAAAAAGCATATAAAAGAGGTATTATTGGAACGTTTTGTGTGATACTGATGTCACTTTGCTGTTTAGCTTTCGGTTCTTGTATGGAAAGCGAAGACGTTGAGGCGAGCCCCCAATGTGGTATCGTTTCTTTTTCTGTAGGTGACATTAAAAGTTACGTAACAACCAAGAAGTATGATAACAAAGGAAATGCACGTGATACCATCATTTCAAAGACAATAAGTGGTAAAGGTATTTATTTCAACATTGACCAAGTTAATGGAATCATCTTCAATGTTGACTCGCTCCCAAAGTGGACCAACCTTACCAGAGTTGTACCATCATTCACTGCATACGGCAATGCGTTTGTAAAACTAAAAGAAAACGGCACTGATCTTTACTACATCCTTACATCAGGTCAAGACTCACTTGACTTCAGCAACCCTGTTGAAATAATGTCTCTTGCGTCTGATGGCAAGTCAACAAAGAAATACACGGTAAAAATCAACAAGCACCTTTCTGACATTGACACCCTCGTTTGGAATTCTGCTAATGCTAACCTTGAAGCTTTGAACATAAAGCGCACATACGTTGCAAACGATAAGATGTTCATATTTGCAAATGACAATAATGGCATACCTGTTGTTTCATACACTTCAAAAGAATCAGGACAATATGGAACACTTTGGTCTGCCCCAACTGCACTTACTGGTGCCGAAGGTGTTATTGATGCAAACTCCATAGTGCTTTTCAACGGTGCATTCTATACAACTGACTCCGAAGGATACATTTACAAATCCACCCCAGGTGGCTTTGCAACAGATTGGACAAAAGTTTCAAGTCAGAAGGTAATGCGCATACTTGCTGCTGACAACCAGTACCTCTATGCTTTTGACGGAAACGACATCATAGGTTCTAAAAACATGACCGACTGGACAAAACAAGGTTCTGCAGACATTGATATGCTGCCAGAAACTTGCATCAACTACACAAGCAGACCTTCAAAGACAAACCAGTTCATGAGCGTTGTCACCATGTCAGGAATCAACAATATGAATCACAGAGTGAACTGGTTCAAGATGACATCGGAAGAAGACAGCGCAAACGAACCGTGGGCATTCATTCAAACAACTAACGACAATGCCTTTGCAATGCCAAGATTCAGCAATCTCAGCGTAACATACTACAACAATGCCCTTTGTGCCATAGGCATGAAAGATGGCGAATACGACTACATTTACCGTTCCGAAGACAATGGAATAACTTGGCATGCAATCAAAGAAATGTATTTGTTACCTGAAGATTTATCTGCAAACGACGGCGCAGCAACACTCATTGCCGTTGATGACGATTTGTGGATAATACAAGAAAACGGAAAAGTATGGTTAGGCTCTGTTCGTTAATAACGGTACTGTTCCTGGCTTTAGGCATCCATGCTCAGGAGTTAGAGTACAAAATGGAACTTGGAGCAATGGCAGGTCCTGGTTTCTACATGGGTGACGCAAACCTTAACGGTTTCTACAAGAATGTCACTCCTGCAGCAGGCCTGATGGGACGCTATAACATCAACCCACGCATGTCTCTGAAATTTGCTCTCGCATACGGTAAGGTAAAGGGCGATGCCAAGGCTGAGCCAAACTTCTATCCGGAACAGGAAGGTCAGAATTTTCAGTTTTCCAACTCCGTTGTCGATTTAGGATGCCAATATGAAATAAGCTTCTGGGGATTCGGCACAGGAACCGGATATAAAGGACATAAGCGCCTTACACCATACATACAATTAGGCATGGGATTCACCTATGGCAACGATGCCTTGACTATGAACATACCTATTGGATTTGGAATAAAATACAAGTTGAAGGAACGTCTTAACGTAGGAGTCGATTGGACTATGCGATTCTCTATGTCTGACAAGCTCGACGGAATTGAAAATCCATACAAGATACAAAGCGGATTCTTGAAGAACAAGGACTCATACTCATTGACAATGGTTTATATCAGTTATGACCTTTTCCCAAAATACCGCAAATGCAACAACTAAAAAAACGGGTAATACCGAAAATGACAATTACAGATGTATAAGGAGCAAATAGATATGACAAGGGTGCCACGCCATGTGGCAATAATAATGGACGGAAACGGCCGCTGGGCAAAAGCACAGGGCAAGGAACGCACATTTGGTCATCAAGAAGGTGCCGAACGAGTGCACGACATAATGACAGCCGCCGTCAACCTTGGCATTGACTACCTTACATTATATACATTCTCTACAGAGAACTGGAATCGTCCAGAATCAGAGATTGCAGCACTGATGGCACTTCTGCTCAAGCATCTTGAAGAAGAGCTGTTCATTAAGAAGAATGCACGCTTCCGAGTAATAGGTGAGATAAACCGACTTCCAAAAGTTGTACAGGATGCTGTGCGTCAATTGGAAGAACGTACTAAAAACCACACATCCACATGCATGGTGCTTGCCCTCAGTTACTCTTCCAAATGGGAAATGACAGAAGCCGTCAAGCAGATTGCGGAGAAAGTAAAGAGTGGAGAGCTTGCCCCTGACGACATAACAGACAAAGACATCGACACTTATCTTGCCACGAATTTTATGCCTGACCCAGAATTGATGATTCGTACTGGTGGCGAGCAAAGACTCAGCAACTATCTGCTGTGGCAATGTGCATATTCCGAGTTTTACTTCACCGACACATACTGGCCAGACTTCAAGGAAGAGGATTTGTACAAGGCTATCGTTGACTACCAAAGTCGCCAACGCCGTTTCGGCAAGACAGGCGATCAGGTTGTAGAATCCGCAAAACAATAATCGCACAGAGTCATAACACAGCAACCACACAATTGGCTCTATACATTATATATAATATATACATGAATTTTTTAAGACTTTTCATACTATTCACCCTCTGCTCAACATTTCTGTGTACTAACGCTCAAGTACAAGAGAAACCAACTGTTGTGTACGGTAAAGAACAGAAATACGAAATAGGTGGAATCACTGTATCTGGAGTTGACAACTATGAGGATTACATCCTCATTGGTTTGTCAGGTCTTACCGTTGGTGAGACAATTTCCATCCCTGGAGACGAAATAACAGAAGCAGTAAAGCGCTATTGGAAACATGGTTTGTTCTCTGCAGTAAAGATTGAGGCAGACAGCATCAAGGACGAAAAGGTGTATCTGAACATTAATCTTGCTGTACGCCCTCGCGTGTCTCAAGTAAACATTAACGGAGTCAGAAAAAGTGAACGTGACGACCTTGATGAGAAGATGGGTATCATAAAGGGTAACCAGATAACACCAAACATGATTGACAAAGCAAAGATTGTCATTAAGAAGTATTTCGATGAGAAAGGTTTCAAAAATGCAGAAATAGACATCGTTCAGCGTGACGACTCTGCACGCAAGGACCAACTTATTGTCGATGTGAATATTGACAAGAAAGAAAAGGTAAAGGTCAACCAGATACACATCACAGGTAATGACCACCTTGCAACAAAGAAATTTCATGGTGGATTCTTCTCCGGTGGTCTTCTCAAGAAAACCAACGAGAAAGGATTCAAGTCATTCTTCAAGACAAAGAAGTTTGTCACTGAAAAGTTTGAAGAAGACAAAGACCGCGTAATCCAGAAATACAACGAGATGGGATACCGCGATGCCAACATATACGCCGACAGCATTGTTGACATGGGCAACAACGTGGTCGATGTGTATCTGCACATTGACGAAGGAGACAAATACTACATCAGAAGCGTCAAGTGGGTAGGAAACACCATTTATAACACAAATGGCCTCAACGAGCTTCTTCGCCTTAACCCTGGCGATGTTTACAACATGAAACACATTGACGACCGACTTCATGGTGATGAAGATGCTGTCAGCAACTGGTATTACAACGAAGGCTACGTGTTCAATCGTGTCACCACACACGAAGTTGGTGAAGAGGGCGACTCTATCGACTTGGAAATCCGAATATACGAAGGCATACAAGCCACAATCAATAAGATAAAGATTTACGGCAACACAAAAGTGTACGAAGAAGTCGTACGCCGTGAACTCATGCTCAAGCCTGGCGACCTGTTCAAGATGGACGCCTTCAAGATGACGATACAGGAAATCAGCCAGATGGGACACTTCGATCCCGAAGCTCTCAATCCAAACGAGTGGATAAAACCCGATGACATCAATGGCACCATTGACCTCAACATCGGACTGACTCCAAAGGCAAGCGACCAGATTGAGTTCTCACTCGGATGGGGACAGACAGGTATCATTGGTAAAATTGGTTTGAAGTTCACCAACTTCTCAATGCGCAATCTGTTCGGAAAGAATCGAAACCACCGTGGCATCATACCGCAAGGAGACGGACAGGAGTTTGAAATCAGCGGTTCTACCAATGGTTCATACTACCAGTCATACAGCATCTCCTTCGTTGACCCTTGGTTCGGTCGCAAGCGTCCTAACATGTTCTCTGTAAGTGCTTTCTTCTCACGCCAGACAGATATCAGCAGCTCATACTATAATAGTTCATACTACAACAACTATTATTCTATGATGTATGGATACGGAAGCTACAACAGCTCTTACTACAACAACTACTCCAGCTACTACGACCCTGACAAGTACATCGAACTGTTCGGATTGTCTGTAGGCTTCGGTAAGCGACTCACATGGCCAGACAACCGCTTCCAGTTCAATGCATCATTGGGCTACACACGCTACATGATGAAAGACTGGGAATACTTCCTTGTGTCAAACGGCAACTGCAACAACATCAATCTCACACTCTCACTCTCACGCAGTTCCATCACAAACCCTATGTTCCCACGTAGCGGTTCACAGATTAGTGCATCTGTAAGCCTCACTCCACCATATTCACTATTCGACAATGTGAATTACAAGGACATGGCAACAAGCTATTATGACGCCGACTATCAGAACGACATGAAACATAAATACCGCTGGATTGAATACCACAAGTGGAGTTTCAAGTCAAAGTTCTTCACACCACTCGGAGGTGGACAGAAGTGCTTCGTCCTAATGACACGCTTCGACCTCGGTATCTTGGGTCATTACAACAAATACAAGAAGTCACCATTTGAGACATTCTACATGGGTGGCGACGGCATGTCAGGCTACTCAAGCACATACTACTCAGAAACAATCGGACTCAGAGGTTACGACAACGGTGCCCTCACCCAAGGATACAACTACGGATATGCATACGACCGCATGACGCTTGAGCTTCGCTATCCACTCCTGCTCAACGGATCAACAAACATCTATGCACTCGCATTTGCAGAAGGCGGCAACGCATGGTCTGATGTCAAGAAGTTCAATCCTTTCGACATGAAACGCTCTGCCGGATTTGGTGTCCGTCTCTTCCTTCCAATGGTTGGTATGATGGGTATCGACTGGGCATACGGATTCGACAACATCAACGGTTCCAAGAGCTATAGCGGCAGCCAGTTCCACTTCGTACTCGGACAAGAGTTCTGATTCTCCCCCTCCGTTTTAGGAAAATCCCCTATCATAATAGAGGAAACTCCAAAATCATTTAATAACAAAGCCATAACTTTGCATCGAACTTAAAAAAACAACAGTTCGTATCAATAAAAAACTTTGTGTTGAACTAAAACAAACAAGAACATGAAAAAAATAATTCTTTCGCTCATGGTAATGGTGGCTTCAGTAGCCGCAAACGCACAGAAATTCGCCCTCGTTGACATGGAATACATCCTCAAGAATGTGCCAGCATACGAACGAGCAAACGAACAGCTCAATCAGGTATCCAAGAAATGGGAAGGCGAAGTAGAGGCCCTGCTTACCGAAGCTGAAACCATGTACAAGAAATACCAGTCGGAGTCAGTATTCCTCTCCGACGCACAAAAGACAAAGACAGAAGAAGCCATCATGGCAAAGGAGAAGGCAGCAAGCGACCTTAAGAAGAAATATTTCGGTAGCGAAGGCGAGCTTTTCAAGAAGCGCCAGAGTCTCCTTTCACCAATACAGGACGAGATATACAATGCCGTAAAGGACATCTGCGACCAGAAGGGCTACCAGTTAGTACTTGACCGCGCATCAGGTGGAAACATCATCTACGCATCACCAAAGATTGACATCAGCGAAGAAGTGTTGCAGAAGCTCGGTTACTCATACTGATCCAACACATAAATATCCTCGCAAAAAGTAAAAAAGACAATAATTAATAATAATAAAAGTAGAAAGAAAAATGAAAAAGATCATCATTGCGATTCTCATGGCATTGCCAATGACTATGTTCGCACAGAAAATTGCACACGTAAACTCAGCAGAAATCGTTCAGGGAATGCCAGAATACACAGCACTCCAGACTGAAATCCAGAACCTTCAGAAGCAGTTCCAGGATGAACTCCAGCGCAAGGAGTCTGACCTCAAGGCAAAGAGCGAGGCATACGAGAAAGAAGCAGCCACACTCTCTGAGACACTCAAGCAGTACCGTGAGCAGGAACTCCAGAAAGCATATCAGGAGTACCAGCAGTTCGGCCAGACAAGTGAGCAGGAACTCCAGAAGGTTTACCAGCAGAAGATGAGTGAGATTCAGGATAAAGTCATGAAGGCAGTGCAGGAAGTAGGCGCAGCAGGTTCATACTCTTACATCCTCGATGCAGCAAGCATCCCATACATCGGTGCAGGAGCAACAGACATCACCAGTCAGGTAAAGACAAAGGTAGGAGCAAAATAAACCAACAATGAAAAAGATATTAACACTCATAGCTCTGCTTTCCTGTGCATGCATTCATGCACAGGAAGCAGAGCTTACTGCTTCAAATCAAGCAGCCACACCAGCACCACAAGTCATCGTCCAGTCACAGCACTTCGGCTACATGTCATACAATGAAGTGATGAAGGCAATGCCAGAATACGACCAGGCAATGCAGAGCCTTGCAGAACTGAAAAAGACATACGACGAGGAAATGACACGTGCAGAGCAAGACTTCTCCAAGAAATTTGCAGAATACATCGACGGTCAGCAGACATTCCCTGAGAACATCATGCTGAAGCGCCAGAAGGAGCTCCAGCTCCTGATGGAACAGAGCATCCAGTTCAAGAAAGAAGCACAGGAGCTGCTCACCAAGGCAGAGGCAAACCTCATGGAGCCAGTACACAAGCGCCTCAAGGACGCAATCACAGCCGTAGGCAAGGAACACAGCTATGCCTATGTCCTCAACACCGACGCCAATGCTTACCCATACATCAATGGCGATGGCGAAGCAGAAGACTGCACAGACGCAGTTCTCACAAAACTCGGGGTTAAGTGATTATGCCATTCAGTCTCACATCAGGTCCTATTGGGGTGTTCGACTCCGGATTCGGCGGTCTCACCATACTTGACGGCATACGCCATCGTATGCCCAAATACGACTACATATACCTCGGCGACAATGCGCGTGCTCCTTACGGCACGCGCTCTTTCGATGTCGTTTACGAGTTCACCCTTCAGGCAGTACGCAAGCTCTTCCAGATGGGCTGCCCTCTCGTCATACTCGGTTGCAACACCGCATCCGCAAAGGCATTGCGCTCCATCCAGCAGGAATACCTGCCAACCAATGCACCCGACCGCCGTGTGCTCGGAGTCATACGCCCAACGGCAGAAGTCGTTGGCACACTTTCACACACTCGCCACATCGGAGTTCTTGCCACAGAAGGCACGGTACGCTCCGAAAGCTACAAGCTCGAGATAGAGAAACTCCACCCCGGCAGCACCATCGTAGGACAAGCATGCCCCATGTGGGTGCCACTCGTCGAAAACAACGAGTTCGACAAACCCGGTGCCGACTACTTCGTGAAAGACAGCATCAGCAAGCTCATGAGTAAAGACCCACTCATCGACACCATCATCCTCGGATGCACCCACTACCCCCTTCTTCTCGACAAGATAAAGAAATACTGCCCCGACAATGTCACCATCATCCCTCAAGGCAAGTACATAGCAGAGAGCCTTGAAGACTATCTCAACCGTCACGATGACATGCGCAACCACGTCACCACAGGTGGAACCTGCCAGTACTTCACCACCGAATCACGCACCAAATTCCGTGAATGTGCAGCTATGTTTCTTAAAGAAGAAGTGACCGTAGAACGCGTGCAGTTATGAGTCGATATTGATAAGGAAGCCAAATACTTCCCTCATCCTTCAACCCTCAACCTTCACCCCTCATGGTATTAAATTACATCTGGATAGCCTTTTTCCTTATAGCAGCAGTATGTGCCATTGTCCAGTGCTTCCTTGGCAACACCAGTGTGTTTGCCGACATGATTAACAGCACCTTCGACAACTCCAAGACCGCATTCGAGATATCCCTCGGTCTCACAGGAGTCCTGTCGTTATGGATGGGAGTGATGAAAGTAGGCGAGAAAGGCGGCATGGTCAATGCCCTCAGCCGCATGTTGAGCCCACTATTCACACGCCTGTTTCCCGACATACCCAAAGGCCATCCAGCCACAGGACACATATTCATGAACGTGGCAGCCAACATGTTAGGACTTGACAATGCAGCCACACCACTCGGCCTAAAGGCAATGGAGTCAATGCAGGAACTCAATAAAGACAAGCATACGGCATCCAATCCGATGATCATGTTCCTCGTGCTCAACACATCAGGACTCACCATCATACCAGTCAGCATCATGGTTTACCGTGCACAGATGGGAGCAGCCCAACCTACCGACATCTTCGTGCCAATACTCCTTGCCACCACCATAGCCACCCTTGCCGGCATCATTGCCGTAAGCATATACCAGCGCATCAACCTGCTCCAGCCAGTCCTTCTCGCAGCACTCGGAGGTCTGTGTGCAGTCGTCGCAGGTATAATATGGGGAATGAGCCAGCTCGACAAAGACACCATGGATGTCGTCAGCACCATGGTAGCCAACATCATCCTGTTCAGCATCATTCTCATGTTCATCATAGCCGGCATGCGCAAGAAGATAAACGTGTACGACGCCTTCATCGAAGGAGCCAAAGACGGATTCCAGACCGCCATCCGCGTCATACCATACCTCGTGGCAATCCTCGTTGCCATTGGCGTGTTCCGTGCCAGTGGAGGCATGGAGTTGCTCACCGACGGTATCAACTGGATGGTTGACTCATGCGGAGGGAACAGCGACTTCGTGTCAGCACTCCCTACAGCCATCATGAAGCCCCTCTCGGGCAGCGGAGCACGCGGCATGATGGTTGACACCATGACCACCTTCGGAGCCGACTCCTTCGCCGGCAGACTCAGCTGCATATTCCAGGGCAGCACCGACACCACCTTCTACATCCTCGCTGTCTATTTCGGTAGCGTAGGAATCAAGAACACCCGCTATGCAGTCACGTGCGGACTCCTCGCCGACCTTGCAGGCGTCATAGCAGCTATTGCCATAGCATACATGTTCTTTTAATCAGCCACCCTACCTCAACTCTAAACTCTAAACATTAACCACCAAACTCTACCCTCTCTTGATAACACTAAGCAACCACACATATAACCCAGAGCCCGTTGCTGCTACGATAGGATTCTTTGACGGAGTCCATCGTGGTCATCGTTTTCTGTTGGAAAAAGTCAAGCAAGTGGCAGAGGCACGTGGACTTAAGACAGCAGCCATAACATTCGGAGAGCATCCGTTGAAAACCATCAGAGAAGATTTTCATACGCAACTCATCACCACGCGCGATGAGAAACTGCATCTGCTCAGTGCAACAGGCATTGACGCAGTTGCCCTGCTCAACTTCACCCGAGAACAATCAATGATGAGTGCCCATGACTTCATGAAGAACATTCTTCATGACATTTACAACGTGCAAGCACTTGTCATCGGCTACGACCATCACTTCGGCCATGACCGTAATGAGGGATTCGACGACTACGTACGCCACGGCAAAGAGATAGGCTTGGAAGTGTTGCTCAACGACCAGCTTACCGAAACCGGCATACAGCTGTCATCAACCTCAGTGCGCAGAACATTAGCAGAAGGCGATGTCAGCACCGCACAAAAAATTTTAGGATACAATTATTTCATACACGGAAACGTAGTTACAGGTTTCCAGAACGGACGCAAGATTGGATACCCCACAGCCAACGTTGCAACTGATGCAGAAAAGATAGTGCCAGCCGACGGAGTTTACATGGTACGCATCGGCATGGCAGACGGCACACGCTACGGCATGCTCAACATAGGCACACGACCTACCCTCAACAATGGCAACAACCGCAGCATCGAGGTACACCTATTCGACTTCCACGGCGACCTCTACGGCAGCACCCTCCGCATAGACTTCATCAAACGTCTGCGAGACGAGCGCAAGTTCGACACCCTCGAGCAACTAAGCCAACAACTTGCCCACGATGAAGCAACGTGTAGAGAAATAGCAAGACGCATGCCAATTCCGTGCTGACGGAAATGCTTTTCCACCCCTACGGAATAAACGAATGAATGCTGATGCCTCACCAATTCCGCATGTACGGAAAAGACCACCTATTAGGGTTGACTCCCACCCCTATAAGGCATGACTCTCATTCCTTATAAGGGATGAATTCTGTCCCTTATAAGGGATAAGTCACATCCTTTATTAAGGATTAAATCAGGCATCTATTTACTATTTTGTTTCATATTATTTAAGACTGCGTCTTTTGTTGTGTTGGACGCTTCGCTCTCATCGTTGCGATTCCTATGATAATTAACAATCAAAAGAGCACGCTTCTCCAGAAGAAATTATCTGCAATTATTCTGCAATGTTTCTGCAATTATTGAAGATAAATTGAAGTTAAATTGAAGTTAAATTGAAGATAATTTTAGGGAGGAACGACCGTCCATAAAAAACATAAGTGCAGAAGGCACGTAAGCCAAGTTCTATACAAGTTCTATATAATTGCCTTATATTTTTTCTGTCAACCCTACACCAGACGAGCAAAACAGGTGCTTATCATTTTTAATATCAACGATTTACGACCAGTGTAGAGTTGCTTTTAAGTCTGCACTAACCCTGCACTAAGCCTGCACCAACCCTACACTAATTCAACTTTTTCATGGACAAGGCGGCATTCTATGCCTTCCCCTCGTTTTATGAATTTGGTATTTATTACAAATTTACAACAAATGTGTTCATTTATCACATTTCGAACACATAACGAACACATAACGAACACATAAATGGAGGAGAAAGCCTTTAGGATGAGAAACGTTGCCTTATCTAAACTGTAGCCTATTTGTTAGAGTATAAAAATAGACCCGAAGAAATCTTCGGGTCAAATTAAATATCATTGTGTCAAAAAATAATGGAGATTTTGTTGAACCAATGATTATTTCTGATGCCTATTAGTGGGCACCAAATAAATATGCATTTCCCAATGTGGAATGAAGATCATCGAGCATGCCATCTTGCTCAGAGGATAACTCATTCCCTGAGTTTCGTATTTTTTCGTAGATTTTTTCGGCCTTTTCGTAAGAGTTGCTGTTAGTGATGATATCCATTCCCGCTTTCTGATTCTCAATAAACTTATTTACCAATGCTTCATACTCATCAATCATTTCTGCAAGTTCCTCTTCGGTATAAGTAGGTTCATTATCATTTGATTCTTCAATTTCATCAGTATCATTTGAAGAGTATGTTTCGTCTTCGTTGACCTCTTCAACTATAGATGACAATCTTATTTTGGCAGGAATACCTTCTCTTCGTCCTCCCAGTACTGTTACAGAAACAACTTGACCAGGAGATGCTTGATTCAGTTCTTGATGATTATCATAATCCACATCGTTATCTGAACAAATAAGAACACCATCTTTATCAAAAATATCAAGACAGAAGTGTGCTGCCAAATTTTCAGGCAAAGGTTTAATGCATTTTAGTTCAACTATAATTTTGCCAGAATATGGGTAGTTAATATCTTCATATATGTAAGTTTTATCCTCTAAGGAAAAATATTCCGACAACGCTCCGCCAACATTTGTGTCGTAAACAGTTACTTCGAATTTCTCTTCCTTACTTCCACACGAAGCAAAGATAATGGCAATAGCTGCCACTGCAAAATACTTTAATGTTTTCATAATTAATTGATTTTAGAATAAATAAATTGTGAATGCTAAACAAACAAAAATCTTTTTTATAATACTAAAAAACGGTATTGTTATGAGTCTAAAAACATAAAACTCCTATGATTTATAAAAATAGGATGGAAACAAAACCAAGAATAGGACATGATACGTAGGGGTACATTTAGGAAACCAATTATCCATTTGGTTTTGTTCAATTCCTGAGTGCCATAGAAACCCGATAAGGCAATTTTGATTAAATTCAGTTTACCTACAATAACGCATAAACGTAGAACTCCACCACGCTTTATACGCTCTGATTTCTTTTGATAAAATTTGAAGTAACTATCTGCAAACATCTGCAAATAAGTCAAATAAGTGCAAATACCAAATCATAAAAAGATTTAAAGGAATCAAAGTTTATTAGGG
>JAZLHP010000026.1:0-2739 GCA_045616905.1 Bacteroidaceae bacterium
GATGGTTATCTTGCAAGCAAGACCGAACTTGATAAAGGGTGCTATGCTTTCTATTTCTCAAGAGAAGAGGGAAAGAGAAAATTAGTTTCATCTCAGAAGCTTGTCTCAAACAACGACGAGCTCATAGAGCAGTATATTTCAGAGGAGCAATTCACTATAGCGCGCCGATCTTTCGGAAAGAGTGAAGATTCCTATGTTCATGCTTGGAAATTCGTAAAACCAACATTTGAATAAATTCAAGAGTTTCGCAAGTTCGTCTTGCGAAACTTGACGGTTGTGCGGTTGTACGGTTGTACGTGTTTTTTATAAAGTATTATGACAAAGGACGAGGAATTTATGCAGAAGGCTCTTGCTGAGGCGAGGACTGCGTATGATGCTGGCGAAATACCAATCGGAGCGGTGATAGTGTGCAATGGGAAAATTATTTCCAGAGCGCATAATATGACAGAGGTCTTGCACGACCCGACGGCTCATGCAGAAATGCTTGCCATTACTGCTGCAACTGATTTTTTAGGAGGAAAATATTTGCAGGGTTGTACGATATACGTTACCGTGGAACCGTGCGTGATGTGTGCTGGTGCTTTGTCGTGTGCACAAGTGTCGCGTGTTGTGTTTGGTTGCAGTGATGAGAAGCGGGGTTACCAACGCTTTGCTCCACAGGCTCTGCATCCGAAAACAGAGGTTACGATGCACGTCATGGAGCAGGAGTGCCTTGAACTGATGCAAAACTTCTTTAAAGAAAAACGCTGATTCTAATAAGTCAAAAGCTTCTCTGTTTTGGAGCACCGTAGTGCCCTCTATGCACGTGTACTTGTTGGCTGCCATATTCTGAGGGCGTTGCCCCCAGTTACTGACCGCTCGCTACGCTCGCTGTATCGCCCTCCAGGCGAATATAAGGTAACATGGTATCAGTTACTCCTGCGCCATAAATAGCAAATGTCCAAGAACCGACTAAAGTTGATGATGTCTTTTGGTCTTATTGAATACACTGCGTTTTGCGTGTGAGCTAAATAGGCTGAGTTGGGATTTGCATTGTCGAATAATCTGACTCTTCATTTACCAGCAAGACTCTGGCAAAGTTTATGATTAGCATTACTAATCTGCTGTTCGTTAACCTTTATGACTTTCCGGTCGTACGTCATCAGACCATTTACTTCAATCTCGACATCTGTTGTTTGGGTATATACTGCAGCAGAATAGCCTGCGTCGATGAGTGTTCTTAGCATACTGGCATAACGAAGATATTCAGTTGTAACTTCATCCGAAGTTTTGTATTGTACATATCCCCAGTTTCGGTCAGGTTTCCAAAGGTGATCTTTGAGAGCAAGTCCGATGCCTCCGTATTCTCCTAACACATTGACTTTATCCTTATCAAACAGCATCATGGCTGGTTCCGGGTAGTGATGTATGTCGAGAATGTCGCCAACATTCCTGTAGTGATTACCGCCACTGGCTGAGTTAACCAGACGTGTAGCATCAAGTTTGTGGGTCAAGGTTGCAATTTCGGCAGTCTTGAATTGTCCCCAGGCTTCATTAAACGGAACCCATACGGTAATGCACGGATAATTGTAGAGTTGGTTGACAATCTCTGTCCACTCTTTTATGTATTCATTTTCACTCTCAGCCGAACGGATGAATTCCTTGCCATCGAAATAGCGCAGGTTCTGCCACTCTGGATTTTTATCACCACTTGGCATGTCTTGCCAGACCATTATACCGAGTTTATCGCAATAAGTGTACCAGCGTGCAGGCTCAACTTTGATGTGTTTGCGTATCATATTGAAGCCAAAGTCCTTTGTCTTTTGTAAATCATAAAGCAGAGCCTCATCACTTGGTGCCGTATAGAGTCCATCAGGCCACCAACCTTGATCAAGAGGTCCGAACATGAAGATAGGTTCATGATTTAGACAAAGACGGAGAATTCCGCTTTTGTCTCTTTCCTTGCTGATGCTTCTCATTGCGGCATAACTGGACAGTTCGTCAACTATTTTCTTTCCGTTCATGAGCTTGATGCTCAATGTATATAGGAATGGATTGTCGGGTGTCCATAGCTTCATGTTCTTTGGCATTTTGAGTTCCACCTTAGTTGCGCCTTCTGCAGTTGCTACTATTTCTGTGCCATCGAATGCGCTGACGGACAAAGTCTCGTTTTTTGCATCCTGCAGTTCAGACTCTACGATGAGAACCTGACGGTCAATGTCGGGAGTGATGCGCAATCCTTTTATGTAATGTTCAGAAACCGGTTCCAGCCATACGGTCTGCCATATTCCGGTGACTGGAGTGTACCAGATACCTTCCGGATTATTCACCTGTTTGCCTCGAGGCTGGGAACCTTCATTTGTAGGGTCCCATACGCGTACATTCAACTTTTGGTTCGTACGCCCTTTTAGGTAAGGTGTGATGTCAACTGAAAAATCAGTGTATCCACCTACATGTGTACATGCCAAGACTCCGTTAATCCAAACTTCTGCCTTGTAGTCCACAGCACCGAAGTGCAAAAGCACACGCTTGTTTTTCCACTTTGAAGGAAGAGAGAATGTGCGCTGATACCACAGAGACTCATCTGCCTTTACTCTTTTACCAACACCAGACAGTGATGATTCAATGGCAAATGGTACAAGAATTTTTCCTTGAAATGAATTAGGGCAATCTGAATCCTTTGATGTGATGGCATAGTCCCAGAGTCCATTTAGATTCATCCAAAGATCACGTTCCATCTGAGGACGCGGATATTCAGGC
>JAZLHP010000027.1:0-5901 GCA_045616905.1 Bacteroidaceae bacterium
ATAAACGAATCGTCGTTGTGGCTCACCTGCCAACTGAGACTATAGATGTATGGCATTATCTCATATCGCATCTTGACAGCAGAGAGGAGTGCATCATACACTGGTTCGCCTGGTTTGCCAAAATAGTAGAGCTCACGGTAAACCTCAGTGCCATGACTACGCATCATAGGGCAGAAGAGACCGAACTGCATCCAGCGCACATATAGTTCCTGATAAAGAGGGTTCTTTGTGGCGGTGTTGTCCTGTGAACGCTTGTTATATGCATTTGCAAAGAATCCGCCTATGTCAGTGTTGACATTTGGATTGGCTGTGAGGGTGTAGTTGAGGCATATTGGCACCTGCTTGCGGAAACTGTCCCATGACGAGCTGACATCGCCACTCCATGTGTTGGCACCTGTGCGCTGCTGTCCTGCGAAGTAACTGCGAGTAAGGATAAACACGCGCTTGCTTTCGTCAGTAGCTCTCTGTTTTTCGTATATACCTTGTACGGTACAAAGTGGGAACGCATTGCGGACCATGCGCCATGAGCCCATGAAATCCTTTCCTGTCACAGGGTTAGTGATTGGTCGCACCTGATCGAGGTCGCTTTCCTGAAAATCAATATGGTCTGGATCGGTAGAGTCCATCCACCATGCATCTACACCTGCATCGAACAGACGTTTGAGATTGTTCCAATAGATGTCGCGTGCCTCCTGACTGTAAGGGTCATAACATCGCACTCCACTCATATAGTCCTTGCGTGGAGGCCATTGTGAGAGTCCGCTCTGTGGCCATGTCTGGAAATCGTAAAGGAGCCCCTTTGGCTGCAGTTCGCGGAATGCCTTGGTGTTTGGACCGAAGCTTGCCCAGATACTGATGCTCATGTGGGCGCCTGACTCGTGGACATGATTTATCATTCGCTTGTAATCGGAGAAATCTTCGTTGAGAAATTCCATTGCATTCCACAGATAGTTGTTTCCCCAGTACTGCCAGTCCTGTATGATACCGTCCAATGGCACTCCTGTCTTGCGGTATGTGTCAACAACCTCAAGAAGTTCTTTGGAACTCTTATAGCGCTCACGACTCTGGTGGAAACCGTATGTCCACAATGGTAGCATTGGCACCTTGCCCGACAAATTGCGCATTTCCTTAATCACACCGTCGGCATTTCCTCCATACATGAAATAATAATCAACCTTTGTGCCGACCTGTGACTCAAGCATGAGTTCTGCTCCATCGTCGATTCGGGTTGGCGAATAGTTGTCCCAATACACTCCATATCCTTTCTGACTCTGGAAGAAGTGAGAATAGTCCTCGAGGTTTGACTGCATCATGAGACGATGCTCACCTCTCTGATTCATCTTTGCGTTCTGCAGGAGTCCTAGACCATATATCGGTTCGTCCTTTTCCAGCACAAACGACTGCTTAACCTTATAGCGTCCTTCGTCTGGTCCGCTTGTTATTGGTGTGAATGCAACAGAGCCTTCCTGCATGAGCTGGCGGCCCTTGTTGTCGGCAAATGTCACTTTCTGGTTTTTCGTATCAACTGTAACAGTCAGGGCAGATGTGGTATAGGTGGTGACATCGCCAGATGTCTTCTTTGCCACTTTCACCGCCTCTGGTTTTGCTGTAACTACAAGCGACAATCCTGTCTCTTTACTTGTGTCTGGTGCTGACTTTACCACTCTGACTGTGGATGGCGTGTAGAACGTAATCTCTTGTGCATCAACTGCACAACCAAACATTCCAAATAACGCCGTTAACACGGATAATCTTTTTTTCATGATTGTAAGTTAATATAATTAGATAGTTATATAATTTATTAGTTTTTGCTGACTTTTCACCATCAACCGTTTATACATTATATTATATTAATAACGAATGATTTGCTTTTTTATTGTACCATTACTCCTTTTTACGATATTAACACCTTTCTTAGCAGTTTTCACTTTAGTTCCAGACAGTGTGTAATATTGCGCATCTGACCCACATGCATCTATATCATTAATGCCAGAGGTGTCTTCAAGTGGTGTGACGAGTTCAAGCGACATGTAATCAATATTTGGCATCCATGCACTCTTGTTGTAAAGGGTGATGGTGTTGTGACCTTTCTTGAGATTCACTTTCACCGAGTTCGTAGCAACCTTATCCCAAGCACCAGAGTTGAGGTCTTTCATAGATGCCACATCGCTGCCATTGACATCAACGAAAATGCTGCGCTTTTCGCCAGAAACGTATGCGACAGTCATCTTGTACTCACCTCCTGTCTGGCTGTACACATCAAGCCATTTGAGACCGTTTGACTTGCCATTGCCAAGCCATTCAACACGGTAGCCACCACTCATGCTTGCATTGTCAACATATTTGGCTGTCTGAGCATACTTAATCTCTTGGTAATCTTCCACGAATGCAGTTTCTGCCTCATATATGACACGTTCGAGACGATTGTCTGTAACGGCTTTAAGTGCCATGGAAGAGTGTGGGCGAAGCGTAAGGGTGTAGGTTCCTTCGAACTCTCCCAAATCTTTCTTTGAATAGAGGTTGCGAAGTGCCACCTTACCACCGAGTTCAAGTTTTTCAAGGTCTATTGTTATGTTCTTTCTTACGTTGGTAGGGTTATAAACAGCAATGGCACGTGTGTCACCATGCAATGTCTCAAGGTCTTTGACAAGCACATAGCACTCGTTTATGTAGTCTGCAACGTATGCCTGTATTCCCAATTTGTCTTGATTGAGAGCAATAAGTTCCTTGTTCTTGAGCAATGATGCTGAGATTGATGAAAGATTGCTGACATCGCAACCAATGAGCAATGGAGATGACATAATGCACCACATGATAAAGTGAGTACAATCTTCGTCGGTGGTTAATCCACGTCCTACTTCCAGCATGTCCATGTCATTGTAATGTCCGTCTTGACAATATGCAGACAGATAAAGATTTTCCTTGATAATGTTACGAACTGATTCCCAGCTGCAATATATGTCGCCTGTGGTGCGCCATGAGGTTGCCACATCGTTAACCCATGTGCCAGGGTAATCCCAACGACATACGTTCATGCGGACTCCTTTCTTGCCAGTATTTACAATGGCATTGTGTATCTCGGTGTATCTCTTACGCTCATCAAGATTGAGTCCCTCGTTATTGTGGTAGTCAACGCCTCCGCAGAAGTCAACCTTAATAAAATCAAAATCAAGTTCTTTGAAGAACAAGTCACAATCCTGCTGGTCATGCTCATACAGGCCAACACCTTCTCCTATCTTATCTCCTCCGTGGTATGACGCACATGTATTGTGACCTCCATCAGAATAGATGCCTGCCTTGAAACCTAAGTCGTGTATATAGTCAACTACGGGTTTCATTCCATTGGGGAAACGGGTAGGATGGATAAGCAGTTTACCATTGCTGTCGCGACCTCCAAAATATCCATCATCAATATTTATGTATTCGTATCCGGCATCCAGAAATCCCTTGTCTTTCATTGCCAATGCCTGTGACTTTATAATTGACTCACTTATCTGAAATCCATAAGTGTTCCATGAACTCCAACCCATTGTGGGAAGTTCTTTCTCTTGTGCATTTACTGAACAAAACGACATGAGAGCAACTGTGGCGAGCAGTGTTTTTATAGTTTTGATTATCATTTTGAGATTTTTGAGTTATTGTTCTTTTGAGTTATTGATTTTTCGAACTGCCTATTATTCGGGTTATCAAATTATCGTCTTCATTCTTATTTACCATAGAAAACCTTGTTAGTGGTGCCGTCAGGATATCTGACAATGTTGAAACCATGTTGTGGCGATGCCTGTCTAACACCTGATAAAGAGTAGTACTCTGGTTTTCCGGAAGATGCAGCAACTGAAGCATCCTGAATGCCATCGGTTTTGCCATCAGGATAAAGATAATCTTCAGTATAGTAATTTTCTTCTTCGAATGTTCCTCCTTCTGTAGTAAACCAGTCTATATCCACATAACCTCCAAGCTTTGAACCTGTCCTGTAATTGAAGAGTCCAAAACGGTTACCCATAAACACACGCAGAGTATATACCATACTGAGGTTGTTTCCCAGTTTAGTGTACTTTTTATTGTCAAGACTATAATAGAAATATGCCATGTCAGAACCTAAACGACACACGGCACGCAGATACACGATGTCAGATGTCAACTCAGGGCCCTTAGTCTCTGCAAGTGTTTTGCTATCAAAATCATTGATATACTGCACTATATACTTCTTGTCATTTTCCATCTTCACTCCGATGTAACCATAGTTCTCTTGGAACACACAAAGACCACACACATCACCATTCTTCATGCCACTGACATCGAATTTCGCCGTACCATAGTTTGGTTTGACATTGGCTGATGATGTTCCTTCTGGACTATATCCTACTATGCGCTGTGTAAGAGTATTACGTGCTTGAGTGAGAGTTGTTGCCTTATAATTGGTTTTCAGGCGAAGATACCCAGGGCGTTCAGTCAATGAGTAAAACGATGTCATGGGATTGTGGTTCCATGCCCACTGAATGCCGAGTTTTGGCTGAGAGAATGGATCATTAGTGATAAGATAAGTCTTTGGGTATTCCTTACCCACATTTGGCTTACGGTATTTTGCGGAGCTCTTACTCACGTCTATGCCATTATTACCAAGAACAGGCCATCCGTCAACCCACTTGACAGGTTCAAGGTAAGGAATACGACCTATAGACCCTGCATCCCTGAACAACAGAGTCCACCATTCACCAGTAGGAGTGTCAATAAGCGCGCCTTGGTGTATGCGGTTATAATTAAATATTCTGCCATTGTGTTCTTCGTAAGGTCCCATAGGATTCTTTGAACGGAATATTGTTTGGGAGGCTTCTGAATTATACGTGGCATATATATAATAATAATCACCTATATGATACATGTGGCAACCTTCACATCCTTTATCCGTCGTGTAGAAAATCTCCGTTTTCTTTGCCTTCCATGTATCTGGATCAATTTGCGACACACGCAACTCATTGATGCCGTATGCAATATATGTGTTGCCGTCACCATTTGGTCCGTCATCAAATAGCACTCCATTGTCGTAATATCCATCCACTTTCTTCATTGTCCATTCACCTTCGGGGTCGGTAGCAGTAAGCAGATAGCCTCCACCATCAAAACCCTTATCCTGGTCGCCAAATGCTATGAAGTGAATATAGAATTTTCCATTGTGATACTTGATGCTTGATGCCCACTGTCCTCGGGAATAGAAATTCTTGCCATTGAGAAGATTCCATCCATCACCATCTCCAAGCTTTGTAAGTGGGTTTGCACAGAATTCCCAATTAACAAGGTCTTTAGACTTAAATATGGTTGCACCGGGAAACACGAACATTGTGGTAGTGACCATATAATACGTGTCGCCGACACGCACAACATCAATGTCTGGAGCATCTGCATTAATGACTGGATTTGTATATGTTCCATCGCCGTTGTCTGCACTCCACACATTGTTAAACTGCTTTATTGTGATGGATTCTTCTGTCTGGGCAAACAAGAACGAAGGAGACAGCACCGTCACTAATAGCAGCAATGATAATGACTTGATAGTTACTGATATTCTATGCATTATAAACTCTGTTTGGTTTAAGATTTTGTTTCGACTTATCGATTTATCGAATATAGTTTTCGTTATCGTTTTCGTTTCAATTCATCTTCACTAATATACGGAACACCTTACCTGGTGATTCCATCCATTCATTCATTGCGTCATAAGCCACTTCTGGTGACACTTCCTTACTTATGAGCAAGTCAACAGGACAATTGCCTCCCTCAAGATAATGTATGACAGCACGGAAATCCTGTGGCATAGCATTGCGTGAACCACGTATGTCAAGTTCTTTCTGGACAAAATACTTTGTAGTGAATGTAACATCATTTTTAGCATATCCGATACAT
>JAZLHP010000028.1:0-3811 GCA_045616905.1 Bacteroidaceae bacterium
AAAATTTAGCTGAGTTCTATCATTTTTTACATCGCAAATGGTACATTGCTTATGCTATCATGCCGCTCTCCATTGTGTAGGAGTCTTTCCTGTCAGAGCTTTGAAGAAGCGGACGAAGTGTTGTGGATATTCAAAGCCAAGGCGTTGGCTGATTTGGGTTACAGATAAGGCCCCCTCCCTGCCTCCCCGAGGGGAGGAGATGGATAGTAACTCCTTAGCTTTGGCGAGGATGCGATCATTGATCAGGTCTTTGGCTGTACGCCCTGTCTCTGTCTTTACCAAAGTGCCGAAATAACCGGTGGAAAGGCAACACTTGTCGGCAAAGTATGCAACTGTTGGCAAACCTTCACGTTCTGCCTTATCTGAGATGTAATCATCGAGAAGGGAGAGGAATTTCTTCACTACACTATGGTTTATCTCTTCGCGAGTAATGAACTGACGGTCGTAGAAACGGAGGCAGTAATTTAGAAGGAGTTCGATGTGGCTCACAACCAATTCGCGTGTGTGCTTATCGATGGCGTGATGCAGTTCCTGCTCTATCATATAGAGAACACCCTTGAAGATTTCTACTTCCTGTGCAGAGAGGTGAACCGCTTCGTTGCTGGTGTAGTCAAAGAACTCATAACGGCTCATCTGTTTGCCCAATGAAGTGCGGTTGAGAAGGTCGGGATGGAAAGCCAAACCGATGTATTTTGCAAATGGCACCTCTGGGTTAGGTTCTACTGTTACCACTTGTCCTGGTGCAAAACTCGTGATGGTCATCTCATCGAAGTCATACTCCGTACGACCGTAGGATAGTTTGCAACCTTTGTTCTCCTTCAGATAGATAGCATAAAAGCCATAGTGCATCATGCACTCCTTGATGTGCTCAGTGTCATCGACATGAATAACGCTCACAAGGGGATGAAGCGTCTCCATCCCGTTGTAGTCGTTGAACTGCTGTATTGTGTCTAAATGTATTTGTTGCATATTTTTTATAAGCTCTGTCTGAGAACGTCAATCACATCCTGACGGTTGAGAGTGACGTAGCCGCTATTGTTGATAGGACAAGCATCAGCGTAGTTTTCGAGGTCTTCTGCCTTGGCTCCGCAATCGGTAATGTTCATGGCTAAGCCAAGTTCTCGCATCCATGCCTCCATAGTTTCAAGGCCATTGATAGCACCTTCTACGCCCCAAACATCCTTTGCCAAACGCTCGAACTTATGTTTTGCATCGTCAGAATGCTCAATGAGGAAACGATAGTAAGCTCCACTGACAGCAGAGAGTGTGTGACCGTGGGTCGCATCGGTGTATGCTGCCACTGCCTGACCGAGCATGTGAACCATCCAGTCGGTTGACTTGCCACATGCGGTAAGACCGTTGAGTGCCCATGTGGCTGTCCACATTATATTAGAACGTGACTCGTAATCCTGTGGGTTCTGGAGTGCCTTGCGGCTGCTGACGATAAGTGAGCGCATAAGACCTTCTGCGATGTAGTCGGAAGTGTTGTCGTCAGAGTCAGAGAGGTACTGCTCAAGGATGTGCGACATGATGTCATAGATGCCCGCAACCATCTGATACTGAGGAACGGTGAATGTAAATTCTGGGTTAAGGATAGAGAAGTCTGGGTTGCGGAAATAGTAGAACATCTTGCGGTTCTCTGAGTGAGAAGAGATTACCGAACAAGCATCCATCTCTGAACCAGTTCCTGCCATTGTGAGGACGCAAGCAACAGGAATCCACTGGCAATCCATTTCGCCGAAGTTGTGGAAATAGTGCTGCCAAACATCCTTCTCTTGGTAAGCGCAACCAGCCACAGCCTTTGCATAGTCGCAGGTAGAACCACCGCCGACAGCTAGAATGAGGTCGACCTTCTCCTCCTTTGCGAGTTTAGCACCTTCAAGCACCTTCTCGATGGTAGGGTTAGGCATAACACCTGGTTCTTCGATGATAGTCTTGCCAGATTCCTTGAGGACAGCCACCACCTGATCGTAGATGCCATTTTTCTTGATTGAACCACCGCCGTATGTGAGCATCACCTTAGGGCCATAGTTCTTGAGTTCGTCACTAAGTTTTGCGAGCGACTCCTTGCCGAAGTGGAGTCGTGTAGGGTTTTGGAATGTGAAATTACCTTGCATAATTGTATGATTCTATTTGAATTAATTTTCGGTGCAACGTTGCTTGCAATCCTCGCAGAGCGATTTAGCGGTGGTCGGCTTTGCCGGGCCGCGATGCGAAGCAAAATCGTGATGCAACTTTTCGATTAAGCGAGAACAATGAAGCTTGCTTCGATTGTCGAGCGTGAGAAAAGTCGCGGTTGATTATTCGACCGCAAAGGTACTCACATTATTTATATTATGGCATACCTAAAATTTGGGACTTATAACCAATTTTTAGGATTTTGCCAATTACCAATTGTCAAAATTACTATTCCAACGCCTTGATAAACTCAAAGACCGTTGTGCTTGGATTAGCATAAGGAACTAACTTTTCTGCTCGCTCTATTGCTTGTGACATACGTTGCAGCAAGTCGAGTTCCATAGTCTTGCTGATTGTTCCTTTACGATAAGTAGGCAGAATGGTACAAAGTTTCTCTACACATTCCTTGCTTGTCAGTTCTGTTTGTTGATGTGTATAATGCAGCAGAAGCCAGAGTTCTACACAAGGGTTGGAACAAAGTAATGTGCCATATGGGATCTTTTTTAGCGAAGAGAGAATATATTGTTCAAATGTACCTCTAAGATCATTTTAAGTGTGATATTTGTAAATTCTGTGCAAATTTACTAAATAAAAGCGATAAACAGCCAATTTAAACACAATTTTGTATGTTATGCTTTTTTTATGATATCCAGGTAAAGTGAGTGCTCTTCTGATACATATTAATACGCTTTCGCTACAACTATTACAGACTCTTAATCAACTCAACATACTGAATATCAATACTGATACGTTCTGTTACAATAGATACATCAAAATATAATAGTTCTACTGAGTAAGAAAATACTATTTTACCTGTTGTCTATTCTATTCTTGTACTATTTACCTGCTTTGACGGAGTGGGGAGGTCTATAAGATCTTCCCATTTTCGAGGATTCGCTACAAGTCGCTACACAGCATTAGACAGCTAATTATGCGATTGACACACGAAACGATGAGTAGATAACAAAGTGCTATACCCTATATAGGTGTTATCACCTTTTTCATGTTAAATGTGTTAAATATGTGCGAATGTTCAGAGAAAAATGAGTAACTTTGCACCCAAATTTTGGATTTCGCAATTAATAGTGCTCGAAATTCTTCTCCTGATTTGTTCCCTAATCAGAGAGGTTTGTAGCGCATTGCGGCAAACGTGAGGTTTGCCCGAGCCATGACGGTTCATTATTCGTATTTCCGGGGGAAGGAATAATTCTAACGAATAATGAACTGTAACAATACATTTACATTTTTAATGAACAATCACAAGTTTCTTTGTGCTCTGGCTGTCACGATGATGGTCGGGGCAAATTGCTGTGTACCTGTGTGTGCACAGCAAAGGATGAGTCTTCAGTCGCTCTTTGACCTTGCCGACCAACAGAGTCAGCGCATCAAGGTCAGCGAAGTGGCATTGAAGGCTGCAGAAGAAGGGGTGGCATCGGCAAAATCTGCCTTGCTGCCGAGTGTTGAATTAAGCGTACAAGGTTCCTACACGGGCAACGCTTTCCTGCTGTCACGAGGTTTTTCTGCCAGTGGTACAACGGAGTACATTGTTCCTGGACTTGGTCCTCAGCAGGTGCCTAATGGCAAACAACCGACTCCGCATTGGGGCAACAGTTTCACGACTCAGGTGAGTCAG
>JAZLHP010000029.1:0-57507 GCA_045616905.1 Bacteroidaceae bacterium
ATCAATTGAATAATTTTCGTAATTTTACATACGAGATGACAATTGCGTCTTATAACACGAAAGTAATGAGTTTTAATTGAACACGAATATCACGAATCTTACGAATATTAATATGATAAGTAATTGTAATAATGATGAAACACGGATTGAGAATGATGATGTAATCGTTGTTAAGGTTGAGCAAATAGATAAGAAGCAAGAAATCATAAAAAAGGAATACACGGTAAATGGCGTGTCATTCAAAATGTGCTTTGTTGAGGGTGGTACATTTTTCATGGGCAGCAACGACAACGAAGCAGAAGATAAGGAAAAACCTGTACATCGTGTAACATTAAGTGACTATTATATTGGGGAGACCGTTGTGACCCAGGCACTTTGGAAAGCTGTGATGGGAAAAGTTAAATTCTTATGGTTGTTTGAAACAGATGACAATCCGTCATATTTTAAAGGAGACAATCTTCCTGTAGAGCAGGTTTCATGGTATGATTGCCAGAAGTTCATTTCTAAATTGAACTCCATGACTGGTATGAATTTCCGTCTGCCTACTGAGGCAGAATGGGAGTTTGCTGCACGTGGAGGAATTTACAGCCTATATACTAAATTCAGCGGCAGTAACAACATTGATGATGTGGCTTGGTATTACTACAATAGCGGACACAAAACTCACCCAGTCGGCACAAAGCAAGCCAACGAACTTGGTATTTACGATATGACAGGCAATGTATGGGAGCAGTGTTCTGATAGGTACGGTAGATACAGTAGCTCTTCACAGACAAACCCTACAGGTCCTAATACAGGTTCTTCCCCAGTGTATCGTGGCGGCGGCTGGGGCACCTATGCGTGTTACAGCCGTGTATCGTACCGTTGCCGCATCACGCTTGGTGGCTGTGGCAACCTCAGCATCGGGCTACGTCTCGTACTCGTACCTTAGTTCTAAATATTGTCCAATACTTAATTGTTGAGATAACGAAAAACACCCCCTTACTGGAGTATCGTCATTTGAGCTGGCTCAGATGACCAAACGAGCTGGCTCAAGTTGAGAGTTGAGCCAGCTCATTTTGCGACCTGAGCGGGCTCACAAAGAGACTTGACCCAGCTCGTTTGGAGGGTGCGTATTTGAGATAATTAGCAACCAAAACATCGACTTTTTCAAATTATACATCATCATATTGTGCCACATTAAATAAAATAACGTATATTTGTGGCATATTAAAATACTTGTAATGATGAAAAGACTATTATTATCGACGATAACAATGCTCATGGCAGGAAGTGCTGCGTGGGCTGATGAAGTTCCTGTGGAGGAATTGATGTGTGCTGGTCCATATCCTGTACTCAGCCCTGTCATGATAGACGAGAAAGATGTTAGTTCTGCCGCATACAGTCGCACGTCCATGTTGGATGCCGATATGAATCTTGATGCCGTTGCAGACGGAACCCTTCTAAAAGATGGTATATTGCCAAAAGTTGCGCAGGGTGATGCACTCAATCTTGTTGGTTTCACCATATCCAACAATACTTATGCCACGGCATACATAAAGATTAAAGGTGTCAACGACTATCGCCTCTATGTTGATGGAAAGCAAGTCACAAGTGGTATGGCAAAGCTTCAGCCAAGCACGCATAGAGTGGTGGTGAAGGTGCTGACGGACGAGAGTAAGCGCGACACAATAAGCATAAAGGTCGATGCCGACAAATGCACGATAGGCAGTCTTGTTTCTGGGGCAAAGCGAACATACAGTCTTACGGATGTACTTACAACCACCATCTATAATGGCGCAAATATATCTCCTGATGGGAAATATCTTATTGGAAGTACGATAAAGACTGACACCAACGGTAGCGACCAGCGTCGCAACTATTTATGGAATCTTGCTGACGGCACTAAGCAAACGGTTTCCTCTTCACGTTGGATGCCACGTTCCAACAAATATTTGCTTGCAAGGAAAAACGACGGAAGACCAGGATACACACTTTTTGCGGTCGATCCTGCCACACAAACTGAGACACAGCTTGCTTCAAACGTGCCTGTGAGCTCGTTTACGATGTCTCCGACGGAGGATTTCGTGATTTATAGTGTGAAGAAAGATGGTCCGAAGGAAGACAAGGGTGTGTTTGAAGTGGTCACTCCTGATGATCGTCAGCCGGGTTGGCGCGACCGTTACAATTTGTATAAATATGACCTTAAGTCAGGCATCTCAACACCTCTTACGTTTGGATTCCATAATGTACACCTGCAAGACATCTCTCAAGACGGCAGATATGCACTTATAACGAAGTCAGAGTACGATGCAAGCAAGATGCGTCCTACTGATTTCACCACACTTTATAGGCTTGATTTAAGCACTATGCATCTTGACACGCTTGTGTCGCGTGACGGTTTCCTGAGTGGAGGCTCATTCTCGCCTGACGGACGCCAGATAGTGCTGATGGGTTCGCCTGAGTGTCTTGGTGGCATCGGCATGAATGTTGTAGAAGGGCAGACGCCAAGTAATTACGACATGCAGCTTTATCTTTGTAATATAGACCAACGTATTTCTGCCTTTAATGCTAATCCCGACAACTATGACGATATCGTTCCTCTCACTCGTCAGTTCAATCCTAATGTGCAGTCAATGGAATGGTCGGTAGCCGATGGCATGCTTTACTTCACGGCTGAGGATAAGGACTGCAAGAACCTCTTCCGACTGAATCCTAAGTCTCGCAAGATTCAAAAGATAGATGTGCCTGAGGATGTGGTGGGCAGATTCACCATAGCATCAAAGAACGGCACTATTGCATATTATGCGCAGAGCGCAACAAATGCAGACCGCCTATATACACTTAACAACAAGACATTACGTTCCACAAAGGTGGATGATGTGCATGCACGTGAGCTTGCAGACGTGAAACTTGGAGAATGCCATCCATATACTTGGGTGAATGCCGATGGCGACTCAATATGCTGCACTTATTACCTCCCCCCACATTTCCAGAGGGGGAATAAATACCCTATGATTGTGAACTATTATGGTGGATGTTCTCCAACATCACGCACTTTTGGCGGTCGCTATGCTAAGCAGGCATACTCGGCTCTTGGTTATGTGGTGCTGGTGGTTAATCCACGAGGCGCAACAGGTTTCGGTCAGAAGTGGTCAGCCATGCATGTCAACACGGCAGGACAGTACATCGCCGACGATATTATCGGTACTGTAAAGGCGTTCACTAATGAACACGATTTCGTCAATGCCAAGAAGATAGGGTGTATAGGTGCCAGCTATGGTGGTTTCATGACCCAGTATCTGCAGACTCAGACAGACATCTTTGCCGCAGCTGTCAGCCATGCCGGAATATCCGACCATACAAGTTATTGGGGCGAAGGCTACTGGGGTTATAGCTACTCGCAGACATCTATGGCAAACAGCTATCCGTGGACACGAAAGGATTTGTTTATAGATCAGTCGCCACTTTTCAATGCAGACAAGATACACACCCCATTGCTATTCGTACATGGTACAGGCGACACAAACGTACCTGTTGGCGAGTCTATACAGATGTACACGGCTCTCAAACTCCTCAATCGCCCTACAGCTATGGTTCTTGTAGAGGGAGAGAATCATTGGATTCTGGAATATCAGAAACGTACCAAATGGCAAAACACAATCTGGGCATGGTTCGCCAAATGGTTACAGGATGATTCCACATGGTGGGATGCAATGTACCCTCATAAGGATTTGTGATTGTTTGGTGCTTTGGTAAAAGGATAAATAATAACTCCCGATGAATCCAATCATCGGGAGTTATTATTTTGTTTTTGTGTCCTAATGGACTATTTGGACTTTACCATTACTTAATTGTTCCACATTTTCTTGATACCAATGTGTGTGAGGAATGTGTACCAGTTGCACTTGATGTGCTGCCATAGTGTAGGCTGGAAGTTTTCCTTACGGAATGCGTTGATTGCATCAGTTTGTGCTGCTATCGTCGTTTTTTTGTTCAGGCATGTTCCAAGAAGTATGCCTGCCTGATAATAAAGTGGCAGGAGATAACTCTCAATGTTCTCAGGGAGGCATGACAGGTGCTGTGCATGGTATTCGCTGAGAGGTTGGAGGATTGACGAGTGCAGGTGGTTGTGTACCGTTGTCATGGTGCTTATGACATTCTTGTAATTGTCAGATATTGACTTCCCGTCCTCTTGCTTGAGATTGATATGCACGGTGTGGAATGCCTTGCCTGTGTACCATAGAATAGATGGCTGGTGCAACAGAGTTCGTATGCCTAACTCCCAGTCAGAATAGATACGGCATGATGTGTTCCATGCGCCGATTTCACGAATGTAATTTGTACGGAAAATGAGCGATGGTGTGCGTAGTGTGTGATGCAGAATCTGGTTCGCCGGGTCGATGTTTACCGAGAAGTTGCTGACAGTAGCCTTTGTGCCATTGATGATGTTGATAGGTGTGGCTATGATATCGTATCCCTCGTCATTGACATTCTCAAGGAATGGCAGATAGTCTGGGTCAAAGTCGTCATCTGGGTCAAAGAAATACACCCATTCGGTACGGCATGACTTGAGCCCCTTGTTGCGTGCTGCAGAGAACCCAGGGAAGGTTTCGCGTAGGAGTGTGATGTTGCTCTGGTCCTTGATGTACTGTTCGCAGTACTGATAGCTTCCGTCCGTGCCTTCGTTTTCCACCAGGATTATTTCCTTTGGTTGTGCAGAAGAGCGACGTATACTGTCGAGAACCTGTCCTATAGTGTCGCGGTTGTTGCAAAAGGGAATGATAATCGTCAAGTCAAGTGTATTCATGGTTATGGGTTTTAAGACCTTCACCCAACATTCCCGACCTCACTAAGAGACTTAGCTCGGTCGCTTCCTAAACCGTGACATTTAGTCACGCTTTCATACGGTCGCTACCCATTAGGTAGGGAGCTTTTGAAATGATGGGGTGAGTTTTTAGTTAAGAGTTAAGGGTTACGTTTTGTTCTCTAGAAGTGACCCGGATGGGACTCAAACCCATGACCTGCAGAACCGGAATCTGACGCTCTATTCAACTGAGCTACCGGGCCAAAACGATACAAAGTTAACTCTTTTTGTTGAATTAATACTTTTTTCCGTGTTTTTTTTCGCTATTTTGTCTGCTATGTATTAATTTTGCATGGTAAAAGGAAATATCTTATGAAAAAATATCTCATATTATTGCTATCTGCCTTGACTTGTTCCACCTCTTATGCCCAGTCGAATGCACGTGTGCATAAGGGAGGAGACTGGTATGTAGGTGCCTCTGTCGGATTCAGCCAGTCGTTGGCTGAGAATGCGGTGAAGACAGACTTTATCACCCATCAGTTGCCAAGTGTTAATGTGATGTTAGGTCACAACTTTAATCCATACGTAGGATTGCGACTTACTGGCGGATTGAATGCTCAGACAAGTCGTGCGAGCAAGGCTGCGGTTAGTGCATTGCCTGAGATATATGGACGATATGGCTTTATGTGTGCATCGGGAACTTTGTCTGGTGTTTTCAACATAACCAACTTGTTCATGGGATACGATAATGATCGTCCTATGACATTCTCTGCATTATTAGGTGCTGGATACATTCAGACATTCGGTTTCAGCAATAAGGTTAAGCAATGGGATAAGTATTATCCTGTAAATGGCGAGGGGGGTGGATATGCCACTGGTCATATTGGTGTGCAGACAGCTATAAAGTTGAGCGAGCCGTGGGATCTTGACATAGAATGCAGGGTTAATGCTACTGACAACAATTATAATGGTGTGTCAAACGGTAATCATCTCGATTTCTATGTTGACTTGATGGTTAACTTCCGTTATCACTTCAAGAACAAACAAGGACTTCGTCGTTTTGCTTTGCCTCCACGTGAAATCTTCGTTGACCCTGTGCTACGTGATTTCACGGGGGACTACGTGGAAACAGTACGTTTCGGAGAGCAGATGGTGACAACCGTTCCGTTTTATTCCGGTTTCAGCTATGTTAATACAAACCAGATGAAGCACATAACAAAGGTTGCAGAGTTCCTGCGTGCTAATCCAGAGGTGTGTCTGGCTGTTGTTGGACATCCTGATGTCATAGACGATGAGGACCTTGAGTATAACAAGAATCTTGCTGAGGCTCGTGCAAAAGCTGTGAGAGATATCCTTGTTGACAAATACCATATCAATGCCGACCGTTTACGCCTGTCATTTGATGACACAATATTACAACCTTATAAGACCGTACGCGAGTGGGTGCCAGCTGTGAATTTTATCATGGAGCAGTATGCCAACGAGGAGATAGGAATTGACAAGTATTGATAATTACCTCGAAATACGGACTCCGTACTAAACCCTAATAGACACGACAAATAGTGTCATGTTGAACTATTTGGAATAGCCATAAGTAAAAAAGAAACGCTTCATTACGAATCATTACCGTAATGAAGCGTTTTATTATGATTGTACGAAGTTATTACAGCTTGAGGTCAGCCTTGATAGCGTCAACTTTTTCCTTAGCAGTTGCTACAGCTGAGTCGTAGCACTTAGGGCAACCCATCTCGCCTTTCACTTCAACATAGAACTTAATCTTTGGCTCTGTGCCTGAAGGACGAACAGAAATCTTTGTGCCGTCTTCTGTGAACCACTGGAGTACGTTGCTTGTTGCTGGCATGTCGATGGCAGTTTCAACACCATCAGCCACTTGCTTGAGAGTCTTGTAATCCTTGACGCAAACAACCTTGCTGCCACCGAGTGATGCAGGAGGACAAGCGCGGAAGTCTTCCATCATCTGCTTGATTTCGTCAGCACCGCTCTTTCCTGGCTTAGTTACTGAGATTGCGTTCTGGTATGCAAATCCGTAGTCGAGGTAGATCTTCATGAGAAGGTCGTAGAGAGTCATGCCGTTATCCTTTGCCCATGCTGCAATTTCGCAGAGGAGACATATAGAAGCAGGACTGTCCTTGTCACGAACCTTGTCGAATGGGAGGTATCCGAACGATTCCTCGCCACCGCCGATGTACTTCTTAACACCTTCGGAAAGCTTGATTTCACGAGCAATCCACTTGAATCCTGTGAATACGTCACGAATCTCAACATTATTGCGCTTAGCGATTTCTGCGATAGTCTCAGTTGTAACGATAGTCTTAACCATGAACTCGTTGCCCTTCAACTGACCGAGTTTCTTCTTGTTCTCGATGATGTAGTAAGAGAGCATGAGAGCTGTTTGGTTACCGTTGAGAATGCACCATTCGCCCTTAGGGTCGCGGCAAACAACAGCAAGACGGTCGGCATCTGGGTCAGAAGCAAGTACGAGGTCAGCATTGAGCTTAGTGCCGAGCTGCATGCCGAGAGTCATAGCCTCAGAGTTCTCTGGGTTTGGCGATACAACAGTAGGGAAGTCGCCATCTACAACCATCTGCTCCTTAACCACGTTGATGTTCTGGAATCCCCATGTGCGGAGAGCTGCAGGAATGATTACGCGTCCTGTGCCGTGAAGTGGTGAATATACGATGCAGAGGTCTTTCTGACGGTTAATTACTTCCTGGTCAACGAGTGCCTCGTGAACAGCGTTGAGGTAGTCGATGTCCATCTCACCACCGATGATCTGAATGAGGTCGTTGTTTGGTGTGAACTTAACATCGTCGATAGTCACCTTGTTAACCTCGTCGATGATGCCTGTGTCATGTGGAGCAAGCACCTGTGCACCATCATCCCAATATGCCTTGTAACCATTGTACTCACGTGGGTTGTGTGATGCTGTGATGTTCACACCTGCCTGAGCTCCAAGCTGACGGATAGCGAATGAGATTTCTGGAGTAGGGCGGAGGCTCTCGAAGAGATAAGCCTTGATTCCGTTTGCAGAGAAGATGTCTGCAACAGTCTCAGCGAAGAGACGTGAGTTGTTACGGCAGTCGTGACCTACAACTACGGAGATGTTCTCCTTGCCGGCAAATGCCTTGTTGATGTAGTTGGCGAAGCCCTGAGTTGCCATACCCACGATATATTTGTTCATACGGTTAGTGCCAGCACCCATGATTCCGCGAAGACCACCAGTACCAAATTCAAGGTTCTGATAGAATGCATCAATGAGGTCCGTCTTGTCCTCGTTGTCAAGGAGTGCTTTTACTTCTGCCTGTGTGTCGGCATCGAATGCAGGTGAGAGCCATTTCTGTGCCTCAGCTGTACATTTGTTGATAAGTTCTTGATCCATTGTGTTTTTATTTGTAGTGAATAAATTCAAGTGAAAAAGAAGTATTGATACAATTGAACAACAATTACCGTGCTCAAATGTTCTATTTTGCAAATATAACACAAAATCCCGAAAGCAGTATCATACTTTCGGGATTTTTTTGATTTCTCCGTTACTTATTTAGTTTGAAGAGTCAATTTTGTCGCTTTGAGAGTTGGCGATGAGACATTGATTGTTACCTTCCCTGCCTTTTGTGTGCTTCGCAAGATGCATTGCATGTAACCTGTCTGCATCTTTTTCGTCTTCACATCCAGGAAAAGGTCGTTGGTGTAGTGGTCGCCGTTGTCTATTGCCACCATCGTAGCCTCACCTTCCACATTAACCGTTATCTCGTCTGTGGCGTTCGCTACAATATTTCCCTTGCTGTCCACGGCATAGATGTCAATATACTTCAGGTTCATGCCATCGGCATGCCATGTGTCATTCTGCTTGCCTGTTATAGTCTCAACTCGTGCCATCAGTTTTACTGCCTTGCCTGTAGTTGCAATGATGTCACGTGCCACTTCCTTTCCGCCTTTGCGCGCTATGGCTGTTAAAGTACCTCCGTTGCCGTATTCAATGCCGCTCCACAGAATCATGTTGCGCTTCGTGATGTCTTCTGTCTCGTTCTTCTTGATGCCTATTGATTTGCCGTTGACGAGCAGTTCCACCTCGTCGGCATTTGTGTAGGTGAACACGTTCTGTCTCGAGCCTTCTTTACAATTCCAGCATGATGTTATCTTCTGCTGACCCACCTTTACATCGTTCCATTCCATACTCTCGCCTTTGCCCTCTATCACACCAATCTTCACGGTAGGTACATCAGGCATGATGGCGCTTTTGACGAGCCAAGCCTGTGGATAAGGCTGCAACGTGTGGTTGAAGAAAGAGTAGTTCCAACCCTTCTTAGGCCATCCGTTGCTCTCGCCCCAGTATTCGATAGGACCCCACCAGCAGAGACCCACTCCTCGTTCCTGGTTCATGCCGAAGAAAGGTTGCAGCAACTGGTTCGTCACAGCTTCCGACTGGAACAGTATGATGTTTGGAGCATGCTTATAGTAGCCGTGGTAAGCATCCCATTGGTAGTTGAACGATGCTATGTCTGTCACGCATGCCAGTTCTGGTGGCACGAGGTATGTCTTGAAGTCAGGTGTGTTGCGTTGTGCGCCAGCTCTTGCAGGGAACATAGCCACGGTCATAGGACGTGTGTTGTCGTATCTTTTTACCAGTTCCTTGAATATGCGGTAGGTGGTGATTCCCCAGTCGTTTGTCTGGTATCCGCTCCAGTCGCTTCGTGTCTGAAGCTCATTGCCCAAGCTCCACATCACTACCGATGGGTGGTTGCGGTCGCGTGTCACCCATTCAGTCATCAACTCAGGCCATATCTGCATGAATGGCTTTCTTCCTCCCCAGTAGTCTTTATCGCTCCATTTGTCAATCAACTCGTCAACCACGAGCATGCCAAGCTGGTCGGCAATGTCGTACAGGTCTTCGCTGTATGGATTGTGTGAGCATCTTATGGCGTTGAAACCGAATGCTTTCAGCTGTGCAATCTGTCTCTTTATTCCGTCACGGTAAGCAGCAACTCCAAGTGCGCCCATGTCATGATGGTTTGCTATACCTGTCAGGAACACCTTCTTGCCGTTGAGCTTGAAACCGAAGCTTGTGTCATACTCAATGTATCTGAGTCCGAATGTCTCGCTTACCGAGTCGATGGTCACTCCGTCCTCTTTGAGCACCACATCTGCACTATATAAATAAGGTGTGTCGAGCGACCACAGATGTGGGTTGCTCATCTTTATCGCAGGAAGCATCACCTCCGTGTTGTTCTGTATGGTGTGGTCAGGCATTCCTTTCTGAGTCTTTGCCACCACGTTTCCATCAGCATCCTTGACGGTTGCCTCTATCGTGATGTCGTGTTTCTGCCATCCTATCACCTGCACCTGAATAGGCACGTTCCATTCTTTGCTGTTTATCTCGCATCCGTCTGCTACTTTCTCCCATGTGCGCATCTCATCCTTCTCCTGAGTGTCAGCAGATGCGATGGTCTTTGGCATTGGCGCAATATAGACTCCATGTCGTGCTATTCTCGTAGGGTTGCTTGCCTTGATGTGTACGTTGCGGAATATTCCTCCACCTGTGTACCATCTGCTTCCGTTTTGCTTGCCCGTGTTGCAATATACAGCCACCACATTATCTTCGCCCCATTTGAGAACCTTCGTGATGTCTGCCTCAAAACCTGTGTATCCGTATTCGTTGCTTGCCACCTTCTTGCCGTTGACATACACATCGCAATAGTACATCACACCCTCGAAGTCAAGCACCACACGCTTTCCTTTCCAGCTGTCATCTGCCTTGAAGCTTTTGCGGTACCAACCCTCGCACATAGGCTTGAATCCGCGTCCCTTGTCGCATTTCTCGTCCCAAGGCTGCTCAAACTGGTAGTCGTGAGGAAGGTCGAGAGTCCTCCATGCTGAGTCGTTGAAGTCACTTCTCTCTGCTCCATCAGGATTGCCAAGCTGAAAGCGCCAACTGAAATTGAACAATTCAGGTTGCTGTGCCTTGATAGATGAGACAGGTGCGTTCTTGGCAACATCACCTTTCACTTCTTCTATATATTGTGCATTAACCGCTAATGGTAGTGATACTAATGCACACGCCAAAATGTTTTTTATAGAATAAATCATGATATTTTAAGTTATAACTCCTTATGGGGGTGGGGGAGTTGGTTGTGGTTAATCGGTTTGTTGGTTTGTCGGAGCTACGATGTCTCGATTAATCGATGGGTGGATGTGACGTTTTAATCTTTAACTTTCACGTCACACCATCCTCTTGCTTCGTTGCCTGGTGAGATGCTGAATGCGCCATATTTTGCTCCAATCCATTTGCCTTCTCTTGCTTGGAAGTCATTAGCAATGTCTTTGAATGTCTTGCCGTTGTCTGTGCTGTAGCGGAAGTGACATTTGCCTCCTTTTGCCACATCCATCACGAAACGGATGTCGCATTGCCATTCTGGTTTGGCTCCGCAGAATCGCTTCTTTGCTGCCACGGTGCCGATGATGGCTTCTGACTCTTTTGCTCCCTTGTCGGCATTCACGCATGTTATCTGCTTGATGACAAACTGCTCGCCTTTCAGCTCTGCTGCTATCCTGCAGTAGTCGCGTCCCATCACTATGAATCCCGACTGCTGTCCGTCGGACTTTGCTGTTATCGTCATGTCCATTGTATCAGAAAATGTCTCTCCGTCAAATTTGCGAAGCCACAGGTTAGGCACATCCCACACACTCGTGTAGTTCTTGTCAACCACGCTGCTGTATATGCGTTGTCCACCTTGTGCCAGAGGGAATCCGAACATATCCTGATAGTTGGCATGCCATTGATAGTGGCTCACACCTTTCTCTGCCACAAGCTGCTTGCCGTTGTATTTCTTGTCAATCTTTGCACGCTTCATCTCTGGCCATCCGTTCTTCCATTCCACACCGAGCTGGTGCAGTATGCGTCCGTATGCACCTCGCTCCTGAAAGCAGATGAATGCTCCCTTGTCGCCAAGTGCCAGAGTGCTGTCGTCATGCTTCTTGCCTTTTGTAGAGAGTGGCACAAGTCCTCCCTGGTGCATGCCTTCCTCGTTGAAAACAATCTTCTGTTCGTAAGGACCATACACATTCTTTGAGCGCAGAGCGAGCTGCCATCCTGTCTCCACACCCCCTGCAGGTGCAAGTATGTAGTAGTATTCTCCACGCTTGTAGAACTTAGGACCTTCGATGGTGAAGTTGCCGTCAGGCATTCCGTCATACACCATGACAGGCTTGCCTATGATGCACTCGCCGTCAGGTGTCATTTCCCTGACGGTCAGCACGCTGTTGAAACCGCATCTGCTGTTAGCCCAACCGTTTACGAGGTATGCCTTGCCGTCGTTGTCCCATAACGGACAAGTGTCAATCACGCCCTTTGCTGGCATTACGAGTTTCGGTTCGCTCCATTTGCCGCGAGGATCAGATGCCTTGACCATGAACACGCCAAAGTCAGGGTCACCCCAATAGATGTAGTATGTGCCGTCGTGGAACCTCATGCTTGGAGCCCACACGCCATTTCCGTGCTGTGCCTTGTTGTAATGCTCCTCTGGCAACAGCTTGTCAACCGCATAGCCAGCCAGTTCCCATTCCGTCAGGTCGTTGGAGTGGAGTAGTGGAAGTCCTGGGGTGCATTGAAAACTACTCGCCGTCATCCAATAGGTGCCGTCAGCACCAACACATACATCAGGGTCGCTGAAGTCAGAGAATATAATCTGTGCAGACATGTCTATTGACACTAACATCATAAACAGGTTGCATATAGTCTTTTTCATTATGGATTAGTTTGATGGATTAGTTAGATGTTTTGTGCAAAAGTACAAAAAGCTTTTCATATCATCAAATCTTTTAACCCATAAGTGTGATTTGTTGTACTTTTTGTAATAAGTGTGGAAGTAAATGTTTATTTTTGCATCAAAGTTAATTAAGGTAAATAATAAATCAGCATGAATAATTTCACTTTTTACAGCCCTACAGAGTTCGTGTTTGGCAAACAGACAGAGCAGAAGGTGGGAGAACTTTGTGTCAGATATGGTGCAAAGAGAGTTATGGTAGTATATGGTGGCGGTAGCGTGGTGCGTTCCGGACTTCTCGACAAGGTTAAGTCGTCGCTTGAAGAGGCTGGTGTCGCCATGTGCGAGTTGTCAGGTGTGCAGCCTAATCCTATCGACACGAAGGTTCGTGAGGGAATAGCCCTTGCCCGTCAGTTCGCTCCCGACTTCCTCCTGCCTGTAGGTGGTGGCTCCGTTATCGACACGGCAAAGGCAATAGCCGTTGGTTATGGATATGATGGCGACTTCTGGGATTTCTACATCGGCAAGGCAAAACCAGTTGAGGCTCTTCCTGTGGGTGTGGTTCTCACTATCCCGGCAGCAGGAAGCGAGGGTTCGGGCAACACCGTGATAACGAATACCGAGACACATGTAAAGGCTGGTCTTCGCAGTCCTATGCTCCTGCGTCCTAAGTTCGCCATCATGAATCCGGAACTGACGCTCACGTTACCTGAGTGGCAGACGGCAAGCGGCATTACCGACATGATGGCTCATATCCTTGAACGCTATCTCAGCAACACACCAGATGTACAGATAGGTGACCGTCTCGCTGAAGGAATGCTCATGGCAATAATGGAGATGGCAGCTCGTCTTATTGACAATCCACAGGACTATGAGGCACGTGCCAACATCATGTGGAGCGGTACGATAGCTCATAACGACACATGTTCAATAGGTCGTCAGGAAGACTGGAACAGCCATGCCATGGAGCATGAGATTTCAGCAGAGTACGATGTGACCCACGGCGCAGGACTTGCCATCATCTTCCCTGCATTCCTGCAATATGCGGCAAAGCACAACCCTGGTAAGGTGGCACAACTGGCACATCGCGTGTTAGGAGTGGCTGACACGGGCGATGCTCATGCCGACGCACTCGAGGGAGCCCTACGCCTGAAGTCATGGCTGCATGATGTCATTCACATGCCAGTCACATTCTCACAACTCGGCATCGACACACCTGACCTTCCGCTTCTCAACACACGCCTCCACAAACTCAAAGGCGACATCATGCCTGGTTACATGCCACTTGATTACGAGGCAACTATGGAGATATACAAACTTGCCATGGAGTGATTAAATTATGTGTGATTATCGAATTTGTTAATGAAAGTTTGCGAGATTCCATAAGAATTCTGTATATTTGCACATAATAAACATGTAACACACATATAAAATAATATGTTATCATTGCCAGAAAATGCCATTCTGCAAGGTGGCAAGTACAAAATAGAACGAGTACTCGGACAGGGTGGGTTTGGAATAACATACCTTGCCGAACAGGTGATGCTCGGCAGAAAGGTTGCCATTAAGGAGTTCTTTATGAAGGACTTATGCAACCGCGATGAGTCAACGAGCCATGTGACTCTCGGAACGGAAGGTAGTCGCAACACGGTCAGCAGATTCAGGGAGAAGTTCCTCAAGGAAGCACGCAACATAGCACGCCTCAACCATGTCAACATCGTGCGTGTCATTGATGTGTTCGAGGAGAACGGAACGGCATACTATGTCATGGAGTATGCCGAGGGCGGTTCGCTCCTTTCAAAGTTGAAGAAGGAAGGCTATCTGTCGGAGATACTGGCTACACGCTACATCCTTCAGGTTGCTGACGCTCTCGAATACATCCACCAGCGCAAGATGAACCATCTGGATGTGAAGCCAGCCAACATCATGCTTGGTGAGAATGACAATGCCATTCTCATCGACTTCGGTCTTTCCAAGCAGTATGATGCACAGACGGGCAGCCAGACAAGCACCACTCCTGTGGGCATCAGCGAGGGATTCGCGCCTATGGAACAGTATAAGAAGGAGGGAGTCAAGGAGTTCACACCCGAGACGGATGTCTATTCTCTTGCTGCCACATTCTTCAAGCTTCTCACAGGCAACACCCCACCAAGTGCATCCGATGTCAACGAGGACGGAGTGCCTGTTGAACAGTTGAAGGCAAAGGGCATCTCGCCTAATGCCATAGACGCCATCTGCAAGGCTATGAAGGGAAGGAAGAAGGAAAGGACACACAGCATCCGCGAGTTTGCAAACCAGTTGGCTGCTTCGGGTGCCGACACGGGAGAGATAAGCGTCATCTCTGTTGACGACGATACCGTACAGGTTGAGCAACATACCAAGGTTGCAGAAAAGACACAATATAGCTCAGCTAAACCTCAACCGACTCCTCAACCAGCAAAGCCACAACCTGTCAATCCTGCACCTGCTGCCCCTAAAGCCAAAACACCTGAGAAAGTGCAGAAAGAGGAAGTTAAGAAAGGCAAGTCACACCTTGCCATTATATTAGTGGCTGTATTACTTGTGGCAGGCATCGCTACATACTTCATTGCGTCAGGAAAGTCGAAAAGCACACCTGACCTGACGAAGATTGTTGAGAAGGAAACCGTGGTGCAGGTCAAGGACTTAGATGTTAAGGAGAATGGAGTGGTGATAGGTCGCTGGACAGGTGCTGCTAAGTCTGACATCCCTCATGGCGAAGGTACTCTTGTATATCTGTCGGGCGATAAACTTGAACGGAAAGAATATAAGGGAAGGATGGTTAACGGAAAGCGTGATGGCGAAGGTGCCACCCTTAAACTCATCAATGGCGACTACTACGAATGCTCGTTCAAGAACGACCAACCTGTTTATGGTTCATACTACTCTTTTGAGACAGGTGAACGATTCACAGGAGAGTTCAAGGACAACATTCCATATAACGGCAAGTGGTTCAGCAAGGGTGGTAAACAGATATCTGTTGTTGAAAATGGAAATGAGAAATAACAATCACACAATATGAAGAAGGTTTTATTCACGTTATTGATGCTGCTGTGCATCGTGACAATAGCAGATGCACAAATTATCAGGCGACAAGGCAACACTCAGTCGCAATCAAAACCGAATGCGAGTGCAAATACTCAGTCACGCAACAAGCCAACCCAGAGTTCAAGTGCCAACCGTAGCGGGCAGACAAGGTCAAATAGCGCTTCATCACAAGCGAGCAGGCAGAGAACGCAACCGACTCAGAACAGAGTAACCACCCCAAAACCTACTCCTCAGGCAATCAGTTCGCAGAATATTAGTATTAACGGAGTGTCATTTGACATGATGAAGGTTGAGGGTGGCACATTCACAATGGGAGCGACCTCGGAGCAAGGCTCAGATGCGAGTAGTGATGAGAAACCAGCCCACAATGTGACATTGAGCAGCTATTACATCGGTAAGACTGAGGTGACTCAGGCGCTATGGAAAGCAGTAATGGGTAACAATCCGTCAAGTTTCCAGGGAGACAACCTTCCTGTAGAGCAGGTTTCATGGAACGACTGCCAGCAGTTCATCTCTAAACTGAACTCCATGACAGGAAAGACCTTCCGTCTGCCAACAGAGGCGGAATGGGAGTTTGCTGCACGTGGTGGCAACAACAGCAAACAGACAAAATATAGTGGAAGCAACTATCTTAATGATGTTGCATGGTATAGCGGCAATAGCGGTAGTAAAACTCATCCTGTCGGTACCAAGCAAGCCAATGAACTTGGAATACACGATATGAGTGGTAATGTGTATGAATGGTGCTCCGACTACTGGTATGGTAGTGACTATTATAAGAATAGTGACAGCAACAATCCCCGTGGTGCATACACAGGTTCTTGCCGAGTGAATCGTGGCGGTGGTTGGTGCAGCGATGCGAGGAGCTGTCGCTCGTCGCGTCGTAGCTACGACACGCCTGACAACCGCAGCGGCCTCCTCGGGCTTCGCCTCGTACTCGTACCTTAGTTCAAAAATATTGTCCAAAACTATATTTCTGAGCTAACTACGAAGACATTTCTCCCCTGTCCGCTCAGGTTATAAATCGAGCTGGCTCAGGTTGCCAAATGGGCAAGATCAGATGTCCGAATGAGCTGGCTCAAATGACGACCTGAGCCAGCTCATTTTGTGACCTGAGCCAGCTCGCCAAGAGATTCGTGTCAGCTCGTTGAGGGATGTGACCTGACATGCTCTGAGGGAATAGCCTGACATACATTTTGGGGAGGTGTGCCGCGGCACTACTTATGCCTCGGTTGTGTGATAATAGGGCATCAAGCGACAACGTCCCTTATCCTCAAGTGATATTGCGACGTGAAACCATCGTTTTGCGACACGAAATGATGGTTTTGTGGCATGAAATGACCATTTGGCGCCATGAAACGACGTGTTTTACCCCCACCAGTATGTTACTTCATCAGGTACTTGTCGCCTGTTTCCTTGATGATTTGCTTACGGAATGCTTCTGGGTAACCTGGGCGTTCGGGAGATTCCACGTAACCGTGTGGAGTCTTGAGAAAGCGGTCTCTATCGTCGGTCTTCTTGACAGCCATGTCGTTGTGCTTGACTACAAGGAACTTGAAGAGATTGTCCCATTCTCGCATCATTGAATCTGATGCCATAAGGCTGTATTCTGTCACCTTACTTATGGCTTTGTCTATGCCGCTTTCTTTATAAACCTTGGTGAAGATGATGTCAATAAGGTCAGATTCGCTATCAACATAGATTTCTTCTATGTGTTTTCTGTAACGGAGAAGGTCTGGAAACATCTTGTCGTAGTATGGATAGACAATGTTGCTGACCGTGTTCTGTAACCAAAATGCGCTTTCCCATGAGAAGGTTGCATCGTCCTGAACGCCATCGATACGTTGGAAGCACTTTGGCATTTCCGTAATGCCGCAGTACAGAGGTATGAATGGTGCCATGTTAGGGTCGTCGTTGGTTATCCATGCCACTCCTCCGATGCCGTCGGGATATTGTGAGCGCATCTGACCAACGAAGCAGAAGCTTGTCTGCTGGGTGCTGATTGGGCGTTCGTTGAAGTATTTCTTGCCATCCACCTCGAATGAGAGTGGTGTAGGGCGGTAAGGCATGTTGTAAGGACCTGCACCTATCTCGTTCTGAATGTCGAGAGGTGTGCCTTCGTAGTGGTCGCGCATGCAACCCATCACATCTTGCAGGGTGACGGGTTTCTTAGGTTTCATGAAGAGTGGCATCTCTCCTGTAAGGTCGTTGCCCTTGGCGTACTCTATGTACTTGTCCATGCCGTCGCAGAGATGGTTGAAGATGCTCCATGCACGTGCTTCGCAATAGCGGACGGCACCGAAGTCGTTTGGCGAGTATGCGTCACGGAAGGAGAAGTCCTTGTCCTTGCCGTTGAAGAACCCTTTCTGACGGGCAAACTTTATGACATCCTTTGAATATAGCACATCTCCCTTTGCATACTGGCTGAACCTTGTGATGCGGCTCTGATTGGCATGTGCGCTCACGCAATCGTCGGGTATGCGTACTGCCACCCATACGGCACCTTTCTCTCCTTTGCCCTTGCCAATCATCTCCATGATCCATGCCTCATTCTTGTCGCAGATGGAGAATGACTCGCCCTCTGAGCAATATCCGTACTTGTCAACGAGTGAGGTGATGATGCTGATGGCATCGCGGGCAGATGTGGCACGCTCCAAGCCGATGTAGATGAGTGAACCGTAATCCATGATTCCTTCTGTCTCCCACAGTTCTTCACGGCCGCCGAATGTCGTTTCGGTGATGCTTACCTGATTCTCGTTCATCTGGCCGTTGACCGTGTATGTGACGGCTGCCTGAGGTATCTCACCACGGTATTTGTTGGTGTCCCAATCATACACCTTACGCATCTCGCCTGCGGCATGGGTGCTTCCGTTGTGATGATAGATGTTACCGAACATGCCGTATGAGTCGGCACTATAGCTCACGAACACGCTTCCATCGGCTGATGCTTTCTTGCCGACGATTACGTTTGTGCAGGCAAAGGATGATAGAAGGTAAAAGTTAAATGCTAAAAATGCAAAGAGTGTCTTTTTCATAATATAAGTAAATACCCGACGGGCGAGCCGTCGGGTATGATGTTGTGTGTGTTACTTTATGACGAGTTTGTCGCTTCCGGCGGCCTTGAAACTCATGTCAAGTCCTTTCACGCTATGTGTGAGGGCTCCGAATGAGATGAAGTCAACGCCAGCCTTTGCGTATGGAATCATAGTGTCGAATGTGATGCCTCCGCTCGACTCTGTCTCTGCACGTCCGGCAACAATCTCCACCGCCTTCTTCGTGTCCTCAGGTGTGAAGTTGTCAAACATGATGCGGTCGCATCCCTCTGCAAGTGCCTCGTCGAGCTCTTTCCAGTTGCGTACCTCACATTCAATCTTGAGGTCTTTGCCATGTTCCTTGCAGTATTGCTTTGCACGGCTGATGGCGTTGTGTACGCCTCCGCAGAAGTCGATGTGGTTGTCCTTGAGGAGAATCATGTCGAAGAGACCGATACGATGGTTCATGCCACCGCCAATCTTGACTGCCTCCTTCTCGAGCATGCGCATGCCAGGTGTGGTCTTGCGTGTGTCGAGAACGCGTGTCTTTGTGCCAGCATCGATGAGTGCCTGCTGGTACTTGTTGGTCATGGTGGCGATGCCCGACATGCGCTGGAGTATGTTGAGCATGAGACGCTCTGTCTGCAGGAGGCTCTGCTCCTTACCCTTGACCGACATTACGATGTCGCCCGGTTTAACATGTGCACCATCTTCGATGTAAACCTCAACCTCCATTGTTGGGTCGAAGCGGTGGAACACCTGTTTTGCAATCTCAACACCTGCAAAGATGCCTTCTTCCTTGATGAGAAGTTTGCTCTCGCCGTACTGGTCGGCTGGTATGCAGCATAATGTTGTGTGGTCGCCATCGCCGATGTCTTCTGCAAAGGCGAGGTCTATGAGTTTGTCATTAAGTTCTTCTACTGATAACATAGTATATTGTTGTCTAAATTAAAAGCCGTATTGATTGTTTTCGTTATTGTCTTCGTTTTAGTTTTAGTTATAGTTCCCGTTTTCGTACAAGGTTCTATTAGAAAAGCCATGCGAGACCTACCTTAATGCCTGTCTTGCTCTTGTCTGTGAACTTTGTGAGCGACATGTCGTAATAGAGGCTTGGCTCAATGGTGAGATGCTTGTTGAGGAAGAAGCAGTAACCAACCTCTGGCGTGATCTGAAGGTCGTCAAATCTCATTGCTCCGTGTACGTATTTTGCTCCGAGCTGGAGGAACAGACCGTTCTGCTCGATGAGATAACGGCACTTTGCTCCTACGTAAAGCTGCTGCATGTCTTTGTGGTTGTAGTCGAAACCGACCTCTGCAATTGCCATCCAGTCGTCCTCAAACATGTAGCCTGCGTTGACGCCAGCGTTGAGGCAGAACTTACTTTCCTTACTGTATGAGAGTCCTGCGCTGTTGGTTGTTGCACCGAGATACATTTTGCCTTTTTCAAACTGAGCAGATGCGCTGCTGATGCCGATTACGGCAAGTAACATTGTAATAAACAGTTTCTTCATAATGTAATGTATTTGAATGATAAATTAGTGAATCAAGTGAATCAGTTGTTATGTGCCCTGAAGCTCCTTTCTCTCCTTTCTTTCAACTGCTGTTTCTTCCATAGTGCCCAGCTGAGGGCTCCCATCAGGAATCCGTATATGATTATCAAGGGAAGGTTCTCAATCCATGCGTTCCATGTGACACCATAATAGACATAGAAGCAGATGCCTACGATGAAAAATGCTATCGGTTGCCAAATGTGTCGTTTCATATCATGCTCTTAAATTATATTTCGTTAATTTTGATCTCCATCCTATGTAGATGAACAAGAGGCATAGTGTTATTGCGCCACCAATGGAGTATGCGAGTGCTGGTGCAAGCTGGAATCCTTCTGGTGCTATGCAGATGTAAGTGGAGCAAACCATTGTCATCCATAGTGCTGGCATGAGGGATATGAGGTAGGCAAACTTGTATCTGCCCTCGCTGAATGTCTTCTTTGTGAGCCATAAGGTAATAGCCCATAGGGTGAATACCGACAAGCTCTGGTTGAACCATGCGAAGTAGCGCCACAACACATCGAACTTGACGAACATGAGGATGCCGCTTATCACGAAGATTGGCACGGACAGGATGAGTCGCTTGTATATCTTGTTCTGCTTGTAGTGCATAAAGTCGGCTGCTATGAGTCGTGCACAACGGAATGCCGTATCGCCTGAGGTGATAGGTGCTGCCACCACACCAAGCACGGCGAGGATGGCACCCACGCTGCCGAGCCAACTGCTGCAGATGGCATTAACCACTACGGCTGGGTTAGGATTGCTGCTGCCTCCGTTGGTCATGACTGCCCACAGCTTCTCGTATGGAGCGGCTGTGGCGTTGTCCATGCCGAACTTGCTTACATCAAACGCATCGGCAAACTTGATTGCTGCTGCTGCCCAGATGATAGCAACGACACCTTCCGTAATCATGGCACCATAGAAAACAGGACGACCGTACTTCTCGTTCTTCATGCAACGTGCCATCATAGGACTCTGGGTGGCATGGAAACCGCTGACGGCACCACAGGCAATAGTGATGCAGAGTCCTGGGAAGATAGGCATGGTGCTGCTTGGATGATGATTGCTGAATGCCTCGGTTATCTCAGGCATGCTGCCATCCTGCGTGAAGATGCCTATTCCAACTCCTACTGCCATGATGAGAAGGGCTATGCCAAACACAGGGTATATCCTGCCAATGAGCTTGTCGATAGGCAGAAGGGTGGCAAGGATGTAATAAGCGAAGATGATGATGACCCACACTATGTTCTGACCGAAGAATCCGTCGCCTCCAATCATGTTGGAAAGGAGACCTGCTGGAGTGGTGGCAAATACGGCTCCCACAAGTATCATGAGAATCATGGCAAACACTCGCATAGTGATTCGCGCTCCCTTGCCTAATTCGTCACCAATAAGTTCGGGCAGAGATGCTCCACCACGACGCAAGCTTATCATTCCCGACATGTAATCGTGTACTGCACCACCGAAGATGCAGCCTAACACTATCCAGAAGTAAGCACCGGGACCGAAGAGAATGCCTTGGATGGCTCCGAAGATAGGTCCTGTGCCTGCTATGTTAAGAAATTGTATGAGGAAAACTTTCCATGTGGGCATCGGCATGTAGTCAACGCCGTCGGCTTTCGTGTAACAAGGAGTCTTGCGGTTTTTGTCGGAACCGAACACGCGGTCAACGAGCATGCCGTAAAGTGCATATCCTAAAATCAATAAGGTTAATGATGTGAGAAATGTAACCATTTTTGTTTTATTAAGTACAAATATCCCACAAAAGTAGGAATAATTTCTTACCTTTGCAAAAAAATTAACGTATTATAATGAAATATATATATAATGTGTGTCTTTTGTCGGTACTATTGAACTTTATGCCGACAATTATAAATGCACAAACAGTAAGGACAACCGACCAGACAGCAAACACACGCTCACCCTTTGTATATGAGCAGACATACCCGCTACACGAGATAAGAGCCGTCTGGCTAACCACACTACAGGCTCTTGACTGGCCAAAGGCAAAAGCAACTGATGCTTCGGGAATAGAACGACAGAAAGCAGAGCTCTGCCGCATCTTAGACCAGTATGTGAAGGCGAACATCAACACGGTGATATTGCAGACGAGAGTGCGAGGCACGGTAATCTATCCGTCAAAGATTGAGCCGTGGGACGAGTGCATAACGGGTCGTCCGGGAAGGGCTCCTGGTTATGACCCTCTCGCATACGTTGTGGAGGAATGCCATAAGCGAGGACTGGAACTGCATTGTTGGGTGGTGAGCATTCCGCTTGGCAAGACTCAGCGAATGAATAACTATGGAGCTTCGTCTGTGATGAAGCGTCACCCTGAACTGTGCAAGACCGTTGGCGGAGAGATTTTCATGATACCAGGAAAGCCTGAGACAGCCGACTACATTGCGTCGATATGCAGGGAGATAGTTGAGAACTATGATGTTGATGGAATTTCTCTTGACTATATCCGCTATCCGGAATCGGTTTATAAGTTCAGCGATGATGAGTATTACCCAAAGGGCTCGGGCATGAGTCGTGCCGACTGGAAGAGAGAGAACATAACACGCATAGTGCGTCGTGTTCATGATGTGGTCAAACCCATTAAGCCTTGGGTTAAACTGAGCAGTTCGCCAATAGGCAAGTACAGAGACCTTTCACGATACAGCAGCAAGGGATGGAACTGCTACGATGCTGTGTGGCAGGATCCTCAGAAGTGGTTGAAGGACAACATACAGGATGTACTTTTCCCTATGATGTATTTCAAGGAGAACCATTTCTATCCTTTTGTGTTCAACTGGTGTGAGGGTAGTCATGGACATCCCGTTGTGCCAGGACTTGGTATTTACTTCCTTGACCCTCGTGAGGGCAAATGGGTGCTTGATGACATTCGTGCTCAGATGTACACGTGTCGTAAATCGGGTATTGGTGGTGTGGCATTCTACCGAAGCGATTTCCTGACTCGTAACTGCAAGGGTTTGTTTGATGCCACATGTAATGAGATTTGTCCTTATCCTGCACAATCAATACCTATGACATGGATGGGGTGTGACGAGGTGCCTCCTGTGCCTGAACATGTTGTTTACAGCAACGACAGGTTGACATGGAACCGAACCGATTGGGATAGGGAGGTGCTGTATAATGTGTATGCGTCATGCCAGTACCCTGTGGATGTGACAAAGGCAGAGAACCTGATGGCAGTAAATGTGAGAGATGCGTATTGGATGCTCAACGAACGTGCTGCACGAAACATCTATTTTGCTGTTACTTCTGTTGACCGTTTCGGCAACGAGAGTAAACCAACGCAAATCATGCATGACAACATAAAACTCTTGTCGGACAGGAATGTAGCTCAACTTATTGCCAGAGATCTCGGCAAAGACGAACCTGTTGACGATAATAAAGGAAAGAAGAAGAAAAACAAAACAAAAACGAAAACTAAGACGAAAACAAAAAAGGAAAAGAAATAACCGCAAGGCGTTATAAATAAACATAAAACCGGGCTCCTATATACATGGGAACCCGGTTGTATGTTGGAATAGGTCTATATTATTCGTCCATCAGCTTGCGATAGCGGATTCGTTTAGGCTCGTCGATGCCGAGACGTTTGGCTTTGTTGCGCTCGTAATCGGTATAGCTGCCTTCAAAGTAGAATACTTCTCCGTTGCCTTCGAATGCAAGGATATGTGTGCAGATTCGGTCAAGGAACCAACGGTCGTGGCTTATAACTACGGCACATCCTGCGAATGCCTCAAGGCCTTCTTCAAGGGCACGAAGTGTATTTACGTCAATATCGTTGGTAGGCTCGTCGAGAAGCAGCACGTTTCCTTCCTGCTTGAGTGCGATGGCAAGGTGTAGGCGGTTGCGTTCTCCTCCTGACAGCACTCCACATTTCTTCTCTTGGTCGGCTCCGTTGAAATTGAAACGTGACAGGTATGCACGCACATTAAGGTCTTTGCCTCCCATACGTATTGTCTCGTTGCCTTGACTTACCACCTGATAAACGGTTTCTTCTGCCTTAATGTCCTTGTGCTGTTGGTCAACGTAAGAGAGTTTTACTGTCTCGCCAACAGAGAATGTGCCAGCATCGGCATTCTCAAGTCCCATTATCATACGGAAGAGTGTGGTTTTGCCTGCTCCGTTAGGACCGATGACACCAACGATGCCGTTAGGCGGAAGCATGAAGTTGAGGTCGTTGAGAAGTACTTTCTCACCGAATGCCTTCTTAACTCCTACAGCCTCGATGACTTTGTTTCCAAGTCGTGGACCGTTAGGAATGAATATCTCGAGTTTCTCCTCGCGTTCTTTCTGCTCCTCATTGAGCATGGCATCGTATGAGTTAAGACGTGCCTTGCCTTTTGCCTGTCGTGCCTTTGGTGCCATGCGTACCCATTCAAGCTCACGTTCCAGAGTCTTGCGACGCTTGCTTGCAACCTTCTCCTCTTGTGCCATGCGTTTGGTCTTCTGGTCAAGCCATGATGAATAGTTGCCTTTCCAAGGTATGCCCTCGCCACGGTCGAGTTCAAGAATCCACTCGCTAACGTCATCAAGGAAGTAACGGTCGTGAGTGACGGCAATTACCGTACCTTCGTATTGCTGGAGGTGCTGTTCCAACCAGTCGATGCTTTCTGCATCAAGGTGGTTGGTAGGCTCGTCAAGGAGAAGCACATCTGGTTTCTGCAAGAGAAGGCGGCAGAGTGCCACGCGTCTGCGCTCACCACCGCTGAGGTTCTCTACGTTCCAGTTGGCAGGAGGACAGCGAAGTGCATCCATAGCGCGCTCAAGAACGGAGTCTATATTCCATGCATCGGTAGAGTCGATGATGTCTTGAAGTTCTGCCTGACGTGCCATCAACTTATCCATCTTGTCTGGATCGCTGTAGTATTCTTCCTCGCCGAACTTCAGGTTAACCTCGTCATATTCCTTGAGTGCGTCGTATATGTGCTGCACACCTTCCATGACGCATTCCTTAACGGTCTTGGATGGATCGAGCTGTGGATCCTGTGGCAGATAACCAACGCTGTAGCCTGGGCTCCACACCACTTCGCCCTGCGATGGTTGCTCTATTCCTGCAATAATCTTCATGAGGGTGGACTTACCTGCACCATTGAGACCAATGATGCCTATCTTTGCCCCGTAGAAGAATGACAGGTATATGTTCTTGAGTACTTGTTTCTGCGTCTGCTGGATGGTCTTGCTAACCCCCACCATTGAGAAGATAATTTTCTTGTCGTCAACTGTTGCCATATAAATGAGTGTTCAAAATTATTTTTCTTTTTGCAAATATACGCTAAAACATTTGAATACACAACGCTTTGACAATAAAAAAGCTTGCCAGACGCTTCTGGCAAGCAACACTAAGGTTTTGTTACAATGAAAAAAGTACGGAAAAGAAATACTTACGGTGGTAAAATAACAGAAACCCACCTCACGGTTATCCTGTTGAAACAATCTTTATGGGTTGACTCTCCAAAGACCATGTTTGTTGCAATAAACATATACTGCTTCGGGATCTTCTTTGCTGAGTATGCATATCTCATCAGAATCAGAAGGCTTGAGGTAACGCATGATGGCACCACATTTCGTCTCTACCACAATGAAACAGATGTGGTGTTCCTTGTTCATGGGATGTTTCTCCTTGCCCAATCGCACCTTAATGGTGTATTCGTCCACGCGTGTCACGACTGGAACATGATATTTCTTCTCTTCCTCAATGCATTTAGGAGTCATCTCGTCCATCTTGCAATCGCAGCAGAACGGATTCGTTCCGCTTGAAACAACAGCTGCCATTATGTTGCCGCAAATGTTGCAATGATAAAATTTCGTAGCCATAGTCGCGTCATTTTTATTTGATTATTACGTATTGGTTCTGTTTGCTTTTATGCTTTTTGATTTTCTGGTGCAAAGATATATATGCGTTTTAATTGTTTTCAGTTTTTGCTATATATTGTCAGAAATATATGATAAGAAAAACTTAAAAGCACGTCCGTTCTGCAAATTCCTATTTGAATGTTTTGTGGTTTATTAGAAATTTATTAATATTGCACACGAAAACGTACAATATTCAGTAACAATAAAAACCAACCGTTATGAAAAGAGTATTTCTGGCTTGCGGAATCATTGTCATGGCTTCATGCACTAACGCTGTGAAACCATCTGATGCTGTATCTTCCGATAATATAAGTGACGAAAACGAGCAGAGTGAGGATCATTATGCAATATGGAAGTCTGACAGTATTGCAGAAGTGTCATTCTCTACGTTTGATTTGGCAGCTATGGAGGTGCGTGGTCATGTGAAGAGTGTCACGTTGATGAATGGTGATGACACGGAGTCGGCGCGTGTGATGAAATTTGACAAGGACGGGAATCTCATTTCTATGCAGGATGCATACGGACGATACCAATATACTTACATTGAAGAAGAAGGTGAGAAGGTGTTGTCTGTCTATGCTTTAGGAGCAGGTTCGTTGTGTTACAAGGTTGACACAATTAATAACCGTTTGAAAAGGCTTTATGGTGGAAGCGAGGGTTATGGTTTCGACATGAAATATGTCTATGATAAAAACGGAACTTTGAAAAAGATTGAGTGTGAGGATAGTGACCCTGAGGACAACACGAGCAAGAGTGTGTCTGAGGTTAAGGTGCAGAAGAGTGATGAGCATGGTAACTGGATAGAGCGCAAGAGGGGCGATATGGCGGAAAAACGCATCATTAAATATTATCCTAATGTGCTATGTGATGAAGAATCGGATGACTCATCTGATGATGCAGTTAACCCTTTCTCTGACAAGGTTAGTTTCGCCGGTTCTATTGGTGGCGACAGCAACTGCACAATGGAAATGGAGAATGGCGAAGGTACATACACGGTGGGTGTTGGCACACGAGAATTGCATGTGACAAAGTATGACCAGCTCACCGGTTCTCTCACTATTGATGCCTACATGAAGAGCAATGGTAATCACTTGGGCGAGTTCCGTGGCACGTTTAAGAATGGCGTGTATGAAGGCACTTTCATGAATCACCAAGGTGGTAAGGTTCCGTTTAACCTACGCATGAAGTGATAAGCCGTCTAAGAATTTCTAATAACAACATAAGAAATGTTAAACGTGGCACTTATTAGTGTTGCAGATGTTTTAATTACCTTTGCAGCAGAAAATAAAACCAACCTAAAATAAAATTGTTATGGAAATTCGCCAATTGAAGTATTTCGTTAGCGTTGCAGAAACTGGTAGTTTCTCAGAAGCGTCTCGTCAATGCTATCTTTCACAGAGTGCAATATCTCAACAGATTAAATTGCTGGAGGATGAACTCGGTTCACCTTTGTTCTTACGTACTACACATCGTGTTGCTTTGACAGCTATGGGCGACGAGTTGTTGCCAAAGGCTCGTCAGGCACTGAAGAGTTTTCATGCTTGCCAGGAACATATAGCAGACTTGAAAGGTGTGATTTGCGGGCAGCTAAATCTTGGAATGACTTATGCCATGGAACCGTATGTGCGTCATACCATGGCGGAAATGTTCAAGCGCTATCCGAGGTTGCATGTAAATGCTTTTTATGCAACCACTCCTGAACTCAGAAAAATGCTTGTGAATCATGAGGTAGACCTTGCGTTCACCATCAACACGGCTGCTAAGGGTGAGGGTATAGAGTCGCATCATATAGTGTCGTATAAGATATGTGCGGCGATGAAGCGTACGCATCCATTGGCTTCGCGTGATGTGCTTACATTTGATGACCTTGCGACCCAAGGTTTCATAATGCCAGAGCGTAACAGTTTGGCTGTGCGCACTCTTGAGAAATATCTGAACAACGATTTGGGAAAACTGAACGTGCGCTCCTTCATCAACAGCCCCAATGCTATTCTTAATCTGTTGCAGGAGACTCATCTTGTGTCATTGCTGTCGGAAGGTTCAATACTTTCACGCCCTTCATTGGTAGCGAAGGAGATTAAGGAACTGAGCACTCCTATTCCTTGTTATGTGCATAACTTGAAAGATGTGTGTATGAAAAACAGCGCCAAGGTGTTTATGAAAGTTATGCATGAAGAAGTCTTGCCATTCTGCGAATGCTCCAAATGAGGTTTGCTTTATGACTTATAACTTCTCGTCCCAGTTTACGATTTAGTTTTTTAATCTTAGTTTTCGTCTTCGTTTTTTGTTATAGTTTTCGTCTATTAACGTTTAACTATCAAGGGTTGTGAGTACGTTATCTGTAACTTCCCTTCATTTATCACAGCCTCAAATCCCTGTTCCCGTTTCGGTGTGAGCTGCACATTGGCATTGTCACCATAGGTGTTGTACAGCACGATGGCGAGGATGCCCATGTTCATGCGCAGGTTAATCTCTATCACCGGATGCAGGTTGCCGTCCGTTTCTATCATGTCTATGCCCACGGGACCATGGTAACCTATGTTGCCAAGGTGTGACAAGTGATAGTCGATGAGTCTTTGTAGCAGAGTGCTGTCGGTGTGGATATGTGTCATCAATTCTTCCTGACTTGCTACGATATTGTAACCGTATGCTCCGTTAGATGCGGCATTAAAGACTGAATATCCAAGAAATTCGACGGCATGGTCTTCATGTACGAAGAACTCCATGGCAAAGTCAAGTCTTTTGTCTGTATGGAATTTGTCAACAACGAAGCCTCCCTGGGTGTTCAGGAATCCTTGCAGGCGTCGTTGGGTGGCATCGTCCATTTTGTCTGACACAAACACCCCTCTTCCGCTTGATGACCAAGGCGACTTGTATATTTGTGGATGCACATTCTCGTCTTGTGCATCTTGTCTTGTCTGAATGTTGACAGAAGACAAGGATTGGAAGTCTGTCACGAATTGCATTTCGTTTCCCAACAGACGTTCGCCCTTGAAGGTGTCAAGCAACTGGTGAAGATAATGACATGCAAACTCTCTGCTCGATAGTTTGCGGTGTAGTTGCAAGTAATCGTCAGAAGGCAATAAGGCAGCATCCATGCCATTGTGCACGTAGTGTTGCTTTGTGGCTATGCTCCAACCCCATGGTCCTGCAAACATAGTATCTTCCCAGTAACTGGCAAGGTCGGCAAGGTCGCTTTCCATCTGCTGAATGCGTTTCGGGGGAAGATACTGACGCACATTGGCTGCTAATGCCATATCATTGCTGCAATTGAAGATTGATGGTACTTTCATACTGCAAAATTAGGGAAATAAACCATAAACAGAAACGAAAACAGAAACAAAAACGTGGGTTTGATGGGAAATGTTTCAAATAAGAGACTTGGAAAGTGGATTTTTGAATACGCTGGCCTGCAATCGAATGTACTTTCATTCAGAATGAATCAAAATAAATCTGGCTTTCGCTGAATTTAGACGACACATTAGTATAAAAATTAAATTTTCTGCATTCGGTTTGCACTAAATTTGGTATTTCTCTCACTTAGTCGTACCTTTGCATTCATGGAACGTCTTTGGAACAGTAATTACACTAAGGTGTGGATGGCAAATTTCATGATATTCTTCTCATTCATGGTTGTCACCCCTTTGCTTCCTCTGTATCTGAAGGAAACGTATGGTGCAGATAAGGATTTGATTGGTTTTGTGCTGTCGGGATACACGCTAACAGCACTTTTCGCACGTCCTATAGCTGGTTACCTTGTTGACAGCTTCCCCCGGAAGGTGGTGCTGCTGACATGCTATTTCCTGTTCTTCGCTATGTTTGCGGGCTATCTTGTAGCTGGTTCCATGACTCTTTTTGCCATCGTTCGTACATTGCATGGTGCTCCTATGGGGGCTGTGACGGTGGCAAATAGTACGAGTGCCATCGATGTGCTGCATCCTACACGAAGGGCTGAAGGCATCGGTTATTACGGATTGTCAAACAACCTTGCCACAAGCATCGCGCCAACGGTGGGATTACTTATTTATGAGCATTGGGGTGATTACGATGTCATTTTCACCATTGCACTATGCATGGCGTGTGTGGGATTGATAATCAACTCCACCGTGAAGTTCCCGACAAAAGAGATTGTGCCGAACAAGGATCCGCTTTCGTTTGACCGTTTCTTTCTCGTGAAGGGATGGAGCGAGGGTGTGGTCATGATGTGCGTAGGATTGTCGTATGGTGTGCTTGCCACATACCTTGCTATTTACGGAAAGGAGGAACTTGGTATGACCTCAGGTACAGGAGCTTGGTTTGCGGTGTTGAGTGGAGGACTAATATTGTCTCGCCTGATAGGAGCGCGTTCGTTGCGTAAGGGAAAGGTAGTGGAGAATGTCAGCCATGGCATTCTAATCAGCGTGTTCGGTTATCTGTTGTTTGCCCTTGTCAAGAGTCCCGTAGGATACTATGGTGCTGCGATAATAATAGGTTTGGGAAATGGTCATATTTGGCCGGGAATGCAGACGATGTTCATTAATCTGGCACCAAACAACAAGAGAGGAACAGCAAACTCGTCTCAGTTGACATGCTGGGACATAGGCATGGGACTTGGCGTTGTGTTCGGCGGAATGGCTATTGAATATTATGGTTACTCTGCTGCTTTCTGGTTTGCGTGGATAATTAATGTGCTGGGTGTTGTCTTTTATTTCGCTTATGTCAGGCAACATTTCATAAGCAATCGTTTGAGGTAAGATGAATGTGGTGTGTCAGCATCATCTTACTGTAAGATGGAAACAGCCTTGTTTTTTTTCATATTTCACATAACATTTACCTTGCTTGCGTAAGTCGTAAAGAACTTCTGACAGCACACGCTTCATGTCGTCATCCCATCTTGACACCTGAGCACTATTATTGTACGTTCCTGTTATCGGCACGTACCTGTGATAGGCTATGTCAACGGTGGTGCCGTAGCAATGGCATGAATTAGTGGTGGCGTTCTTGTTGCCATTCTGAAGCTTGCTGACATCCTCGGTCGTACGAAGAACAGAGGTTACAAGTGGAAGATGTAATGGCATGCCTTTTGACCTAAGTGAGTCCATGAAGTTAATGCCAATGGTGTTTACCAGTTTGTATGCCTTTGGCACAAGGTAAGGGATGGAGTGTGTTAGGTCGTCAAGTGCGAAATATGGCGAGTGTGATATGTTTACCAGTTTGTGCTTGCGAATGAGCTCGTTGATTTTGTTGCGGTTGTCAAGTGGCGGCACTCCGTTTTTTTCTGCTGCCACTATCTGCACGTCTTGACTGTCAGGGAAACATTCCGAATAACTCCATACGCCGTGTATGCTAGGGTTGTATCTCATGCTGTCTGTTGCGGTGCTGTCGTTATCCATGCTAATGCTGTCACGTGCTTCTGTTGTTTCTGGTGCTTCTTCCATCGTAGGTTCGAGTCCTGTCTCGTCCATGTGACTTATGAAGTTCTGTCCGATGGTGTCGTTGTACTGAATGGAGTCGCCAACAAACACTTCCACTAAGTGCGGTTGCTTGACTTTTGATTTGTCAAGCTGTGGGATGTTAAGCGCGAATATGTGGCGTATGGCAGCAAAAAGCCCCACCATTGCAATAAACGCAATGATGAAAGGCTTTCTGTTACGGTGTTTCTTCTTTTTTATCTTTGTCAATGTTGCAGTCTTTAAGTGTTGCCTATCCACGTCCGGAGTTCTCGATGAGTGAACAGAGCCTGTTGTTAAATGCATCTTCCTTCATTAACTGCTCCACACTTATATGCATGCGGTAGCGCCAGTAATGACGAGGATTTGCCGGAATGTTTATTCGTTCTGCTGTTGGGTCAGCAAGCCTTAACGTCTCGTCCATTGATAAGAAGTCTTGGAGTGAGAGAAGGCAAAGGGCTGACGGGCAGAAGAGATGTGCAGCTACGATGTCCTCGCACAACCATCCTGGAGCAGGGTGTGGTGCAGGGCCATCTTTGTAGATGGCTTTGTTGTAGAACTTTTGTGCTCGTTCTGCATCTTCGTCCCACCACATGCGCAGAGGGCTCATGTCATGAGTTGAGATTGTTGCAACCGAGCGGTAAGGGTTTTCCCACAAACGACCGAACTCCAGTTCTGGTGATTTTGGCATTGACTGGATTTCAAGGCTAAGCATTCGTAGCTGCTGCATAACCCATGGCACACAGTCTGGCACCATGCCAAGGTCTTCTGCACACACGAGCATTCGTGTACATTGTGTTAAAGCTGGCAGTTTCTTCATCGCTTCCTTGTACCAGAAGTCGTTGTGACGACGGTAGAAATAGTCGTTATAAAGACGGTTGAATGCTTCCTTCTCATGCTGTGGCAGAGCATCAAAGGCATAGTCTGTCTGTGCTGATATGCGTGGGTGATAGACATCAGGGAATTTACGGTCTGGCACGAACAACACGCATGATGCGAGAGTGTACAAGCCGTCACGTAAACTGATGCTGTCTTCGTCGGTCTTGCCATTGAATGCAGCTTCTATCTTACGCTGGCTGCCGTATTCTGCCTTCAAGTCGTATCTGCCATCGGTTCGTGGTTCCAGATATATGGTCTTCACGAGGTCGGCACGATAACCGAAGATACGTTCCAGTATGCTGTCCGTAATGTATGGCCGTGTCATCATCTCAGCATTGAAACGCATGCCGTATCCCTCTATCTCATTGATGCTCATAGGCATTGATGGAGAGAACTGACCAAGAAGGCCGTGTACGCTGTGTGTAGGTATCTCCCAGATGCGGAAGAATCCAAGTACATGGTCGATGCGGTATGCATCGAAATACTCTGCCATCTTCTTGAAACGGCGTGTCCACCACTGATATCCGTCTTCTGCCATAGCTTCCCAGTTGTATGTTGGGAATCCCCAATTCTGTCCGTTTACGGAGAAGTCGTCAGGTGGTGCACCTGCTTGCCCGTCAAGGTTGAAGAGGTGTGGCTGTGACCATGCTTCCACACTTGTGCGGCTGATGCCGATAGGAATGTCGCCTTTGATGATGATTCCGTTCTCACGTGCTGTGTTGCGTACATCAATTAATTGCAGATGCAGCTGGTACTGGATATAGTAGTAAAGTGCTATCTTTGCGTAATCGTTTCCGTCTGGTGTAGTCAGTTTCTCAATATCGCGTTTGCTGTACTTGCTGTGTTTTGGCCATTTCTGGAATTCTGCCGTGCCGTACTCGTCGCGTAGGAATGAGAATGCTGCATAAGGTACAAGCCAGTCTTTGTTGTCGTTGAAGAAAGTCTTGAAATCTTCTGTGTTGAGCACCTTTTCGCCTTCTTGTGCAAATACAAGTCGCAAATATTCCATCTTCAGGGCTATTACCTGTTCATAGTCAATCTGAGTCAGGCGGTTAAGCTCCTGCTGCTTCATGAGGAACTTCTCCATCTGCAGCTTGTCTTGGAGTGCAGGCAAAGCGTTGATGTCGCAATATAGTGGGTGGAACGCAAAGATTGATATTGAGTTATAGGGGTAGCTGTCTTTCCATGTGCCCATGGTCATTGTGTCGTTGATAGGCAAGATCTGTATGGCGTGCATCTTGGTTCTTACAGCCCATTTCATCATGGTCTTAAGGTCACCGAAGTCACCAACGCCGTAGCTTTTGTTTGTACGTATAGAGAAGACAGGAATAACTACACCGGCAACTTTCCAATTTGTGTAGTTCATTGATGGCTGGCGGTCGGTCTTTATCCACATCTGCTTTGGCATAAGCTTTGGCGAACGCAGACGACGGTTCATGCCATCCTCCCATCGCATGATGTTATTCTTTCTGTCAACGACCACATACTTATATTCGGCTGTGTCATACAGCAGCTCTGCGTCGATGTTGATAGCCCATTCCTGGAGATTGATGAGTTGCATTCTTCGTGGAGTGTTCCATTCTCCAAGCTGAGGGGTGCTGCCGCAAATGGCGAGGTGTTCACCTTTGCGTAAACGTGGCTCCACAACCCTGAGCTGCAGCGTTGATGAGTATAAGGTGTCCGTTGCCTTGCACTCATCTGCCAATGCACCAACGCACTCTGTGTATGCTGAAGAGTAGAGTGGCAGCTCGTCTGGAATAGGACGCCAACTGTCTGACAATATATAGTTATTGGTCACTCCGTCAAATGTCACTTTGTGCGGAGCCACTTCCCATTCTGTCCATACCAGTTCGTTCTCGCGGTACATGGCGTATTTATATTCAATAGCTTCCACTCCTGTGCTTTGAAATGTCACTTCGCCTTCCCAAAGATGTCCGTCATATGTTTCAAGCGGACATTCTTTGAAGGTTTTCTTTATGCCGTCCTTGGTCACCTTGGTGAGTTGCACTCTTATGTCCTCTCCCCATTCGGTGCCATAGTCAATGCTGAATCTGATTTTCATCGTATGTGTGTATTTTAAGTTAGTCGATTGCTGAATTTGTCTTTTGAAATTTTAATTTGTGTAAATATGATACAAAGATAACATTTTTTATTTTTTTTAATATTGTGTTTTAGAATTTTTAATACAAACTATTGTGTAAAACTGACAAAGAACGTGTATTTTTGCATCATGAATACCCATTATGGGCAATTTGTCCTAACTGCGGTTCTCATATTGACAATTAATATGCCGTCAGCTTCTTGCTGCATGAACGGGGTATATATAAAATACTTAAATGAGTTATAAAATGAACGCAAGACGATTAATTTTTGTAATAATTATGGGATTTTTTACATTTGGAGTGTCGGGCGCTTTTGCGCAGAGTTATGAGTCTCTGTGGAAAAACTACGATGATGCGCTTGCAGATGCAAAGCCAGCAGATGCGCGTGGGGTAGTGGAGAAGATCGTGAAGAAGGCTGATAAGGATAAGAACTTTGTTCAGCAGATAAAGTCTCGCCTGGCTCTTTTGCAATGTAATACAGACATTGATGCTGAGTCATTTGCGGATGGTATTGCTGAGTTAGAAAAGTATTTTGAAGGCCGTAAGGATGCCACCGAACGCGCTATGGTGCATCTGATGCTGGCAAAGGCGTATGAAGAAATCGAAATGTCATGGTATTATCGTTTTGATGACGAGACATGTCAAGAATTCTACATTAAGAAAAACGAACATTGGAGCCATGTCTTAGATGATATGGAGGCACTTGCTGATGCAAGTGCCAAGGACTATGTTCCTGTTACCCAATTGAATACGGATGGTGAAGTGTTTGGGCATGACATGCTCGCAGTTATTGTAGATTTTACATCAAGTAACTACAGAGCGATGTCCCAGAAACAACGCGAAGAAATGTATAAGAAAGCAGCAGATATCTATGCCAGACGAGGTAACCGTGATGGTGAGGCGCTTATGAGTTTACACTTCATGAACAACTCTGCTCAGCTGCACGACTTGCTTATGCGATGCCTTGACATTGATGCAGGAATGGATGTTGCTGTAGATTATGCAGAAAGCATTGTGTCTATTGACGAGAAGTTGGATTTCATACGTTGGGCAGAGAAAAACGTGAAGATGTCGCGTGCATGGAGCATACTTGAAAACAAGCAGAAAAATATTCTGCGTCCGTATGTGAAAATCTCGAGGTCAACAAACGATTGCATGTATCATAATAGTTTGATATCGTTAGACCTTATGTATTGGAACTCTACAAAGGCTGATATTGAGGTCCGAAAATACAATGGTTATGACAAAAACCACAGTTTGCGCAAGGACGGGGCACTAGTCATAACTCCTATATCTCTTACATTCGGTAACGATGACGCTAATCAGAAGCGTAGGGCAAAAGACTTACCCGTGCAGGGTGAGGTGCATACTTCCATGACACTACCTGCAGGTCATTATGTTGTGATAGCTAAGACTCCTTATGACGAAGAGATTAAAGAGATACATGTTACCTCCATGTACTTGATTGTGACGGAGGAAGAAAAAGATGTTACAACAGTTACGGTTGTTGATGCGAAGACAGGTCGCCTTGTTCGGGGTGCAACTGTCAAAGGTCTGGATCGTGATGAGAAAGTCGTGTTTAGCGGCGTGACAGCTACAGACGGAACGGTAAAAATCAAGAGTAAAGACCTGATTTATGTGAAAGCCGAGATGTCTGATGATGATTATACTGATCATGTGAGGACATACATGTATAAAGACTCATATTGGGAAAATACGAAATCTTTAAGTTCTAAAGTCTATACAGATCGTTCAATCTATCGCCCGGGACAGACCGTGCTTGTTAACGTCCTTTTGTATTCCCAGGTGAAGGATGACCTTGAAGTGGCAAGAAATGTTCCTGTGACACTTGAACTTCGTTCTCCTTCTGGTAAAGAAAAATATGAGGCAAGCGCCGTGACAAATGAGCATGGTACAGCAGATGTCCAGTTTGTGTTGCCTGCAGACGGCGAAGTCGGTTCGTATTCTCTTGTCTGTAAAGCAACATCTGAAAGCGAAAGTACAAAGTCAACGAAGTTCATCAGGATTGAGGAATACAAACGACCAACATTTGATGTGTCGTTCCCACGTGAGAGCGCATCCGGCACAAAGGAAACTTCTGAATACACAATAGGGCAGACCGTTATTGCAAAAGGAAAGGCGATGCAGTTCTCAGGCGCACCTGTTCAGGGTGCAACGGTTAAGTATGTCATTGAGGGTGGCAGACGCATGTTCCGTTGGTGGGGTGGTTCGCTCAATGAACTTTCGCAGGGCGAAACAGTCACCGATGACGAAGGCGAGTTCAAGATACCAGTTAAGTTGTCTGACTCTACTTTTGCTGATGCTTTTGATGATCTCTCTGTGTCCACGTTCCGCGTGAAAGCCGTTGTAACCGACCAAAGCGGTGAATCTCATGAGGCTTCATGGAGCGTGAGCGTCAGCAATCGCGAGTTCGGGCTATACTTGCAAGCGTCTTCGCGAATGGACCTTGATGAAGAACGTTCCTTCACCGTTGAGGCTTACGACGCTCAGGGTGAAAAGGTTAAGGCAAGCGGAAAGTACACCATAAAGAGTGGCACACGAGTGATAAAGGAAGGTGCGTTTAATACTGAAGAGGAAGTGCCCCTGCCAGAAGCTATGCCGTTTGGCCGTTATACCATCAACGTGTCGGCTACTGACAGATACGGTAACGAGATAAAAGAATCGACTTGTATATGGGCATTCCACTCTTCTGCCAAGCCTATTGTGTTCCAGAAACATGCTAATGGCGTCATCTCAACACCTTCGTTTGATGTTGATGATGCACGTCAAGACGATTTCTTCCAGAAAATGTCATCAGATTTCTCTGAGAACAAGCCTGCACGCATCATATTTGCACCTGAGGAGAACGATGCCTATCTTATATATAATGTGTATTCCGCAAACAAGCTTCTATATAAGGGAACAGCAGTTCTCAACAATGATGAGCATTCCATTGAAATACCATATAGTAAGGAGTATGGCGACGGTATTGTCGTTGCTCTCATCTATGTTCGTGATGGCGTCTCTCACAGTTACGCATGCTCATTTGAATACACGCGTCCAGACAAACGCATCAATCTGTCATGGTCAACATTCCGTGATAAACTCCAGCCTGGCCAGCAGGAGGAATGGACACTAAACGTAACAGATAAGAACGGCAAACCGGTTGGCGGAGCCGAAATGATGGCAGTCATGTATGATGCGTCGCTTGACCAACTGGATTATCACTCATGGTATTTCTTTCCATCATTCTCTCGCTATGTCGGCACAGCTTCTGTAAGCCGTCTGTTCCGAACTTCTGTATGCGATATGTTTAATGGAATCTCGCTTGATGGATCGTATGTTAGACAGTCAAATTTCCGACGCTATTACGATATCATTAATGAGTACAGACACAATATGACGTACTCACGTTCCTCATTCATGAGAGGTCGCAATAGATTTGCTGCAGTGTATGAAGAATCGGCACCTAAGGCGATGATGGCTGTGCACGAAGATATGGATGAAGGAGGTTTTGGTATGGTGGAAGATGCTGCTGAGTCTAACAGCAGCGAAATGACAGCAGGCAATTCTGCTAAGACAGAGGCAAACGGGGGAAAAGAAGAGAAGATGAGCAACACCGATTATAGTCAGGCATCAGCACGTACTAATTTCTCGGAGACAGCCTTCTTCATGCCTCACCTTGTGTCCGATGCTAAAGGAAACGTGAATGTTGCGTTCACTTTGCCAGAGTCGCTGACCGAATGGCATTTCATGGCATTTGCCCATACGGACAATCTCGACTATGCCACTTTACGAGACAAGGTGGTAGCGCGCAAGGACTTCATGGTTAGGCCTAACATGCCGCGTTTCGTCCGTCATGGCGACAAAGCAAGCATAGCAACATCAATCATCAACATGAGTGAAAAGGCTCTCAATGGACATGTGCGTATGCGTCTCATAAATCCGGTTACGCAACTTACGGTTCTTACAAAGGAACTTCCATTCTCGGTTGATGAAGGTAAGACCGCATCTGTAACCTTCAGTTTCAATGTCGATGAGTCGTTTGAAGGTGTAGAGTGCGAGATTCTTGCTGTGTCTGGTGCCACAAGTGATGGTGAGAAGAACTTCCTACCTGTTCTTACATCCAAGAAAGATGTGGTTGAAACGGTTCCTTTCTATATACTTGGTAAAGCTGACACTTCTGAAGAAAACCCGGTTGTTCAAGAGGTTGACATCAAATCACTATTCAACAAGAACTCAGCCACGGCCACTCAACGCCATCTTGCCATAGAGTACACCGATAACCCTTCGTGGATGTGCATAGAGGCTCTGCGAAGTGTGCGTGTGCCAGAAGATGAGGATGCAGTAAGCTATGCTGCGTCACTACACGCGAACAGGCGCTTGGCTTCATTGATGAAAACCTATATGTTGGTTGCCAAGTATGAGAATCCTGATTCCTTGAGCAAGATGTCAGACAAGGCATTCGCAAAACTCAAGAAACTGCAGATGAAGGACGGTGGCTGGAGCTGGTATGAAGGTATGAAGGCAAGTCCGTACATCACTCTCAGCGTGTGCGAACAACTGGCAACGATTCCTTCACCAGACAAGGAGTTGAGTAAGATGCTTGAAGATGGACTCAAATGGCTTGATTCTGACATGTTGGAGGATTACGAGCGAATGCTCAAGAATAAGCGCAAACCATACGTATCCAACTTTGTCGTGCGTTATCTGTATCTGTGTGGACTCAAACCTGAGCGCTCTGTCAGCGGTTCCGTTAGTAAGATGCGTGAGGCATACCTTTCAGTCCTTGAAAAGAGTATAAATGAACTGACAATGTATGGTGTGGCAAACTCAGCATGCGCTTTGTATGCCTTCAAACACGAGAAGGCTGCAAGAAGTTTCGTGGAAACGCTTCGCCAGCACACGGTGATTAAGCCTACACAAGGACGTTTCTTCGCTACAGACGCAGCTTATTACTCATGGATGGACTACCGCATACCAACTCAAGTGGCAGCTATGAAGGCATTTATGAATGTGGCTCCTGATGATCCTTACTTGCTTGACATGCAATTGTGGCTCATCTCGCAGAAACAGGTACAGAAATGGGACAACCCGATGAATACTATCGACGTTGCCGACCTGATGCTTAAAATCTCGCCTCTTGAGACATTCCATGAGTCAAAGATGCCTGTTGTTACGCTTGATGGCAAGAAGATTGATAATTTCGTCACAGGAACAATTAATACAGAACGCGATGAGTTGGAAGGACGCGAAGCTAATCTTGTTCTACAGGGAAATGTCAAGGCAGACTTGTCGGGCGAACAGCTGAAAGATGGGGTTGGTACACTCTCTGTTACAAAGAGTACACCGAGCGTGTCATGGGGTGTTGCGTATGCATCCTTTAACGAAGATGTTAACAACCTTACATCGCACAGCACAAATGAATTGCGAATAGAGCGTAAATTGTATGTGCAGCGTGGCGCATCAAAAGAGTGGGTTGAGTTGAAAGAAAACGGCAAACTCCATGTGGGCGATAAGGTGCGCATTCGTTCCGTAGTGACAGCTGACCGCGATATGGATTTCGTTCGTGTCAGACTTGAACATCCTGCTTGCTTTGAACCATTGCGGGCTAATTCGGGCTACCAGTATTTAGGAAACCGATGGGGATGGCTCTCTATACACGATTCCTATAGCGAATTATCTGTTGACTGGTTTACACGAGGAACCACAACGCTTGATTCAGAATATTATGTAAATCGTGCAGGAACATACCAGGTTGGACTCTCCTCAGTAGAGTGTGCGTATGCGAAGCAATTTGGTGGCCACACCTCAGGTATCCGCATAACTGTCGAATAAATTCCCCTGTCTCTCATACACACAACTCTCTCATGGCGTAACCGCCGTGGGAGAGTTGTTGCTTTTAACACATATATAGAATAAATACAAAAACTTCAGACAAAATACTCAAATAATACATGTTTCAAACCTGCTTATCTTAAATCTGTGTTCAAAACATGTGTAATGTTGTTCATTATGTCATATTTTGATATGTGTAGGCACACAGCAGTTGATTTAAATCACATAAACGCATGTTTTCATGTAAAAAATTGAATTTATTATTGTTCAAAATCACTAAACGCCGTAACTTTGCATCGTCAAAAGGAAACAAGGACGTTGCAGGACAAACTTGAATCCAGCGACAGGTAAAAGATTGTTAGTTTAGGTTAGTAAATAGGTTTTAGGTATTTGATTACATTCTTTCAGGGTGTTATCTTAAAGGTAAAAAAAGATTGTTTGGGAAACCAAAAAGAAAGTAAGTATTAATTTTAAAAAAGGTAAAGGAGATTGAATTATGGAAACAATGACAGTACTGATGGCTGCAATTGTTGCAGTAATCGCAGTGGTAAGCAACATTTCACTCTTGAAATAAGCTTACATTAATCCTTAAGTGATCCAGAAGCGCTGGACACGGTAGAGACCTCAAATTGAGGCTCTACGATGCTAAGGCGAGAGCGGAGCGAAAAAGCTTCAAAAAAAGTTTTACTGATTATCAAATGATTAGCAAGTTGATTCAAAAAAACTTAAAAAAAAGTTGCTAAAAAATTTGGTTAGTTTGAAAAAAGCACGTAACTTTGCACTCGCTTTCGGAAAGGAACTGAGAGAGACACTAAAAACTAGGTCATCCAATGATTAAAACAATCAAGTTCCAATCCCATCAATGAGGGCGTTTAGCTCAGCTGGTTCAGAGCATCTGCCTTACAAGCAGAGGGTCGGCGGTTCGAATCCGTCAACGCCCACAAACAACTCATTGAAATGGCCCGCTAGCTCAACTGAATAGAGCATTTGACTACGGATCAAAAGGTTACAGGTTTGAATCCTGTGCGGGTCACATTCAACAAGAAGACCGTTTGGAGAAACGGTTTTTTAATGAGAAATAAAGTCATTTCCTTACAAAGTCATAAGACTCGGGTAGGTAGGTAAGTGGTTAAAACGGGCAGACTGTAAATCTGTTGCCTTACGGCTTCGGCGGTTCGAATCCGTCCCTGCCCACAAAGAAATGACTTGCGGAAGTAGCTCAGTTGATAGAGCACTAGCCTTCCAAGCTGGGGGTCGCGGGTTTGAGCCCCGTCTTCCGCTCAATAAGATGACGCCTCTTTAGCTCAGTTGGCCAGAGCACGTGATTTGTAATCTCGGGGTCGTTGGTTCGAATCCGACAAGAGGCTCACTTCAAAAATAGACTCTTCTGGAGAGGTGGCGGAATGGTAGACGCGCTACTTTGAGGGGGTAGTGTCCTCAGGACGTGGGAGTTCGAGTCTCCTCCTCTTCACGAAAGTCAAACAATGCTTCAGTAGCTCAGTTGGTTAGAGCACATGACTGTTAATCATGGGGTCGTTGGTTCAAGCCCATCCTGAAGCGCAAATAAGATGCGTCCTTAGCTCAGTTGGTAGAGCAATTGACTCTTAATCAATGGGTCCAGGGTTCGAGCCCCTGAGGGCGTACAAACGGCAGAGTGAAACCACTCATTCACTCATGCTTGGAGAGATGGCAGAGTGGTCGAATGCACTGGTCTTGAAAACCAGCGTACTTGTAAGGGTACCGGGGGTTCGAATCCCTCTCTCTCCGCGAAACTCGCTGCTTTTCAGCGAGTTTTTTTGTACACCCAATTTTACACCCAAAAATTAGGGTGTCATCAAGCCTAATAAAGTATCATTTATGGGAATAAATGTCATCAATACCCATTTTTTTACGGGAAAGAAGTTAAAATCTTCTTTGTTACTGTAGTTTGTGCATCGTTATCTATTTCTTGAGAATCTGCTTTCGAGTTGTAAAGTGCTGAATATCAACACTCCCCGAAAGCGAAAACAACCAAAAGAAACAAACTGGAAACAAAAATTTCAAAAACCCCAAAATGAAAACATCTGCTTAACATATCTTAACACGGAAATGAACGGAAATTTTCATTTTCTTTCATTTTGTGCAGCGTTCCTGAATGTGTAAAATCAGGTGTTGTGAACCTCATTGTCGCTTCAACAATTTGGTTAAATAAATGGCTTTGGTTGGAAAATTGTGTTCGAAAAATGGGTATTTCAGGTAGCATTTTATAATAATTTCCAAGAAATTATAGGGTGTATTTCAACTTTCTCCAAAACACTGCCTTCATTCTCATAAAATTTTTATAACTTTGCACCATATTTACATAAATTTGAATACTATGCCGAATCTCAATCGTATAAAAGTAGTCCTTGTAGAAAAGGGTAAAACAGGAAAGTGGTTAGCTGACCAATTAGGGAAGTCTACTTGTACCATTAGTAAATGGTGTCAAAATACAATTCAACCTGACCTTAAAACGCTCAACGTTATTGCAAACCTTCTTGAAGTTGATGTAAAAGACTTGTTGGTAAGCAACAATGTTAATCCATCAGTCTAATTATGCAGAAACCAACAAAACCTGGATATGTCTATATATTGACTAATCCTTCTTTCCGCGCTGATCGCATTAAAATCGGCAAGAGTAAGAACCCTGTTGATGTTAGGTCAAAACAGCTTTTTAACACAGCGATACCTACACCATTTGAGATTTATGCGACCATAAGGACATCCAAGTTCCATGAAGTTGAAACAATGCTTCACAGTTTCATTGATTTACTTACTGATACAAGAGTAAATCAAAAGAGGGAGTTTTTTGATATTCTTCCTGAAAAGGCTCTGGAGATTTTCAAAATCATATACCCTGTGGTAGATGACGCATTTATTGAAATCTATGATAAGGGGAAAGTGGTTGAAACCATTGGAACGGATACACAAAGTGCACCAGTTCAAGTTCCACAACCTAAGAAAGTAAATCAAGTACAACCTGCAAGTCAAAGTGTTACACTTGGTCAAAATGGGTACTATTTGAACTCTGCTAAAAGCTTGGTAAGATATTTTTCTGCTATTAAAGGAGCCTTCATCAAGGATGTTCTAATTGAGCAAAATATGCCTCAGAATATTTTTGACATAACTTCTCTCGATACACTTGAAGAATTGAGGAAGCTTGTAACAGTCAAAGAGAAGGCCGCAGGAATTCACACGACATATTCTTGTGCGATAAGTCAATACAAGCACTACTTAGAAAAAGGAATGTCTCACAAAGAATTCCAACATGATGCAGAAAAGGTAAAGAACGAACTAACGAAATAACGACAAAACAGTGAATAACAATAATAACACTGATATAAAAATACTTTCTCTATTCTCGGGCTGCGGCGGTCTGGACTTAGGATTTGAACAAGTAGGCGACTACAAAACGGTATGGGCTAATGACTTTAAACATGAAGCATGTGTCACATTTCGCAACCATTTTGGAGATATTATAGTTGAAGGCGATATTGAAAAGATAGATCCTTACAAGGATAAAAATATTCCAGATTGTGACCTTATACTTGGCGGATTCCCTTGCCAAGATTTTTCTATTATTTGGAAACAACCAGGACTTAATGGGGAGCGTGGAAATTTATATAAAAGTTTCCTTCGATTTGTTGATGCAAAAAAACCAAAGGCATTTGTTGCAGAGAATGTAAAAGGATTGCTTACTGCAAATAAGAAAAAGGCTATTGAGCAGATAATCAAGGATTTTCAAAGCATTGCTCCTGGTTATATAGTAACACCGCATCTTTATAATTTCGCAGATTATGGTGTGCCTGAATTTAGAGAGCGACTTCTGATTGTGGGAGTTCGCGTTGATACAGGATTTGATTTTAAGCATCCTGCCCCAACTCATGGTCCGAAAGAAGGACTTATTCCATGGGTAACTGTGGGCGATGCCTTTGAAGGGGTTGAAGATGTTCCTGATAACAATGAGCATCTTAGGGTTACTCAAAGAACTCAAACAATAATTGGAATGATTCCCGAAGGTGGTAATTTTACCGACATTCCAGAAGATAGTCCTTACTATGTACATGGTATGATTAGCCACGTGTATAGAAGAATTCATCGCAGTGAGCCATCTAAAACTATTATTGCTGCAGGTGGTGGCGGAACTTGGGGATACCATTATCCAGAACCTCGACCTCTAACTAATAGAGAAAGAGCAAGAATTCAGTCGTTCCCCGATGATTTTGTCTTCTTTGGAAGTACTACTGAAGTCAGAAGACAAATTGGCAATGCCGTTCCGCCAGTTGGAGTTCATGAAACTGCCAAAGCACTAAAACCACTGTTCTCAGGTGAATACGAACGTGTGGATTTATATAAGAGATTAGAAGAATTGAAGGCAATGCCTTTTGAAGAAAGATACCAATTAATCAAATAGTATCTATGGAACTGTTATTAACTAAGAATCCTATTGTTGAATCATTAGGATTGCGATCAACTAAAGATTTGGTTGTAAAGCACATAAACAAGGCTACGTCCTTCAATATAGCAACTGGATTTATCACAAATGATTCAATTGCAGAGCTTCAATCTATTGTAGCATACAAAGGTTCAAGTATGACATTGAACCTATTTATTGGTATGAACTATTTGGATGGTTTTACAAAAATCCAATATAATGCCGTAAATGAGCTAAATGAGATGCTTCATGAAATTGGCACAGGTAAAGTTTATCTTTCACCTAAAGCCTTGTTCCATGGAAAGATGTATTCTTTCTATGAAGATTCTGCTTGCCTTGGTTCTTTTGTAGGCTCATCAAATCTTGGAAGTTTCTTGGTTAAAAGTACAAGTTACATAGAAAGTGACGTGTATTTTGAAGGAGGCGAAGGAATCGGTATTAATGACAATATAACCAAAATTATTGGCTGTCTTGGTCAGGAATTTGACGATGTACCTGCAATCACAAAGTTTAAGAAGCCTGAGATTAAAGTATTAAAAGGTTATGACCATGTAGCCGAGGTAACTCCAGAGCAATTGGAGTTATACAAGGATATGAGAACTGGCACAATTGCACACATGCCTTTTAAGACTGATCCTAAAAGTAACTTGAACACGTATTTTGGAGCGGGTAAAATAAAAAACAGGTATAGCCCAAGAGGTTGGTATGAGGTTGAACTTATTCTTAATAAGGGAACTGAGGCTGCAAACCTTTTGCCAACAGGAGAGTCATTCACAGTGATAACGGATGATGGCTACAGCTTCAATTTGTCAAGACAAGGAGACTATGACAAAAATCTACGCTCAGATTCAAACCTAAAGATTTTAGGCAGATGGATAAAGGGTAGAATGGAAAACGAAGGTGCTCTTGAAATTGGAAAACCAGTCACTCAGGAAACCATTGACCGCTTCGGCAAAAGTCAAATGGTATTTGAAGAGACTGAAACAGGAATCTGGTTATTATCAATGAAGTAGAATGAGTTACATAGATTCATATCTTAACACTCTTAGTTCCTTCGAATTAAGGGAAAGTGTTGTCAACACTTCAAATGAACTTGTTGACAATATAAGCACAAAATTTGATTTTTGTGAACAATTAAATTGCTTGCTATTAGGAAATGTTCAAAGTGGCAAGACAGGACAAATGCTTGGTGCAATATCTCTTATGGCAGATAAGGGGTATCGTTTATTCTTACTTTTGACCACTGACAACATTGATCTTCAAAGACAAACTTATAATCGCGTAAAAGCGTCTCTTTTAGATTTCAATGTTATATCAGAAAAGGAAGAAGTTCTATTTGAACAAGTAAAATTATCTAAGCCAACTGTTATTGTCCTTAAAAAGAACACACGTGTCTTGAAGAAATGGAAAGATATACTTGTCAACACAAACGTGTGTCATGGATTGCCTTTAGTCATTTTTGATGACGAGGCAGATGCCGCAAGTTTAAATACCAAAGTCAATGCAAACAAGGTAAGTCCAATAAATAGAAAGCTTTCCCTAATTAAAGGGACATCAACTTCTTCAGTGTATGTGGAAGTAACTGCAACTCCACAAGCTGTTTTGTTGCAATCCTTGGTTTCTGGATGGAGGCCTTCTTTCGTTACATACTTTAAGCCAGGTTCACAATATCTTGGTGGTAATTTCTTCTTCTCAGACCCAACATCATATTGTGCAAAATTCACTGAAGATAATGAGTTAGACAAAATTATCGCGGATGATGATACAGTAACCCCTGACGGACTTAGAGATAGCATCTTAACATTCTTGGCAGTATGTGCATACAAGAAGATGAAAGGGGAAAGTAACTGTAATTTCATGATTCATCCAAATGTCAAGATTGATGTTCACAATAAATTTGTAACCCGAGTTCAGGAGTTTCTTAATCTGCTTGAAGTCTCGCAAAATGAAAAGGGGTATGACAAAGCTTTAAGAGCAATTTGGGCAGACTTGCAACATACAAAACCAGATTTTCCTTATTATGAAGATATTAAGGAAGGTATTTCTGAAATATTGGAAAATACTGAAATAATGGTTGTACCTCTTAACTCAAAGAGCTTTGTATGCCGTGACTCGACAAATCCAGATGCTTTAGACCTAAGTAAAGGCTTTAATATTGTCATAGGCGGTAATACATTAGGAAGAGGAATAACCTTTCCACATCTTCAAACTGTATATTATTGCCGTTCTGCAAAAAGAATGCAGGCAGATACTTTTTGGCAGCATTCACGCATTTTTGGATATGACCGTGAAAAAGAACTCGTTCGCATTTACATCCCAAAGCCTCTTTACAAGTTCTTTACGGAATTAAACAAGTCAAATGAAATGCTTATTGAACAAGTAACGCAAGGACTTGACAATTTGCAGATTATATTGCCTTCAGACATTAGTCCTACAAGAAAGAATGTTCTTGATACAAGGTCTCTGAATGCAATAATTGGTGGTATGAACTTCTTTGCTTCAGAACCAACTGATCAATTTACGAATGAAATTGACTCTTTGATTTCTACAATTGAAGAGTCTCGTTCAGTGCCAACTGACAAAGAAACTATGGTTAAATTGCTTCAATTGGTAGGTAGCTCAGATGAGCAGGACTTTTCAAGCCCAAAATACATAGCATGTGTACACGCTTTATGTGCGAAAAGACCTTCAGTAAAACTTCGCTTAATCATTAGAAAAGACAGAGACATAAGCAAAGGTACAGGTACATTGCTTTCTGAAAATGATCGCAAATTAGGCAGCCAATTTGACGATGAAATCGTATTGACGTTATACCGTGTTAAGGGAGAAACGTCAAAGGGTTGGAATGGAAAGCCTCTTTGGATTCCAAACATTAAGTTCCCTAAGAACATTTGTTTCTACGATACTTTTGAAAATATCCAATAGTATATGAAAATCATTCATTTAGAAACCTCTACATATTGTAATATATTGCGAGTTATAAGTGAATCCACGAGTAAAGTTTTCTATATAGAAGACTTTGCTCAGTGTGGAACATATACAGCCATTAGATCTGAGTTGGTAAGACTTGAACAAAAAGGGGTACTAATAAGTTAGCAAGGGGTATATATATGCATGAGAACAATGCAGGTAAATATACAATTCCTGAAATTGTTGACCTTATACTTGACGATTTTCGAGTTCGTTTCGGAATTGACTTTTATCCTACAGGTAAATTCTTACTATATAAAGCTGGCATATTATCCGATTTGCCTCAAAAGATTGAACTTGCTTACGAGCATAATTACCCAAGAAAGATTAACTTGTTTAGCAAACATCATATTGAGTTCAAACATTCTTCTTGCACATGGTTTACAAAAGTAATGGATTCTAATTTAAGGAATTTGCTAATTGTACTCTCACTAAAATGGAAAGAAGATTACCGTGGGAAGAAAGAAGATGTAATTAAACGGATAGCCTCGAAAGTTGATAGAAAGACAGTGTTTCAATACGAAGACATTATACCTCTTTCTCACCTGAAAAGATGTAAGTCTATCCTATACATTTGAGTCTATTCATCTTAACAAGATTGACAACAGAATAAGCAGACCCACTGATTTTCAGCAGAAATGCCGATTGTCAGTGGGTTTGTTGTTCCCCAAATGAATCCCACAAGCCATGTTGGTATCATTAGATTACTTCGTCCAGTGGTAGTGACTGTCGAGCATCAGGAAGATTGCCAAACCGAGAATAACGAGACCAAGGATAAAAAACAAAGATAAAATATGGCTACCAAAACAACTTTTACTGAAAGGGAACAAAAGTGGATAGAATCCTCTCAACAGGAGTTCAACTGCTATATGAAGGAATGGTTGGAAGATGATAGGATTATCACCTTCTGGACAGACTTCACCAAATGTGAAATGAAGCATTTCTCAAAGATAATCCTTGATGTTGATAACCTATATGAAGAAGAAATTGAGGAATGTGAAAGTCCAAAGAACATTAAGAAGGCTACCACAGACCTCAAAAAAACTATATAAGAAGTTATTGGAGGATAACAAGACTGACCTCTCCAAACTCGCAGATTTGGTCATTGTGTTCCATCGTAAGGCACAACATCACGAAGGGCTTGACAATGGCATATATGCCCTTGTAGGAGTCTATGATTCTCTTACAGATGAAATAGCAGACTACGTTGCTGACCATATAGAAGAATATGATGACGAACCTCTCTGGTAATCTATAGTAACACACATATATTATACGGCAGGTGTATCGGTACAGATGCACCTGCCGTTCGTTTTTTTTGGGCGTTCATACCGAAATTGTTTATCCTCCGCGAACATGTGAACCATGTTTCTGTGTCATATAGCATGCCAATATAAACGGTTTTTAGCCAATAAATACATTCCGTATGTTAATTTCCTGATTATAGTGTTCGTTTTCCAAAGGAAATGTGTACTTTTGTATGGTCAAAAGCATACGTAGTGTGATGACTCCATTCAACTAACTGACAACTATCAACTTTTTATTATGAGATTTCTGCTATTAATAATTATGGCTTTATCTGCATTGCAGATAGAGGCACAATCCGAAGATTTGAAGAGGCATGACTTCATGTATGCCGGTGAGTCGAAAAGAATGCGTATTTTCATCGTGAAGGATGGACAGGTGGTATGGGAGTATGAGAACAAGGAATGGCGTGGCGAGATAAGCGATGCCATACTGCTGACAGATGGCAACATTCTCATGGCCCACCAGTTTGGCATTGCAGAGATCAACAAGGAAAAGAAGGCTGTATGGCATTTCGATGCTCCGGAAGGTACGGAAATCCATACTATGCAGCCGATAGGCAAGGATTATGTGGTGTTCGTGCAGAACGGGCAGCCGGCAAAGGTGCGAGTGATGAAGATACCTGAGTGTACCATTATGCATGAGTTTGAGGTGCCTGCATCAAAGGGTGTGCATGGGCAGTTCCGTAATGCACGCCTCTCATCTCGCGGAACTCTCTTCCTATGCCACATGAGTCAGGGGTATATTGCTGAGTATAGCGTGCAGGGACGCGAGCTGTGCCGATGGACGCTGCCTGGCGCATGGTCTGTATCAGAAGTGGGCAAGGAGAATCTGCTCGTGGTAGGCAAGAATGGGTTGGTGAAAGAGATGACACGCGACGGAAAGACCGTGTGGGAACTGAACAACCCTGCTTTGAATCTCGCTCAGGCACAGAAGGCTGTAAGGCTTGCCAATGGCAACATGATAATAAACAACTGGTGGAACGAGTGGAACAAAGTGCCACTCGATACCCTGAACAGCCCGTTGCAGGCAGTGGAGATAGATCCTAAGGGCAACGTGCTATGGACACTCAACTCATGGAAGAACCCAGACTTGGGACCTGCTACCACCTTACAACCTCTGGATCAGGCTGTGAATCGCAACCGCCTCTTCTTTGGTGACTATAACGGCAGACATCCTAAACTATTCTGCGAAGCAAATAAACCATTGGGCAAGGGAAAGGGAATACACCCTGGTCGAGTGGCATGGGTGCATGCTCCTGGTGTGGCTGCATGGGACGGAACAACAGGATTATGGGTGGAAGACCGATGGAACAATCAGGAGAAGGCTGACCGCATGGTGACGGAGGCTGTGAAGGCCGTGGCTGGAGAAACGGACGCAGCAAAGGCATGGAAGGCGTTGTTCGTGAATTTCAACAAGACACACGGACGTGGCAGCAAGGGATATAAGAAGGGTCAGACCATTGCGGTGAAGCTTAACATGAACAATGCCATCACGCATCATGACACTATAGAACTGAACTCATCGCCTTTCACCACGCTCGCCCTTGTGCGCAGTATGGTGAGGGACGGCAAGGTGAGAGAGAAGGATATCATAATCTGCGAACCAAGCCGTGCCATAACCGATAGCATATATAATAAGGTACATAGGGAGTATCCTGAGGTGCGCTTCATAGACAATATAGGTGGCGACGGAAGGGAGAAGTGTGAGTATTATCCTGAGCAGATACAATACTCCGTGGAGAATGGCAAGATGGCTCGCGGATTGGCAAAATGCGTTGTGGATGCCGATTACCTCATCAACTCTGCATTGCTGAAGACACACAGCGGTCCTGGCGTTACGCTGACGGGAAAGAACTGGTATGGCGCAACGGATATCAACCTGCTCTGGAGGCAGAATGCGCACAATAACGTGAGTCAGGACAAACGTAACGGTAAACCATCCTTCAAGACTTTCGTGGATTGGATATCACATCCGGATATGGGTGGCAAGTGTCTGCTCTTCCTCATCGACGGTACGTATGGATCGCGCGATGTCAATGGCAAGCCTTTCCCTAAATGGCAGAAGGCACCTTTCAATGGCGATTGGGCATGTTCGCTGATTCTCTCTCAGGATCCTCTGGCTGGTGATGCCGTGGCAATGGATATGCTTATCAAGGAGTGGCCTGAGTTTGGCAGCATGAACTATTGCGACGAGTATCTGCTTGAGGCTGCAACAATACCAAATACCAACAGCGGTACGGTGTATATGCAGAAGGGCAAACCGCTCACTGAGCCTCTCGGACTCTTTGAGCATTGCGACAAGGATGGTAATTACACGAAGCTGGACTTGATAAAGAAGACACTCCCCCTGAATGGTGAAGGAGAATAGTTCTCAGTTAACAGTTAATAGTTAACAAAGACTTTCAAATAACATAATGCTAACCCCCACAAGCCATTAAGTGATGATGAAAATATTGTTTTCCATGTTTCTCCTTTTCATAGGAACTTGTGTCCAAGCTCAGCGATACTATCTGTCGGGAGTGGATTCGGATAGCCCGAAACAATGGGACTTCTTCTGTTCTGCAGGACAGAATGCCGGAAAGTGGAAGAAGATTGCCGTTCCTTCCTGCTGGGAACTGCAGGGCTTCGGGGAATATACCTACGGCAGATTCTATAAGACGAAGGGGCTGAACCCAAGTACCGAGACAGGAAGATACCGCACTACGTTCGTAATCGGGCGTCAGCAAAAGGAGGACATGCAGTATCGTCTTGTCTTTGAAGGTAGCATGACCGACACTCAGGTGGGGATACACGGTCAGCAGGTGGGAGGGGTGCATCACGGTGGATTCACGGTGTTCTCCTATGATGTGACACCATTCATCAAACCTGGGAAACGACAGATGCTGGAAGTGCTTGTGAGCAAGGAGTCTGCCAACAAGAGCGTGAACTCTGCAGAGCGTCGTGCCGACTGGTGGTTGTTTGGCGGCATCTATCGTCCAGTGTATATAGAGGCTGTTCCTGCATCGGCAAGGCTGATGGATGGTCTTGCCATCGATGCGAGAGCCAATGGCGACATTTGTATAAATAAGGAAGGTCTGCTCCTGAGCCTGGAAGGAAAGTCGATACCTTATGACAAGGCGAAAGGCTGCTACCATTGTGGAGAGATACGCACATGGGATCCTGAGCATCCAAACCTTTACAACGCCACCTTCTCCCTGAAGGATGGTTCATACAGCATAACGAGGAAGATAGGTTTCCGCACAATTGAGTTCCGTGCTCACGACGGTATATACCTCAACGGTACGCGACTCGTGGTGAAAGGCACCAACCGCCATTGCTTCCATCCCGAGAAGGGTAGGGCGGTGAGCCGGTCGGAGAGCTTGCAGGATGCCCTCCTGCTGAAGAGAATGAACATGAATGCCGTGAGATGCCACTACCCAAGCGACCGTCACTTCCTTGAGATATGCGATTCCGTAGGACTGTTGTACCTTGATGAGTTTCCTGGTTGGCAGACGCATTATGACGACACCACGGCAAAGAAGCTGCTGCCTGAGTTCATCCTTAGGGACATGAACCATCCTTGCGTGTTTATATGGAGCAATGGCAATGAAGGAGGATGGAACACCAGCGTGGATCATCTCTTTGCGGAGATGGATATACAGAAGCGCAAGGTGATACATCCTTGGAGCGACTATGATGGCATAGATACCCATCACTATCCTGCATACCAGACAGGTACATACCGCCTTCAGAACGGACAGAACGTGTTTATGCCTACAGAGTTCCTGCATGGAAAATATGACAAGGGACAAGGTGCCGCTTTGGAGGATATGTGGAACCACTGGACGGCATCGCCTCTCTTTGCAGGGGGATTCCTCTGGGCTTACGTGGATGAGGCTGTACGACGAACTGACCTGCCTACGGGAAAGTCGAAAGGAAAGAAGTTTGGCGACAAGGGCTTCAGCATAAAGGACTGCATACTGGACAGCGACGGCGGCAACGGACCTGACGGCTGCATGGATCCTTACCGACAGCCGGAGGCGAGCTTCTATACCATACGTGAGGTGTGGAGTCCCGTATATGTTGATGGATTGAAAATAACGCCTTCTTTTTCCGGACGATTCCTCGTGAGCAACCACTATCTGTTCACAAATCTAAGGGAGTGCAGCATGAGGTATAGCGTAAGGAAAAGTGACGGCACCATAAAGGCTGAGGGCGTGGTGACGCTTCCTGCCCTGGAGCCTGGTGAGACAGGGTATGCGAGGTTTGACATGCCAGAGAACTTCTTTGAAGGGGATGTGCTGGAACTGGTGGCATTCAATGCCAATGGGGAAGAGTTATGCACATGGACAGCTCCTATACATCGTGCGGAGATGCAGGTGGAGATGGCAGAGCTTGCAGGGGCAAAACCTACAAATAAGGCTATGGAGATAATTCCTGTGGGTATGTCGAAGATTGACGATGTGAAATGGTATGAGCTGCCCGATGGACGACTCTATATGGATGCCCACATATTATATAATGAACGCACAGCATCGCTGACGGACGAGAGCAAATGGCAGGTGGGTGTGTCGTTCCTTTATCCCGAGGAAACGGTGGATTCCGTTCGCTGGGAGGGCAGAGGGCCATATCGCGTATGGCGCAACCGTCTCAAGGGACAGCAGTATGGCGTGTGGGCGATGGCATACAACAATACGGTGACAGGGCAGTATAACTCTGCTGAACCTCCTGTATATCCAGAATTCAAGGGCTATCGCAGCGACTTGCACTGGCTGGAGGTGATAAACAAGGACAAGAGCCGTTGGCGTGTGACCTCTCTAACGGAGAACCTCTACTTCCGTCTGTTTACTCCAGAGGAAGCGATTGACCAGACTCCGGGCGAGATGGGTGGCATGCAGGAAGGTATGGCAAAGAAGCAGGAGCGCACCATGGTGCCTTTCCCTGCCGGGGACATCTCATTCCTGCTATCCATTCCACCAATACAGAGCTACAAGCCGCTGGAGCAGTTGGGACCAAAGAGTCAGCCGGACAATATAAGGATAAAGTCAGGCGATGAAGGGTTCCATATACGACTGATTTTTGAGAATATGTAGTAGTTTTCTGTTGGCTTGTGTCTTCTGTTATTTACATTCTTACACAAAGTGTTTCAGTTCGTTGCTACGATAGTAGAAGCAATCGATGAACTGGGTCTCGGCATCCTCGTCCAGATAGAGCCAAGGCGAAGAACCGTGGCAATGACTCAGATACAGCCTTCCTGGCTAATGTCGCAAATGAGGAGACATGTTTTTTCTGACTAAAGTGCTAATAGATGATAAAATAAATCAAACAAACAACCCATGCAATATTCTACAAAAGTTGATAAGACGGAAGAAAACCTCACAGAGGTTGTAAGACTCGTCTCGAAAATAGAGGAAGACAGAGTGTTTGCGGCAATCATCTCAAAGAGATTGTCGCACGATGACCTTGTGGAATATACAATGCACCTGAAGGAGAAACGCCAACGTCAACTACGTGAGATAGAGCAACTGAAGAAATTTGCCAAACGATTCAATAAGGAATACGCAACAAACCACAACAAGTGCTTCAGTACGGCTCAGCGCCTGTTCAATCTCATTCGTAGCAATATGAAAGAGACACTTGCTTTGTTTAAGAAGTTCTGTCCGCGAATCAATCACCGAGGTCCTTATCTTGATGGTGTGGAAAAAAGACCATCGGTATTGACCCACTCGCTCATTTCTGAGGTCAGCTATACTCCTGACATGTTTGGTACCTCATCTGCAAGCGACCCGGCTGTTGCCGAATTTATCATGGAACTGGGACACTTTTTTGAGGATGTACAGAATGCCTTGGTTATGTGCGAAGACGTACTCAATGAAGAGTCTATCATACGGCAGGATAAGGTTAGATGCCTGCGGCTGTACGAGACCTGTTGCAACGAGGTGCTGGAGTCATCGAGGGAGTTCGTTGAATATTTCGGCGAAGACGGTTTCAAGAAGGAAGATGACATGTCAAAGGACATGAATAAGGCAAACTCGCTGCAAGTTTTCCTTCAAGACAACTTCCATCTTCGCAATAAGAACCAGTTCCGACTGCATGTGCTGCACCAAAACTATAGTCAGGCTAAAGAAGATAAGCTGACCGAAATCGAAGGTTTTCTTTGGCCTACAGATCATGCCCGGGCATTAGATGCAAGGATAGTATTGGCACACTTTGACGAACTTGAGCCAAAAGGCAAGTTTGACAAGAATACTGGCAGATACAAACTGGACGGCGATTGTGTGGCTGTGTTTATGGCATGGTGTGGCATCAATCAGACAAAGAAGGAGAATAAGTTCGTAGGCAGATATTTTGCAGAGAACTACAAAGGTGAGTATAAGATGATAGCCTACAGTACCGTCAATTCTGCCAAGGCTCGACTTCTTCATGACGAGGAGAAAGTGCAGAGAATCCTAGACGAATTTGACACATTACTTCACAAATACAAGGCATAAATACATGTTTTGATACTTTTTTAATGGATTTGTCCAACTTTGGGCAAGTCCATTTTTTTATGATTGAAGATTATCGTTACGATGCAAATAGAGCTCTCTTTACCATTCGTAACGATTCCGCTTTATGACGTTATGATAAGACAAAACAGATTACGATGGGGCAATTATTCGTAACGATGAAAATTGACGGTCGTAATGAGTCGTCAAATGATGGTTGTTATCGTTAGGAAACGGACATTTCGTGGAAAAATCGTAATCCGATTGAATCTTAGGATGTTACCGCATCTTGTTGTACCTTTGCATCAGTTTTCAAAAGCACATCGACCTGATGCATAGTGCTAAGGCAGCCCAGATGAGCTGAGAAGACGAGGCCACCTCCTTGGGCGGAGGTTACAGTCGGAAAGGCTTCAAAGTCATGACAAAAAATAATATTAAAAACATTAGTTGACCTTCGGTCTTCATCGCTGGTGTTCGGCAGAATGGAAGCAAGCTTCCCTCTGCTCTCACTTAACCGCGATGTTCCAATTGTTCCTGTTCCAATTACTTTCTTGGGGACAAAACATCTTTCTAAAGACTTTATAATTAACTAATATATAGATAGTTATAATATCAAAACAAGAATAAGGAACCACAAAATAAATAACTGGAACAAAAAGAACTGGAACAAACATGGAACGCTCAGCTATTAATTATTTATCTAAAAAGCATAATATCAATGACATACGATATTTCAAAACCTACTGCGCCTAAGATGCCTGCACTTGGCAAAGGCACAGAATGTATCAAACTCCTGCTCTCGCAGGTATCAAAAGACATGTACGAACCGCTCGTTCCGATGTTGTTTCCTGTACTTGGCGCACACGTCAGCGGTTCAGAATTTCAGTACCCTGACCTCAGTTGGAAGGAACTATGTGGCATGATGGCTAACTTGGTTGCCGATTCTGGCTGCAACAAGGGTCAGTTCAGCAATCTTGTGGAGGCTATCTGTCGCGACTTCCGCATCCATGATAATGCAGAATTGCAGAAATTGGTTTGTTGGCAGAAGCAGGTCAAAACCAAGTCTGCCAACAAGGAGAAGCCTGCTCGTCCTGACGTAGCATTCCTTTTCCCACCAAGTGACGTGACCAATCCTGCATATCTGCAAAACGCTATGGCTTGCGAGGCTCAGGGCGGTTTGACCCAGTACCTGAATATGCCTGAGGTGGAAATGGCTGACAGAATGTGTGGCGGTCACAGGCAGGTGTCGCAGATGATTCGTAACATCTACGATCGCCAGCGTGCTGGAGCCCTTGGTGCAACGGCTGATGGTGTGACAGGCAATCCGATTCTGCGTACCAACATCACCATTTCGTCAACACCGTTTGCGACAAGGAAGTTCTACAAGAACGAGTTGTTCAACGGTACTTTCGGCCGTATGGTCTTCTCCTACAAGGCACGTACCAGTCGCGACGGACGTATTCCTCGACAAGGCAAGTACTCGGATGAGTTCTACAAGAAGTTGGATGAGTATCTGGTGCGTCTGGACATCTCGAAAGGTCGCTTCATCATAAAACCGCTGAACAAGCTGACAGATAAGTTGGCTGAGGACATGGCAAAGATGGCAGACCTTGCTGACGATGACATCCTGTGGGACATCTCGAAGCGTGCTCTGGTTTCGGCATGGAAGGCTGGTTGCGTGATGTGGCTGTTGAACAATCAGACATGGACACGCGCCATGGGCGAACTGGTGGAATGGCTCGTTTATCACGACATCTGGAGCAAGATGCAGATTTTTGCCGACCTGCTTGGCAAGGATGCTGATGCTCAGAGCGATGTGCAGAGACGAGGTCCTAAGAATCTTCTGGATAGTCTTGATAATCCGTTTAGTGAGGCACAGTTGGAAGCCCTTCGCATTAGCCTTGGCAAGAACAAAGAGGGTACGAACGGACAGATACGCAAGTGGGTGTTCCGCAAGTTCATTACCTACAGCAACCAGACAGGACT
>JAZLHP010000030.1:0-18404 GCA_045616905.1 Bacteroidaceae bacterium
TGGCTGCATCTGCAACGCACTCCTTGAGCATGCCCGAGAATCCTCTGCCGTGGAAAATATTGTCACCGAGGACAAGACAAACATCATCATCACCCACAAATTTCTCACCTATGATGAATGCCTGCGCAAGTCCGTCAGGCGATGGCTGCTCAGCATACTCGAAATGCACGCCGTAGTCGCTTCCGTCACCCAAGAGACGCTGGAATCCAGGCAAGTCGTAAGGTGTTGAGATGATGAGGATTTCACGGATGCCTGCAAGCATCAACACTGATATTGGGTAATAAACCATTGGCTTGTCGAAGATTGGTATGAGCTGCTTGCTCACTCCCTTTGTGATGGGATAAAGACGTGTGCCGCTTCCACCTGCTAATACTATTCCTTTCATACTTTTCTGTTTTACTATTCCTTTGTCTATTTGTTTATTTTTCGCAAATATCGCGTTTTAAATTATTTCTTGCAAGAAAAACAGCAATTCTTTAAAAATGTGACAACTCTTTTACGTAACTTTGCAGCGTTTTTTGAGAAACTGGCAATGGAAGAAGGAAAAAAGATTAGTTTGAAAAGGGATTTAGGAAAGCTGGCAGGACCTATTTTCATTGAGACACTGCTTGTGATGACTATGGGAGCAGTTGACACGTTCATGCTCAGCAAGTACAGCACCAATGCAGTAGGCGCAGTGGGAATGGTGAACCAGCTTGTGATGTTCTCGTTCCTCATTTTCCAAATCATAAACCTCGGCACATCCGTGCTTTGCTCACAATACTTAGGCGCCGGCAAGCGCAACAAGATGATTCAGGTGACGGGAGTGGCACTGCTGCTCAACCTTGTGTTTGGCATCACCGTAAGCGCCATTCTCTACTTCGGAGCCGAAGGTCTGCTCACACTCATGGGATTGCGTCCGGAACTGATGCAGTATGGACTTCCGTACATGAAGATAGTGGGCATGTTCGCATTCTTCCAGGCACTGCACCTCACGGTGTCGGCATCGCTTCGTGCTGACCACAAGGCAATCTACCCCATGCTGGTGGTTATTGTAGTGAACATCGTCAATATCGTGGGCAACTACGGACTCATCTTCGGTAAGTTAGGGATGCCGGCAATGGGCGTTGAGGGAGCAGCCATTGCTACTGCATTCTCGCGAGGCACCGCCATGGTGCTGCTTTTCATAATATTGTTCACCAAACACATAAAGTCGTTCCCTATGCGGATGTTCAATCCGTTCCCTTGGAAGGAAGTAAAGAACCTGCTCAAAATAGGACTTCCTTCTGCTGGAGAAAACATGTCCTACGACATGCAGCAGGTTGTGATAACCTACTTCATAAACAAGATAGGAAACGAGGAACTGACCACACGAACACTGGTGGTGAACATTGTGATGTTCGTTTACCTCTTCTGCATCTGCATGGCTCAAGGAGGTGCAATAAGCATCGGACATCTCGTGGGAGAGCACAAGCCTAAAGCCGCCTACATTCTCGGTAAATACGTAATGAAATGGTCGGTGATTGTGACTCTCATCCTATCGGTGACGTGCGCCCTTCTTGGTGACAAGATTTTCCCACAGCTTACTGACAACCACAGGGTAATTGCTCTCGGATGTACAATACTGTTCTGCGACGTGCTGCTGGAGTTTGGACGCACCATCAACATTTACGCAACCACAGTGTTGCGAGCCACGGGCGACGTGAACTTCCCATTCTATCTTGGCGTGGTAATCCAGTGGGGAGTGGGCGTTGTGCTCGGCTACCTGTTCGGTTTAGAGTTTGGATGGGGCCTCGTAGGCATGTGGATTGCCTTCGCCATAGATGAGAATATACGCGGAGTGGTGTTCATTTGGCGATGGAAAAGCATGCGTTGGGCTAAAAAAGCGTTTGTATAAGGTAGCGTCCGAGGAAATACAAAGGCGGCACGAGCAATGCTGGGAGCATGTTCAGCGTCTTCATGTCCTTGAGTTTCAGAATCCCGAATCCCGACGAGGCAATAAGTATGCCGCCGACAATAGACAACTCACACACCAGTTCTGCGCTGATGGCATCTGCCGAGATTTTTGCAATAAGATAAAAGAGTCCTTGCCAGCAGAACAGCACCGGAGCTGCCCAAATCATGCCTATTCCATAGGTAGATGCAAGCACCGCGCTGGTGACGAGGTCGAGCGTAGCGTTTGTGAAAAGGTAGGTGTTGTCGCCTTGCAAAGCCGACAGCACCGGACCAAGCATGGAAAATGTGCCGATGCAATACAAAAGTATGCCTGTGGAAAGTCCTTCACTGAGCCTGTTCTCCTTGCCTTCATCGCCCGCTTTCTTTTTCTTTAAACGGTTGACAAGACGGTCAAACCGTGCATCAAGATTCATCCAATGGCCGACAATAGTGCCTATTGCCATACTTACAATGAACAGGACAGGCACGGTGCTGTCTGGCAAATGTTGGACAAACGCATTTGCTCCTAATAGAATGGTACACACACCTAATGCGTTAAAGAGTGCTGTCTGGTATTTCTCCTTCACTCCTTTGCGAAGAAAACTGCCCACCGTGCTTCCCACGATGATGCATGCTGTATTAACTATTGTTCCTAACACGTGTATCTATTATTTAATTATTTGTACTTTTTATTCACTGAGTAATCATGAAGTAAGTAATCATGGTCACCCACTTTACTTGACCATTTTTAATCGAAACCATTTACTTAAGTCTGTTGTTTTATTTGACCAGTTGTTTTATTTAATCATTGATTAATCGTAGTCATTTTGTCTATCTGACTACTCCTTAAATGTCGTAATTCATGCACCTGCGCTTGAATTCGGTTGGAGACATCCCCGTTTTTGACTTGAAGAACCGAGTGAAATGATTGGAATAAGCAAAACCAAGTAATTCGGCAACATCACTCACGCGGTAACAAGTGTCTGCCATTAGTGACTTTGCCTTCTCTATTATCTTGCTTTGAATGTACTCCTGTGCCGTGGTGTGCAGCAACCTCTTTACCATGTCGCCAAAATAGTTTGGCGACAGATGGAACTGATTTGAGCACCATGCCACGGTAGGTGGTCCTAACTTACGTGTAGTTTCTCTTGACGCAAGATAGTTATCAAGCAGTGAGTCGAGTTTTGTCACCAAGTCAGAGTTCTTCAATCTGCGTGTGTCGAATTGTCTCTCATAGTAACGCTTGCAATAACTGAGCAGTTGGCCAATGCCCAAACGCAACATGTGACTTGTCAGATCATCATCAGGTGCCAATAGTTCTGCTTTTATGTTTGCAAAACTGTTTATCATCACCTTGCGCTCCGTTTCATAAAGCTCCAATGCATCAAACACCTCATAATCAAAGAAGTTAAACATGTAAAAATCACGACCAAGGCCTGTGTTCATTATCAGTTCAGGACGGAATACCAACATCCATCCTCGAGGATGAACAGAACTGTCAAGATTCATCGACACCACATCGCCTGGCTTCATTGTAAACATTGTGCCTGCTCTGTAACGCATACACGAACCACGCAGCACCAGTTCACCAAAATCAACTTCCATCAGTACGACGCAATACATACCGAAATCCGTAGGGTCAAACAACGACAAATCTGCTTTGCTCAAGTCTGCAACACTCACCAGCGGATGGTGAGTTGACTGATGGAAATACCTGTTAAATTGGTCTATGCTTTGTACTTTTACCACCTCGTTCTTCATGACTGCATTTTCTACGTTAAAAATACATCTTTCGTTTATACTAAAAAAGTAATATCGGTACAAAGTTATAGTAATTTTGTTACACACAGATAATATTGGTATAATAAAATGGTACTTCTTCTTCAAATAGGTAATATTGGTACTAAAATCCGTAACATAGTTCTTATCTTACATCATATTTTGGTATAATTTTGCAATGTTTCATGTCTTAAATTAGACAGAGTACAAAAATAACCTAATAATAATACTAACAAATCAAAAAATCTAAAACCAATGGCAGTAAAATTCTATCAGAGTGAGAACCAGGTTCCACTCGAAATGCACAAAGTGCGCATGATTCAGAAGCTTTCTCTCCTCCCTGTTGAAGAGCGTCTCAAGAAGATTCAGGAAGCAGGCAACAACACTTTCCTTCTCCAGAACAAGGACGTTTATCTTGACATGTTGACTGACTCAGGCGTTAACTGTATGTCTGACAACCAGTTTGCAGCTTCATTCCAGGCAGATGACTCATACGCAGGTTCTGCTACATTCCTCCGTGTCAAGAAGGCAATCAAGGACGTGTTCGGATGCGACTACGTACTTCCTGTTCACCAGGGTCGTGCAGCAGAGAACATCCTCGCTGAAGCATATTGTGCACCAGGCAAGGTGGCAATCATGAATTTCCACTTTACCACAACAAAGGCTCACGCTACTCGCTGCGGTGCTACTGTTGAAGAACTCGTTCAGGCTAAGGGACTCATCCCACAGAGTGACGACCCATTCAAGGGCGACTACGACCTTGAGCTCCTCAAGAAGCGCATCGACGAAATTGGCAAGGACAACGTTGCTTACGTACGTGTAGAAGCAGGAACAAACCTTATCGGTGGTCAGCCTGTGTCTCTTGAGAATATGCTCGCCGTAGCAGACATCTGTCACGATAAGCAAGTAAAGTCTGTACTCGACGCATCACTCCTTCAGGACAACATTTACTTCATGAAGACTCGCGAAGCTCGTTGCAAGTACATGGAAGTTGGCGAAATCTACAAACTCCTTGCTGACCGCTTTGACATTATCTACTTCTCTGCTCGTAAACTTTCATTCTCAAAGGGTGGCATCATCTGCTCAAAGGACGAGAAGTGGTTCAAGGAACTCCAGACATTCATTCCTCTCTACGAAGGATTCCTCACATACGGTGGTTGTGACGTTCGTACACTTGAGTCAATGGCAGTAGGTCTCTATGAATCTCTTGACATGGAGTACATTGCTCACGGTCCTGAATTCATCAACTATCTTGCTAAGGAACTCGACGCTTATGGCGTGCCTGTTATCCTTCCTCCTGGAGGTCTCGGATGCCACTTGAATGCAGGTGCATTTGTTCCAAACATGCCTCACAACCAGTATCCAGCAGCTGCAGTTGGCGCAGCTCTCTACATAGCCGGTGGCATACGTGGTATGGAGCGTGGTACAGTATCAGAGCAGCGCGAACCAGACGGCACAGAGCGTTACGCAGAACTTGAGCTTCAGCGTCTTGCTGTTCCTCGCCGTGTTTACACACTCTCCCAGCTCAAATATGTTGCTGACCGAGTTAAGTGGCTCTGGGACAACCGCGAACTCATCGGTGGCCTTGAGTGGGTTGAGGAGCCTGCAGTACTCCGCTTCTTCTTCGGCCGCATGAAGGAAATCGGTCACTGGCAAGAAGAGCTCGCAGAGAAGTTCCGCAAGGATTTCGGCGACAGCCTCTAAAAGCAAAGTAATACAAACATTAAATAACAACTCCGGGAAGTCATCTGCTCTCCGGAGTTGTCTTTTTCATCCATGAGTGCCGTTCGGCATCACTCATTTTCTCTATTGCATAACGTAACATGGTACGTGGCATTTCATGTGCATGCTGTTCAAGGAAATCACGCAGAAAATCCATACTTACGCGCTTGCCTACCTCACGCAGCATCCACCCAACAGCCTTGTGCATGAGATCATGCTTATGATGAAGATGACGCTCAGCATAACGCAGACAATAGGAGGCATCGCCGCATTGCGAAGTCTTCCATGAGCACACAATACTAATACGCTGTTTCCAAAGACAAGTGCTTGATGCCAATTCGTCAAGAACACTTATCTTGTAATCACGATTGTAATCGGCTTCTCCGTCTTCGCTTCCAATGAAGGTAGGCAGCAGAAGCCAATGACCAATGGTCTTTGGCGCACTTAAATCAACCAAATCCCAGTTGTTGGCACGTTCTGCATAATCAAGATACATGGAAATAACCTCGTCACGACGGCGGATAGCATCTGCATCGTGCTCCAGCCGTTTCTTTGCAGATGCTTCAAACTTATCAACAAGTATAAGGAAACCGCACAAACGCACCTCATGCCATTTTGAACTGAGCAGTTTCGGAACCTCTTCTATCGGGAAATCCTTACAATGCTTGACAATCTCGCGCGTTTGAGGATTCTTCAATCCCAAAAACTCATCCCCATATCCATAATCTGTGGGGCGATGAGTCTTAAAGAATCTCATAAGCACACTTCGTTGCCGCTTGTTTTGCAACGATTCCATGTATTCTATTATCTCTTCTGCATTCATAATACTCATTACAATTCATTTATAGCAGCAAGATAATTGCGCATGTTACCAGCTTTCTTTATCTTCTTCCACTGCTTACGGCCTATTGTCGACTCCGCATAATCCCAAAATGTGCGAAGCTTGCCAAGCACAGCAGCTTCCGCAGGAATGACACGTGCGAAATGTTCATGAAGACGGTCGTGTATTGCACGCATCACACGCACCACACTTTTTATTTCCATGATTTGCCCCTCGGAATATTCACGCGCCATCGTAGGACGGGCAAGCAATCCCCTTCCTATCATTATGCCTTTGAGGTTTGGGAATGCTGTTTCCACACGCTTAATGTCAGCTATGCTGTTAATGTCCCCATTATAAATCACTGGCTTTGAACACTGTGAAACAAACTCAGCAAACGCATCAATACTTACGGTTCCTTTGTATTGCTGGACACCAATGCGTGGATGAACGGTAACATGACGCAACGGGGCTTCATTCAGCATCGGCAACACGGATTTCCAGTCATCAGCTGTGTCAAGTCCTAATCTCATCTTCACGGAGAAATCAACATCATCGTATTCTCCCATTACATTGCAGAGCTCCGCAACCTTTTCCACATGCGGCAATACACCAGCACCACGACCGTGACGTGTTTGAAGAGGGAACGGACACCCCATGTTCACATCAACAGTACGGTACCCTTCCTTTAACACCACATCCATGAGATGCTTCATCTCGTCGCCATCTGCTGCAATAATCTGCGGAGTGACATTCACACCTTCGTTGAAATCATGCCTGATGTCACGTAAATCTTTAGAGCGCACACCTCCATGCTCCCATCTGATAAAGGGAGTGCAGTATTCCTCAACCCCACCACAGAGTTCATTATGGATTCGGCGGTATGCATCTTCCGTATAACCCTGCAACGGAGCAAAATAAATTTTCATCATTATAATTTAATGGAGTATTATTTCATGCATGCATTAAATGCTCAAGCCTCGCCTTTTGCACTTGGTGCTTCAGGCATACTTCCTTCATTCATTGCTTCCATGAAACCTTGAACAAACTCTTCAACGTATTGAGGTCCTCGGCTTGCAACCTCCGGCATTGACATTGCTATTTCCTTTGCTTCTTCGTAAGTCATTGTATGTGTAGATTTTATTGATAATTATTTTGGGGAGTAAGAATTTTATTGGCAAATTTACACACTATTTATCACATAGAAAAGAAAATATAAGGAAAGATGATATTAAGTGTAAATAAAATGGCAGCTTGTCATCACCGACAAGCTGCCACAGAATCAACAATAATAATATGCGTAGCTAATAAAAGAGTTACTGGTTGTTGTAACATGCTTCACCATGTTCGTAAATATCAAGTCCTTCGTCCTCAATACGTGCAGGGACTCTAAGACCATGAATCTTTTTGATTGCCCAGAAGAGGATGTAACCGAGTACAAATGCGTATCCCACTACTGCAAATGTACCGATAGCTTGTGTGCCAAACGTGCAATCGTCCACTCCGTTGACCTCTGGGTTACAGAAAATACCAGTCGCAAGTGTACCAAGAATACCGCCTACACCATGAACGCTGACTGCACCAACAGGATCATCAATCTTGAGAACCTTATCTATGAAGCTAACAGAGAGACACATAACGATTGCCACCACGAATCCGATGATTGCAGCTGCCCAAGTGTCAACACAGTCGCATCCTGCTGTAATGCCCACAAGGCCTGCCAAGACACCGTTACATACCATTGAAAGCGATGGTTTACCTTCTATCACCCATGTGTAAAGCAATGCACCTATACCACCTGTGGCTGCTGCCATGTTTGTTGTAACGAACACATGTGACATGCTTACTGCGTTTGCGTAACCAGTAGCTGCAACGGTAGAACATGGGTTAAAACCGAACCAACCTAACCAAAGGATGAACACGCCAAGTGCTGCAAGTGTGAGAGAATGTCCAGGGATAGCCTTGCTCTTGCCGTTCTTATCATATTTACCACGGCGAGGACCAAGTACCATTGCTCCTGCAAGAGCTAAAGCACCACCACATGCATGCACAACTGTTGAACCTGCAAAATCGTGGAATCCCATCTCTGAGAGCCATCCACCACCCCAGCTCCAGTGTCCTTCTATAGGATAGATGAAGAGAGAGATGAGGAGTGAGTATATGATGTACATTGAGAACTTTGTACGTTCAGCCATTGCACCACTGACGATAGTGGCAGTCGTTGCACAGAATACTGTCTGGAAAATAAATGTTGCCTCAGCTGGCACATTGCTGTCTTCGCCTATCCAGCAAAAACCTTCCCATCCTACGAAGCTGTTACCTGATCCGTACATTATGCCGAATCCCACAAGCCAGAACAGTACTGTTCCTATCATGAAGTCACAGAAATTCTTCATAAGAATGTTTGCTGTATTCTTACGGCGTGTCATGCCTGCTTCTACAAGTGCAAAACCTGGCTGCATCCAGAATACGAGCATTGCTCCAAGCAGCACCCAAAGTGTATCAAGTCCGTTTACTGTGTCAACAGGTTCCTCTGCACCTGTTGGTATTTCTACTGCGTGTGACAATACTGGCACACACAATGCAAGCGTAGCCAATGCTATCTTGGCATAATATGACTTTTTCATAAATGAATGTGTTTGTGTGTTGTGAATTGTTTGTGCGTGTTTTACTTTGCATTCTCAGCATTGTAGAGAGCGATGTCACCTCTTTCTCCTGTACGGATGCGGATACTATCCTCAACAGGTATGACGAAAACTCGTCCATCACCAACCTCACCAGTCTGTGCAGCACGCACAACAGCCTGAACGGTCTTTTCTACATTAATATCACGTACAACGATACTGATAAGGATTCTCTCAATGAAACTTGTATCATACTTAACTCCACGGTAAATACGTTCCTGACGCATTTTACCAACTCCGTGCACATCATAATAGCTGAACCACTCAATGTCCGCTTCTTGCAGAGCTTCCTTTACATCGTCGAACTTTGTGGCACGGATGATTGCCTCAATCTTTTTCATAATACCTTTGTGTTTGTGTTTATTATCTCCTATCTTTCATGCCTTATACAAGCCATGAAAGATAGATGAGAATATGATTATGTGTTTGAACGGACAGGATTTAGAAACTTATACCTGCTGTGAGGTACATTTTCTGATTGCTTGGATTTGCAGTCAACTGAGCGAAAAGAGGAACAGAGAATGTAGGAGTTATCTTTATCTCTTTTGATGCCTTCAAACTTATATTCGTCACAGCAAATCCGTTTGACCTCTCATAAAAATCTGTAGCGTATGGAACAGCACCAAGTGTCGCATTCCAGTCAAGACCACCAAGTTTGAATGGTGCTGCCAACTCTACATACGAAGAATACGCACGTTTACCATCCTTATTGAGTCCGTCTGCACCTGCAAAATTTGTAAACCAGTTTACTGACAATACGTCAAAGTCGTAACCTATGTTTGCCTCAAAGACATGTGCAGTCTTGTGTGCCTCATACTCAAAATACTTTCCTGAGCAATTTGGTTCTCCACCGTCTGCATAATAGTCAGTAATGCCTACCGTGAATTTTCCTACCGTATAAGAGAGAGTAAGATCAATCTCTTTTGTGTCATCACGTTGAGAAATTCCGTACGATCCCCAAGCTGTCAGCGAGAATCCCTTATATGAGACTCCTAAAGTCGGCTGCACAGCAGCACCTCCTAAATCCTGACCACGCCAGATGTAGTTCGATACCACATCAGCACCTACTGTTGCCTCTACATTGTCTTGTGCCATTGCCATTGCTGGCATCACAAATGCTGTCATTACAGCCACCTTTCTAACCAATCTTTTCATAATACCTTAGTTTTTGTGTGTCGTGTCTTACTTTGTGTTTGTGTTTGTCAAATACAACTATCATTTGTTTTTGACGATACAAAGTTACGTATCTTTTTGTAAACAAAACAAACTTTTTGCTATCTTTTTGCTATTAATTGTGTATTTATGCTGATTATTTGATATTTCATAAACAAAACGGACAAAAAAGCAGCAAATCACGACACACAAGTTATGACAAAACCGCACCCGACGCAATCACTGCGTCAGATGCGGCATCATTGTAAAAATATTGCTTGTGTAAATTTTAGAACAACTTGTTTGGATACACACCATCAGCCACGAGCTTAGCAATTCGCTCAACTGTTGCCTCACGGTCTGCAGCGTATGTCACGCCAAACCATACTGATGTAGTGTCAAGCACCTCAACTGTGGCAGTACCTTCTGTAATGAGCTTGTTGACCATGAGAGGAATGAAGAATTCTGCTTTGAGATTCTCCATGTTCTTTGGATCAGACAAGAACTCCTTGAAATATGCCTCAGAGTACTCGAAATAATCAGGAGTGAATCCCCACATATTCATGCTGACTGGCACGTTCTCTTCAACTGGAATCCACTCGCCCTGCTCATCCTTATAGCAGATGGCATTGCCCTTATCTGCCTGACGCATGATTTCTGTGCGTTCTACTACATCTGTAAGGTGACGGCTGTCATCGTACTCGCATACACCACGAGCAACTGAACCATTCTCTGAAAGAGTGTTGCAGCAACGGAATCCCACCATTGCGTACTTGTTCTTTGCACCTTCTGGGAGGTTTGAAAGATACTTACCAATTGACATGAATGCATCACGTCCATAGAAGTCATCACAATTGATAACAGCAAAAGGCTCCTTGATAACGTCCTTGCCCATGAGAACAGCATGATTTGTTCCCCATGGCTTTACACGACCCTCTGGACACTTAAAACCTTCAGGAAGGCTGTCGATGCTTTGGAAGCAGAGTTCACATGGCACCACGCCTTCATACTTTGAGAGAATCTGAGTGCGGAACTGCTCCTCGAAATCTTTACGGATAACCCATACTATCTTTCCGAAACCAGCCTTGACAGCATCGTAGATAGAGTAGTCCATAATTGTTTCACCATTTGGTCCAAGACCATCAAGCTGCTTCAAGCCACCATATCGGCTTCCCATTCCTGCAGCAAGGAGAAAAAGTGTAGGTTTCATATTATTCCTTATTATTAGTTAATATAGTTAAGTTTATTGTTTCTGTTCCGAATGTTTTCTATGGTATTAACCATGTTTTTCTACCATTAACCGTTAACTGATTGCAAATATAAAGATTATTTTATAAACTAATTCTATTTTATCATAAAATTTAAAATAATTGCCTTATAATTTCCGGAGTCTCCCCCCAATACCAATGAGAATATCCAGCATAGAAGTTATTCTTCTTATACAATTTCGTGTTCACTTCAGTACCCTTTGCAGACGATTGCATGCCCACGGCAGCCTCACACCCATCCAGTTCCCGGATATCAGAGTAGTGAAACTCATGCCCCTTCATCGTCATTCCTTCATGATTCCATTGGCGATAACCAAGATGCAGATGCATTCCCTCAAAAGTGCCTTGCAGATGAAACACGTTCGCCATTGGATAGACAATCCCGTCCATGCCTACAACATCACGACACAGATAAAGCATGCCGCCACACTCTGCGATTCCATGTCCACCATTATTAATATAGTCACGCACGGAACACAGCATCGAATCATTTGCCGAGAGTTCCTTCAGATAGAACTCTGGGTATCCACCTGGCAGGTATAGGAAATCAGTGTTCTCTGGGATAGTCTTATCTGCAATCGGAGAGAAGAACCGTACCTCGCCCATCTCCTTCAGCACATCAATATTAGCACGGTACATGAAATTGAAGGCAGCATCACATGCCACAGAGATTACCTTGTCACCAACGTGAGCTTCGCACTCCCCCATGCACGCATCTGTGGGCTGCTTGACACACAACGAACAGATCTTCTCCACATCGACCGTTTCACCAACAATCTGCGCCACACGCTCCAGATACTCGTCAATCTTGTAACGCTCGTCAATGGTCAAACCGAGATGACGCGAAGGAAGCTCTATGTCTTTCACCTTGCGAATGTAACCCAAACATTGCACCCCTGCATCCTCACAAGCCTGACGCAGATAGCTGAAGTGGTTCTCACTTGCAACCTGGTTGAACACCACTCCTGCCACTCTCACCTCTGGGTCGAAATGCACAAACCCATGTATGATGGCAGCAGCACTATATGCCGTACTCTTCGCATTTATCAGCAAGATTACAGGCATGTCGCATATTTTCGCAATCTCCGAGCAACTACCGTTCGCCTTGTCATAACCGTCAAAAAGACCCATCACACCCTCCGTAACACACAAGTCAGCATCCGCCCCATACTTGTCGAACAATTCGCTCACATGCCGAGGACTGCTCATCCATGTGTCAAGGTTGACTGATGCCCTACCCGATGCCAGTTCATGCCACATCGTGTCGATGTAGTCAGGACCACACTTGAAAGGCTGCACCCGAAGCCCTCTGTTCCTCAGACAACGCAACAACCCCATCGTGAACGTGGTCTTGCCACATCCCGATGAGGTTGCAGAAATCATGAGAGACCCACCCTGACCTTTCATTATTCAATCACCACCCTTGTCCAGTTGTGAACGTCAGGTTCTATGCCATACTGTATTCCACGAAGCAGGTTGAACAGCTTCTCGCTGATAGGTCCTGGCTTCTCGCCAAACACATACGACTTACCTGTCTCAATGTCATCAATACGTGAGATAGGAGAAATGACAGCAGCTGTACCGCATGCACCAGCCTCCTCAAATGTCTCAAGCTCTTCCTCTGCAATCTGACGACGCTCAACCTTTATGCCAAGATCCTCAGCAAGCTGCATGAGTGACTTGTTTGTGATAGAAGGGAGAATAGATGTTGACTCAGGAGTGATGTAAGTGTTGTTCTTGATGCCGAAGAAATTAGCAGCACCAGCTTCATCGATGTACTTCTTCTCCTTTGCGTCAAGATAGAACTCACACGCATAACCTAACTCATGTGCCTTCTGATTAGCACGGAGCGAAGCAGCATAGTTGCCACCCACCTTATAGATACCCGTACCAAGAGGAGCCGAACGGTCAAAGTCGCGGATGATGACGTATGGGTTTGCAAAGAAACCACCCTTGAAATAAGGGCCTACTGGAGTGACGAATATCACGAACAGATACTCGTTAGCAGGATGAACGCCCACCTGCGCACCTGTGCCGATGAGAAGAGGACGGATGTACAGAGACGCACCACTCTCGTATGGAGGGATGAATTTCTCGTTCAGTCGCACAACCTTGTCAACCATAGCGTTGAACATCTCTGTTGGTAGTTCAGGCATCAGGATACCACGGCATGTGCTCTGCAGACGTGCTGCATTCTCATCGCTACGGAACACGCGCACCTTGCCGTCAGGACAACGATAAGCCTTCAAGCCCTCAAAAGCCTCCTGACCATAGTGCAGACATGTTGCAGCCATGTGCAACGGAATAGTCTCCTCGGAGCAAACCTCTATCTCGCCCCACTTGCCGTCACGATAGTAACAGCGAACATTGTAATCAGTCTTGCGATAACCGAATCCAAGATTCGACCAGTCAATATTTTCCATATCTTTAGTTTTTATATAATTCTTACCTTTGATAAAGTTTATTCCAAATGCAAAAGTATATAAAAATATTCACACGGCAGGCTTTTTTGTGCAAAAAATTTAATTAATCAAGAAAAAGGAACCAAAATCAAACAATTTGCCTTACCTTTGTCACATAAACTTTTTAAACTATGAAGTATTTTCTAACTATACTGACTATCATCTTTGCCATTAACACACATGCCCAGGATTGGACCTTGGAAGCAGAAGATGACAACACCACTTTTAATAGTAAAGACGGTATAGTCACCTTAACCTCTCCCAAAGGGGCAACACTATGGTACAACAAGTGCATGAGTGGCAACACCATTATTGAATACGAAGCACGCATCGTGCCTGACAAACGGTTCAAGGACGACAAAGGCAACATACGCATCAGCGACCTCAATTGCTTCTGGATGGCAGACAAATGCGGTGGTTACGGAGGAAAGTTCACAAACAACTACGCGTTGCAAATGTACTACATGGGATATGGTGGCAACTGGAACAGAACCACACGTTTCAGACGCTACAATGGCGATGCAAGAGGAGTGACGCAAGAAGAGTTCCGTCCTCGAATCTTAAAGGAATACACAGATGAAGCACATCTGCTGAAACCGAACCATTGGTATAAGATTCGCTTAGAGCAGCAGGATGGTCATGCCCGCTATTTCATCGATGGCGAATGCCTTGTGGATTATGTTGACCCACAACCATTGACCAAAGGCTACTTCGGTTTCAGGACAACATTTGCTAAGGCACAGCTGAGGAATTTCAAGTACACATGTGACTCCGATGAGGAAAAGCCAATCACGCTTAAATGGATTGGCAAGAAAGGCAAAGGCATAGTGACATTTGGAGTACCTTTCAGTAAGGGAGAGAAAAACGATGATGTGTTCACTTTAACGACCGACAAAGGCGTGGAACTGGTGCATGAGAACTGGCGACTGGCTTCGTGGGACGATGGTTCTGCTAAGTGGCAAGGCTTTTGTGCATACGTGCCAGAGGGATGCGACTCCCTCTTGTTAGAGCTTTCTAAGCCGACAAAAACAAGCCGTTTGAAGTATGTTCCTGTTACATATAAAATAGCGCCATTCATGCATGGCGATTGGACAAAGAACACCCCATTCTATGTAACCCTCAACAACGAAGAGTGCCCTGTTCTTTCTCACTCAATAGAATCGGAAGGAAAGGTAAGAACGGTTCATAAGTTCACAGGCAAGAACTTCATCATACGCACATACCAATACAAGGGAAGCAAAGAAGTGAAACTTGTTCACACTCTGCTTGTTGACAGCACCTTGAACCATGACGGATTGAGCGAGCTCAGCATTCATTTCAAGTTGCCGATGCATGGGAAGCCATACGAGCGATTCGTTGATTTCGATGGAAAGGAAATGTCTGTTCAGCCTCTTGTGGCTCGTCGTTCCATCAATCTCAAAACAATGGACAGCATCACGCAGAGCATGCTGACCCACATTGCCCAATGGGATGGGTTCCGTCTCTCTCAGCTATCGCCAAACGGCTATTCCGTTCGTAAGCGTGCAGCAAGCGTCTCGCCTTGGATTGGCACAAAGGAAGGCACTCGTCACGATGGTAGAATCACGGTTGGCGACAGCACTTTGAGCACCACTTTCCGTCTGAATGATTTCTGGCAATCCTACCCTTCCACCCTGCAAGTGGATAATGCACGAAGCGACACGGCAATAGTTACCATCAGCCTTTATTCCCCTGAGGCAGAACCATACTCATTTGAGCATTATGACACCATCGCCCACACGCTCGAAGCAGCTTACGAAGATGTGCAACCAGGATTAAGCACAGCACTCGGCATCGGTCGCACCAGCACTATTTATATTAATGAGTCATCAGCCACTCACTCCCCTATCCTGCCTACACCCGAATACCTTCACAGCCGTCGTGCTTTTGGCATCTGGAGCCTCCCTACTATCGAAAACGAAAGGGATTCCCTTATCGAGAGCAGCCTCAACAACATCATGTCATTCTATGACAAGGAGATTGAACGCAACGGCTGGTACGGATTCTTCAACTATGGCGATGTGATGCATGCCTACGATGAGTTCCGTGACGAATGGCGTTATGATGTGGGCGGTTTCGCTTGGGACAACACAGAACTTGGCACTCCTGCCATGCTCTGGTATCAGTTCTTGCGTACCGGTGATGCTAAGGTCTGGAAGATGGCAGAGGCTATGACGCGCCATTGTTCAGAAGTCGATACCTACCACTTCGGTCCTCATGCAGGATTAGGTTCCCGTCACAACGTAACCCATTGGGGATGCGGAGCAAAAGAATCGAGAGTGAGCGAAGCATGGTGGAACCGTTTCTATTATTATCTCTCTGGAGGTGATGAACGCACAGGCGACATCATGGACGAGGTGGTGGAAAGCGACACACTTCTTTACACATTAGACCCTATGCGACTTGCCGAACCACGAAGCATGTACCCTTGTACGGCACCTGCCCGATTAAGGTTAGGTCCTGACTGGCTCGGATACGCAAGCAACTGGTACACGGCATGGGAACGCCATGGGAACACACAATGCAAGGACAAGATCATGGCAGGTATGCAATCCATTGCAGGATTCCGTCATGGTTTCTTCGAAGGACCTAAAGCATTAGGATACAATCCGGCAACAGGAGTCATCACCAATGAGACCGATTCAACCATCCAGAACACAAACCATCTGATGACCATAATGGGAGGATTTGAGTTAGTCAACGAGTTAGAGATGAGCATCCCTAATGACGGCTTCTATCAAGCATGGCTCAATCATGCAAGCCTTTATAAAAAGAAGGCATTAGAGATAAGCAAGAACAAATTCCTCATTCCCCGCCTCAACGCATACGCCGGCTGGAGATTGGGCAAAGACTCACTTAAGCAGGAGGCATGGGACGACCTTCTCTTGCACATTCCTCTAAAGAACACAAGGCAAATATGGACAAACGATTGTGCCACATGGACCCTTGATGCCATTTTCCTGAAAGAGACAATAAACAAATGACAATAACGTTAACCATAGCGTAACAATAACGTAACAACAACATAAATAACAACAGATAAGAAGTCATGAAAAAATATCTTTTACCCCTCCTGTCACTTGCCGCATTAAGCACTAATGCACAAGAAGTTCAAAACGATGCCAACGCACCCCTCCATCTTATGAAACCTGCCTACACCATTACATACGGAGTACCAGCAGCAGATGATGTCAAGGCATCAATAGACCGAGTCAAGGACTATCTGTGCAGCAACACGTTCACAGAACTGGACGAATCAGGCAAGCAATTGAAACGTGGCACTTTCCGCTTGACAAGCTACGAATGGGGTGTCACATACTCTGCCATGCTTCGTGCAGGAGAAATCACACGAGACAATTCATACACCAAGTATGCGACCGATTGCATGGGTTTCCTGTGTGAGCAAGCACCTAAATTCAAGGCACTAAGAGATAAAGGCGAAAAGATTGACCCGCTTATGGAACAGGTTGTGGCTCCTGACGCACTCGATGATTGTGGCGCAATATGCTGTGCCATGCTCAAAGCAGGCGACAAGAAATACAAGGAACAGATTGAACGCTACTATGATTTCATAGCAAAGAAACAATACCGATACACAGACGGGCAGTTTGCACGCCTGCGTCCTGTCAAGAATACCGTATGGCTGGACGACATGTTCATGGGAATACCAGCACTCGCTCTTCATGGCGAATATGATGAGGCAGTTCGCCAGTTCAAGCTGTTCCATGACAAGATGTGGGTTGCTGAGAAGAAGATGTACAGACACGGATGGGTGCCTGTGAACACCGAGGACAAGACGAAGAACGAGGAGTACCACCCTTCTTTCTTCTGGGGACGTGCCAACGGTTGGGCTCTGCTTACCGCATGTGAGCTGCTTGACATAAAGGAGTCGGCAATCATCATGAATTATTTCAAGGAACACCTGTCAGGATTAATGCCGCTACAGCACCACGATGGAGCATGGCACCAGTTGCTCGACAGAAACGACACTTACCTCGAGACATCATGCACAGCCATTTATTGCTACTGCATCGCTCATGCAATAAACAAAGGATGGCTGGATGCCGAGACCTACGGAGCACAAGCCATCCTTGCATGGAACTACGTAAATGCACACATCAACGAGAAAGGACAAGTGGAGGGAACTTGCGTAGGCACGGGATTGGCTTTCGACCCTGCCTTCTATGCATACCGACCTGTAAACAACTATGCAGCTCATGGATACGGACCTGTAATATGGGCAGGTGCTGAAATCTACGAACTGATAAATACTCATCATATTAAAATGAATGATTCAGCCATTCATTTCTACCCAGAAGACCCAAATACCGACGAGCCTATTTTCTATGTGAAATAACATTCCGCTTGCGAATACTCTTAATCCTGCATACAAACTTTATTCATGTAGTATGCCAATAGAGCGAAGCACGTCGTTTCGTGTCGCAATATCATCATTTCATGCCACAAAACCATCATTTCGTGTCGCAAAACGATGGTTTCATGTTGCAATATCACTTGAGGATAAGGGACGTTGTCGCTTGATGCCCTATTATCACACAACCGAGGCATAAGTAGTGCCGCGGCA
>JAZLHP010000031.1:0-20765 GCA_045616905.1 Bacteroidaceae bacterium
TACAATCTTGCATCTGCCAATGCAGAAAAATCAAAGCATTTCGAGATGTACGTACAAGACACTTGGAGAAAAGAGTACAGCGAAGGGGAGATTGTGCTTAACTATGGCGCACGTATTACACATTGGGATTGGAACAAGGAAACTCTCTTCTCGCCACGAGCCACCATTGCCTTCACTCCTGCAAACAACGACAACCTTACCTACCGTTTCTCAACTGGAATCTATTACCAGACTCCATTCTACAAGGAAATGCGCGACACATTAACCGTCAATGGCAACACTACGGCTTTCCTCAACAAAAACATCAAGTCACAACGAAGCATCCATTTCCTCCTTGGCATGGAGTATAAATTCAGGGTCAACCAGAGACCATTCAAGTTCACGGCAGAAGCATATTACAAGTCGCTCAGCAACTTAGTGCCATACAACATCGACAATGTCCGAGTCGTGTATTACGGTGGCAACATTGCAAAAGGCTATGCAGCAGGTCTTGACATGAAGATCTATGGAGAGTTCGTTCCTGGCACCGACTCATGGGTCAGTTTGGGCATCATGAAGACAGAAGAAAAAATCAACGGAAGTGCATACGTGCCTCGCCCTACTGACCAGCGACTCAACTTAGGTGTCTTCTTCAGCGACTACTTTCCTAATACTGACCGATGGAAAGCAACCATCCAAGGACACTACGCAGGCGGACTTCCTTTTGGTCCTCCACACTCCGGACGCGAGAAACAAGTATTCAGGATGTCCAGCTATCGACGAGTTGACCTTGGAATCAGCTACCGTATGCTCAAGAACGAAGACAGACATGTTAAGAGCGGATTCGGTAATGCATTCCGCAACATCTGGCTCGGCATAGATGCTTTCAACATACTCGATATTTCAAACGTGAACTCCTATTACTGGGTAACTGACATTACAAACCACCAATATGCAGTGCCAAATTACCTCACCGGACGACAAATAAACGCTCGCATCTTGTTTGAATTCTAAAAAACACGTAAATTTGCACTCTAAAACTTAAAACAATTCACATTGGACGGGTTCCGTTCATAAACAAAACAAACAAGACAAATAAGTGTTCAACTACTAAACACACAAGAAAAATGGCAGGATACTTAGTAGAAGACCAGCGCAAGGTCACAACTCATCGTTTGATTCAAATGAAATCTGAAGGCAAGAAGATTGCCATGCTCACCTCATACGATTACACCACAGCAAGCATCACCGACGGAGCAGGCGTTGACGTAATCCTCGTTGGCGACTCTGCCAGCAATGTTATGGCAGGCAACTGGACGACACTCCCAATCACTCTTGATCAGATGATTTATCACGCAAAGAGCGTAGTCAGAGGAGTGAAACGCGCACTCGTAGTATGCGACATGCCATTCGGCACATATCAGGTTAACGAGACAGAAGCCGTTTCCAATGCTATCAGAATAATGAAGGAGACACATTGCGATGCTCTCAAACTCGAAGGCGGTGTGGAGATTCTACCTGCTGTCAAGAAGATACTCGATGCAGGCATTCCTATCTGCGGTCACCTTGGCTTGACACCTCAGGCAATCAACAAGTTCGGCACCTACACCGTGCGTGCGAAGGAGGAAGCAGAAGCACAGAAGCTCATCAGCGATGCACACGCATTGGAAGATGCAGGATGCTTTGCCATAGTACTTGAAAAGATTCCGGCTGCACTTGCCACACGCGTTGCAAACGAGCTAACCATACCAATCATCGGTATTGGCGCTGGCACAGGATGCGATGGTCAGGTTCTCGTCATAGCCGACATGCTTGGAATGACAAAGGGATTCTCTCCAAAGTTCCTTCGTCGTTATGCAGACCTCCACACCATCATGACTGATGCTATCGGACATTATGTAGAAGATGTTAAGAACTGCGATTTCCCTAACGAAAACGAGCAGTATTAACACTATCTGCATTCATTAGAATCAAATCGGCATTCACAATCTTTGTCTACACGAAAAAAATCCACTTCACACGAAAGCCAATGTTGACACGCATCCAGCAAACGCATTAAGACAATCAACAAATAAATAAAACAAGAATGGGGGAGAAGCAACCAAACTTCCCCCTTATTTTTTGTGCCATCCCATAAAAATAGTGTCTTCCCGTAAAAATAGTTAACAAAACACAATATTGGTTAACAATATTCGTTATTTAAATATGTAAACAAGAAATGCATAATTCTGCATTCAAACGCTACACAAATAGAATGAACGTAAGCACAACACCAATAATAATAAGCCTTGCAACAAGCATGTTGGTTGCACTCATTGCCATTCCTTTAGTCATAAGGATTTGCAGAGCACAAGGCTACTACGACCTGCCAAACGTCAGAAAGGTACACAAATTGCCGATTCCGCGATTGGGAGGCGTTGTGTTTCTTCCTTGCATGATTGCAGGATTTGCAGCAGGCCTTGCAATGCTGATGGGTGGATTCAATCAAACTTTCAACATCAACGTGTCCACCATTGCAATGACATCTGGTGCTTTCATCATCTATCTCATTGGAGTGCTTGACGACATTAGGGAAATGCGAGCCACGCACAAGTTCATCATACAATTTGCAGCAGCACTTATCTTTCCTTTTTGCAACTTGATTATCAACGACATGCATGGTATTTTCGGGTTACACATTATTCCAATTTACATTAGTTATCCACTCACCGTCTTCGTCATTCTGCTCATTGTAAATGCAATGAATCTCATTGACGGCATTGACGGACTTTCTTCAGGACTAAGCATTCTGATTCTGTGTACATTCGGAGTAATGTACTGGCAGCTCAACATCTACAACTTCAGTATCATAAGCTTCAGTTTGGCAGGCGCTCTCATTTCGTTCTTCATTTACAACATGTTCGGCAAGGTTGGGAAGAACAAAGTGTTTATGGGCGACTCTGGAAGCCTTTTCCTCGGGTACATGATAGCTTACCTCGCCATCAAGTTCCAGATGAGTAATTCCGATGTGTTGCCTTACCGCGAGCATTCTCTGCTCACATCGTACACATTGCTTATCATTCCTACATTTGATGTAATACGTGTAGCGTTGCAGCGTCTTTACAACCACAAGGGGATATTCACTCCTGACAAGACACACATTCACCACCTTATCATGCAGGCGGGAGCAAGCATGCATTGGGCACTCATTGTCATACTTCTTTTGTTCGCTTCCTTCTGTGGATTGAACTATGGACTCAATGTATTTGGAGTTGCCGACGCATTCATTATCGGAATAGACATTCTCATCTACACATTCTTCATCTATTTCCTCACATACATGAAACCGGAAATAGAACGCAATTAACCACTTCCCGTTTGAAGGCACACACAAGTGCCATCAGTTCACGAACTACAATCAAAATTCTTCTGCGTATTCGATCAATCGCGAATACACACTATTCGTCTTCAACAGTTCCTTATTTCCAAGCACGAACAACTGCTTACGTGCTCTCGTTATTGCCACATTTAGTTTTCGGTCAACCTCCTCTTCGCCATACTTGACAATGTTTGACAAGATGTCAAGTTCGAAAGGCTCTGTCACCGTGGTTCCGTAAATTATAATGTCACGCTGACTTCCCTGATAACGCTCCACCGTGTCAACTGCAATGCCTCCCACGCCATCTATTCCCAATCGTTCCAGTTCACGTCTCACCATTGCAATCTGCCTGCGGAAAGGCACAATTATGCCAATCTGCTTTTCTGGTGTGAATGGTAAATCATTCTCTTTGTGAAGAATCACGAAACCCTTTACAAGTTCAGCAATCATGCGTGCTTCACGCACGTTTGCCTTAAGCATCCTCTCTCCTTCGTTTGGCAATGGGACATCCATGAACACAAACCTTTTTGAAGAGATTGTTTCCATTAAGCCACTTGCTACACAGGCACTTCCGTGACCTTCTTCTTTATTTATGTCATACTTGTTTCCCGCAGCTGTGTTTACGTCCTTATTTCCCGCAACAACAATTATCTCAGCCTTGCTTTCCTCATTCGTGTTAAATGCCAACTCGTTGCCGCCGTTTTCTTTCCTGTTCACAAAAGGAAGTTCTTCCACCTGATGCCCAATGAGAACAGACTTCAGCTTGCCCTCATAAAACATTTCACTTGCAAAATCACAGATCTCAGGATGCATTCGTCCTTGATGGTCAAGCATTCCCACCACGGACGGGTCATCCTTGTACCTTTCATACAAGCGTTGGAAAAGCGAGTTCTTGCAATTCGTCAACCCAATCGACTTCAGCAGTTCATTGCGCACATCACTAACTTCATCGTCCAGCACCGACACAGCCGGCAGCTGCTTATGATCGCCAATCATCACGAATTTCTTGATTGCATTTTCGCGCGAAAGCAATCCCAATACCTGAGGTTCAAGAATCTGAGACGCTTCGTCAAAAATTGCCACATCGAAAGACTTAACATCAAAGATGTTAGCATGCGAGTTCATAGAACTGACCGTACTCACAAACACGTGACAGTTCCTGATGCTCTCCAGCACCTGCTTACGATTGTCAAGCTTGCCAAGTCGCTCCTCGGCAACATGCTCATGAAAATCCTCTGCACACGACATCTTCCTTCCAATTCGCACATAATCAGGCGCGTGATCAATGCTTTCAAGCATGGCGCAAATCTCATCCACGGCACGATTTGTGTAGCTGAGCAAGAGAATCTCCTTGCCTTCCGACAAGAACTCCTCCACCATTGACTTGAGCGCCACACTCGTCTTGCCAGTGCCGGGAGGTCCCATCAGCAGAAACATGTCCTTCGCACTCTTTACACGAAGTACTAAGTCCTCAATCTGAGCATTCAGATACTTGCCATTCAGCACCACATTGCAGTCGTGTTCAGGTGCCCGCTGACACAACAGCAAATCCCTGCGTCGCTCGTCTGCTGCCGCCAACAGGAAAAGTCCCGAATACAACGCATTGAACAGCGAATCCACATAATCATGCTCAATGGCAAACAAAAGTCCCTTTTCAAGCAAATGTCGGTTTCGCTGACGGTTTTTGAGCAGCAGCCACACCTTGCCGTTATCGTAGCTCTCAACAGCACAACGCACCAAACGCTTGTTGGTCACGTTGTCGCCATCCTGCGTCCTCTCGTATAGAATTATTCCATCGCCCACACGGAAGTTAGGTTGATTCTCGTAGTCAGCATCGCTTTCAAGGCACAACGCCTCAATGCCGTCATTCTCACGCACATCCACCACTTTCAGGTTAATGAAAATGTCACCCTCTGCCACCTTTTCATCCTCAGGCACATTCCACAAGCTCGCCATGCAATGCGAATAATCCCCATGCGGAGCGCCCACTTTCGTCTCAAACTGCTCACGCACTAAAAACTGAAGGAAAACATGAAAATACTCGCGAGTCAGCTCATCCATCGAATGCAGCACATCCAATGTGTCCTTAATCTTCGGCAGGCACCACTTCGTCCAGAAATTCTCATTCACATTGCCTCGCCTGAGCTTGTCGGGAGTGAGCGCATCAAGCCACTTGCGCGTGTCGCCGTCACGCATTCCCATCTCCAACGCCACAATGTTGTTGCGCATCGTCATTGCCTTCAGAACGTAATCATGACTCGCTCCCTGCTGCTGCAGTTCGGGGTATTTCGAGTAAAGCAGATTCCCTTTCACCTTGTCATGTTCAACGCCAAGGTTGTAATACATAATTTCCTTATAAAGAAGCATTTGCATCAGGTGCTCATCCTTTGCCTTATGGTAATACTCGTTCCATTTGCCCGACTTCAACTCAATAAGGAAGAAATTCTCAGCACCCATCTGCATGAGACAATCCATACGACCCTGAATGCCAAGTGCCTCACAGAAGAAACTCGGTTCAAGTTCTATTGAGCATTGCGACTCATCCGAAACATACTTGTTTCGAATCTCGTCTGAAACCTTCTTTATGTTGTCAAACTGACGCTTACATTCGTCAAAGAAGCCCTTGCCAATCTCACTGCACACCGAAACATCAATCACACGGTCGGCAAACGCCCTTTTCATTGAATCAATGTAGTCAGCATCAGCATCGTTCATCAAGTCGTCGAGGAAGTTGTTGGCAAAATCACCTAATAAGGTGTATTGAGTGCCACCCCTTGGAGTGAACTTCGCCAGCATGTGGTTAAACGCGCTGTCCCCATACTCCTTGAAGCACCCCGTTACATCCGTTATGTTTAGCAGATAATCAGGTTCAATCACAATCAGCATAGGGTGCAACATTCCGAGCAGATCCTCCGTGTAGGACAGCACATTAATCTGCATGCCCTCGCGAACGAAACGCATCGCCTGTTGCGTCTGTCTGTTAACGGAGCTGTCCACCTCAACACAATCATCGGCATCACCAACTCTATGAGCTTTGATGATGCCGTTGTCCACTCCTGTCACTATAAGTCGCAGTCGCTTATTATTATCCACTATGCTAAATGAGAATTAATGTTTTACTCGCATACGTGAGCACCCAGCATAGTTCAAGCAAGCTTGACTCTGCGTCGGGTTTGCAGCATAATTGAGATAAATGATTTGAAACTTGAGAATTGTGGCTTGAGTTTTGATATTTTTGATTTGAGATTTGTGATTTGAGTCAAATCAGCACACAGATCCAATGATTTCGCTAACCGACTTGCATCCGTGCTTGTCGAGCCAGTCGCTGATTCCGTCAGCCACCTTCACGGTTATTGCAGGGTCGATGAAGTTTGCAGTACCAATCTCAATGGCACTTGCACCAGCCATCAGAAACTCAATCGCGTCCTCTGCGTTCATTATGCCTCCGAGTCCCACTACAGGAATCTTGACTGCCTTTGCCACCTGCCACACACAACGCACGGCAACAGGCTTGACAGCAGGACCGCTCATGCCTCCAGTGGCAATGCTCAGCACAGGACGACGCTTCTCAATGTCAATCTTCATGCCCATCAGCGTGTTGATAAGCGACACAGCATCTGCGCCCTCGTTCTCCACAGCCAGGGCAATGTCGCTGATGCTTGTCACATTAGGTGACAGCTTCACAATCAGCGTCTTGTCGTAAGCGGCACGTACAGCCTTCACCACGCTGGCAGCACCATCAGGAGTGACTCCGAACGCCATTCCACCCTGCTTCACGTTAGGACAGCTGATGTTCAGTTCAATTGCAGGAATGTTCTCCAATGCGTTGATTCGTACAGCACACTCAGCATAGTCTTCAGGACTTGAACCGCTCACGTTGACAATCATGTTTGTCTTTATGTCCTTAATCTCTGGGTAGATATTCTTGCAGAAGTAGTCAACGCCCTTGTTCTGCAATCCCACACAGTTGAGCATTCCGCTTGCCGTCTCTGCCATGCGAGGATAGTCGTTGCCCTCGCGTGCATTGAGCGTTGTACCCTTGACAATGATTCCACCAATGTCTTCAAGGTTCACGAAATCAGCAAACTCCACCCCGTAGCCGAAGGTGCCAGATGCTGTCATCACAGGGTTCTTAAGTTTAAGCCCTGCTATATTTGTAGTTAAATCTGCCATGTTAAATCATTTATATTAAATACAGGACCCTCCTTGCACACACACACGTTGCCCTTGACAGTCTTCTCCACGCAGCAAAGACATGCTCCAAGACCACAAGCCATCATATTCTCCAGGCTAACCTCGCACTCCGTCAGAGCTGCCTTCGCATAACGTGCCACACTCACCATCATTGGCTTTGGGCCACACACTGAGATGCGGTCAAATCTCTCTTTCTCCAAGAGCGAATGCTGAGTCACGAATCCCTTCTCACCCTCGCTGCCGTCCTCCGTAGTCACGTACACTGGAGCAATCGACTTAAACAAATCCTGCTCAAGCAGGTCGTTCTTGGTGCGTGCGCCGAGCAGGAACACAGGCTCTGCACCATTCTCCTTGAGATACTTGCCGTAGTTGAGCAGCGGAGCCACTCCCACGCCGCCACCAACGAGCAGCACACGTTCACCTGCCTTCTTCACCTCGCTGAATCCGTTGCCAAGAGGCAACACAAGGTTCAGCTTGTCGCCCTCCTTCAGTTTTGCAAGCTGACGAGTTCCATCGCCAACCGTCTGTATCAGCAGCCATAGCTCGTTGAGTTCCTTGTCAACATAGTTGATTGAGATTGGACGACGCAGAAACGTATTCTGGCTGCCCTCAACCTTCACCTCCACGAACTGCCCTGGTTTCATCTCAGGCAGTGCCTCGTCGTCGGTGAGCTTTATCAGCACGTATCGAGCATGAGGGTACTCGACCGCCTTCACCTTCAAGTCCTTTACAAATTTCTTCATATCTTATTGTTTCTTATATTTTTGATGCTTAATCATATTCCCCACGCAGCAGGCTTACACTCGCTCTCCAGCACGTCCTCCTGATTGTCGGGCAAGATGTGGAAGAAGTTAATGCCCGTCACTCTCTCCACCTCGTCAACGCTCACCGCATAGTCACGCAGGTCAAGGTCGGTGTCGTCGTTCGGGAAGATAAATCCGATTGCCTTAGGCTTTCTGCCCATCGTCAGCACCACCTTGAAGAAGCGGTCTGGCACCGACACCTTGTACTCCTTGCGCTTGCCAATCTTCTTCGGGTTCCTGCTGTCAAAGATAGGCCCGCATGCAATGTACACCTCGCCGTAGTTCTTTGCCCACTTGCGGCAGATCTCCTCCAGTTCGCGCCAGTCTCCCTTGTTCATCGAATGTGCTTGAGGACACACATTTGTCATGCAGAACGACTCATCCATTGCCTCCTCGCTGTACTTATTGTCACCTGCTGGACACATGTGACCGCGGTCATATCCCGAACCCGAGTAGTCAAATGTCTCCACCCTCAGTTTCTCGCGCAAGTCAGGATCGCCGTGGAAGTTGTCTGACCTCTCTCTGAATCCCTTGACCCTCTGCGGAGTCAGCTTCCAGCACACGTAGTTCGGACAAAGGGTCTTAGCGTTGAACGACGAGCGGTAGCCGCCTTTCTTAAGAATGATTTCCGAACGGTCCTTTATCTTGGCAGGCAGTTCAAGGCGTTTGTCATCAGCACCCTTTGCCTCGCCTTCATCAGCACTCTTCGCAGCATTATTCTTCGTAGGCTCCCCTCTACTTGCGGTAATTGCCTCAGCATCGTTCACGCTTCCGTTCATGAACTCATCAGCCTTTGCCGAATCGGCAGCAACAGCCTTCTTATCAGCAGGAGTCACCTCATCAGCGCCCAGTTCCATGCGACCGCACACCCAGCTTATGACGAACAGCACCACAAGCGACAGCACACACTTGATGAGTATGCTCTTTATGCTAACATTTTTCTTACTATTTTCTTCTGTCATGGCTAAAATCACTTTAGGGAATTAACAACACTTCGTTTCGTCCTTCGTTTAGTCTTTTCGTTCCGACTTCGTTCAGTCTTGTCAAAAAAATAATTATCTCCTTTCTTGGGGAAGTTATAAAAGCTTCCTCTTTTTCTTTATTGCCCAAACTGGCAATCCTCAATCAGTATAAAAAATCTCAATATATCTTTTCTGAGCCGAATAGGGGACTCGAACCCCTGACCCACGCATTACGAATGCGTTGCTCTACCAACTGAGCCAATTCGGCGTGCCTTATTCTTTACATTAATGTTTTACTTTGACATTAACGACACTTTGTAGCGAAAACCATCTTGTTCAATGTCGTCCTCAAATACAATGCAAAGTTAAGAAAAAAAACTGAACTGAGAAAATAAAATTGCAAAATGTTTCGTAAATTTGCAGAAAAATTTTGAATAGCCAATGCAACCAGAGAAGATAATAATCGGCATCGACCCAGGCACCAACCTCATGGGCTATGGGGTGCTGCGTGTGGTGGGAAACAAAGTCAGCATGATGGCAATGGGCGTGATTGGACTGCACAAATACGCCAGTCACTACCTGAGGCTCGGCAAAATATTTGAGCGCGTCACAAGCATCATAGACACCTACCACCCCGACGAGATGGCAATCGAGGCACCGTTTTACGGCAAGAACGTGCAGTCGATGCTGAAGCTCGGACGTGCGCAGGGCGTTGCCATCACGGCTGCCATAATGCGCGACATTCCAGTTGCAGAGTACGAACCTCGCAAGATCAAGATGGCAATCACAGGAAACGGAGCTGCTGCAAAGGAGCAAGTGGCATACATGTTGCAGAGAATGCTCAACATCACTAAGGAGGACATGGATGTGCAGATGGATGCCACCGACGCACTCGGTGCCGCCTACTGCCATTTCATCCAGCTAGGCAAACCGCAGACAGGCGCCACATGCAAGTCATGGAAAGACTTCGTAGCAAAGAATCAGGACAAGGTTCACATATAGGCAGGGATAAGTTGGAACAGATAACAGATAAACAAAACGAAAATTCAAGTCAAAATAAGGTTATATAATATATAAAATTCTGTTTGATTATTTTTTCAACCCAAATTGTTCATTAGGCTCGTAACACATTTTGATTAGTGCCTATACAGATTTTTTCTGGCTTTTGAGTGAGTGATGCGGGCATCATGACCGAAAAAACAGGGAAAAGATGTCTCGGCAATAATCAAAATGAATACGAGAACCTAAAAACAGGTAGTATTGTGTCCTAATGAACTATTTGAGTTCAAATACTGTTTATCTGTTATCTGTTCCAATTGTACCTGCCGAATGAAAACTCGAAAGACAAAATGATTTGAAATTGTGACACCATCAAGGCATATCTTATGACAGGCATCGGTCTTAACTGACAACCAAGGTTGATCATAACTTATGACCAAAAAAAAGGAAGAAACTATTATAAACATACAAGGGCTTTTTCACCACGTATAACGGGCACAATATTACACCACAGCAAAGATTTTTATGGAGAATGGATTGCTCACGACCACATGCGGCAACTCTACAACCGTTACCACAAGCAGCAAGGCAGAATACACCACGCACCAGCGAAACCGTATCTTTGCACTGATGAACTAATGGTAATTGTACAGACGACACTCCTTGCGAAAAAGCAAATCGCGCGAGAGTAAACATAAGAGAATTGAGTATCAAAGCAAAGCTTATGGGACTCAATTTTGTTTTCATACGAAGTTTTCGTATCTTTGCACAAAAATTCAGGAACATAATTATGGAATACATGTCGCAAGAATGCTACGACCAGCTCGTAGCAGAAGTGGAGGACTTGACAAATGTGCAGTTGCCAAAGGCTCAGGATGAACTGGCAGAGGCACGTGCGAAGGGCGACCTGAGCGAGAACTTCGAGTATCATGCTGCCAAACGTGAGTTAAGGCGACTGGCAGGCAGGATTCAGTTTAAGTTGAACGTGCTGCGGCATACTCAAGTGCTTGACACGTCAAATCTCAACAGCGATGTAGTGGGACTTCTTCGCAAAGTGGAGTTCACGAATCTAAACAACAACATGAAGATGTGCTACACAATCGTCAGCCCTCACGAGGCAAATCTGAAGGAAGCAAAGATTTCCATCAAGTCGCCAATAGCCGAAGCTCTGATGTGGAAGAAAGTGGGCGATGTGGTGGAAGCACACGTTCCTACAGGAACGTTGAAACTGAGAATTGACAGCATTAATGTGGCAAATTAAAGGTTCCTAACTCAAAAAACATACAACTCTTTTTATTACAACGACACAATAGTTACAGACAAATTCATTCCATAAATTATTAAATTGTATGAAAAAAGCAATTCTATTTGTTATTTTTTGTTTAGTAATTTGCAGAGGATTTGCTCAAGAACATCTTCTTTTTTTCGGCATTCCTATTGATGGTTCTATAGAATCATTTGAACACAACATGCTATGGAACGAACAGTTTGAGCGTCATTCTGACAAAGATGAAAATGGAGAATGGGTGTTTTCCGGGAAAATCCTTGATGAATACTTTTGGATTTATGCTGATTATGATACAAAACGAGCTATAAATGCAAGAATGGTTTATCAAGTTGTAGCTGTTCATTTCTTTGAATCAAGAACAGAGGCAGAAGATTTTCTTTCAAGATATTTCCTTCATTTGATGGACATTTATGGCGACCATGTACGGCATTCAAGCAACGACAAGCAACAATTAGCCATAGAAATGGGCAATGGGATTGTAGAAGCGGTGTTGAAAGATAAAGGGAATGGGCGTTGGTCTATTGTATCGCGCTTCCTTGATGATGAAAACGACAGACGCAGAACTAAAACATTTGACTATTATAGCACCCCCTCTAAAGGGTCAGATGGTTCTTACGACATTTCGCCTGAACATCTAAAAATACACGGGCGATAGATAATTACGCATTAATATTTTTGAAACACACATTTTGTATTATGGTAAAATCACTACTTATCAAGGACACGACAGTTTCGGAAAGAGCGCAGATTGTGCGTGAAGCGTTGGGATGTGACAGCGACTGCGAGGGCATTGACCTCTCAGACATGTATGACGATTACATTTACGGGTTAAAGGAGTTGGCAGAGATTAACCGCGAGTTCAGCGAACAGCATGCGGGCGAAGTGCTTGCAGGCGAGCTTACTGAGCAACGTGGGTGCGGAGCCTCAACATTGTCAAGTTTGCACAGACGGTGAGGGTTTTGCATTAGATTGGGTGTAATGATTGTTTTTTCATTATATTTTTGATTGCTTAATCTTTTTTTACTAACTTTGCCAAAAGTTACAAGTTAAAAGACAAAGAAAGTAATTATATGAATTTCCTTGAAGAGAAGATTCTCGCTGACGGCGAGATTAAGAAGGGCAATGTGCTGAAGATTGACAATTTCCTTAATCATCAGATTGACATTGACATAATGCGACAGATTGCATACGAGTTCAAACGCAGATTTAAGGGTAAAGAGGTGACGAAGGTGCTGACTATTGAGGCATCGGGCATTGCCATTGCCACGCTGCTTGCTGACCTTTACGATGTGCCTGTAGTGTTTGCAAAGAAGGGACAGACAGCCAACAGCACGGACGACAAGTACATTGCTCAGGCGTATTCGTTCACTCACAAGCGCATGAACAACGTGTTTGTGTCGCGTCCATATCTGCAGCAGGGCGAGAAAGTGCTTATCGTTGACGATTTCCTTGCTGACGGCGAGGCATCGAAGGCACTAATTGACATTGTGCATCAGGCAGGTGCCGAGGTTGTCGGCATTGGCATTGCCGTTGAGAAGGGTGTGCAGCAGGGAGGAAGAAAGCTTCGTGAAGCAGGTTATCATCTGGAGTCAATTGCCATCATCGATGAGATGGATTATGAAACTCAAACCATCAAGTTCAGAAAACAGTAAAAGAAAGCAATACGGATTCTTTGAATTAAAAGTTAAAAAGTTAGGCAAAATTTGGATATGAAAGACAAGAGTTTTCTTTATCAGTTGAATGGCAGAGTTCCATTCGGCATGGCCGTTCCTTTCGGCCTGCAGCATGTTCTTGCTATGTTTGTCAGCAACATTACACCTATCATCATTCTGGCAAATGTTGTTGGAATAGGCACAGAACTTCAGACGGTACTTATTCAGAACTGTATGGTGATTGCAGGTATCGGTACGTTGATTCAGCTTTACCCTATTTGGCGAATCGGTTCGCGTCTGCCTATTGTAATGGGCATCTCGTTCACTTTCCTCAGTCTTGCCATTGCCATTGGCACTTCCCAGGGCATGGGAACTGTGGTTGGTGCCGTGATTATTGGCGGTTTGGTGGAGGGTGTGCTGGGATTGTTCCCGAAATACTGGACAAAGCTCATTCCTCATGTGGTGGCAGCAACAGTGGTCACTGCAATTGGTTTCTCGCTCCTGCCAATCGGCGCAAACTCTTTCGCTGGCGGACAGGGTGCTGCAGATTTCGGAGAATCTCACAACTGGATAGTGGGCAGCATAACTCTCGCCGTTTGTCTGTTGACACAAGTGTTTGCTAAGGGCTATCTTCGTTCTCTCTCTGCACTCGTAGGTTTGATTGTTGGTTATTGTGTGGCTGTAATAATGGGCATGGTTGACTTCTCGGCTCTCGATAATTGTGCCGTATTCAGCCTTCCTCAACCTCTTCCTTTCACCCCAGAGTTCCACATGGGAGCCATCATCTCCATGATCGCAATATTCTTTGTTTCTGCCACAGAGACAATCGGTGACACTTCAGCCCTTGCCAATGGAGCCTTGCACAGAAATCCTCATAAGAAAGAACTTGGTTCGTCGGTGGCATGCGACGGTTTCGTAAGTTCAATATCAGGTCTGTTCGGATGCACTCCAATAACGTCGTTCTCGCAGAACGTAGGACTTGCCACAATGTCGGGAGTTGTAAACAGATTCACCATTGCCACAGGTGCCATCATAATGATTCTCGGTGGATTGTTCCCACCTGTTGGCGCATTGCTCACCACCATTCCTCAACCAGTGTTGGGTGGATGCACTCTGATGATGTTTGGTTCTATCCTGTTTGCAGGATTCGGCATGATGAGTCGTTCGGGATTCTCACAGCGAAACATGGTGATAGTGTCGCTCAGCCTTGCCATCGGTCTTGGTTTCACTTCAGCACCAGAAATGTTCAAGATTTTCCCAGACATAGTTAAGACTGTATTTGCAGAGAATAGTGTTGCTGTGGTATTCCTGCTTGCCGTAATACTTAACTTGATACTGCCTAAGGAAAAAGAAATAAAAAAATAATGGGTGGACATGGTGTGAACGGACAGCGGCAGATGCTTCCGAACGAGGGCATTGCTACGTGGTTAGTGACCATGCTCGCAATAATGGCTGGCGTTTCGGTAGCTAACCTGTACTACTGTCAACCACTACTGAATATGATACGTACTGACATGGGGCTCACTGAGTTCCATGTCAATCTTATTCCCGTGTTCACACAGATCGGGTACGCACTCGGTTTGCTGTTCATAATCCCTATGGGCGACCGCTACAACAGGCGCATCACGATAACCACATGCTTCTGCGTGCTTGTTGTTTCATTATCCACAATAGCATTGTCCAAGAATGCCACAATGCTCATTGCTGCATCGTTCATCACAGGGGTGTTCTCTGTTGCTCCACAAGTGTTCATTCCATTCGTACTGCAGTTTGCAAGACCTCATGAGAAAGAGCGCAAGACAGGGTTCATCCTGTCGGGGTTGCTCATCGGCATTCTCGGTTCGCGAGTGATAAGCGGATACGTAGGCGAAGAATTTGGTTGGCGCACCATGTACTTCATTGCAGCTGCCATGATGGCATTAGGCACAATAGCAATATTGAGATTCTTCCCTTATGTTGAGCCTTCTTTCAAGGGGAGTTTCTCAAAACTGATGACCTCGATATTCGTACTGGCAAGGAATCACCCTCGTGCCATCAGGTATTCAGTACGCTCCGGATTAACTTTCGGCTCGATTCTCGGAATGTGGGCTTGCCTTGCCTTCAGAATGAAGGAAACACCCTTCTTTGCAGGAAGCGATGCGGTCGGAATGCTGGGATTGTGTGGAGTGGCAGGAGCATTGACAGCATCAAACGTTGGCAAATACATTCCACGATTAGGAGTGGAACGCATCAACACCTTCGGAGTGCTGATGGTGGCGTTGGCATGGATTATTCTCGGCACATTGCATAACTCGTACGCAGGCATCATAGCGGGTGTGGTGATAATAGACATCGGAATGCAATGCGTACAGTTGAGCAACCAGAGCGCCACCATGAAGCTTTGTCCAACGGCATCGAGCAGAATGAACACAATCTACATGGTGACATATTTCATAGGCGGTTCATTAGGCACGTTCCTTGCTGGCACGATGTGGAGCATGTACGGATGGACAGGTACAGTAATTGCAGGACTTGCCATGCTTGCTCTTTCAATCGTTGTGACTTGTATCTGCAACTACACGAAGAACGAAAAATGATTTTTAAAGTTTTTGCCCAACGAATCACAAACAAATAACGACTTCCAAACTAACGACAACTCAACAAACTGAAACGACTCACAAACTAACGATTTACAACTAAGACATTCTCCGAAAGGAACAAATGAAAAAACTTATGACTCTGATAAAAAGAATAAAACAATGGCTCAACGGTCTATCGTTTCGTACAGGAGTGATAGTGCTGCTCTGCTGCATTCCATGCTACATACTTTCTTTTGCACAGATGGCTCTGCCGATAAGTGCTGGTGCTAAGGGAGTGCTGTGGTTCATTCTCTTCGGAATGGCAAAGATATTCCAGTATGGAGGATTGACCATCCTCGGTGCAGAGGGTATAAAGCGGCTCAAACGCAAATTCAAAAAGAAGAAATCACAGACAAATCAATGAGGCAAACACACAATTATTGCAGGATTTTTCTTTTGAAACAAAAATAATTAGTAATTTTGCCAGAAATAAGTTGAATCCATGAATATAACCGACAATAATTACATGACAGAAGAGGAGATAAAGGACGATTTGCGTTATCTTCAACTGTTGGCACAGAGTTATCCGAACATAGCGAAGGCAAGTTGCGAGATCATCAACCTTGAGGCAATACTAAACCTGCCTAAGCCTACCGAGCATTTCATAAGCGATCCTCACGGAGAGAGCGAGGCATTCAATCACGTGCTGAGGAATGCTTCGGGTTACGTGCGCAGAAAGGTTGACGAGATTTTCGGACCTACCCTACGCATCAACGAGAAGAAGGAGCTTTGTACTCTCATTTACTATCCAGAGGCAAAGCTTCAGTTGATAAAAGCTGCAGAGGAAGACCTTTCCGATTTCTACATAATAACTCTCAACCAGCTCATCAAGGTGCTGCGTGAGGTGAGTTCAAAATACACTCGCTCTAAGATCCGCAAGGATCTGCCTGAGGATTTCGGGTACATTATTGAAGAGCTGCTGCATGAGTCGCATAGCGGTGTCGGCGAGAAGAAGCATCAGTATTATAATGTAATTGTGCAGAGCATCATTGAGACACAACGTGCCGACCACTTCATCGTTGAGATTTGCAACCTTATACAGCGACTTGCGATAGACAGATTACACCTCTTAGGCGATGTGTTTGACCGTGGTCCTGGTGCACATCTCATCATGGACACTCTTTGCAATTATCAGAACTTTGACATTGTGTGGGGCAATCATGACATCGACTGGTTTGGTGCAGCTGCTGGCAACCGTGCCTGCATAGCAAACGTGCTGCGTCTGTCGCTCAGATACGGTAATCTCACCACTCTTGAGGATGGGTACAGCATTAATCTCCTGCCGCTTGCCACATTCGCTATGGAGACCTACAAGGACGACCCATGCAAACTGTTTGGTGTTAAGGACACAAACAGGGAGAGTCAGCATGATGCCAAGACAAACCGACTCATTGCTCAGATGCACAAGGCAATAACCATAATCCAGTTTAAGGAGGAGGCAAAGATTATTGACCGACGACCTGAGTTCGGAATGCAGGGACGCAAGATGTTGGAGCACATTTACTTTGGCAACGGCACCTGCTTCATTGACGGAAAAGAGTACGAACTTAAAGACCAGTTCCTTCCAACGGTTAACAAGGAAAACCCTAACGAGCTGTCACCAGAGGAGGAAATGCTGATGGCAAAGCTTGAGCATTCGTTCCGTACGAGTGACAAGTTGCAGCGTCACGTGCAGTGCCTGTTGGCTCACGGATGCATGTACAGCATCTCAAACAGCAACCTCATGTATCATGCCTCCGTGCCGCTCAATGCTGACGGTTCACTTAAGGAGGTGGAGATTGCAGGAAAGAAATACAAGGGGCTTACATTGATGAAGAAGACGGGACACCTTGTGCGTGAGGCTTTCAACGACGACACACCAAAGGAACGCAAGGACTTTGCACGCGACTATATTTGGTACCTCTGGTGCGGAATCGACTCACCACTCTTCGACAAGGACAAGATGACAACCTTTGAGCGCTATTTCATCAAGGACAAGTCAACCCACACCGAGACAAAGGGTTATTACTACCAGTACAACAATGACGAAAAGGTAGTGGACATGATTCTTGACGACTTCGGCGTTGTGGGCAAGCATCGCCACATCATAAATGGACACACACCTGTAAAGGTGCTTAAAGGTGAGACACCTATAAAGGCAAACGGAAAACTGCTTGTTATTGACGGTGGTTTCAGCCGTGCCTACCAACCAGAGACAGGAATTGCAGGATACACGCTCACATTCCACAGCCGAGGGCTTGACCTCGTGCAGCATCAGCCATTCCACTCTACTGAGGAAGCCATACGCAACGGTGACGATATCAAGAGCTCAAACCAGATTGTTGAGTTGAGTTCGGAACGTATGTATGTAAAGGACACCGACAAGGGAAAGGTGCTTGCTACAAAGGTTGAAAACCTGAAAAAATTGCTATACGCATACCGAAATGGATTCATAAAAGAGTTGAAATAAGACAGCATTTCACACAAATTTATAATAAAAAGCAATTTTCTACACAAAATATTTGTCTATTTGAAAGTAAATTCGTTAATTTGCACTAAAAATAATCAAGCAATGAGAAATTACTCTTCTACATATTGGCGTTGGCGTAGCTTAGGATTAGAAAAATCGTAAGTCACATGGTTATTCCTGAAAGCCAACAGTTGATAGTTGAGGATATGAAATAAGGAAAGAAGCCTGTCGTACTTACGGCAGGCTTTCTTTTTTAAGAAGTAAAGTCCCAGAGGGAGATGACTTTTACTAATTAATAAAGTATAATAATAACAAAACATAAAAGAAATGACTTATCAAGTAGATGAAAACGGCTTCTATGGCAAATTTGGAGGAGCCTACATTCCAGAGATTCTATACAAGACTGTGGAAGATCTGAAGAAAGCGTATCTTCCCATCATTGAAAGTGAAGAGTTCAAGCAAGAGTACTATGCACTCTTGAAAGATTATGTTGGACGTCCATCCCCACTCTATTTCGCAAAGCGAATGAGCGAGAAATACGGATGCAAGCTTTATCTGAAGCGTGAAGATCTGAACCATACTGGAGCTCATAAGATAAACAATGCGCTTGGTCAGATTCTTCTTGCAAAGAAAATGGGCAAGAAACGCATCATTGCAGAGACTGGTGCTGGACAGCACGGAGTGGCAACAGCTACTGCATGCGCCCTCATGAACATGCCTTGCACCGTTTATCAGGGAGCACTTGACGTACAGCGACAGCATGTGAATGTAGAACGCATGAAAATGCTCGGAGCCACCGTAGTGCCTGTAGAGTCAGGAAACAAGACACTCAAGGACGCCACTAACGAAGCTATTCGCGACTGGTGCTGTCATCCTGCCGACACATTCTACATAATAGGTTCAACCGTAGGTCCTCACCCATATCCTGACATGGTGGCACGCCTTCAGTCAGTAATCAGCGAAGAAATAAAGTGGCAGCTTGAGGAGAAGATTGGCCGCGACTATCCTGACTACCTTATGGCTTGCGTTGGTGGAGGCAGCAATGCTGCAGGAACCATATACCACTACATCGATGATGAGCGCGTGAAAATAATTTTGGGCGAAGCAGGTGGCATGGGTGTTGACACTAACATGACTGCTGCATCTATGCAGATTGGTACAGTAGGCATCCTTCATGGCAGTCGTATAAAGCTGATGCAGACAGAGGACGGACAGATTATCGAGCCATACTCTATCTCTGCAGGCCTTGGCTATCCTGGCACAGGTCCTATCCATTGCAACCTTTACGATACAGGTCGAGCTCAGGTTCTTCCTGCAAATGATGACGAAGCACTCAAGGCAGCATTTGAGTTGACACGCCTTGAAGGTATCATCCCTGCTTTGGAGAGCTCGCATGCACTGGCATTGTTGCCAAAGGTAAAGAATCAGTTCACAAAGGACACCGTAGTGGTGCTGACCGTAAGCGGACGTGGCGACAAGGATTTGGACACTTATCTTGCTCATCAGAGCGAGGTGAACATGGACTTCTAATTTGAGGTGCAACAATAAACCACCAAGACAAAGTTTGAAACTATGCAATATAATTATCATACAGCATCGAAGAGCATTCTTGCTGACTTGAACACACCAGTATCCGTGTATCTCAAGGTAAGAGACGCTTATCCACAGAGCGCATTGATGGAGTGTTCCGATTATCACGGAGGCGAGAATGCACGCTCTTTCATTGGAGTTCATCCTATAGGAAGTATGGCCATCAACCACGGAGTGGCTGTCGCAAAATATCCTGACGGAAGGACAACAGAGAAGCCGATAACTAAAGAGTACGGATCGGCACAGGCAATCAACGAATTCATTGACTCATTCTCCATAACAGGTGAAAACGTCAGTTGCTGCGGTCTTTTCGGATACACCTCATTCAATGCAGTACGTTACTTTGAGAATATCAACGTAAAGGACGAGACTCAGAAGGAGAATGACGCTCCTGACCTCCTTTACATTCTTTATAAGGATGTGATAGTCTTTGACCACTTCCGCAACCAGATGATACTTATCGAGTTGCTTGAAGAAGGAGAGCAAGACGATATTGACCAGCTCGAGAAGGACATTAACACATGGGCAGTACGCACATACGACTTCCATCCTGTTGGTGAGTACTGGAGCACCCTGACAGACGACGAGCATCGTGAGAACATCAGAAGAGGCATTGCACACTGTCTTCGTGGTGATGTTTTCCAGATTGTGCTTGCACGCCGTTTCAAGCAGAAGTATGAAGGTGACGACTTCAAACTGTACCGTGCGCTCAGAAGCATCAACCCTTCGCCATACCTCTTCTACTTCGACTTTGGAGGCTTCCGTATCTTTGGTTCATCGCCTGAGACACATTGCCGCATCACGAAAGAGGACAACGGTTCGTACAAGGCATACATTGACCCTATTGCAGGAACGACAAAGCGCACAGGCAAT
>JAZLHP010000032.1:0-2137 GCA_045616905.1 Bacteroidaceae bacterium
GTTCCTCCGAGAGGCTTCGAAGAAATGCCATTTCAACAAGGTGCAGGAGCAGCAATGCGAGCGTGAAATTAAGAGAGTACTAAACAATGAATACCGTATAGGACTCAGTGGAGGTTATGGTATGATGTAAAAACATCAAAACAATTACATGTAGCCTATGAATTATTCAAAACCATTGTGGGAGGTCGAGCGGGATCTTGTCAAAGGAGTTCGAAACGCTTTCATACATGCAGACAACGGTCAGCGGTGTGCAATCATGTTTGACGAACTTGACAAGTCGAACCCCGACATCCATGAATACATCAACCGCATTCAGCAAGCGACCGGCAACGACCGCTACTTTTGCATGTTGAACTCTTATACTGCCATCACCAGCAGGAGCGCACCAACGTACCTTTAGCGAAGCAATGTCAAGAGTGACAGTCCCGACTATTGCTACGATGCCAGCCAACTCGATCAGTCAGAACTTGAACGAGAGGTTGTGCGTCACTTCCCTAGATAAAGCAAATTGGGGCATTTTGTAACACGCTTGTACCAACTTGACGTAAATGCCTGGAATTTCGACACACAAAACCAATTTCACTAGTAATTATGCAAAACCATTGTGGGAGGCTGTGAGTCATTTCCACAGATAAAAAATCCCTGACAAAAGGACGAAGCCTGATGCCAGGGATTTATCGCTGTTATGTTGTTACTATTTCCTACAGCTTTGCTGTCAGTCCTTGAGCTTGAATGTCTGGTGCTATCCTTGGGTTGGGCAATAATATGCACCTTTCAAGTTACTCCGCAAGCACAGGACGCACAATATAAGGACACAAATCATCAAGATACTCTTCGGATATCCACTCCCAGGAGGCAAACCCATCGTATAGGTAGGTTATGAACATAGAATAAACCCATAATCCATCCTCGCCTTCATCGGTTGTACATGACAAGTAGCGTGCTTCGTATGTGTTATGGTCATCAATCCATTTGAAAGGGAAAAACACTGAGTTCTTTTCGTAATCGTTTATACCTGTGAAGGTGTAGCCACTGGTAGCACCTTCATAATCATCAGTAGTAACCTTTTCTGGTTCATAATTTATTGTCTTAAAAAACTCGTTCAAATCATCAAAGCTCGGAGTGCGCCAGTTGGCTCCCCATATATAGTCAGCACCTATCTTAACGGCTTCCGTTAATGTCATCACGGTACCTATCTCTGTAGCACTGGTTGCACCTACGTTATGCTCTGCAAAGTAAGGGCCGTCTGCCCAAAGTTGAACGGCATGGCGTTCTGGTGCATCTGTCCAATCTTTGACCTTGATAGGCTTTACGTTTTTACCAGCTTCAAAGGACAATGTCCCGCTACCTGCCTTTGACTTTTCGGTGGCGGTATGGTTTGTTAGGTCGAAATAGACGTAACTGATGGTTGGGTTCTCTATGTTGCCAGCCTTCACTGCAATGTAGTAGTCACCAGCCGCCAAGACATTGCCCTTCCCAGCTGTGAGGGTGACGTATCTCTGTGAACCGGAAGTGGCTGCAGAGACACCTTCAGAAGAGGTAATCTCCATCTTTCCGCTCAGTGCGGTTGTTGTGCTGCTGATGGTGATGGCGTGTACATTGGTCTCAGACTCAGAGACAGTTACCTTCAGGAAATTCACGGCATATTTGAGTGCAACATTGGTGGTGTTTCCGATGGAATACATGATGGCTGCAGCCTTGTCGAAGGAACCTTTTGTTGCTGTCTGCACAGAAGGAATCTCGCAGGTGAGCTTGCTGTCTGCCCAAGTGGCACTCTCCTGATAAGGATACATGATGGCAGAGATGGCAGAGATGTCGGAACTTTCATTCTTGAATGTGCCAGTTGTGCTGCCAGCATTGCCGTCCAGAGTATATGCAAGATTCTTTGCCTCTAATGAACCATTTGCGCCCAATACGCCAATCTGGTCTCCACCTTGCCAAAGGACTTTTGTGTTATCTGATGAACTGACAACGGCACGTGTGGAAATCTCGGTTGATGCGCCGATAGTTGTGATGACCTTTGAATCTGTATTGCCAATCTCATTGAGTTCTGCATCCTGACTGCAAGATGCGAACAGGGCTGTAGCAGCCACGATGGAATAAATGTACTTTTTCATTGCTGTCAGGGTTTTAGAAT
>JAZLHP010000033.1:0-21328 GCA_045616905.1 Bacteroidaceae bacterium
TCTGGCGGTCGGGCATGAATTCTGATTTAAGCTTTTTATATGCTTTTCTTGCCTTTAATACTGCCTTGAAATTTGCCCAATCAAATTTCAACAGAAATTGTATTGCTGCTATATAATCAAGACATTTCCTAACCCTCATCACCTTGCCAAGTTCTTCCTCTGGAAGATTCTTGAAAAGCATGAGCAGGTTGTTACGGAAATTAAGGAATGTCTTTCGGGGATTGCCTTGGTTTAGTGTTGCTCCACCAAGATGGAAAGCTTTGCTGGCAGTCACACACACAATTGTTTTACCCATGGTACGCAAACGCCAGCACAGGTCTATCTCCTCCATGTGTGCAAAGAAACGGTCGTCAAGTCCTCCGCTTTCACGCCAATCAGCAGCACGTACCAACAGCGCAGCTCCTGTAGCCCATAGAAGTGGAACGACACAATCATACTGACCGTTATCCTTTTCTATATTCCCCATCACCCTGCCACGACAGAACGGGTATCCATAGCGATCAAGGAAACCACCTGCTGCACCGGCATACTCAAACATTTCCGGTTGGCGCAGAGCCATGAGCTTCGGTTGACATGCGGCACACTCCAGATGAGACTCCATGTATTTCACCAATGGCTTGTCCCATTGTTCCTGACGTATTTCCACATCACTGTTTAGCAACAAATAATATTCATACTCAGGTAGTTGTGCCAAGCATCTGTTATATCCACCAGCAAAACCATAGTTATGGTCAAGAACAATTGTACGCACATCAGGAAACTCTTCTTTCAGCATATCTACAGAACCATCCGTAGATGCATTATCAGCAACAATCACGTCGCCAACACTATAATTGACGACTGAAGGCAGATACTGACGCATCATCTCGCGTCCGTTCCAGTTCAAGATTACTATTGCAAGTTTATTCACAAGAGATAATGTTTGGCAGTTCACACAATAAAGCATCACCATCCTTATTGAACCCTCCCAATTTAAGTGAGACTATCTGGTTATCCAACTGTGGGCAATTCGGGATTTCGACTCTTATATAATTATCTGTAAAACCGTTCATAATAGACTTACGAACATTAGCATGCTCAAGCAACACATGGCGTTCTGACCCAACATAGCGTGCATAGAAATCATGAGTCTTTCGTTGAGATAATGCCAACAAACGCTGACTGCGTTCGTGTTTAACCTCGGAACGCACCACATAAGGAATCTCCAATGCTTTTGTGCCAGGGCGTTCTGAATAGGAGAACACATGCAACTGACTTATGTCTAAACTTTCTATGAAATCGTATGCTTGCTGAAAATACTCAGGAGTCTCTCCTCGTGTTCCTACAATCACATCCACGCCTATGAATGCATCAGGCATCACTTGTCTTATACGCTCAATTTTACTACGGAATATAGCTGTATCATAATGACGATGCATGAGTTTTAGCACATCATCAGACCCAGACTGCAACGGGATATGGAAATGTGGCATGAAACGTCGCGATGATGCACAATAATCAATGATTTCATCTGTCAGAAGATTAGGTTCAATGCTACTAATGCGATATCTTTCAATACCTTCTACCCTATCCAGCTCCTTTATCAAATCATAAAACGTCTCACCCGTTGATCTGCCAAAATCACCGATATTCACTCCTGTTATGACTATTTCCTTTCCTCCTTCACAAGCAACTTTTTCTGCTTGTTCTACCATTGAAGCAATACTACCATTGCGACTTCTACCACGTGCTATCGGAATTGTACAATATGTACAATAATAGTTACATCCGTCTTGTACTTTCAGGAAATATCTGGTCCTGTCACCTCGCGAACACGACGGAGCAAAACTTCTAATATCGGAGGTACGAACAGTATAAGCACCTGTCATTTTCTCTAATATAGCAGGAATTATATCACCTTTCTGCTCCGCTCCCAAAACAAGGTTCACTCCTGGTGTTTCAATTATTTCCTGTGGTTTAAGCTGAGCATAGCACCCTGTCACGACAACAAATGCTCCAGGATGATGCTTCACCAACTTATGGATTGCTTGACGGCATTTGTGGTCTGCCATCTCAGTGACACTGCAAGTGTTCACTATACAGATATCAGCAAGCTCGCCTTTCTGAGCTTTTACCACACCATAACCAGCTAATTGCTGAGCCACACTACTTGTCTCTGCAAAATTAAGTTTGCAACCAAGAGTAAAATATGCGGCTTTCTTTCCCTGTAATATGCTTGTATCTATCATTTATTTACACCACTTTTGTTTGCCATTATAACAGACCGACGCTTCATTGCGTATCACACCTGTTTATCACTTAATAGCAACTCAATAGCGTCTATCACTTGTTGCAGTTTATGTTCAAAACCTCCATCATTACGAATGATGTGATGGTTTGGGTGTGACTTCCATGCATCTATAGCACGTTTGTCAAGCATACGAGCAGTACGCAGTCCCTCCTCATCTGCCTTTTCGTAACGGTGAACATTATTTCCTGTCGTATAGAACTGTTCCGCGCCATCAGCTGTTGTGACGAGATGTATGATTATATCGTATCGCGACAAAAGTGATGAAGTATCGACATTATTGTCACTCATGGTTGTTTCCCATATCTCTGGCGAGCAATATGCAGAAATATCCAGAGCGCCACGGTCACACACAATCAAACATGGTGTTTCTTGTGTCACGGAGAGATTAGCGAACACTTTTTCAAACGCCAACTGCATACGAAGTGTTTCTCTTTCACCAACACGGAAAAACTCCGCATTATCCGTTACATAATTCATGCCTCCTGCTGTGAAAATCGTTGCCATCTCTGGTACTGTGAACACCTTATATCCTTTTGCAGAGAAATGATTCACAATAACATTGAGAGCTGACGTTTTTCCACCACAAGGACCTCCCGTCAGTACAATGCGCTTTATATCCATAATTCAATTAAAAAGCTATTTTGAAAGTATTTCTGTGCAAAAATAAGTAATAATAGCGACTTATTCAACAATTAGTATAATTTTGTACACAAATTCATCATGAACTTCACAATAAAAGGTACAAAATTTCGTTATTGACATTGTAGAAAGAGATTAGCATCAACATTTGAAAACAAAACACACAACTGCCTATGAGTGATTCTACCCAACGAAAATACAATTGTAAAATCAAGCAACTAACAGGAAGAATAGCAAAACCAAGTCAAAACACCCTGCTATTCTTACAATTATTCGCCCGTGCATGTTCTCCTGCACAAGCAATCACCGTTGCATGATTCCTATTAAAACCATTTCTTCATTAGTCGCTTCAAACGAGGCAAAGGAACTTGCTAAGCAAATACGCAACAGCAAGATTAAAGAGATTAAAGTCGATGGGCTTTGCGGCTCATCGGCTGCCGTATTATTATCTGCACTCATTTGGGAGGGAAGCAACACTCCAAATATCTTGGCAATATTAGACGATCAAGATGACGCCGGGTATTTCTACCACGATCTCACACAAATGATTGGTGAAGATAAAGTAATGTTCTTCCCGTCTTCATATAAAAGAGCCATCAAATACAATCAAAAAGATGCAGCCAATGAGATTCTCAGAACAGAGGTTCTCACGAAAGCGTCTCAAGAGAACACGATCATAGTCACCTACCCGGACGCATTGGCAGAAAGGGTAATGTCCAAGAATGAATTAAACGAAATCACAATAGACGTTAGAATTGGCGACTCTTTTGACATTTCAGTATTGGAAAAAGACATTTACAATCTTGGCTTTGAAAGAGTTGACTATGTATATGAACCAGGGCAATTTGCGGTGAGAGGTAGCATTATCGATATATATTCATTCTCAAGCGACCAACCCTTCCGTATTGACTTTTTTGGAGACGAAGTGGATAGCATTCGTTCTTTTGACGTACAGAGTCAGTTGTCACAAAACAAAGTGGAAGCAATTGCCATCGTGCCAGAGATGAAGAATGCCACCAATTACATATCCTTTTTGGAATTCCTGCCACAAAGCACGATAATCCTGACAAAAGGGATGGCTTACATCTGCGATAAGATTGCAAAAATACATGAAGAAGGATTTATTACCCAGGCACACATGGAAGCCGCCACACATGATGAGACGCTATTTGACCAATTCATCATAGACGAGCAGACATTTATGGCGCAAGTAATAGGATTCCGCAGAATGGAAATAAAGCAATCCACAAGCACTGACACCAATGCTATCCATTTCAAGACAAAGCCTCAACCATCTTTCCACAAAAATTTTGACCTTGTTGACAAAGAATTCCACAGGCTTCTTGATGAGGGATACAAGATTAGTATATTTGCAGATAGTGAGAAACAGATAAAACGACTTGAGGACATTTTCGACCAAAAAGCACAAACTGAGGTAGATGTCATAAAATTCAACGCTGTAAATAAAGCTATTCATGAAGGCTTTATTGATGAAGCGACCAAGCATTGTTTCTTTTCCGACCACCAGATTTTTGACAGATTCCACAAATACAGTCTTAAGAGTGACAAAGCACGCAAGGGGAAAGTTGCATTGACACTCAAAGAGATACAGCAATTCGACATTGGTGACTATGTTGTTCACATCGACCACGGAGTTGGACAATTCGGAGGATTGATTCGTGTGCCTGAGAATGGCACAATGCAAGAAAAAATCAAAATCATCTACAAAGACGGAGGTGCCATCTTCGTAAGTATTCACGCACTGCACAAAGTTTCTAAATACAAGGGGAAAGAAGGCGAACCTCCTCGTGTGAACAAATTAGGAAGTGGTGCATGGGAACGAATGAAAGAAAAAGTGAAGTCAAAGGTGAAGGATATTGCCCGCGACCTCATAATGCTATATGCCATGCGCAAACAAGAGAAGGGCTTTGCCTTCAGTAAAGACAGTTACATGCAGCATGAGTTGGAGGCAAGTTTCGTGTATGAAGATACTCCTGACCAATTCCGTGCAACCCAAGAAGTTAAGGCTGACATGGAAAGGTTACGTCCTATGGACCGTTTGGTGTGTGGAGATGTCGGTTTTGGCAAAACAGAAGTAGCAATCAGAGCCGCATTCAAAGCTGCCACAGACGGAAAGCAAGTTGCCGTACTCGTTCCCACAACTGTTTTAGCATATCAGCATTATCACTCCTTTTCGTCACGTTTAAAGGATTTCCCAGTTAAAGTGGATTATCTCAGTAGAGCACGTGCTCCTAAAATCATGAAGGAGGTACTTACAGAATTAGAAGCTGGGAAGATTGACATTATCATAGGAACGCACAAATTAATCAGCAAACAAGTCAAGTTTAAGGACTTAGGGTTATTGATAATTGATGAGGAACAGAAATTTGGAGTGTCAGTAAAGGAGAAGTTAAGGCAAATGAAAGTCAATGTTGACACCTTGACAATGACTGCAACGCCTATTCCACGAACTCTACAATTCTCTTTGTTAGGGGCAAGAGATTTATCGGTTATACAAACTCCTCCACCCAACCGTCATCCTATCCAAACAGAAATACACACTTTCTCGCCAGAAGTCTTTGCAGAGGCAATCAACTTTGAGATGAGCCGTAACGGGCAGGTATTCATTGTAAACAACAAAATAAGCAACCTCCCGGAACTGGAGGATATGATACACAAATATGTGCCAGACGCAAGAGTATGCATCGGTCATGGGCAAATGAATCCGCAAGAACTGGAAAAAATAGTACTTGACTTTATGAATTATGACTATGACGTAATGCTGTCCACCACCATTGTTGAGAATGGCATTGATGTTCCAAATGCAAACACAATAATCATAAATTCGGCACATAATTACGGTCTCAGCGACATTCACCAAATGCGTGGGCGTGTGGGCAGAGGCAACAGAAAGGCATTCTGCTATCTCATTGCGCCACCACTTGTTGCCCTTAATGACACCACTCGCAGAAGATTACAAGCCGTAGAAAATTTCAGTGATTTAGGCAGTGGAATTCACATTGCCATGCAAGACCTTGACATACGCGGAGCTGGCAACATGCTTGGTGCGGAACAAAGTGGATTCATCACAGACTTGGGATATGAAACCTACCAGAAGATTCTGAACGAAGCTGTCAAAGAACTCAAAGAGAATGAGTTCATGGACATTTTTGCGGATGAGCAAAAAGATGAAAAGGGTAAGATTAGCGGTAATCTATTTGTTGATGAGACGCAAGTTGAGAGCGACATTCCTGCATTTTTGCCTGAGGAATACGTTCCAAACAGTGGCGAACGTATGAGTTTGTATCGTGAACTTGACTCGTTAAAGACAGACAAGCAACTTGATGAATACAAAAAACGCCTGATAGACCGTTTCGGAAAAATTCCTCCTGAAGGCGAAGAACTGACAAAAGTAATGCCTATTAAATGGATAAGCAAACAACTTGGTGTGGAGAAACTGGTACTTAAGCAAGGTCGTATGATTATGTATTTCGTTACCGAACCACTTTATTATCAAAGCACGGCATTCGAGGAAATCATCAACTATGCTTCACACCACGGACGCTCATGCCAGCTACGAGACGGAGAAAGAAACTCTCTGCTCATCAAGAGTATAAACACAATGGCTGATGCATTAACAGTTCTCAACGACATACACAAATAGTCATTTGTGCATATTAGATTTTATCGAATAGCAGCAATTCAAGTAGGTGTTCATCATTAATTTTGAGCACCTACTTAATCTTTTTAATCGGTTTTAACAACAATTATAAAAAAATATTGAACCCTATCACACTTTTATGAACGAAAATGGTTATCTTTGCAAATAAATAATAAAAGAAATCACGCCATGAACGAAAGCGACAGCATTGTCATCATTCCCACATACAACGAGAAAGAAAACATAGAGAAAATCATCAGAGCAGTCTTTGCTCTGGAGAAGTGTTTCCATATTCTCATCATCGACGATGGTTCACCTGACGGTACAGCATCCATTGTCAAAGGACTCATGCAGTCGGAATTCTCCGATCGCCTGTTTATTGTAGAGAGACAAGGTAAATTAGGTTTAGGAACTGCATACATAACAGGATTTAAGTGGGGCATTGAGCACAAATATGACTACATCTTCGAGATGGATGCAGACTTCAGCCACAATCCTGCAGATTTACCACGCCTTTACTCTGCATGTGCAGATGAAGGTTACGATGTGGCTATAGGCAGTCGTTACATCACCGGGGTAAATGTTGTCAACTGGCCTATAGGGCGAGTTCTCATGTCATACTTTGCTTCAAAATATGTACGCATGGTGACAGGGTTCAAAGTACACGACACCACAGCTGGTTTCAAATGCTATAAACGCAGAGTACTTGAAACTATAGAACTTGACAAAGTCCGATTTAAAGGGTATGCTTTCCAAATAGAGATGAAATTCACTGCTCATAAGTGTGGATTCAAAATAAAAGAAGTACCTGTGATCTTCGTGAACCGTGTAGAAGGCGTTTCGAAAATGAACGGAGGTATCTTTGGAGAAGCATTCTTTGGAGTCATGCGTCTGAGATGGGACGGATGGTTTAAGAAATACCCTAAAGTCAGCGAAATCAAAAGTGGTATGGAGCAGCAAAACACTGACATAGAGAAGTAAAAAAACAAAACAATCATACTAACTCTAAAACAAAGAATACAAGAAGCCAGAATACAATTCTTATCATGAAAACAATAATTAGGAACGCAACAATTGTCAACGAAGGGAAGAGATTCATCGGTTCGGTGATTATCGAAGGAGAAAGGATACAGGAAGTGATAGAGGGCGGCTGTGATGAAAGTCAGTCATATGATACCGAGATTGATGCCACTGGTCTTTATCTATTCCCTGGAGTAATTGACGACCATGTGCATTTCAGAGAACCAGGGATGACCCATAAAGCAGACATTGCCAGTGAAAGCAGAACTGCGGCAGCAGGCGGTGTCACATCATACCTTGAAATGCCAAACACAAATCCTCAGACTACCACATTAGACAGTCTGGAGGAGAAGTTCCGCATAGCCGCACAAAACAGCCGTGTAAACTATAGTTTCTTTTTTGGAGCCACCAATGACAATGTTGACATCATACAAGAACTTGACAGAACACGCATTCCCGGCATAAAGGTTTTCATGGGAAGCAGCACCGGCAACATGCTTGTTGACAAAGAAGATTCACTCAGGAAACTCTTTGCCACATCACCTATGCTGCTCATGGCACACTGTGAAGACACACGTATCATAGAACAAAACATACGTGCGTTCAAAAAGAAATACAGAGGGCAAAACGACTTCCCTATCCGATACCATTCTCGTATTCGTGACGTAGAAGCATGCTATGCATCCTCTTCACTTGCTGTCCAGTTAGCCAAAGAAACGGGTGCCAGATTACACATTGCACATGTTTCATCTGCACGCGAGTTATCTCTTTTTGAAGCAAAGCCTCTTGAGGAGAAAAAAATAACTGCAGAAGCTGTCATTGCCCATCTTATGTTCAGTACAGAAGATTACGACAGATTAGGCACCCTCATCAAGTGTAACCCATCCATAAAGACACAAGAAGACAAGGCAGCATTAAGAGAAGCACTGAATAACGGTCTAATAGACATAGTAGGAACAGACCATGCGCCACACCTTCTAAGTGAGAAACAGGGGGGGGCACTGAAAGCTGTGTCGGGAATGCCGATTATACAATTTTCATTAGTATCAATGTTGGAGATGAGCGACGAGGGAGTCATACCAATTGAGAGGATTCCAGAACTGATGGCTCACAATCCTGCCAAATTGTTCGGGATACAAGAACGTGGATTCATTCGACCTGGATACTATGCAGACCTTACGCTCGTTGACCCAGATGCAAACTGGCAAGTAAAAGAAGGACGATACTATACAAAATGTGGATGGACGCCTATGGACGAGCGCACTTTCAAATGGAAAGTAAGGCGCACCATTGTCAATGGAACCACAGCTTACTGCGATGGCATTGTCGTTGATGGTGTCAGAGGAAAAGAACTCAGGTTTAACAGATAAAGACATTGTACAGATACCTGTTACAGAATCTAATTGAACCTATAGGATTTCCCCATGCGCATCAATTATCGCATAAGTGACATAGAACCATACATCAACTGGGTGTATTTCTTTCATGCGTGGTCAGTACCCCAAAGCTCAGAAGAGGGAACAAGACTTTACGCTGAAGCTAAGAAAATGTTGCGTCACCTGCAACAATATTTGAAAATAAAGGCTGTGGCAGAGGTCTTTCCGGCATGGAGTGAAGGCGATGACATCGTAGTGCAAAAGACATTTCTCTGTGAATGCGGTCAACGGCACGCCACAGGTTCACCAGTGCGCATTCCGATGCTGAGGCAACAAAAACCAGGGAATGACGGATATTGCCTGTGTCTAAGCGATTTCATACGCCCTGCACCAAGACTACAATTAGCGATAAAAGACAATGCAGGAGGTTGCACACACATGCCTCCTGTATATATAGATAAGATTGGGGTATTTGCGGTATCAGCAAACCTTGACATAAACAGATCATTCGGCAACGACGACTACAATAAGATGCTTGTCCAAACATTGGCAGACAGATTGGCAGAAGCAGGAGCAGAGCGTCTTCACGAAGAGATCCGTACACGTATATGGGGATATGCTCCACAAGAGAAACTCAGCATCGCTGACATGCACATGGAGCGTTTTCAAGGCATACGTCCTGCTGTTGGTTACCCATGTTTGCCAGACGTGTCCGTCAATTTTATTATTGACGACTTACTTGGATTCAAGAGCATAGGTGTGACACTCACTGAACATGGAATGATGAATCCACACGCATCTGTGAGCGGTTTTATGATAAGCCACCCCAAAGCAAGATACTTCTCAGTAGGTAGCATTGACGACGAGCAATTACACGATTATGCATCACGCAGAAGATTAAAATACGAAGTAATCAAGAAATACATCTCATGTTACTCAGATTAGTCATAATGATAATAGCACTTATGTTTGTGCCCGACGCCTATATATACTATATGTATGTAAAGCGGTGGTCAAAAAGTGTATGGTTACGCATGCTGTATTTTATCCCCTCTTTATTATTGCTGACAGCATTCCTCATAATAATCTGCAATAATTGCATGCGACCAGACAATCAACCTGCCACAAATACATTCGTAGCAATATTCCTAACCATCAGCATTCCTAAAGCCATATTCATGCTGTTTGACGGAATAGGACATGGAATAAATTGGATTATCACAAAAGGAGCAAAAAGACGTGAGGATTATGATTGTATTTTCGTGCGTTTCTTTAGAATTATCGGAATGACACTTGCAATGACAGGACTATTTGTTTTATGTTATGGTTATTTTGTCGGAAGGCACCATTTCATAATCCATAAGCAAACACTATATTTTACAGACCTGCCAAAAGCATTCGATGGGTATCGGATTGTACATTTCAGCGACCTGCATGCAGGTTCATTCCATGATGGCAATGAACAAGATGTACGTAGGATTGTTGATTTGATTAACCAACAGAAAGCCGACATCATACTCTTTACTGGCGACATTGTCAGCACACACTCTGCAGAACTTGATGGTTTCCGTCTTGACTTAAATAAACTATATGCACCAGACGGAGTGTATTCTGTATTAGGCAACCATGATTACGGAAACTACTTCCCGTTTGACTCTGAGGCGGACAAGGAAGCCGATGTGTTGGAGCTACAACGGCGCCAGAGAGACTACGGATGGACATTGCTCCTCAACGATCACAAATTTGTGCACAGAGGCAACGACTCTATTGCAATCATAGGATCAGAGAATGACGGGCGACCTCCTTTCCCTACCCATGGCGATATAAAGAAAGCCACTAAAGGCATAAGAAAAGGAGTCTTTAGCATACTCTTGACTCATGACCCAACACATTGGAGACGTGTTGTAATACCAGAAACCGACATTCAACTCACATTGTCAGGACATACACACGCAGGACAATTCAAGGTCTTCGGATGGTCACCGATTCAATTCATGTATAAAGAATGGTCTGGACTCTATAAAGAGGGGAAACAGACACTTAATATAAATGACGGAGTGGGAGCTGCATTATTGCCTTTCCGTTTTGGTGCTTGGCCCGAAATCAATGTGATAACATTAAAGAAGCAATAACCTTGCAAAACATCAAGGTTGAAACATAACACTAATTAAATTAATTTTGATTACCTACTTAACATTATCAAACTCAAATCTCACATGAACATATTATACAAAATCTATTCCTTTCTCATTGCATTACCGCTATTTGTAATCTTGACAATAATAGTAGCCACTATAGTTATTATTGCTGCATTCCTTGGCGATTCATCCTTCACAAGCCACCACGTACTCAAGTTTTGGGGGAAATGCGCATGTTGGCTCTATCTCATAAGAGTAAAGGTTGAAGGAAAAGAAAACATACAGAAGGATCAAAGTTACATATTCCTTGCCAACCATCAAGGTTATTTTGACATATTCCTTGTATATGGTTACATCCATCATAATTTCAAATGGATGATGAAGGAATATCTTAAAAAGATTCCATTTGTAGGATATGCATGTGTTAAATCAAAGCAGATTTATGTGGGAGACTCCATTTCTGCTATTGGTAAAGCTGTGGCACAGGCACGAGAAACTCTCAAAGGTGGAATGTCAATGACGATATTCCCAGAAGGAACACGTACATACGACGGCAAGATGGGAGAATTCAAAAGAGGATCATTCATGCTTGCCAACGAAATAGGATTGCCGATTGTTCCTATCACTATAAACGGCAGTTTCGACATCTTCAGTCGTAAAGCAAAGTCTGTAAGCTTCGGAAAACTCACAATGACCATTCACAAACCTCTTACGGAGGAAGATCGTAAGGGTAAGGCATCAAAGGTCATTATGAAAGAGGTATTTGATACCATAAACGCTGGATTAGAAGAAAAATACCGTATCTTCAATTAATTGTATAATACACAATCATAAAAGTTAAGAATCCATAGCCTCATATACAGGGACTATGGCTTCTTAATTTCCGCAAATGCCATTTTAACCCAAATAGTTCATTAGGACACAATGATATTTGTTTTTTAAGGTTCTCGTATCCATTTTGATTTTTTCCTTACATTTTTTCCCTGTTTTTTCGGTCATGATGCCCGCATCACTCACTCAAAAGCCAGAAAAAAACTGTATAGGCTCTAATCAAAATGTATTACGAGCCTAATGAACTATTTGGGTTTAACAGATGCATCTACATATCTGTAAACTTACATCAGACATGTTGCATTTATCAATTTACTTATCCTTAAGGAAGAACTCTTTCCACACCTTCATCATGGAAGACTCATTTGTTGAAATTATCTCAGCAGACCGAGTGTACACCCGATATTCTGATTTCCTGCTTGGGTTTATGTGTGCAAGAATATTCTTTGTCGTAGCCTGAAATATCTCACCTCTCACCTGGAAGAAGAAAATATTTGTTAATGGTAATGGCATCTCCTCTTGCTTGACAGCCCCATTTACATCTGCCACAGCAGACATGAATGAACCTAACCCTGCTACCTCTGCTCCCGACTGCAAAATATTCTGTGTGTTGTTTAATGCGTCTAGACCTCTTTGGTTAAGTTGTTTCTGGTCAACTGTACGTACGTTGATGACTCTTGCTATACGTCCATCTATACTGTCCTCGCATACAATCCTGCCAAACATTTGTTCGCTACCAACCGGCATGTATTTGTCACCATTAGGGAACTCGACCCTCACGACACTACCGGGAAGAGCTTCCATCAGGGTATCATTCTGAGAATACCACAATGTTTGCTTACCTATGTGAATATTGCACGGTACTTGAGTCTTTGATTTCTTGAACAAGCCTACATACACAGTTGCCACCCTGAACTGTTTGTTCAGGAATGGCCACACACCAGTTGGCTCCCAATCTTTATTATTCTGGGCACATACCGGAAATACCATTGTCATGGATAACATGACCAGCAAATATTTCAAAGTCAGTCTTCTCATAATTATAGCAATGCGTACTTAATGTTGATACGTAAGTAATCAAATTTAATTTAATAATGACCAAGTAAATGTTCTGGGAGGTTGGTTTCACGTCCTCTTCTGGTACAAGCAGACCAACTTATTTCACCTTAACCACAAGATACTTGCTCACGCTCCAGAACTTGCTTGCGTCTGTGATTCGTAAAGTGTATTCGCCCTTATTGTCCTTCAAAAGAGTATAGGAACCAGATGGATGAGTAGTTAACAACTCAGCCGACTTTGAGTCAAGCGGTATTACAGTTGTGTTACGAATATCTATTTTAGTGAGATAATTCTTGTCATAGTTACCTTGCAGCACATTGCCCTTCACAAGAATGTTATGTTCTTTAAGTTCCTTGCTTGTTCCGAACACATACCATGCTGTATTGAGCTGCGCATCCTGGTTGCGTGCAATCTGTTCTGTCTCTTCCTTCTGTTGACGCACTTCCTCATTCTCTGCAATAAGTTCATTTACATCATTGCTCAACTGTTCTATCTGCACATTCTTTTCTGCAAGCTGCTCACGTAACTCCTCTATCTCCTTCGTTTTTGTGTTGAGTTCCTCATTCATTTTCTTTAGCATCTCCTTAAGATTAGCAGCATTGACATTTCCTGCATTGATGCGGTTCTCCAGTTCTGCAATCTTACGTTTGTTCTCCGCCATGGTGCTCTGTATAAACTCCATGTTTTCACGTATAAGGTCTGCTGTATTGGCACCTTCCACACCATCCTTCAGCTGCGTAACGCGTCCTTCTGCCGCATTAATCTGAGCGAAACCATCCTGAATTTCGTTCATTGTACCCATCAGTTCGTTAATCTCATCATCCTTCTGGTTTACAAGTGCCTGAAGTGAGTCCTCTTTTGCCTTATTGTCTGACTCTGTCTTGTTACCTTGATTACATGACATCAATAAAGTCATGCTTGCTATTGTCAATAAAACCTTTCTCATATTCTTGTAATTTACTTATATTTATTTTTTTTCTTGCCTGTACCCATGATTAAATCCATGGGATTGCAAATTGAATTATCATTATCGTTACCATGCTTTTGTTTAACCTTGCTATCGCGAGCATCATCCTCTACCCTATCGTCATCATCACCTGCACCTGCAAGTATTATCACTATTTCGCCTCGTGGTTCTGTAGCAGTGAAATGTGCTATCACATCTCTTAAACTGCCTCTGACACTCTGTTCATGCAATTTCGATATCTCCCTCGCTACACTCACTTGCCTTTCCTCGCCAAACACCTCTGCAAACTGCTGTAGTGTTTTGAGCAATCGGTAAGGTGACTCGTATATTATAATAGTACGCGGTTCATGTTTCAAAAACTCCAACCTCGACTGCCGTCCCTTCTTTTGAGGGAGGAAACCCTCGAAACAGAACTTGTCGCAAGGAAGTCCACTGCTTACCAATGCAGGCACGAATGCTGTTGCTCCAGGAAGCGTCTGCACTTCAATTCCAGCTTTTACACATTCCCGTACCAACAGGAATCCCGGGTCACTAATGCCAGGAGTGCCTGCATCACTGATTAGTGCCGCATTAATCCCACCTTGCAATCTGCGCACTACTTGCTGAACCGTCTCATGCTCATTGAACTTATGGTGCGAGAGCAGTTCACCGTGTATGTCATAATGCTGCAGCAAAACACTTGAGGTACGTGTGTCCTCAGCCAATATCAAATCAGCTTCTTTCAGCACCCTGATGGCTCTGAAAGTCATATCCTCCATATTTCCCACGGGCGTGGGTACGACATACAACATATAATACTTTTTTATGTCAAAAGGGCAGGCTTTGGTTTTAGCCTCAACACGTCTCCACTCTGCCTGACAATTCAAAACTAATTATTTCACATGCAAAAGTATGAATTATTATTCATATTGATGAGCATAAATAACCTAAAATCACTATTTTTTCAGTTTTTTAATTAAATCAGTTCATGCTCACTATATTTTTTAGTAAGTAATCATAATTAATTACACATCATCGTAGCATGCCATGTATCGTATTTTTGGATGTTTTCTTTGCTGATAATATAATAATGCGTAAATTTGTGGCAGAATTAACACAGAATCGTTGCAGAATAATGAAGAAGCTCCTTTCATTGCCACCTAATGTGGTTGACAAGTTTTTATCGATTAATGGTCTTTCATCAAATGATTACTACTGTACATCTGACCCCGTAGGTCACAAACTCGGCAGCGGTGGTGGCACCACATGGCTGCTTGAACAGGCAGCATCAGCCGATGGTTCAGACAACTTCACCTCTTGGTTGAGTAAAGAGAAACGAATACTTGTTCATGCAGGTGGTCAAAGCAGAAGACTCCCCGCTTATGCAGCAAGCGGAAAAGTGACATTACCAGTACCTGTATTGAGATGGGCTCGAGGTCAAAAGATAGACCAAACATTACTTGACTTACAACTGCCCCTTTATGAGGAGATAATGGACAAAGCACCCGAATCGCTTCACACCCTTATTGTCAGTGGCGATGTTTACATTCGCAACACCCGACCTCTGCAATGTATTCCTGAGGCTGATGTAGTGTGCTATGGTCTATGGGTTGATCCTTCATTAGCCAAGAATCACGGAGTTTACTTTATGAATCGCAACACACCCGACTTACTTGACTTCGTGTTGCAGAAACCATCGACAGAACGTATGGCAGAGTTGTCACAGACACATCTCGCCATGATGGACATTGGCATTTGGTTGCTCAACGACAAAGCAATCGAGATTCTCAGAAAGCGCTCACACAAGAGCAATAATGATACATCATTCTCGGCACCTGATGCTGACGATTTCGTATCATACGACCTGTATTCTGATTTCGGAACTGCACTCGGACAAAATCCGACATCAGCAGACAATGAAATCAACAAACTGAAAGTAGTCATTCTGCCACTTGAGGGAGGAGAATTCTATCATTACGGCACAACACCCGAAATGATATCTTCTACCACAGCATTGCAGAACATTGTTCTTGACCAACGACTCATCATACAAAAGAAAGTGAAAAAGCAGCCTTCCGTATTCACACAGAACTCTGCAATAGACATCACATTCACCGAGCATAACGAGGACATCTGGATTGAAAACTCTTACATCCCTCATAATTGGACTCTAACTTCACAGAATGTACTAACGGGCATCCCAAAGAACAACTGGGCAATAAGATTAGAGAAAGGCGAATGTGCTGACATTATACCTATAGATGGTAACAAATACGTAATACGCCCGTATGGTTACAGAGACGCAATGCGAGGAGACATCAGAGATTCATCAACAACATTCCTCAACATGCCATTTACCACATGGGCTAAACAACATCATATAAACATAGATGTAATCAACAATCCCAAAGATTTGCAAGCTGCTGACATATTCCCGATATGCGATGATAACATTCTTATGGGAAAGATGCTCCAGTGGATGCTGAATCCACTGCCCGAAGAGAATCTTGCTGGCACATGGGAACAACTGGTACGCATTTCTGCTGACGATATTGCCGCAATGGCTAACTTGGAACGACTTAGCAGTCAACGGAAAGAACTGATGTGCATAGATTTGCAGCACATTGCTGACAACTATAAAAAAAGCATCTTCCACCAGATTGACCTGAAAGATGTAGCAAAGAAATATGCCGACAACAACATTCCACTGCCAAAGCCGTTGGACGAGGACGCATTACCTATACAGCAGATACATGACGCCATGTTCCGTGCAAGAGTGGAGAAATTGCGTGGGGAAGACAGTAGCATGAACGAGAAAAAGGTATTTACATTGCTACAACACCAACTTCTTGAAACAGCCGTAAGAAACCCACAAGTACCACATCTTAACGCATATAAAGACCAGATTGTGTGGGGAAGGTCTGCAGTAAGAATAGATATAGCAGGAGGATGGACGGACACTCCCCCTCACTGCCTATTGCGTGGTGGTAATGTCGTAAACCTTGCAATTGAGCTAAACGGGCAGCAGCCCCTACAGGTTTATGTTAAACCTACCAAGGAATATCACATTAAATGCCGCAGCATCGACTTAGGTGCAGTGGAAACCATCACGACATACGAAGAGTTGTCTCAATACAACAAAGTAGGTTCGCCATTCTCCATACCAAAGGCAGCACTCGCACTATGTGGATTTATCCCTCTATTCTGTACCGAGCACTACCCTTCACTTGAGCAACAACTCATGGCTTTCGGCTCCGGAATAGAAATCACACTGCTTTCTGCCATTCCTGCAGGTTCAGGACTTGGCACAAGCTCCATCCTTGCAGCCACGGTTATAGGCGCATTGGCAGACTTCTGTGGTTTAGGTTGGGACAAACATGAGATAGGCAACCGTTCACTCATCCTTGAGCAGTTACTTACCACAGGCGGAGGATGGCAAGACCAATACGGAGGCATACTACCTGGCATCAAGTTATTACAGACAGAATCAGGATTCAATCAGATTCCAGTGGTAAGATGGTTGCCTGACACATTCTTCCATCAACAAGAATACCAGCAATGCCATCTATTATATTACACAGGCATCACCCGCACGGCAAAACAGATTCTTGCAGAGATAGTGCAAGGCATGTTCCTCAATAGCAGCGAGCATCTTGACATCTTAAATCAGATGAAGCAGCATGCACTTAATCTATTTGATGCCATACAGTTAGGAGACTTCCAACAATATGGAAAACTCATCCGACACACATGGGAGCAGAACAAGGCGCTTGATGCCGGCACAGAGCCAGAACTGGTTACGCAACTTTGTAGTAAGATTGATGACCTATGCCTCGGGTACAAATTACCAGGTGCAGGGGGAGGAGGCTATTTATACATGGTTGCAAAAGACCCTGAGGCGGCAGCACGCATCAGAGAGACACTCAACGCAAATCCTCTCACCAGTTCAAGCAGATTTGTGGACATGACATTAAGCGACAAGGGCTTGCAAATATCACGCAGTTAAGGACAAATAGAGTGCAGATATCACAAAAAGACCTACTTATACTTTATTAAGTTAATTTTGATTACTTACTACTATTAACCAACAAATACTTTAATTTAAGAATCAATCATGTCACTAATTAAAACAAAAGAAGGCAAATCTTACTTATTGCCATTTATCCTTGTAACCTCATTGTTTTTATTGTGGGGACTTGCAAACAACATGACAGACACACTCCTTGCTGCATTCAAAAACATCATGCAGATGAGCGACACGGAAACGTCTTTAATCCAGTTTGCCTTCTATGGCAGCTATTTCTGTTTTGCTCTACCTGCGGCTATCTTCATACAGAAGAAATCATACAAAGCAGGAGTCCTGTTAGGATTATTCCTTTACGCTACTGGAGCCATATTGTTCTTGCCAGCAGCTAAAACCGCTTCATACATCTTCTATCTTATAGCCATATACATAATGGCAGGCGGATGTTCCGTACTGGAGACAACGGCTAATCCATACATACTGTCAATGGGTTCACCTGAAACTGCTACACGCCGCCTGAACATAGCACAATCATTCAACCCTGTCGGAAGCATCATGGGTATTCTCATGAGTAAGTATTTTATCCTCAGCGACATCTCGCTTGACTCAGTCAGTGGAACATACGCAGGACTCGGAGTTGTGCTTCTCATTATCATGGTAGTTATGATCTTTGCCAACATGCCAGAAGGCAAAGACAACAACGCTGGCAACACTCTGTCCGCAACATTCAAAAGATTATTGAAGAACAAGACATACACATGGGGTGTAGTTGCTCAGTTCTTCTACGTTGGTGCCCAAATTGGAGTTTGGTCATACACCATACGCATCGTAATGCAAGAGTTGGGCATTCTGGAAGCAGAAGCATCAACCATTTACCTGATTAGCATCATCGGGTTCTGTTCATCTCGATTCATATACACATTCCTCATGAAATGGTTCCGTCCTGCAATCCTGTTGGCATTCGGCGGCATCATGTCTGCAGCATGCACTCTCATTGTTATATGTTCGTCTGGTACAGGATGGTTCTTGGTGGTTTCACTCATAGCCATCAGCTTCTTCATGAGCCTCATGTTCCCTACCATCTATGGCATGGCACTTGGTGGCATAACAACAGGTGAGCATCCTGAAGATGCAAAAGTCGGAGCAAGCGGACTTATTATGGCAATTCTCGGAGGCGCACTTCTTACCCCTCTGCAGGGAATTGTGTCCGACTCAACCACAATCAACATCTCATACATTGTTCCACTTGTGTGCTTTATTGTCGTTACTATATATGCTTTATGTAACAAATCAGCGAGATAACATTATCGAGCAGCACAATTTATCGGCATGAGCACAAAAAAAGCACCAAAAAATTTGTCAGTTCAAAAAAACTCCTTACCTTTGCACTCGCTTACGACTACTGACGGCATTAAAACAGCTGTCGCATTGAAATAATGCATTGTAGCGCAAGCTTATGAAGGTTAGATCCGCTAGCTCAGTAGGTAGAGCACAACACTTTTAATGTTGGGGTCTTGGGTTCGAGCCCCAAGCGGATCACTTTTACGACCCCCTTGGGACTTTGTTCCGAGGGGTTTTTCGTGCTCATAACTTGCTGATTCGTAAAGTTTAGCAATTTGTTAAATATTTGTTATTTAGCAATTTAGCACCTAAATTGCTAATATATAATTATTATAACAATACAATTTCATCTTTGAAGGCATCGAAAAATAAGTTTAGAGCATACCAGTTTAAGCCTCTTCTAAATTTTTGAACTCTTACGACAGGAGAATTCTCATTGTTGACGAAGTTGGTCTTGGTAAAACTATTGAAGCCCTTTTCCAAAAATATTTGGTTCTATTTCACTCCCTCAATAGAACCCAAAAACTGAAAACTGCCTTTTTCCTTGCGACTCCATACTTGTGAACAGATCTATGGGAAATATAAATTCGAAGGTGACTTGCTATCCTAATGTACATTTTCGCCCAATATTACCACCAAAAGCTACACATTATATATAACATACACAGATTTGGCACCGAGAATACAGCAGTTTGATTTGTTTTTACTATTTTTGCGAGAAATATTAGTCGAGACAAGCAGTACTTCGGATACCGAATAGTCACTGACTGAATAAGCCCAATGTTCATCATGGCGTTAAAAGGACTGGACAAAGAAATGCAAAGTCAAATAGTAATCAACAGAAACAAATGAATAATTCAGATTTTTGGGAGCATATCAAAGCCATCATATCAAGAGGGTTTACTCCCGAGGGTCTGGCAGAACTTGACGAATATGCAGACAAATTCACATGTGGACAGCTTCTTTATTAACGCTTTTCACCGTCAGAACAGCATGGCTACTCAACGGGAGGCCATGCGCATGTCATTCCATCCTTGCTCACGGCAGCAGAAGTTGGCTCAGATTCAGTCGCTGAAGGAGAAAACGACTTCAAAAGACAGTGCCAACGCGGAGAGGCGGAAACTCGCATTATAGAGCATTGGGCGAAGGCTACTGGTTGCTGGACAGATGACATAGAAAACACGCTCTCTCATCTCATGGGTGAGCAGATTGCCGAAGGTGGTGAAGCTCACGTATATGATCATGGAGCAACTCTTATCAAGTCCATTGGTCTTGACTACTACATTGAGCCTATCCTTGCCCTTGACCGCATATCCCTGCACAATGCCTACTTTCCGGAGACGAAACTATCGGTGTTGGGATTTGGCAGAGACAATGATGGAGCATTCCGCATCATCGCAGAACAGCAATTCATTGAAGGAACTCGCATGACTGACGAGGATATTGCTGAGTATATGAAGCTCATGGACTTCACGTTAATCAATCCTCGCAACTGGACATACGCCACACCAGACGTTTACCTGAGTGATATGCACGATGAGAATGTCATACAATCTCGTAATGGTGCTGTATTTGTCATTGATTGCGACATCCGCATCAACACCCCCGAACTCCGTTGCGGAGGCACAAGAAAACTCTCAACGGAAGTTGAATTTGAAAAGCAATAACACGGAGTAACATCCGCAAACATACACGCCCAAAGTTCATCATGGCGGTAAAAGGCTTGAGTATATAATGGTTATCGTAGCGGTAGCGTAGCAAAGCGTATCGTTATCGTTAACAAATGACCACTTGCCAGTGGGCAAGAAAGAACATATTTGAAAAAGGCGTCATCAACGCTTTGTCAATTGATATTTCGGAACGTAGGAAACTCTGAAAAACTAGTCAATGGCAAATGTGGAGAGGATGCCACGGATGAGTTGTATAACAAAGTCCGTAGTGTGTCCGAGGGTAAACTGTCCCCATATGTCAGGGGGTAGTCCCCTCTCGGCACACTTTACGGT
>JAZLHP010000034.1:0-20568 GCA_045616905.1 Bacteroidaceae bacterium
TTTGTGCCACCTGTAGTTACTTCGATGTCAGCTATGGTTGCTTCGTAGGAATCATACTTGCCATCAGAGTCTTTTACTGTAATCTTGAACTTCAAGTTTGTGAGGGACTGAGGGATGATTACGTCATGACGGTCAGCGAAAGTGCCACCCTGCATTGTGTAACCCGTTGTACCACTTGGAGTTGCAGAACCATCTGCAAGAGCAATAGTGCCACCAGGATAGCAGTTGAGGATTTCGATTGTTGTATTTCCGTCAAGAACAACTTTGTCGTCACCAGCTGATGTAGAGAGCTTCACTTCCACTTGCGACATAACGTATTGGAAGTTGATGCGTATGTCACCTTCGGTAGCACAAATGCCTTGTGTGCCAGAGTGTACCTTGCAAGCCTCATCTGGTGTGCCATCGGTATTGCGAGGATAACCAATCATAAGGTTGGAAGGAGCTGATGCACTATTATAAGCACCGTTGGCAACTGTTATCTTAGAGTCTGTCACTGTTACTGTTGAAGGATAAACGCCACGGAAGAAATAGTGTGTCTCGTGGTTTGGCCAATAGAGCTGAGTATCCATTGTGTACTTGCTATCAACGTATGTGATGTCTGTACCCTTTGAGTAATTGCTTGCTTTTGAAGTGCTGAGATAGAGAGCAAATGGGTCTGTGAAGTCTGCACACTCGTCATCAGAAGCAAGATGACCATAGGCCTTATTGATAGTAATCTTTGGAGCAACTTCATCTGCCTCAACATTTTCCCATGCAGCTACTGTGGCTGTAATAACCTTGATGCCTGTCTTGTTGATTGTGAAAGTGAATACGTAGTTCTTGCCAGCTTCGAGGACGATGTTACCGTCTTCTGTTTTAACGCCGTCCTTGCCATTAAGTGCTGTGGCAAGAGTCTTTGCAGAAACTTTCAATGGATTCTTGTCTATTGAGAATGTTACTGCATCATCACCGCTTGTGGTGCTGATCTTCTTGCCTGGCATTACGAGAGCTTCGAGAGTACGATTGCTTGCTGTTTTTTCTTTGTCGTACATGGAAGTGATGTCGGCTGGGGTGTATGATGAGCGAAACTCACCATCCTCAACACTGAAGGTGGCAGAGCCTGAGAGGCCGAAACCTTTGAGGGTGATGTTTCCTGTGCCAGTAAAGTTGAAATCATCTGTGGATGAAGTATCGAAACCATCACCTTCTTTCAATATGATTGTCACCTTTGAGAGGGCATGGTAGAAGATTAGCTTGCCTTGGTCGAACTTGTTTGAAACCTTACCGCCAAATATCATCTTATCAGCAGCAATGTTGTTGCTGAAGCAGAGGTCTTCATTTGCTACAGTAGTTTGTGTTTGAGCTGCAGAAAGTGACCAATCGACTGTGAGGGTGTTTTCTGTTGTACTCCACGTATCAGCAGTCTTGCCGCCAGGAACAGTGGTTGCACCTGGCACAGTGAGCGCCCATACAGAAAGATTTGCATCTTTGCCATAGGCATCATCCCAGAAACGTGTGTTTTCTGTGGTGAACTCTATTGGGTTTTCATCTGAAGTAGGTGCTTTTGTTTTGCCAATGGTAGAGCAATACATAGGACTTGCATCAGTCTTATCACTCTTCATTGCCATCCAAATCTTTGTACCTTCTGGCAAAGCAACAAGAGTCTTGTTTTCACCATTTGTTACAACTGCACGAGTGGATGCACTCTCCACGCCAACGGACAGGGAGATAGGTGTCTTGTCCGTACTCTGTGTGCTGACAATGTCGGTTTCGTTGCTACATCCGGCAAGGGTGAGCAATGAAACAAGCATTATGTTATTTAATATGTTCCTGCGCATACGTGCGATTATATATTAGAATTGTTATTTATTTTCAAGTGAGATATCAGTTTCCTGTGCCAACACTTCTTGCCATGTGGCAAGTGTTGCTGTAAGTTCTATCGGAGTGTCCCATTCCGTAGGCTTCCATTGGTAAAGTTTACCTGCCACGAATGTTTTTCCTGGTAAATTCTCTTTTGACCTAAAGAATCGTTCCACTCCATCAACTATTGCAGTAAAATATAAATGAGTTTTATTTTTGCTAATGTCACCAGGATAGAATTCCATGTAGGCTACAACATAACCATTGTCTGGTATAGTCAATCCTGCATTTTCTGAATCCTTAAATACGAGGTCAAGTTTATTAGTGTTAGCAACAGATATTTCACTATATGAAGGATTCTGACCTTCTGCGTTCGTATTGATTGCAAGAGTTGCTTTTTTCACAAGTTCATTTCCCGAATTCAAAACACTCATTGATGTGATTGTGGCAGACTTTCCACCAAAAGCACCTTGTGGGAATTGCACGAAGAAACGAACCGTTGCACCTACATGCTTGAACTTAAATGTAGTATAACCTTCTTTAGTTGGTTTTACTGGGTCAGAAATCATATAATCATAGTCACCCAAAAACTCACAAGCCTCAGCTTCTGAAGCTTCGGTATGGCAACCTGTTCCATAATAATCACCGCCTATTGCAGCATTTTTATACTGCTTCTGTCCTTCGTAAGAAAGTTCTATCTCACCATAATTTAACACCTTATCTCTACCAGAAGTTGATGGGACGCATTTATATGGACTATAAGCTACCCAGTACGTATCCTCATCCACATACCAATCTGGACTTGAAAACTTTGCAGTTGACCCTGTGGCTGATATAGTTTCCGTTCCTGTTTTTATGACAAATGCAATATTTTGAGCATTATCAGCAGGTACTGTCACATTAAAAGCACCTATTTCTGCTTGTCCTGTCCATGAGAACTTCATTGTAGAGTTCCAATATGCAAGAGCCGAACGTGTAGCAAGGTCAGCATCTTCCAATGTTTTATTTGGGACAATAACACTTACCAAGTTTTCTTCTTCTCCTTGTTCATACTCCTCATTCTGGCATGATACCAGCACAACGCTGCAAGCAAGCAGGGTCGCGAAGGAGTACAGAAGGTATTTCACTGATTTGTATATCATTTGCTTTGTATTATTTTTTTCATCTTTGTTATGTCTGCCACATTGATGCGTCCGTCAACATTGGCATCTGCTGCTATTGTGCTGAAGTTTGAGGGCGCATTGCCGAGGATGTAGCTATGAGTGGCTTGTATATCGTTTTCGTTCACCACCCCATCCGCGTTGACATCTCCTCTTACAGGTGGCAGTGGAGCATTGCTTATGTCGCTGTTGGCAAGGGTGAAGTCAGGTATCACGCACGTTGGATAAGTCACCACACCAGCAACTCTTCTCTGTGCATTCATTGGTGCTGGCTGCTCTTGCTCTTCTGCAAGAATGGCAGTTTTGTTCATGCCTCTCACATTATTTGCAGCAGGCAGGATTGTACGTTCTATGTTGTACATTTTGCCAGCCACATAGTTGAGTCCCGAGAACGAGCATGCGTATGCATCTCCATTGTTTGTCACAAAAGTGGCTGTGAGGTTACCTCCAGTAAGGTTGGTTGCAAGTGTAATGAAATACACTGTCAGTTTGCCACCACGCTTCATTGCTATGTTGTTGAGTAACAAGGGAAGCTCTGTCGAAGTAGAACCCGCAGTGATTGAGCGTGTTTCAAGGTTGAGCACTCCCGATGTCAGGAATGTTCCCTTATCGGTGGTGAGACTTGCCTCTGTGAATGTGGCATCCTCTGGAACCGTAACGCTTAGTCTCAGCACAGTTGTGAGGTGCGAATATGCGAAAGTGGCTGTGTTCTCCGTTGTGGTCAAAACATCTGCCACCATGAGGTCTGAGGTCTTTATATGTGCCAAAGAATTATTGGCAGATTGTGTCAGTGATGGGAAATCTATCGGAAGATCCGTTGACACGTTGTCATTTTTGTAATATTCTGTACTATATGGAGACAATGAGAAATATTTCTTTGAGTTCCTAAGACTAACTCCGTATCCATAGAATTGTGCCTGGTGAGAATCCGAAGAACTGACTGATTGCAAAGCAAAACGTGTCTGCCTTCCGTTTTCCGCATAAATACCAACGGCATCATCATTGTTCCATGCAGCTTTAATGCCATAACCCACTGTATATACATAATCAATAGAGTATGCATACAGCGTAACAAATAGGGTTAGTATTGTCTGCAGGAACCTTTTCATCTGTTTTTCACTATTAAGGTGTTAATCCCATATAGAACTCCATTCTGTATTACAGTCGGAATTCATATCGTCTTGAAAGGAGAACCCATTTCGGGAGTTGGCATCACAAGGGTCAACTGCTTCCATATCGTCACCCTCACCTTCAATAGATCCATCCAATATACTGAAGATGCGTGCTTCTTTCGCAAACAAATTTGGTCTAATATACTGTTTTTTTCGCATATATTGTTAGTGCTATAAGCATTTGCGCATTAATAATTTACAAATATAATGAATAAACACAAGAATTCATAATATTTAAAATAAGAAAAACAATTTAAGATGAAAACTTTGACCCGCCCCAATCACCCCCCCCGTTTTGCAAACTCCACTTTGCAAAATAGGAACAATTTACCTACATTCCAGCAATGAAACTCAATTATATGACGGACATAAGAGGTATAATCACCTTCTTAAAGTGTCACATTACGTATGTGTTGAATGAATGTGGGGCAGTCTTTATGTTGAGATATTTGTTTGCAATCTTCACATTAAGAGCAGATGTTTCATTGGTGAAATTGCCTGCAATGACTATGTATCCCTTGGCAGTCTTATACACGACAACAGGTGTCTTGCTGTATTCACGACCTGCGTAACCTACCATCTCGTCACCCTCACCCACGAACTGACTAAAATGCTTCACAGCATAATACTCTGCAGTATAACGATGTTTGCGTGTTTTGCTGTCCACCTGCACAAGAGCATTCTGAGTCCAATCCCATGTGCTGCGTCCGTTATCACAAAGAAGGAAGTTCCAGATATAGTATTCATCCACACCATTGCCAAGATTGTCGCTTAGTAAGAAGAAGGTATGCTCTCCTGCACTCCAATCCATCGAACCATTGCCACACTCACTCTCCGAACACATCCAGTGCAAACCGCTAAACTTGCTTCGCAATGATGGCAAGCACTCACGGCACTCCCACTGAGTTGCAATGCCATAGAGCTGACTGCGGAGAGCATCATCAGACAGAATCTTTTCAATATAGTCCTGACGATTCGTGTTGAATGTGCCAAGCCACAATTTCACCTCCGGATGAGACTTGCGAAGAGCAGGAGCGAGATAGTCACGATTGAAACGGATGGTACCTTCTGCCGTCCATGCACACCCCGGATATGGAGTGTAGGAATAAGCCTCATTCTGATAGCAAACCGTGCCGATGCTGATGCCCTGTTCCTTGTACAAGTCAATGAATTTCACAAACATATTAGCATAGCATTGCAGGTAGCGAGGATCCTGTATGAAGTAATCCTGAGTGGTAAGACGACGTGGGAACACACCATTCCTATCACCAAGCAATTTCATCTCGTCTGGGTCGAGTTTCATATCAGCAGAACCATAAAGAAGATAATCCTTGCGAGGGTCCTGCTTGTTGGTCTTATTGCTGAGCACTGGGTAGTCTTGATTTATCTTCATCCACGTAGGCGGACTCCATGGCGACATGAAGAACTGCATGTTATCATTGTATGCCTGAGCAGCCTTGATGAGCGGAATGATGTTACGCTTGTCATGCTCAATATTGAAGTGTTTCAGTTCGAAATCACCGCTAACCTCCGAGCATGAATACCACTCTCGGGCATAATCGTTGGCATTCATCGACAAGCGACCACGCGAGAACTTCAAATCACCATTGGGGGAGAAAATATTACGCATTATCTCGTCCTGATCCTTCCTCTCCAGCAAATTGAAGGCATCCCAGTCAAGTTCATTGAAACAAGTACCCCATGCAACAAACGGCACTCCCCTCTCCTTACCATCAACAGCCACAACCGTTTCCCCTTCTGCCTTCGCACTCAGCGACGACTTCGACACTTTCCATTCAGCACCTTCCTTTGAATAATAATGCTTGACACTCTGTGCACTTGCACAAATACTCATTAATGCTAACGACGCGAATAATATTTTCCTCATAATGTGACAATTGTTTATCAATGGCATACGTTCTGACATCATTTCATTTTACAAAGTAAATCAAAAAATATCATAGAAGCAAACTTCAACTGAAATTTTTGTAATGTATGGGAAATTACATCCGATGATTAGTGCTTTCTCTAAAGAGAATACAGTTTACATTTGAAGGGAAACCGTAAGACAAGCATGGGAGAAATATCAGGCATGGCACACAATAATACTACAGGATATTCGTTATTAGAGATAATGATTAATCACACAACACGCATACTATTTCTATTGGTGACGGCTGCACTCATGCTCGCAGGTTGCAGCGAGAGCGAGGAGAATGACGGGACAATATTCTCACAGAACAAGGTGTGGTCGCTTCGCGAAATCACGTATCCTGCAGGGGTGAGTTCACAGTATCCTAATGGGAGTGGAACTTACCTTGCCATCTATGACAACGACTCGACACGCTACGAGTGCCACTGGTCGTTTGACGACAAAGCAGATGCCATACTCCCACAGAGCAAGAGCCTATACTTATTGATTGACAAAGGTGGAGGCGAATATCTTTACCTTGAGAACGGGATGCCTTACCCTTTGACCGTTCTGAATGACACGACAATAACCATTCAGCACTATGGCATTGTCTATACATGGCAGGTGGAGCACTCGATATACAAACGCAAGATGGATGAGATTCGCGACCTGCTTGTCGGGCTTGACTATGAGGACGGCAAGAAATACGAGCGATTCACTTTCACCAAAAAGGAACATGAACTGGAGGAGCAGAACAGCATGCTCGGCATCTACCTCACTGCCCTACTGGCTGTCCTTGCCGTTGTTGCCTGTCTCTTCCTTCGGACATACCGAAACAAGAGACGCATAGAGACGGAACTACTGCGACTCAAGACCGAGCAGGAGAATCGTCCACAGATTTTAACTGAGGCATTGAAGAATGTGGAGGATGAATGGCTGGCATCTGACGAATACGCCCGACTGCACAAGCAGATTGAGTCGGGTACATTATCATACGACGATTGGTCGCTGATGGAGCGCCAACTCAATAAGATTTATCCTAACTTCACACATACACTTGAAAACCTTCACCACATGTCACAGATGGAACATCGCGTGTGCATGCTCATCAAGCTCAGGGTTACGCCATCAGAGATGGCAGCAGTTCTCAATAAGGAGGCAAGTACCATCAGTACCACTCGCAGCCGACTCTACCAGAAGATATTCGACAAGAAAGGCGGTGCAAAGGATTGGGACGAATTTGTCATGAGTTTGTAAGTTTTCCGTTTTTGTTTCATTTTCAGCACCTGCAAAGTTTTGCAAAGTCATTTCTTTGGTTATGACATACCGTATTCATACCTTTGCACAAACTTAATGCAAACTTAATATCCCCAATCACATGAAAACGGTAAAAGACACAATCAAGACACTGGCTATTGTAATCATCTCAATGCTGTGCGGTGCAACCTCTGCATCTGCACAAAACAAAAACAAACCAACCAGAAATGCTCTCGCTGGCGTGTGGGCAATGGAATCCATGCAATTTGAGGGCGAGAACAAGATTATATGCGGCAAGCAAACCGGATACACTCAGGTGAAGTACTATGGGGCAGATGGTGAATACGCTTGTGCAGAACTTTTATTATCCGGCAATGTCAACAAATATGTTGTGATGCCACACGAATACGGCACTTACACATACAAAAACGGCATCTACACGGAGATGGGACGCAAGCCAAGCTCGCTGTCACTCTCAAAGGATGGCAAGCATTTCTATGGGCAATGGAGCAACCGTCATGATGTATGGGTGCGTCGCACCGACATTCCGAAAGAACTGATTGACTACATCATCTACCGTTGCAAGGCAAACCAACCCCCATCTCCAAGGATTCAGTCGCAAATAAAGCAGTCATTCTTCACAAAATAAGTTTTCTGGTTTTTCTTCTTCGAGTCATCAGCCTTGCAAAACCAGCAAGGAACAATGCGATTGTCCAAAATCTTTACACAATCATGTCTAATAATTTGACACATGGCGACAATCATGTCATCCGTGCCAACCGATATGCCTGAAAAAGCATAACTTTGGGGTAAAAAAAGAAAAGAAAGACATGAGGATACTGACACCAGGGTTAGAGTATGAGTTTCCAGCCGTATTCGAGGAACAATTGAAAAGCATGATGCACAATATAAGCAAATGAGTCGTTTCATGCCACGAAACCATCATTTCATGTCGCAATACCATCATTTCATGCCATGAAACGACCATTTCATGCTGCATTATGTTTGATACATAAGGGAAGATAGAAGACAGACATCTACTATCCTGAACATTAGTCATAACAGATGGGACAAGGTCATCCATAGTATTACACTTTAATTAATCATAAACAAGATGAAGAGAACAATATCAATCATCACCATCGTCCTGACTTGCATATCAGGAGTGGCACAGAACGATGACTTAACAGATTTGCTTGCCAGCTCCTACGCTGCACAGATTCATCAGGACAGCATCGACCAGTCACATCTGCTGGTGATGTACAACTATCAATGCCAAACGGAAGATGCCGATGGGAAATCTGTCGTTGACCAAATGAAAATGGCATTGCAGGTAGGTACTCATTGCACTCGCAGTTATCCATACTGGAAATACCTTGAACACAATGAGGGGTGGGATCCGTATGGCAATGAAGATGAGATGCAGATACTCTACAATGAGTCCTATACTTTCGTGCCAGAAGTGTGGACAAACCACCCTGATGACAAGGTGACGGTACGAGACAATATTCTACCTAACATCTACGAGACATGCGAAAAGCGTGTTCCTCTGAAATGGACACTTATTGATGATACGCTGACCGTGTGCGGATACCTCTGCCATTCAGCAACCACCACCCTTCACGGCAAAACGTGGATGGCATACTACACAGAAGAGATTCCTTCGTCAGCAGGACCATGGAAACTAAACGGTTTGCCAGGACTCATCCTTCATGCTGTGGATGCTGAGCAGATTCATGCCTTTACTGCAGAGGCAATACAATCCGACGGCTCTACCATCTACTATGAGCACAATGCCATCACAAACAAGATTGCCGAAGCACAACTGATAAAACAAAAGAACCGCACCTTCGGCAATGCACGCTATGTCCGCAATCCCACCTATTATATTGATAAGAATATCATGTACAAAGATGCGGACATAGTGTATGCAGGTATTGGCAACGACTTCTACTTCAGCTTAATAAACGGAATCATTGAGAAGCAAAAAGCGCATAAGTACCAGCCACTTGAATTGAAATAAAGATTATGAAACAAACAGTATTAACATTTCTCATGATGTTCTGTGTGGTATGCGGATGGGCACAGACAAAGGACAGCATAGATGTCTCTAATATTGTGGTGACATACAACTATACTTGCCATACAACCGATAAGAACGGTACAAAGATAGATGACAGCTACCGTCTTGCCTTGTTGGTAGGCAACAAGGTAACTTGGAGCACAGGTTATCTTTCTGCCATGAAACCCCAAAAGGTATCGAGAAAGGATCTCTTGGAAGAGTTGGATGAACAGAAACTTAATATCCCATCCGTGTATGTAGGTTATCCATATGCCGACAAGGTTACTATCCATGAAACGATGCTTATCTCTGATTATGTAACCAATGAGGACAAGAATTCCATCGATTGGCAGATAGCGGATGATACATTAACCATCAGCAGCTATCTGTGCCAGAAAGCAACGGCTAAAGTGCGAGGAAGGGCATGGACGGTGTGGTACACAGAGGAGATACCGACAAGCGCAGGTCCCTGGTGCCTATATGGATGCCCAGGGTTGATAGTTAAGGCAGAGGCAGACGATATTCATTGCTTTGAGCTTCAGTCTTTAGAGCAGAAGTCTGTACCAATCGTGTATAGCACTTCACCCAAAGACTTGAAGATGAAGCGCAACAAATACATCCAGTATCGCAACAAGACTCTCACAGATCCTGCTCACCTCAATGCTACGGTAGGTTTTATTGAAAATATTGCACAGGAAATGACGGTGTTAAACGACGATGGAGTGTCAAGACTGATTATTAATGGTCATTCGTTCAATACGGAGCCTAATGCTTTTCAACCGCTCGACTTGGAATAGCACCTTCCATTAAGCTTCCCCCTTTTATTTTGATTTTCAACGACGTAACTACTTTGCAAAGTTTTGCAAAGTAGTTATGCACCCTTGCTATGCCCATTTGCAAAGTATTGCAAAATCGAAGTTGATGATTGTACAAGATAAAGTGGCTACATTTGCACAAAGAATTAGAACAAGTAATAAGAGTGTCCAAAATCTTTACACTTTCGTGTCTAATATTTTGACGATTGAGAAAACAGGGGCGTTTGTCCTTGGTGATGCACAAAGGGATGTTTTAACTTTGTGGTCGTAATTAATAAAGTTATTCACTCCCTGTCAACTCGTGACGGGCTGACAGGGGGATTAAAACCTAATCATCAGCAATAACAATATGAGACATCTGACAACTTCTATAATTTTATTAATAATGTGTGTAACCTCTCTTGCACAGACGGTTGAGGTGACGGGCACGGTGAAGGACTTGCAGAACAGGCCTGTGCCGGATGTGATCGTGAAGGTGACTTCGGGCAAGTTGACGCTTGCCTTTGTGTCGTCAGACAGCAAAGGTGCCTACTCTCTTTCGTTCGACACAAAGAGGGTGAAGGATCCTGCCGTACTTAGTTTCTCGCATATCGCATACGAGAAAGACGAGAGCCCCCTATCCTTCGATGGGAACAGCAACACGAATGGGGTGCGTGCCAATAGAGTGCGGAAGATAGATGCCGTTTTAGTACCGAAAGACATTGAGTTGAAGGAGGTCAAGGTGAAGGCTTCTCCCCTCACCTTCTTGGGCGACACGCTCACGTACAACCTTGCATCGTTCCTGAAGAAGGGTGACGTGACTCTGGAGGACGGATTGAAGAATCTGCCTGGCATCGCCGTTGCGGACAATGGTGCCATCAGCTACATGGGCAAGGGCATCAACAACTTCTACATCGGTGGTCTCGACATGCTGGGTGGCCGCTATAATCTTGCCACGAAGAACATTCCTGCACAGTATGCCACTCAGGTAGAGATATTGAAGCACCACAAGCATCGCAAGATTGATGCCGATGAGGAGAGCGATGCTGTGGCTATCAATGTGAAGCTGAGCAACAAGGCGAAGTTCAAGCCATTCGGACAACCTGAGTTTGGCGTGGGTTGGAGGCAGGGAGAAGCTCTCTATGCTGTTGGTGCTACAGAGATGATGTTCACGGACAACTTCCAGCTGCTTGCTTCTGCTAAGTGGAGCAACAACGGCAACTTCGGTCTCTATGACATGGTGAACCATTTCGGAGGCGACAACTTCGGTTCGCTTGCCACCGACAAGCTTCCTGCATGGGGACAGGCATACGCTGGTGTGGGCGAAACGGTCTATCGCACCAATGGCTATGGCAGTCTCAATGCCATACAGAAGATTGACAGTGTGCGCCAGATAAAGGTCAATGCCGACTACACCTACGACCGCATGACGAGCAGTTCAAGCAGCGACTCGTACTATTTTGCCAATGGTGAGAACATACACATCTCTGAGTCGGTCAACCCGTTCTCGAAGACTCACCGCCCTATGATTAGCATGAAGTTTGAGAACAATGCAAGCAATCACTATTTCTCCGATACGTTTAGTGCGAAGGCTCAGTTTGTGACGAACGAGAGCAATGTCTATTCACCATCTGCCCTGGATGGCATATTGGCTACTCAACACAGGGATGCCACGTCGATATCCCTCCACAACAATTTCTGGGGAACGGTGCGCTTGGGTAAGAAGAAGCTGTCGTTCACAAGCGACATCGGTTTCACTCGGACACCGAAGGTAGCAATGCAGATGAATGATGCCTGCCAGTTGGGGCATAGCACTCAGGTGAACACCCGCCACAGCACTTCGCTACAGGTGAAGCTTGGCAGCAAATGGAAGATTGACATGCCTATCTCACTCAATGCCAACTACAACTTCATCGAGACGGAACTCTTGAAGCCTGGCATTGCTGACCAAAGCCAACGAATGGGTGGATGGAATATCATGCCAATGGTCAGCCCTTCCACATCGTGGACATCGCAGGACAAGAAGTTCTATGCTTCGATGGGTGCAAGCCTAAAGTGGCTCAACCTCAACTATAAGCAATTAAAGACCCTCCCCATCCCTCCCTGTGAGGGAGGGAGTTCCGTCCGGATGACATCCCCTCCATCACATGGAGGTCAAGGGTGGGTTTTCTGTGAGCCTCACATGTCAATGCGCTACACCTTCAGCGGTACGTCAGAACTGAACTTCAGCAGCGGCTTCAACAATTCGGCTGGCGACATCATGGACTTGCTCACCACACCTGTGCAAACCAGCTATCGCAACACTTCTGCAGCATCGGGAGTGATAGGCAAGAGTCAGTCGTGGAGCACCAACCTACGCTTCTCCAAGCAGGTGCCGTTCAGCTACTTCACATTCGGTGCAAATGCAAGTTACACCCAGGGTAAGCGAAACATTCTCTCATCACGTACAGTAAACGCAACCTCTACTGAGAGTAAATCAATATTCCACGACAGCCACACACGTTCGGCAAACGGTGGGGTCAACGTGTCAAAGAACATCTTACAGCTCTTCACCAAACTCTCAGCTGACGCAAACGTATCGTGGAGCAGCAGCGAATACATCATGCAGGATGTGTTTGTAACCTCATACCATACTGGATACAATCTTCATGGACAGGCAGACATCACCCCTATGCCTTGGTTAGAGGTGAACGTGAAGGGCGACTATGGCAAGGACTTCTCTCACACGATGAGTTCGCATCAATCGTCCGACCGTCTTTCTGCCAAGGGATCGGTTGCCATGTTCCCTATGCCAAGGTTAGAAATCCGCAGCACCTTCAACTACATGCACAACATGATTGAACCAGGCAGATACAAGGATGCCTCCATGTTCTCTGCATCGGTTCAACTGAAGACTAAACATGCGGTGTGGAGACTCACTGGCGACAACCTTCTTGATGTACGCCAATACACTCGCACCTCATTCCACGACACTGACCGCTTCGTCAGCACAACCAACCTCGTGGGTCGCACAGTGATGCTGACTTGCAAACTGCTTTTAACCGATAAATCAAAAAAATGAAAATTTCAATACCATTCTCTATGAAAAGATTATTTCTACTGACAATTGTTTGCTTACAAACACTCCTCATGTCTGCCGACATAGTGAAAGGACGTGTGGTTGATTCAGAAAGTAATGAACCTCTTGAGGGTGCCCAGGTGAAGGTGGCACGATTTGAGGGCAATTACGGCTATGTTTATGACATGGCAGCCGACTCATGTGGCGTATTCACCATCAACACGGGCAACTTCATGACACGAGTACAACTGACCATCAACTATTTTGGTTACGAGGAACTGAAGATGAAGGAGTTCATTACCACTGGCGGGAAGGACACGCTCAACCTCGGTGACATAAAGCTGAAGATGTCGGCTGAACTGCTGAAGGAAGTGACGGTCAGGGGCAAGGCGAAGCAGTTCTACATGAAGGGCGACACGGTGGTGTTCAATCCTGAGGCGTTCAATCTTGATGATGGCGCTCGTATAAGTGAGATGATGAAGAAACTGCCAGGTGTACGCATAGACGAGGGTAAAATCACGTTCAACGGCAAGGAGGTGCATCTGAAGATGAACGGTCACGATGTGGGTGACGACTTCCTTGTGGCTCAGTTGCCTGCCGAAGCTGTGCAGAACATCAAGGCATACGAGAAGAAGAGTGAGAAGGCAGAACTCACAGGCATGAACGACGGACAGGAGAAGCAGATACTTGACATTGTAATCAAGCCTGGTTTCCTTGACAAATGGTACGGACAGACAAAGATGAGTGCTTACGCATCGGATAACTATCGAGCCTCTGCCAACTTACACTACCTGAGCGAGAAGAATCCGATAGGCATCTATGGGCGTGTGTCGGACAACGGGTCGAAGACAAGCTCCGTATGGGATGGTGGCGAATGGGATTACGACAATGCGGTACCTCAACGTCAGCAATACGGCAAGTTCTCGTACAAGCATAACTGGAAGGTGAAGAATGCGGAATCGTCATACAATGAGGATAGCTGGAGAGTGAGCACTACGCCAAATCATCTTGACACGCATCAGAACTCATGGCAGAACTCGGAGACATTCCTCAGCGGCCAGCCGTCATCGTTCAAAAACAGTCATAGTTATAGTTATAATCATGGTTGGGAAGCACCGTTGAGTTTTAGCACCTCCATCCATTATAATCCAAGGACTGTATTGATGGTGGATGTTGATGCTGGTTACAGGAAAAGTGAAAACCGCACGGACAATAGTCAGCATACCTACCGCTCATCTCAATTCTCTGACACCCCACAATCGCTTGTGAACAGCAGCAAGAGCGAGAACATCAGTCACTCGGAAACAGGCGATTTCAGCACCTATGCGGAATTGATGCATGGTTGGAAGAGAGGCTACTTCGACACTTGGGTCAAAGTGAATTATTCGCAAGACAAGGGCAATTCCAACAGTCAGTCGGATTACGACTATCGTGAACTGGGTACACATGAGACGCTTCTGCAATCAGCAAAGAGCAATTCCAAGTTTTTCCAAACCATATTCAGTTCGGAGCTCCACTATAATCTGGTGGAAGATAAGCTGAGGTTAGGTGTTGGCTACTGGATAGACTATTGGCACAAGAAGGACAATAGCGACAACTGGCGTAATGGAACATTTGACCATGCCAACAGCTACGACCGCATGAAGATGTACTTTGTCAATGAGCCTCGTATCATGGTCAATGCTGACCTCGGCAAACTGTGGATTAACGGAACATTGAAGATTCAGAATGTAGAAGAGCATTTCGACTATCAGCGAGGCAAACTCGACACTTTGGTGCAACGTAACACTTGGTTCCCACGTCCAAGCCTCGACTTCAAGCTAAAGACCAGCAAGACCACAGAACTGAGTGGGCGTGCATCATGGGAATATCATGTGGCAGACCTTCTGGACGGCTTGGATTATACCGACGATACTGATCCGCTTCATGTCATCAAGGGCAATCCAAACCTGAAGGCAAACAGCGAATTGTGGTCAAACCTTTCTTATAAGATGATGTTTGCCAAAGGACAGCAGATGCTGACGTGGAATCTGAGCTACAAACGCAACTTCGACCCTGTGGCTGGTGCCAGTGCCTACAACAACCAGACAGGAGCCTACATATCCACCAAGACCAATGTTGACGACCTGCAGAGATGGATGGCAAGCGTGAGCTACGACCGTGCCTTAGGCAAGTATTTCCGCATGCGCAGTAACATAGGCTACAGTCATGCACTGGATCATGGCATCAAGACCATGACCTCCATCAATGACCCAATGGAGCAGTTCGAGCAGCGAGTGTCAAATTTCAACGGAAACCTCCGCGTCAGCTTTGAGGACAACGGTTGGGAGGTAGCAGCATCTGGTTCGTGCAGCTACGATGGCATCACCTACTCCGACCCATCCATGAGTGGGCAGAACCTTTGGAACTACCGTGGCGGCATGGAGGGTCAATACAAGCTCAAGCATTGGACATTCAATCTCAAGGGCGAACTCATTGGCAATGCCGGTTATCTCTCCGACATGATGAACCGCAACCGCTTCTCCCTCAATGCGGGCATCACATGGAAGATGCTCAAGAGCAAGGGACAGTTAACTCTTTCTGCCAAGGACATCTTCAACCAGATGGATCAGGTCAGCTACAACATCTCACCTACCATGCGCAACGAGAGCCGCACCGAGTCATTCCACCGCTACCTTGCCCTCACCTTCACCTATAATTTTGATGCAAAGGCAAAGAAAGATTCAAAGAAATAAAACTAAAAAGAAAGGTAACTATATACTATTTGGCATCGTGTTATTTAAGACTGCGTCTTTAGTTGTTTTTTGACGCTACGCTAAAATTTTCTGCAATTATTCTGCAATGTTTCTACAATTATTGAATCACATTGAAGTTAAATTGAAGAGAATTTAAGGGAGGGACGACCGTCCTAAAACATAAGTGCAGAAGGCACATATGCCAAATTCTATATAACTGCCAAAAGAAAACTAAAACATGAAAGCAATAATCATATCAATCGTAGCAATGCTGATGACTTTCTCGGTATTTGCTGAAAACAAAGACAGTATCGATGTGTCAATGTTCACTGTTGGCTACAACTTCAGAGTCAACACAACCGACAAGGAAGGCAACCCTGTGACCGACTCGCTCCACACCGTGCTGCTTGTTGGCAGCAAGGTAACGAAGACTATGGGATACTACACCCATAAGTACAAAGTGTTGGATATTGACACAAGAGAATACTACGATGAGTACCAACGTGAGAACATGGCACATGTGCCAACCATCATCATGACTCTTCGTGACAAGAAGATGGAAGTCACCGAGGCAGTACCAGCCTATAACTACAACTACACCGAACCTGCCAACTTGAAGTGGACACTCCTCGACGACACCCTAACCATCAAGGACTATCTATGTCACAAAGCACAGACAGCATACGGAGGACGCACATGGACAGCCTGGTACACCGAGGACATTCCAACCACCGCAGGACCATGGAAACTCAATGGTCTCCCCGGACTCATCGTCAAGGCAGAAGATGCAGAGGGAACCTTCTCCTTCGAGATGTTTGAACTCACCCAACAGAGCATCGCCATCACCAATACACAGGATCTCAATACTATCAAGACAAAGCGCGACAAGTTCGTCAGCATGCGCAACAAGCTTTTCCTCGACAAGCGCTACATGGAAGACCCTCTCTACTACTTGGCGGAGGGGAACAACATCCATGCAGGTTATGAATTCTATGGCACAATCGAGGAAGTCAAGAAACGAGGTGGAGTACTCAGAATGGACGAATGCACCTATAAGGTCAACGGCATCGCAGTACCTAAGTATGTAAAAACAAGAACTCATTATCAACCTCTCGAACTTAAATAAATATGAGAGCAACATTAACAATCATCTTTGCATTAGTAGTCAACATAATGTCGGCACAAATGCTTACACGAGACAATGAAGCACTTGACACATTATGCCAGACAAAGTTGACAGCTGTTTATCAGTACACTATCCATACATTGGATGCTGAGGGCAAGCCAGTAACTGACTCCATTCGCCTCGCTCTGCAAGTGGGTGATGGAGTGTGGAAGACATGGACATACAATCGTTATCTGTTTCAGCAGCAGAGAGAAGATGAAATCGGCGAAGACCACATGCTATTTCAACGCAATGAGGCTTTGATGCACATTGCCACAACAACGGTAGGTTATCCTGAAGGCAAGACAACATCAATAGAATCTATTCCACCTCTCCAGTATGCAGTAACTGAAGACATGGAAAAACCCACATGGAAGATGACGGAAGGTAGCGACTCCATTTGCGGATACTTGTGTCAGAAAGCAAATGGTGAGTTTCGTGGCAAGAAATGGAATGTACTCTATGCAGAAGACATCCCAACTGCTGCCGGCCCTTGGAAATTGCATGGATTGCCTGGGTTGATAACATACGCAGCAGATGATGAGGGCATTCATACTTTCAAACTTATAGGCATTTATCAGGAAACGGCACCTATCACTCATTCTTCAGGTTCTGCTGTCATGAAGTTCGTCATTAACGAGCGCCGCATGAAAAAGACTGTAATTCCATACGAGAAATCCACAAGAGAGCAGATGCTGAAACAGAAAAAGAACGTATTTGGCAATCGCATGTATCTGGCCGATCCTATGTTCTACATGACTGGTCCTAAAGAAATCAATTATGTGACCACAAGTAGTGAAACAAAATATCAATTCGTAGGAGGATTGTTTGTTCCAGAAAAGCCTCATAAATATCAACCGCTCGAACTGAAATAAAAACATTTTCCAATGAAAAAGATTATCATTTCATTTATTACCCTTGTGCTAGTGGTAGCAGTACAGGCTCAAACAAAGGACAGTATCGACCAATGTCAGATTGTCGTAGCATACGACTATCGGTGCAACACCTTCGACAAAAATGGAAGTGCCGTTGTGGATTCCTTCAAGCTTGCCGTTTTGGTTGGGATGCATGTAACGAAATGTGCTCCATTTTACCGCACTATGACCGAGGACTTCGGGGAGTGGAAGAACCGCAGCTATCAAGAAGGAGAATGGTTTGAAAGGCAAAGCAACATCCCTACGATATACATCAACTATCCTGAGGGTGAGATGACTACGCTCGATAAGATTATTCCTCAGTGGTACGAAGTGCGTGGTGCTGTCCCTGTGATAGATTGGAAGATGACGGATGACACGCTTACCGTAGGTGGCTATCTCTGCTACAAAGCTGTGGGCAAGTATGCTGGACGAAAGTGGACTGCTTGGTACACTGAAGATATTGCTACTACTGCCGGTCCTTGGAAACTGCGTGGATTGCCAGGGTTGATTATGAAAGCTGTAGATGCCGACAATATCCACTCGTTTGAGTTCTGTGGATTGCAGAACCGAAAGGACAAGATTGGTTTCAATAGCTTGGAACAGATGCACTTATACACAAAGACGGACCAGCGCAAGTTCATCAAGAATCGCAACAAAGTGTTTACGAGCAAGCGTTATGTACAAGATCCACGCTACTACATCACAGCAGATGATCTCAAAGACGCTGTGGAAATGTGGGCTGCAGGACCAGAGCCAGCACCAGAGGATAAGGTAACGGTGTTCTCGCGCGACATGGTTGTGCCAAAGAAAGCTCATGTTTATCAACCGTTGGAATTGGAATAAGAAGCCCCCTCCCTGCCTCCCCCCATAGGGGAGGAGTGAAGATAATGAAGAAATTTCACAATGAAATGTATGAAAAAGATAATACTGTTAATAGCTTTGTTGGTGATGGCATTGCCAACAATAGCACAAATAAAACTGGAGGTGACGAACCCAAACGACACAGTGCTATGCATGGAAGAGATCTCAGATTCTTCATGGACTGTTACATTACCGAATGAGCACGTAGAAGACAGACTTATGTTCGTTCTCACAGCAGCCATTGGCAATGAATACTTTGCCTTTGCATACAATATGGCGAGAGGCAACATCTACCGTCTCAGCAATGGAGAGCATGTGCGCAATGTGTTTGGTGAAAGAACATTCTTCGATCAATTTGAAGGCATTGCGATTGATCCTTCAAGCGCTGCTGCCGACACATTGGGTACAGGCTACTACGCCCATGCCAATGAGATTTACGGCATGACAAAACGCAACTTTTTCGTACATCTTGGCTTCGCCACAAACGATACGATAGAGGTGTTTAATGTAGAAGAGCAGAATATACGCATACCTTGGTTCGGCAACGGTTCTTCGAAGACATCTGGTTATGGATGAAATCGCTCTATCGAAAGGTGTTTAATATAGAAGAAGATTTTAGTGAGGAGGAATAGAAGAGGCACTCTACCCCCTAAAAGGGGAAATTGAGAATAAAGAATAATCAATAAGAAACTATACTTTATTATGAATAATGCAAATAAGATATTGTATGTATTATTAGCGTTGCTGTGTGTTGGATGCAAAGCTACATGGAATAATCCGATCATCGAACGCAACGAAAATGATTCTCCGAAAGTATTGTCGGTAACTTTTCGTGATACTGCTAGTATTGTTGAGATGGAAAAACAAATAGGATATGGATTCACTATTAGTGACGAATCGACATTAATAACAGAAAGCATGACCTTTGTTCCTCTCCGATGGAAGCCTGTACTTCCTAAATACAACGGAGAGCATTCTGATTCTACGCTACGTTTCAAATTAGTTTTCGATGCTATCCCTAAAGGAGCAAAACGACTTGACTTTGTGGAAGGTCCTGATGGAAATAATTTCAGAACATGGGGAATCCGACCAAAAGGCAAGAAAATCGTGAACTACACATACAATCCATCTGTCTGCAAATTTAAGGAAGAGGACATGCCTTTCTTGCGAGATATATTGTCACGGCATTTAGGTAAGGTGATTGTCCTTCAGGTGTTTGACGACATCGATCAGCCAGAAAACACCGCTGCTTTATTGCGCACAGCGAAAGTACGCAACGAGTTTGCTAATGATGCCCGTATCAGTTTTGTAACCATTGCTCGCCCAAATAAAAAAGAATATTCAGAAGGTACTGCAAGAGCAATACTTTTAGGCAAGACTGCTGCATATATTGAATTCTTATCTGATGAAGAATACGAGCAATTTGCCACTATTGTTAGTCCTTATCTTTCCAAAGACAGGATTGTTTGTCTTAATCAAACATTACAAATAATCAGCCCAGGATTGATTACCAATTCCATAAAACATCTTGAAAAACAATTAGAAATTTTATCAAACAAATAGACCATACATCATTATGAAATCGATTCGTCTTGCAATCGCTATGATTGTATCCCTATCCTCATTTGCTGTGGGT
>JAZLHP010000035.1:0-2093 GCA_045616905.1 Bacteroidaceae bacterium
CTTGTCAAAGAAATCAAATCGTTCGTTGACAATACTCTCGAAGCGCTTGCAACGGATGGCTTCTGCTTTCTCCGTCATGGTTTCGTTGTATTCCCTCTCACGTTGGTTCTTCGGCTTGGCATAGATATAGATGCCAAGCGATTCGTGACCGATGGTTTTCATGGTTTCTTCGTCACGGTAACCTGGATAGTAGTCCAGGTAAAACGACAGCTGGGTGCCGTTCTTGATCTTGCGACTGCGAAGTGTCACAGTCTTGCAAATTGTAGTCATTTCCTTATTGTTCTCATGTTAATTAGGGAATGTTAATTGTTCTAGAATTCATGGCAGTGGCATGTTGTCCTCGCTTATGAGGGGTTAAGACAGCAACTGACCCATGGCTCTGATTTTCAAAGCGGGCGCAAAGGTAGTAAAATTTTCTCCTCGCACCAAATTTTCCGCAGAACTTTCGGAATTAATACGTCTTTTTTAGCGTTTTTTTGAAAAATGTCGCGTGTTTTCTCAAAAATGCGACACTTTGACGGATAATCAGAGGCTTTGTTAGCGATTATTTCACTCTCGCTTGGACATTAGTTTGTCAACATCCTCTTTGAGAAACAAGTTTCGCTTGTTCTGTTTTACCATTCTTATGCCATGCTGCTGGCAGAATGTAGTAGCCGTAGCCTTCTTGATTCCGAAGATATTGTACAGTTGTGATATGGTGTAGTATTCGCTATTATCTTCGCTATGATGAGTCAGTAATGCGTCAAGGTGATTCTTGGAATAATAACGCTTACCGTCTATCCAGCGTGCTGGAATTTCATAGCGATAGACAAAGGTCTTCATTGCTGCTGGTGTCTTGTGATACAAGTTGGCACAATCATTGACCATAAGCCACTCAATATCTTCATCCTTGACTATAAGGGATGATACAGACGATGACGTTGTTGAACACAAAGATGGGGTTCGTGATTGCTTGTTTTGGTTCATAACCTCATCCAATACTGTTCTGTCATAGTACGTCTTGCCAGCGATACGGCATACTGATACATTACCAGACTTCACCCTATTATATAAAGTAGTGTTACTGACGCTGTACTTTGCCATCGCATCTTCAAGGGTGATGTACTTGGAAGAGTCAATTGAAGGCATCTGTTCTGTGTCCTCACTTGTGATAGTTTCCTTCTTCTTCCTCTTCAATCCAGCAGGAAGCACACGATAATAAGGATTGCCTTGAAGCATCTTCTCTATGTCCTCACGTTTGATGATGGACATACGGTTACTGAGTCGTGATGCAGGCAGTTTGCCCTCTGCCACGAGTTTGTAAACATACTGACGGGAGCATCCCATTAGAGTTGCTGCCTTGGAGAATGTCAGGTACTCAAGTTGAAGAACACTTGCTACAGGTGTTAGCACATCATTCCATTGCTTCTGCTTAGCAATGGATGCTTCCGCACATTCAAGCGAACATTAAGTCTGTGTTGCCTTCTCCGGCTTGAACATCTTGCCACAATGGGCACATTTCTTTAATTTTGCCATGTCTATACATTTTTGGTTAAACGATTCCTCCAAAATGTATTCCACCGCATGTGTAACTATAGGTAAATGGTTGTAAATGATTGTCAACTAAGGGAAGAAAGTGTCAGCATTTTCACAATATCTTCAGTCAGATTATTGTCCGTTGCTGATTAACTATATTCAGTCCACTATCCTATATCTACGTTCCTTATTGTCAACTTTTCAAAGTGTCACCGACGGACTTACTCATCCAATTGCATGAGACACTTGTCAATCCTTGTCAACGTATCATCACCATTGTCAACTGACTTCACCAAGTCACACATTTGAGTACTCCAATACGAATTAGCCTTCATCTTCTCCTTCATTGTTCCCTCACGTCAACCATTGTCAACTGAGTAAGAATCATTGAGACTTGTTTCACAACCACCTTTATGAAAATACTCCGCGGTAGAAATATGTGAGTTTTGATTTCTTTTGTAACGGCTAATCAATTTTGTTCTCCTTTTTTGGTCTTCCACGCTTCTTGCCCGGCATCCTTGACTTGTAGTTTGGCTCGCATCCCTTGGGTATTTCAAAGCCGAAAGCCTTGCAGATAT
>JAZLHP010000036.1:0-45761 GCA_045616905.1 Bacteroidaceae bacterium
CGATACATGCCACCCTACCTGTAAATGCAACTTCGTTAATTGCCATCTGATATGTAGGAATGCTGCCTACTGCCTCAATAATCACATCTGGTCCAAAACCGTCTGTCATCTCAGACAATCTTAAATGCACATCCTCTGTCATGCTGTTGATTGTGTAGCAAGCTCCCATTTGGCGCGCTATTGCCAATTTCTCATCATCAATATCAACGGCAATAACTGTGGCACCACGTTGAACAGAACGAACCACGGCTCCCATGCCAACCATGCCACATCCTATCACCATTACGACATCAATGTCTGTAACTTCTGCACGACTGACAGCATGGAAACCAACACTCATAGGTTCAATGAGAGCACATGTGCGAGTGTCAAGGTTAGCTGCAGGTATTACTTTTTCCCAAGGTAAGACTGCATACTCACACATGATGCCATCTCGTTGTACACCAAGCGTCTGGTTGTCTTTACATGCATTCACTCTACCGTTTCTGCATGAAGAACATTTACCACAATTTGTATAAGGGTTTACTGTAACCGACTGCCCGATTTCAAGTCCGTCAGGGACTTCACTTCCAATTGCCTCAATGACACCTCCTACCTCATGTCCTGGTATAACTGGCATTTTTGCCATAGTGTTGCGACCAAGAAATGTATTAAGGTCACTGCCACAGAAACCGACATATTCCAGACGAATGAGCACTTCATTAGCCCTCATCTCTGGTTTTGCTATATCCACAACCTCCATCTGTTGGAGTCCTGAAATCTGAACTGCTTTCATATCTAATGCTATTTTATGCTAAAACTAATTTTGATTACCTATTAATAATATATTAATCTTATTACTACACTCTTTATTCTGACATGTTTTTGATGTATGGCAAATCCACCAAATCCTCAAAACGATAAAACCTGCGGGCATTATCACCTAAGAACATGGATTTCTCTTCATCATCGAGGAGATTACTCTTCATGATGAAATCATACGACATCTTATATGTTATGGCTGTTATGGTTCGTGGGTAATCACTACCCCACATCAGCTTATCCATTCCCACTTCGTCTGCAGCCTTACGTATAGCTCTTACTGCACTCTGGTAAGGATAGAACTCATTGTTAAACAACCATGTTATGCCACCAGCCTCAACCATTACATTGTCGTTAAGCGCTAAAGATATCTGATCCATCCAACCATTTGTCGTAACCATGCCAAAATGTCCTATTACAATGCGCAACGATGGAAAATTACAAATTACATCCTCTACCTCAGCAAGCTGATGGTTATCTTCATGCAGACATAGAGACAAAAACTTGTCTTTCTCCTCCATCTGTCGGAACATCTCCATCATGTCTCTTGAATTGAGAGGACGCGACAGACGGTGTCCAGGAATGGCAATGCCACTAAACACATCATTAGCTATGAGTGGCTGCACTTTGCTCAGAAAATCATCGTTGCGGTAATCTGCCATGCCACACACCTTAAAACGGTTAGGGTATGCTGCTGCGACATCTGCCAGATATTCATTTTGCAAACCATCTATAAACTCCTGCACCACTACAGCCGCACTGACCTGTGCATAGTCCATATTGGAAAGAAACACTTCGGCAGAATTTTTGCCGTCAACCATAAATGGAGGGAGCATCTGCACCTCCTCACCCATAAATATTGAACGTCCACGTGTGGTGGTCTTTATAGGCTTTCCGTCAACAACAGTGTCTTGGTTAAGCCACAAATGCGTATGTGCATCTATTATCTTATTCATAATTTAACTATTAGCCCAACTTACACGCTGTTGGTCACCTATAATTTCTTTCACTTCTGACACAAGTTCCCAATCAATAGGTTCTCTACTCCATTCAAGATTTCGCATTACATTTTCAGGGTTAGCAGAAGAGAACAACGTGGTTGCAATACGAGGATTACTAACAGAATACTGTATAGCAAGTTTCTCTATTGGCGTTCCTTTCGCCTGACAATGCTTTACAGCACGCTGACAGGCATCAACAAGAGCCTTAGGAGCAGGATGCCACTCAGGCACTCCACGCTGAGAAAGGAGTCCCATTGATAATGGAGAGGCGTTTATTATTCCAACATTATGCTGTTCAAAGAAATCAAAATAGTCGCTGAGTTTATCATCATTCAAACAATAATGGCAGAAATTCAGAACGGACTCAACTGTACCTTCTGATACATGCTCAACCACCCACGACAGGTTTTCAAGCTGCAAGTCAGTTATGCCTACATGACCCACTATACCCTTATTTTTGAGCGCCACCAACGCAGGAAGAGTCTCATCCACAACTTTCTGCAATCCTCCAGGAAGCGCTGCCTGAAACTCTATATCGTGTACGTTAATCAGGTCTATGTAGTCTACCCCGAGACGTTCCATACTCTCATACACACTATCTGTCACACGTTTGGCACTATAATCCCACGTGTTTACGCCATCCTTACCATATCTTCCCACCTTTGTGGATAAAATATATTGAGTACGAGGGATCTCACGCAAAGCCTTTCCAAGCACTGTTTCTGCCTTGTAATGTCCATAATAAGGAGACACATCGATGAAATTCATTCCATTTTCCACTGCTGTATACACAGCCTTTATCGCATCGCACTCGTTAATATTGCGGAACACTCCGCCTAATGATGAAGCACCGAAACTAAGCGGATTCACCATCATTCCCGTCTTGCCTATTTCGTTCATGTTATTTTGGTTATCGTTTCGACTTATCGATTTATCGGATTATCGTTTTAGTTTTTGATTTTCATTACAAAACCACCACGTGGTTTGCAATCCACTGCAAATTCACCCTTACCCTTGTTCTTCTCCTCAATTTTAAAAGATGTCTGACTTTCTCCATCAGAAACCAGTAGCACAGACTTTCCTGTTCGTCCCAATCTATCCAGATTAAAACGTAAGGTTCTTTCCTCGTCCGTACCATTCACACCAGCTATGTACCAGTTGCACCCTTTTCGTCGCGCCATCACAACAGACTGTCCGGGATACCCTGACAACAGTTTGGTGTCATCCCACGTAGTTGGCAGTTCTTTCAGAAGCGTACGTATCTGTTCAGGCAGACCGCGATACGTTTCCGGACGGTCAGGCATGTGCTGAATACCCGACTCAAACAAAAACGATAAAGCAAGTTCATGTGCATGAGTCGTGATATGCGGATGCTGAGAGTCTGTGAACGTGCCAGGAGTGTAATCCATAGAACCAATCACATTGCGTGTGAAAGGCAATGTGGCATTGTGGCATGCAGCCTTATTGGTCAGGATTCCATTGTTATTATACCATTCTGCACCATATACCGACTCACATGATATAAGGTTGGGGTATGTACGCTGCCATCCGCGAGGAATAGTTCCTCCATGGAAATTCACCAACAGATGGTGAGCTGCTGCACAACGCAGCAAACGCAGATAATAATTTATTGTCTCGCTATTGTCCTCCCTGAAAAAGTCAATCTTCACACCCTTCACGCCCCACGACGCAATCTTGGAAAACTCTCTGTCGCATTCGTCGGCATCATTGAGTCTGCCCTGCGGGGTTGGAGCCCACTTACCTGTCCAGTTGGTTGTGGAATTATACCATATCATTGGTTTCACACCCTTTGCGACTGCATACTTACAAAGTTCTTCGATTGTACCGTTTCGCATAACATCCCATTCCGCATCTACCAGAGTGTATGGCCATTTCATATCAGCAGCAAGATCCACATACTCTTTCAATATATTATAATCCTGCGAACCGTGGTTGTGTGCCCAGTAAATCCACGACGACACACCCGTCTCAATCCAGTCCTGTTGAGTTGGGTGAGGGGTGAGGGATGAGGGTGTTGCAAGGTCTGTCACAAGAGTTGACTCCACTACATCAGACAGCGAGCCAGCAATTACGATTCGCCATGGCGTGCCGCCACCAGACAAAAACCTCTCTTGTTCATCAAACCATTTTATGCCATACGTATTACGATCCTCAACCGTGTTTGTGAAAATGCAGCCACAATGACCATCCATCACATCAGTTTCCGTAAGCAACACGAATTTCCCTGGTCTCACCTCAAACAAAGCAGGTTGCCCCCATTCCGTGATTTTTGTGCCTTCGGGAGAGACACCACCCGGGCAGAGTGGATAAAAATGCTCATATCCTGAGCCATCATACTGCTGCATCCATCTGTTTGCAGAAGCAGGAATATGAAATTTCGTGCTTTCTGACAACTGGGCATATCCTCTGAAACTATCAGGCAAAACGTAACGGAATGCATATCCATCCTTAAACTGACGCATCACTAACAAAAGTGTATCGTTCTGAACATTCACCATCGTATATACACGCTCCGAACCCTCGTTATGGCACCTGCTACGCTTACCCACAAGCATACGGTAATCTTCTATCACCTTGCGAGGTTTACTTACACTTACAACATCAGAAATTGCATTCCAACTTCCTTTTTCAGTAGTGAAGCCAAAATCCGCAGGCGACATTATAGTGTGTCCTGCCACTTTTATTTCTTGTGCTGTCGCCGACACATACATCAGCATACAGAAACATGATACAAAGAATTCTTTCATGTTACCCCGTGTCTATTATTTGAATATTAATGGCACAAACTCATTCAGGCATCGACGCCATGTCAACCACTCATGAGCAGTACCCTCAGAAACGTAATAATGCGTTTTTATGCCAATAGCATTAAGCTGTTTGTTCACATTCTCACTACCGAGATTCTCCTCCGACCCTGTGCCGATGAACAACGTATGCACCTGCTGGTTGAACTTTGCAGCATCAGCCCATACCCCGTTATAAGCCTTGTCATAGCCACCCTGACCCACCATGAACAACGCGCCAGAGAACGACCCCACGTGAGCGAACTTGTCAACATTGTTCATTGTTGTCTCAAACGTCTGGTATCCTCCCCATGACAAACCAGCCATTGCACGATTGTCACGATTCGGCTTCGTTCGGAAAGTACTGTCAATGTATGGTATGATATCCTCAACCATAACCTTGAAGAAACTTGCACCAAACTCATCACGCGACTCATTAGGATTAGCACCGAAGCCATAATCGCAATTGCCGTTATCCATCACCACAATCATTGGCACAGCCTTACCTTGTGCAATGTTGTTGTCAAGGATATTTGCCATCCTTCCCTGTCTGTGCCATCCAGTCTGATTCTCAGCCATACCGTGCTGAAGATACAATACAGGATAACGCTTTTTCGCATTGACCTCGTACTCAGCAGGAGTATAAACGTAACATTGGCGCATTCTGTTCTCCACTTTACTCCAATATTGGCACAGACGAACCTGACCATGCGCAACATCCTTATTAAACGTATAATATGCCGACACATCAGGAGCCTCAGGTATCTCTATCTCGCTCGCATACACGCCACACCCATACACACTATGCGACGAAGGGTCGCTCACACGAGCCCCGTCCACCTCAATGAAATAGTAATGAGGACCAACCACCAGAGGGTCAGTAGTGGCACTCCACACACCCCTGCCATCATTCAGCATCGAGTACTTCTTGCCACACACATCCACAATCACACTGTTTGCTCCTGGCGCCTTAACCCGGAACATGCCACGGTTATCAGCCGTCACCATCGGATATTGCGACATTGGTATATTAGTCTGAGCAGAAACCGCCCTGACATTACCCTGTGCAACATACTGCATAGTGCCATCAGGATTATAAGTCAGTTTGTCGAAACAGACAGAACGGCGACCTATAGCGCCAGGATGACCGTCAAGAGTCAGAGTTGCATTATGATAGAACAGATACCACTCACCTTTGAATTGAACAATCCCGGGATGAATCGTAAAACTGTTCTCCGCACCACCTGTCAACTGTCCTTTATGCACCCATGGACCCATCATAGACTTAGACATGGCGTAATCAACAGCCTCCTTATGATCAAAACCAGACGAAGCATACGTGAGATAATAATTCCCATTATACTTATGAAGCCATGGCCCCTCAGTATAACGTGGTAAATTAACAGTCCATACGTCACCATCAATTTCTATCATATTATCTTTAAGTTTCGCCATGAAACATGTTCCGTTTCCCCAACACAAATACGCCTGTCCATCATCATCAACAAGTACGGTTGGGTCAATGTCATTCCACCAACCACGTTTGCCATTGTCTGTCATCTTGTCATTCACAATAGGTTTACCTATTGCATCAACGAAAGGACCTGTTGGAGAATCTGCAACAGCAACACCGATAGCATAACCCGAATACTCACCTGCACCCTGAAGTGTAGTGTAATAATAGAACTTACCATTATGAGGAACCACTTGTGATGCCCATGCCGTTCCTACTTTTGGACTAATAGTATCGCCCCATGCAAAATTTCCGGGACGTAGAACACTACCATGATCTGTCCATGTCTTCATGTCTGATGTAGAATAACATAACCATTCCGTAATGTTAAACTCCTTGCCTCCACTTGCCTGATCTTGTCCATCATACCATTCATCATGTCCAACATACAAGTAAAGCCTATCACCAAAGACCATAGGTGCAGGGTCTGCAGTAAACGCATTACGTATCAAAGGATTTCCTTCAAAACAGAATGTATCAGCAGACTCCACTCCACGTGCCTTATTCAAGAATTTGACCATACGGTTCAAATTTTCTTCTGAATACATGTTGAATCCGTGACCACCACCATCAACTGGGTAGAACTCGGTAGTGAGTTTCTGTGCTTTCACTGCCTGCGCCCACTTCTCACCATTTGCAAAAGGCACCACGTTATCAGCCTTACCATGGAATATAACTATAGGTGGGTCTTTAGGATCAAGATATGTTATAGGTGACAAAGAGGCAAAGGCATTCTCTTTGCTTCCAAACAACGGAGTATCTGCATCTTTCAGTCGCAACAGCACTTCTTCGGGCGAACCTGTGCCATCACCTCTCAGTGGGAAGGCTATAGGACCTGACCAATCCACTGCTGCGTACACTTTACTACTTACGTTGGTATAATTGCCAATGTTTCCTTCAAGATCAATCTTTCCCTTGCCAATCTTTGCATTTTTTGTACCTGAAGTCGCTGCCATCATTGATGACAGATGACCGCCTGACGAAAAACCAGAAGTGGCTATGTGATCAGCATCAAAATTATATTTACCTGCATTTGCCCGAATATAACGAATGACCGCCTTTATATCATGACATTGAGCAGGCCATTGTGCATCATTGCTGCTTCGGTGATTAGGGCATACAACTGCATATCCATTTTTAAGAAGCGCGGTACAAATTGTCCCCAAATCTGCCATGCCTTTGCCATTATTACTGAACCAAGCAGACCCGTAAACATGAACCACTACCGGATACTTCTCCGCCTTTGTCTCTGGCAAATAAATATCCATCGTGTGAAACGGTTGACCATCATCAGCATAATTCACATCTACAATTTTTTGAGAACAATGCATATCCTCAACCTTTAGTTGTTGTCCACCAAAGCCAAAATTCTGGGCATAGGAGGTCATAAGCGTTGAGGATGTCAAAAGTGTCAGGAAAAGTCTTTTCATTATGGTTTGGTTTTAATATTCTTTGTGCAAAGTTACAAATTTACATCTACTATATGTATTTAATATGATACATTGACTTTGAATTATGAAACATTAGTGATGTCATGTGTAACAACAATTACAAAAAGCATGTCATATAAATAAACTGAGGAGCATGTCTCACACTTAAGACATGTTCCTCAGACACGTTGTGATGTATGTCGGTTCTTATAGATAACATGCCTTCCCGGCATTAATCATACTTGCTTTCCTCTTTCCTATAAACTTTAGACTCTAAATGTGAACATATTACTTTCCTGATTTTGGTTCTATGACTTGATACCTGCCACTAAGATGCATGAACGCGAACAATCTCAATATACCTTCGTAATACGCATCTTTGTATCCACTTGGCGTTGGATCGTGACGGTTGTTCCAAAAACGGTCAACAAACTCGCGTGCTTTACTGTGTGAGCACACAAGTGAAAGTGCTGCACTTGTTGCTATGAAACCTGGTGTGTGGCGTAGTTCTTTATATCCACCAGCACCAAGTGTGTCAGTTACCATAGTGCCATCCACATTGTATTGGTCCAAAAATGAATCAATTCCTTCTTTATACAAGAAATTCTGCAGTTTATGCCCATACTGCTGTTGCCATTCCCTATCGCTATTTGACCACGAATAATCTAACGCAATATTCATTGGCACTCGCCATGAATCATATCTAAATGCATCGCCTAAGGTGTTTCCTGTATGCATTAGTGAGCCATCGAAATTGTTATAATCAGGATTCAGGCCTGTGATTGGATGTACTGACTTATGCAAATACTCACGTGAAGCATTGGCACATTCATTCCAATAGTCGCTTCTGCCATCATTTGCCCACTTTGCCCACACTTCATAGAACGCCGGAATATGATATGATGGGTCTGTAAATGAATTCCCTGGAGTAAAAGCTATCAGCTTTGTCTTTTCATCTATTAGTCGCGGCTGCCCCTCTGTTCCAAGACATGTATTGAGGATTTCTTGCGCTTCTTTTAAATAATTTATTCCCGTATCATTACCCCATCTGTTTGATGCAAAAATAAGACTTGTCACAAAATACAATTCACCATCTGCCGCAGCACCACCTGCAGCCATAGAACCATCAGGTCTCACGCTCCATGCAAAATAACCTTTTTGACGTCCATTTTTTATCTGCATATACGTTTTCGCCCATCGGTATATTCGATCGAAAATGTCCTTTTTGTCTAATTGGACTGCTATCATCATGCCATACGACATTCCTTCAGTACGCGCATCATGATTTTTAACATCGGAAATATATGCTTTATCTCCTTCAACCTCGAAGTATATGCGGTCTGTACCAGTAAAAAGTTCATCAAAGAGTTCATTGAGTTTATCATCAATCTGCTTCTGTGTATAACCGAGTTCTGCAAAAAGATTACGGTACTTCTTTGTCTCGAACCCACCTTTCTGCCATGGTTGTAATGAGGTTTTACTAAGAACTGCAGGATGGATTTCTGGGTTTATGTCAAATCCGATCCAATCAACAGACACCTCACGACCGTCTTTACTTGATATCTTGATGTCAATGTTGCCATGAGGCGATGTGTTTACAGGCAACGTGATAATACTGTAGTCATCAGATGCAGGTATGTCAACAGAGCATATAGTGCCCCATGTTTTTGACATTCGCTCAAGATAGTCTTTCGGCATTGGACGGTTACCCCATCTTGTTGGCATCTTACTTGTAATATCCTTTACCACTACAACCGCACCTTTTGGCGCTTTTGCGCGCACGGAAATCAAATTCACATTTTTATTGCCAAAATGTACATTATTATATATTGAGAATGCATTCGTACCTTTGTAAGTGAGCTGCCATCCTTCAAAACGATTGATTGTGTCTGTCATGTTAACAAAACTCATGCTAACCCCTTCTGAACTTATAGCGCTATAACGGTCAATCTGAATCAATGAGCATGCTTCAGTTAGTCCCACACCTCTATATGTGGGTATCACAGGTTGTATGGTACCATCATCATTAAAAGTAAGCGAATCTATCCTTGCACTACGCAGTTTGTCAAAATTAGGAGAATAATCATTGTGATGGTAGAACAGATACCACTGACCTTTATACTGTATTATGCTGTGATGATTCGTCCAACAACCTGTTGGCGACTGTTCCATAATTTTGCCTTTATATGTATAAGGTCCCATTGGGCTATCACTCATAGCATAGGCTAAAGTTTCTGTTTTATCTTCCACCCAAGGATATGTCAAATAATATTTGCCATTACGTTCGAATGCAAAAGGACCTTCTTTGAAACCTACAGGTAGTCCTTCATCTACGCTCACACCTTTGACGGTCATCTGACGACCTCCTATGGTACGCGTTTCGACTGGTGTGTCTTCTGCCAATTCAATAAGATTACTTTTCAATTTGGCAGCACGAAGTCCACCTCCTCCCCAGAAAATATAAGCATTTCCATCACTTGCCTGCAATACACAAGGGTCGATACCTCCTATGCCTTCAATGTTTTTTGCAAGTACGGTATATGGTCCCTCTGGTTTGTCTGCCATTGCCACTCCAATACCAAAACCTCCTCCTCGTTGTCCGTCTATTGGCATCGGCGCATCAGGAAAGTAGAAATAGTATTTCCCATCTTTCTCTATACAATCTGGTGCCCACATAGAGTATGCCTTACCATTACCCCAAGGCACATTCTTTTGATCCACAATCACTCCGTGATCTGTCCAATCCGTCAAATTATCTGATGAGAACACGTGATAGTCTGCCATACAAAACCAATCCTTACGTGCATAATCATCAGGTGCAGGGATATCATGCGATGGAAATAAATAAACCTTACCATTAAAAACACGTGCAGTTGGATCTGCTGTATATTGGTCACGTATTATAGGATTCTGAGCCATAGTGCTGGCACAGAGTGAGAATGTCAATACTGATAGTAATTTTTTCATGATTAAGAGAGTTCTTTTCTATAACACAAGCACTTCTGGGACTTTCGTGCGAAAGTCCCAGAAATTATTATTTCCTGAAAGCCCACTTGCAATTATCAGTACCAAAATCAAAAACACCAAGTGTTGGGGTACTGTCGGCAATAGACATTAGACAAAGTTTTTTCTTTGTTCCTGGCACAGCCTTCGGCATAATACGGAATGTGCCATCCGTAAGCTGGTCTATCTGCCATAATTGCTCTGGAGCACCTGTAAACTCAGGGACGGTAATTACCTCACGTTTTGATGTGGCTGCCAGTGCACGGTTTGTTCCTGCGATAGTTATCTTGTAATATGGTTGTCCAAGACATCCACCAGCATCAGTGACGGCCGTTATCTGCCATTGCTGATGAGGTCTTACCATGTAATCTCCATTCCTGACATCTATATTACCTGTTGGCCATTCCGCCATCACGTCATTGAGTGTTTGCATAGGTATAGGCTTTATTTCCTCACCTTCCACATGTCTCCACCTGCGCTGGCCTGTCTCTATTCGTTTGAAATCAACCGACAATTCCAATGCGTATCCGTGTCGTTGTGATTCTATTTCATACACTCCTTCAACAAATGCGTCACCAGCAACTGGCCAACCATTCTTCCACAATAACGGACGTATTCCGAGTACACTATAACCACCTTGAGAGAAGTCCGCTTCAAAATGGCATGACATTTTCTCCACACCTTCCTCAAGTACTGTTCGTCCGAAATGTCCAGGCCCTACCACTTTCCCGTGTGCAGCAATAACCATCTTTCCTCCTCCTTGCAACATACTACGTCCCACATTGTCAAGATATGGTCCTGTAACACTACGAGAACGTCCGCATACAATATTATATGTCGAATTTACTCCATCACAACATGTACCATGCGTACCTAATAGATAGTACCACCCGTCACGATAAATCAGGTCTGTGGCTTCACAATCAATACCTATATCTATTGCGTCGTTACCTTCAACACGATTCCCGGTTTTAGGATCCAATTCCACCAGTCGAATATTCCCGAAATACGTACCATATGACATCCACAAACGTCCTGTCGTAGGATCAAGCAAAAGTCCCGGATCTATGGCATCACAATCATCTCCGTCCTCAGACCATGCAACCACCTGAGGCTCAGAATACTTAAAATCGGAAGATTTCGGATCAAGCGTCTTATTCCACATAGTAAGTATTTCGCCACGATGAGTTCCTCCAAGTCCACCACCTGTTGCACCATAAACCACTAAATACCTGTTTCCTATTTTTAGCACATCTGGTGCCGCTCCTCCACCAGGGCGTTCAGCACCTCCATGCCATGTCCATCCACCATCTTCTGAGATGAGTCCTCCACCTCCCGTACCAAAGGTATAATACTTCCCATCACATTCTGCAAGAGTCGAAGGATCGTGTATGAATGGGGCACCAACTTGTGCTGTCACTGTAGATGGCATCATATTCAAAGCAATTGTTGCAAGTACAATTTTTGCCTTGTTTTTGCTGATTATGTTGATTTTCATAATGATAATATACTATTGTAATGGTTACTACTTGATTTTTATACCCGCAGTGATTGGTGCTCCGTCTTCTTTGACAAAACGGACACAGAAGTCACTCATTCCTGGACCATTTATTATGGCACCACGTATGACATTATCTCCTTTTCTCAATGTCATACGGTTTGACATTCCATCATCCACAACCATACGTCTATCTCCTGACAAAATAAGAGCTTCATCACCATTTACCCACCACATAGACGCAGAATTGGAACCGACAGAAAGTCGGACGTCATTCATTTCTTCTTCACATGTAACAACTGTGTACACCCAATAAATAACACCATAAAGTCGCTTTATTTGATGCTCGCCAAATCGTAGCAACTTAAGGTTATATGTTTTGCTGTCCAGTTTATGCCATTGAAGCGTTTCCTTGCCTGTCGTCACTTTCAACGTACTTGGATCTACTCGTCTATAGTCTTTTGGCATATCCACTTTCTCAAATGAGGCTTTTACCTTATCACCATCTTTGGGCGCTATGGTCATCTGCTTTGGGAAATATTCTTTTGCAAACACTTCTCGCAGATATGTATCGGTGAATACCGTATTTGAACGATTAGGTTTGCTTATTGGTTCCAACACTGTCCATCTGCGTATGAATCCATCATTGTCAAGCGATGCGGGTTCTTTTGTCGGTGGTGTGAAATATTTATCTTGTGCGCTCGCTGTTTGCATTGTCGCTGGTGCGAACATTCCTGCTGTAATAAAAGCAGAAAGGATTAGTTTTCTCATGTCAGGTAATTATCAATTTAAAATAATAATATATTGGCGTATCACATTACAAGAGGACAATTACTGCCCTATGAACTATTGATTATCGAACAGTTGTTTTCAAACAGGCTAAATAAGTATTTTTTTCTTGCGAATTTGTGAACACCCCACTGAATGCGTCGCCCCGTCGCTGGAGTGCTCTCTTGAATGTACCAGAATGCTTACCAGAGGGTGTGTATTCTCACAACACGACATGGTTAACTCCAACCACATCGGGATTATCCTCTTCACACTGGAGCGTAAGTTTGCTATCTGGGCGGTCGAGATAGACATAGTAACCGTTGGGACTGTCTTCTTCATCGCTGAAATACATTGCAACGGGATATGGAGCAATTTCCCCCGTCCTCCGTTGTGGCTGCAAGATACCAACCAATATCATTATTGCAGTTTAAAAGATTATCAGCATAATGTTTCTTTTGCCATGCACGGTCGTACACCGTCTTGTCGCCTTCAATAAGGACACTTCGCAAAAATCGTGCAATCGTGGCATTATCATCCGTAAACCCATCTTCCAATTCATTACTTGATATTGCATCTTCTTCAGATTCTACCGACCGGGATGTGGTATCTCCATCTTCCTCTACGTTCTGGGTTGCACCTCCCTTGCTTGCACAAAGCATAAGTGGCACGCATATCCGGACATAACTTTTTATGTTCATAAATTTAAGAGGTTAGGTTGAGATTAAAGGTTTGAGGTTGTTATTTTGTCTCCAGTTTCAGTTTTTCCCCTTCTGTTACATCAATTTCATACTCATAAATGCCCAATTCACTATGTGTTTTTACAAGTTTGCCTTGCTTGATGGCTTCTTTTGTACGTAAATACAGTTTGCCTGTACGTTGTGGCACGATGACTGCACTCTGGAGTTTGCCTGACTTCCAGACAAGTGACACCTCGTTTCCTCCCCGTGCTTTCAGACCCGACACTTGTCCTTCGCTCCATGCTGTGGGGAGTGCAGGGAGCAGGTGTATGCTGTTGCGTGTGTGCAGGGTGCCGTCGGGCGATGGGATGTATGTGAGTTCGCTTTGCATGAGCATCTCTGCGATGCCTGCGGTGGCTCCGAAGTTTCCATCTATCTGAAATGGTGGGTGCGCATCGAACAGGTTGGGGAATGTGCGTCCGTCGGGATACTGACGCATCATGTCGCCTGACTCTGAGGGGAGCAGCCGCAACATGTTGCTGATGATGGTGAAGGCATGGTTGCCGTCGAGCATGCGTGCCCAAAAGTTTGTTTTCCACCCGAGACTCCACCCTGTAGCCTGGTCACCACGCTGATGAAGGGTGACTCCTGCGGCTCGCCACAACTGGGGTGTTGAAAAGGGTGATATCTGGTTGGAGGGGTACAGTCCGTACAGGTGCGAGATATGGCGATGCTCGTCGTGTGGGTCGTCGATGTCTTCACGCCATTCCTGCAATTGTCCGTATTGTCCTACCTTCATGGCTGGAAGCATCTTTATGGCACGTGTGAGTCGTGCCTGCAATTCTTCGTCCTCACCAAGCAGCTGTGCTGAGATGAGGGCCTGGCTGAGGGCATCACGGGCTATCTGATTGTCCATGGTGCATCCTGCTGTCACGGTGCTGCTCTTGCCTCTGCCTCCATGCTCAGGGCTTACGGAAGGAACTATCAGCAGTTCGCCGTCGCGCTCGACCATATAGTCAAGGTAAAACTCTGCAGCTCCCTTGAGTATGGGGTAGTATTGACGCAGAAACGATTCGTCAAGTGTGTATAGATAGTGTTCCCATATATGAGTGGCAAGCCATGCTCCACCGTTAGGGAACATTCCCCATGCAGCACCATCGACAGGTCCTGCTATTCGCCAAATGTCGGTATTGTGATGTGCCATCCATCGACGGCATCCATACATGTCGCGTGCTGTCGCAGCTCCTGTCACGCTAAGGTCGCGTATCATGGAGAAGAGGGGCTCTGTGGTCTCGCTTAGATTGCAGACCTCTGACGGCCAGTAGTTCATCTCGGCATTGATGTTGATGGTGTATTTTGAGTCCCATGGCGCATTCATCTTGTCGTTCCACACTCCTTGCAGATTTGCTGCCTGACCTCCTGGTTGGGAGGATGAGATAAGAAGGTAGCGTCCGTAGTTGAACAGCAGGGCTACCATGCCCATGTCATCGGAACCGTAAAACCTGTCGAGTCGCTGGTCGGTTGGCAGTGCTGCGTTCTTGCCGTCTGTCAGGGTCAGCTTGACACGGTCAAATTGTTTCTTGTATTTGTCGGCATGACGTTTTGCAAGCACATCGAATCTCTTGCCCTCTACATTCTTCAGGTATTTTTCGTTCTTGGCGGTGGCATCACCACTGACATCGTTGTAGCTGACAAAATTGGTTGCTGCCGAAATGATGACTGTTGCCGTTGTGGCTCCATTGACAAACACTTTCCCTTCGGATGCTTCAACCTTACCGTCTGACAGGACTTTCGCCTGCAGTTCTGCATGTAGGGCGGATTTAATGCCTTCTTGCTCGACGCCTTGCATCGTGGCAATCAGTTTTGCAGTTGTCAAACCGTTCTGACTTGCCGTAGAACTTTTTTCGTCGGACACTAACTGGCATCCATGTTTCATGGAAAAAGACAAAGCTCCCTTTTTCGACGCTGTGACTCGCATTACAACCACTCCGTCCTCTAAAGAGGCGAATGCATCACGGACATAACGCACTCCATCTGAAATGTAAGAGACCTGTGACATTGCATTGGAGAGGTCTAACTGACGCTGATACCCACTTACGTTCTTATGTCCGAATTGAAATTTCAGGGAACCTAATGTAAGATAGCGCATGCCATGAGGGCCTTTGATGACCTCACGGTTTATGATATCTTCTGCCTGACGCTCTTTCCCTTCAAAGATGAGGCTTCGTATCTCTGCAAGATACTTATATGCATTTGCACTGTTATTATGGTGTGGTCCTCCGCTCCAGAATGTTTCTTCGTTCAATTGAATTTCTTCAGTTTCAGTACCTCCATACACCATGGCGCCCATGTGACTGTTGCCCAATGGCAATGCCTCTAACCATATAGTGGCGGGCTTGTCATACCACAAACGGGTGTCCTGGCTTTTTACAGCCAAGGCACCCGTCATCAGTAAAAATATCAGTAATAATCTGTTTCGCATTTTTGTCTTATTTCAAACTATTTAATAACAAGACCACCATTTGTTGGTATTGTCACCTTTATGTTCTTCTTTTTAGCAATCTTTATCGGTTTCACACTGCCTTGAAGGTCAATGTCATCAGAATAGAGGTTTACCGACTCACCAGCTTCAAACATGCCATCAAGATTGATAGTGAGGTTTTGCGACTCATTTGCTGCATTGACAGCAGCAATATACCATTTACCAGCATGTTGACGTGCAAGCACGATGTACTTGCCTGGATATCCATCAATATATTTCATGTTATCCCATGTCACAGGCACATTCTTCATGAAATCCACAGCCCATGCTGGCGCATCTGTTAAGTTGTTTGGCGCCATGGCAAAGTTCTGAACGGGGGTCTGAAAAAGAATCGCTGTTGCAAGTGCATACACATCGCTTGTCTTTCGTGTGGTACCGCGTTCGTTATTCTTTGAATAATGCTTATTGAGAGCAGAACCACCAAAATCCATGTTACCGACAGCATTACGCAATACTGGATGAATGGTGGCTGCAAGTGCCTCGATGTCATTATCATGCTGTCCGAATGCAAGATTTTCACTTGCACGTACTGCTTCACATGACACGAAATTTGGATACATTCGTTCCCAACCACGCTGCAGGGTACATCCATGGAATATTACCATGATTCCAAAATCATTGGCATCAGCAAGTATATCCTCATACATCTGCATTGTCTGCTGTTTGTCGCTACCCACGAAATCAACCTTTATTCCTTTGATGCCAGCCTTCTGCATCCATGCCATCTCTTTACGTCGATCTATCATGCGGTGCATCTTGCCACGAGGTCCTTGTGGAGCATCATTCCAATATCCATTTGAGTTATACCACAGAAAGAGATGCACTCCTTTTGACTGTGCATATTTTGAGAGTTCCTCCATTCTGTCATAACCAATGTTTGTATCCCACAAAGCATCAACAAGGAGATATTCCCAACCCATTGCTGCTGCAAAATCAACATATTCTTTCTGTTCATCATAATTACAGCTTGAGTCCATGCGAATGATCCAGCTCCATGCTGAACGTCCATACTTATAGTCGTATTTTGCCTCATATTGAGGTTTAACAAGGTCCCACTGAATGGTAGTTTCTGCAATAGGTTTCATCGTACGACCTACGGTTATGGTACGCCATGGAGTCTCTCCACCATTACCATCGAGCATAATGCCTGGAGCTGAAGAACCGACACCTCCAAACTCTTTCTCTTCAGGATAAGAGATGCCATAACTACGTGTTCCTGTACTCTCAATGCGACTTGCACAGTAGTTGCCACCAATGTTTGTCTCATTTAACATCACCCAGATATAAGGTGAGGTACCCATCATGCGGTTGCTCTTCTGTGCCGTAACCTTGAAAAGAGCAGGAAAGGTGAATCCACGTCCATGACCATTCTTACCCATCTGAGCATCGTATTCATAGAATGTCTCGTAACTTGGAGCTGTACGCGCAAAACCTGTCTGAGGTGTCATCTGCGGGCAAAGGAATGTTGTAGTTCCTTCTGGCATAGTATAACCTGTAATCTCATTTTCTACAAGACAAGACTTGCGGTCACGCTGCTGATGGACGATATACTTGAATGCGACATTATTATTGTCAACATGCATTACTACGTCAAACACATTTGCATCTTTTTCATTTGCAAACTTATATGTCACCTCATTAGCAGTGTAACTAACATTCTTAATCTTAGCAGATGGTAAGACATATTTCTCACTCACCTGCTTAGAATCCGATGCAGAGATTAGTTTTATGCCTTTGGTATAGTCACCTATGCTGGTTTTAAGTCCAAGTGGTGATTTGCAAATCACGGTATCATTATCGAGCAAGACGCTATAACTTGCCACTCCATTATCACAATTTACAGAAACCTTCAATTGGTTATCTGGGCTTGTCTGCGCTGTTGCTGACATTGCACTCATGACGAGACATAGAACTGCACTTGCGAATTTTATCTTTTTCTTCATCTTTGATGTTTTATTAATCTTGAACACCCACTTAGTTAATGAGGAATACTTTATCCTGTCCCTTATAGGTTGCTGTAACTATCGCACGTCCATCAGATATTTTACCAACAACAATCTTTACATCCGAATTGTCCGATGTAGCAACAATGACAGATTTATCATTGATTCTTCCATACACCTGATAATGGTTGGTTTGAGTATAACCATTTTGATTTGTTGACAAAATAGGTTGTGCTGGAATATTCAATTTAACTCCGTCCACCACAATAGACACCTGAGGTACCATTTCTGACTTAGGGACTGCAGAACCACTCTTAGAGAAACTGATGCCATGAATATCACACAGACCTTGTGGTCGCTGAGGTTGCTGTGGACGGCGACCAAACTGTGGTTGCTCTGGTGCCTTGACTTCAGGGCCATCTACAACAAGGTAAATGCCATGCTTTCCTGTAAGACCTTCAACCGCAGGTACTTTGCATGACATTGTGGTACGCTGACCCTTCTTCAAATCATTAACATTTATGATTGCTATTTCTTTCCCGTTCCATGCACTGTTTGCATAAGGTCCATCAAGCATTACGCGTATTTTAAATGGTTGTTCACTACCTGCAGTAATGTCAATATTGATTGAAGCATCGTCACCTTTCTTTATACCTGTGAATGCCTTGCAACCCTTAGTGTCCTTCGCAAGTCCACCGAAACCAAAACTCTTGAAACCAACAATAGCACCATTCTTCAAACCTGCGAGATCCATACTGTTGTTCCATACGTCTCGCTGATCTTGCATAGCATTGTTATCATTTATATAACATGCAATGCCTGCAGAATAATACTTATAAGGATCAAGACCAAAAATCTGGAATCCTTCAGATGTCACCTCCGCACCGGTATAATGGTCTCCGTTTGACGCCTTTGCCGACCATTCGTTGTTTTTAACGTATGGGTCATATCCGACGATGCGAACTTTGCCGCCATCTGCAACCTTCTTTGTATCCCATTCAATTTTCACAGGAGCGACCATTGTCTGACGAGCATTGCCAAAGCCACGTGGTGGACGATGATAGAACACATACCACTGACCATTAATCTGCTGGAGAGAACCATGTGTGTTATGTCCAAAGTTTGTTGTCGTGAGCTTGCTGCCATCCTCATTAAGAACAACGCCTCGACTGTCAACAAGAACACCACCAGAACGCCATGGGCCTAATGGAGAATCTCCATAAGCATAACGAAGAGCAGAGTTTGTGGAACCAAGTCCATAATCCGGACCAGAATATCCTGAGAACACCATCACGTACTTATTCCCAACCTGACGAATAGATGAAGCTTCAAAGAAATTGAATTCGCCTGGATTTTGCCCTTTATAAAGAGCAGGGTATTCTGTACCCTTAGGATCGCGCACCTCTCCATAACGTGCTGATGCTGGGATGAAATAATCATGTATTTGTGTACCGGGACGCACGCTATACATTGTGTTTTGATCCATTTCTGCAGCAGTTGAATGTTGGAATCCGTAAAACACGTATGCACGGAATCCTTTATCATAGTCAGGATCTTTCTTGTCAGTAATATTCTCTATAAAAACAGACGGATCAAAATCTATCATTGAACCTTGAACACACTGACGACCATCTTCTGTAAGATTAATTGGAGTGAAAGGCCCATTTGGTCTGTCTCCTTTACATACCATTGGTACGCGTCTCCATCCTCGTGAATGCGGATAAAGATAATATGTGTTTTTTCCTGTAGCCTTATCTTTCACCTCTACCAAGTCTGGAGCAAACATTGTATCCCATTGACCATCTACATAATATGTGAAGATAGGACCTTCATCACGCCACTGCGATAAATCTTCCACAGGTGCTGACCACATGCGAATGTCTGGTCCGCAATATTCTGTATTCTTAACATCATGTGAACCTATGATATAAGCACGCTGTTTCCCTGGATTGTCTGGATCATCAAAAACACGTGGTTCTCCGTCAGGCACATGCTCCCATAGTGGAAGGTAAGGATTCTGTGCCGATACTGAGAGTGCGAATGCCGCACTGATAATTGTTATTACTTTTTTCATATAGTTGTATGTATTTATTTCATCTGCCACCAATCGAAAGTGAATAGCTCTGGTCCTTTGCGTCCCTTAAACACAAAATACACATCATGTTTCCCACGTGGAGTCTTCACATCCTTTGTCGTAAATGTCTTAAACTTCTCCCAACCACCTGTATGTGGCACGTTTACAGAAGCGATAATACTACCTTTTGCACTATCTGCATGTACCTCAAGTGTTCCGCCACGAAGAGCACTTGCTGCACTGATACTAAACGACTTTGCTGCACGTGTTCCGAAGTCAACCTCACGAACTGACATCCAATCACCGTTATGAGTATCTGATATATAGACATTATTGACACCATTTGGTTGTGTCTTCAATCCATTTGAGAAAGCCATTGTCTCTGCCTCAACCTTACGAAATGGATTGAAGGTATCTATTGGCAAAACACCTTCATGATCGGCAGCAAGTTCTGGTATAGTACCATCTGCATTATACCTGAACTCCTTTACTGCAACACTTCTTCCGAAACCACCACCACCTGGCAACCAACCAGTATGATAAAAGAAGTAGCTATGGCCTTTGAAGTCAATAAGTCCTGAATGATTAGTAAAAGATGCTTGCTGGTTCTTTGGCATGATGATTCCTTGGTATTCCCATGGACCTATAGGACTGTCACTCATTGCATAAGAGATATTTTCAGGAATGCCATGCGATGCATACATCATATAGTATTTCCCATTACGCTTCTGTATCCATGGTCCCTCTGTATATCCTTGCAATCCTGACATATCCATTTTATGAACACCATCTTTAAATGAGATCATATCATCATTGAGTTTAGCATAATAAAGTTGCGGATTACCCCAGTATAACCATGCTTGTCCATCATCATCAATGAAAACAGTAGGATCTATGTAGTCCCAAGAACCATCAGCAAGAGGTTTTCCTATCGGATCCTTGAATGGACCTGTCGGAGAATTGCCGACTGCCACGCCAATGGCCATTGTGCCACTAAGCTTTGAATGCAATGGTACATAGAAATAGAATTTACCATTGCGCTCAATACATTGTGGTGCCCATGCACGATCATCGCCCCATGTAAAATCTTCAATTGCAAGCGGACTTCCATGATCACGCCAGTTCACCATATCGGTTGTGCTGTAAACACGCCACTCTTGCATCCAGAAGAAATCTGCATGATCCTCATCATGTCCTGTATATATATATAATGTGTTATCATGTACCATAGGAGCAGGGTCGGTTGTAAACCATGTCTGCACCACTGGATTTTGAGCATTAACTAAACCCACTGTACAAAACAATGCTCCTGCCAATAGATTTGATATTTTACCTGTTCTCATCAAATTAAAACGTATAAATTTAGTTTTGCTTAGCAAAATCTCGGATCCTTTCCTGTCTTGCTTGTGCTTTTGTTAGGAAGTGTGTCCTGGGTTCAGGACACACTTTATTTACGAGATTACTTGAACAACAATGGAGCCACCTCCTTAAGGCTTCGACGCCATGTGAGGAACTCATGAGCAGTACCTTCACTTACAAAAGAAACTGCATTATAACCCGCAGATTTAAGTGCAGCTGCAGCCTTGTTCACTCCATCCGGATTCTCTTTTGATCCACAAGAGATAAACATAAGTTTTGGAAGTTGCGCTTTGCTCTCCTTAAGCTTATCCATATCAGCAGGCTGGTATGTTCCACCACTGAAAAGTCCCCAATAGCCGAATACCTCAGGGCGTGAAAGTGTGATGTTACGTGTCTCCATGCCACCCATAGAGAGTCCACACATTGCACGACTGTTGCGGTCTGTCTTAGTTTTGAAATGACTGTCGATATATGGAATGAGTTCATCTACAAGCACTGTTTCGAAGTTCTTGTAATTGAATGTTCCTATAGATCCGTAACGAGCCTCATTTGTCATACCGTATGTCATGACAACAATGAATGGTTGACACTTCTTGTCAGCAATGAGATTATCCATAATGAGGTCTGCCTTACCTTGAACTCCCCATGATGTCTCATTCTCACCCCATCCATGCTGAAGGTAAAGTACTGGATACTTCTGATTTGGGTTCTTTCCATAACCTGCAGGAGTATAAACATACGCATCACGCATGCAGTCTGTACTCTTTGAATAGAAACGTATCTTCTGCATGTTACCATGCTCAATGTCTTTGCGGTTAGCATAGAAGTCCTGGTCGTGAGCAGGCACCTCAATGCCACTCATCCAACGGCATCCACCAAAGTAGCTTGCTGTTCCTGGGTCAATAACAGATGCGCCATCAATCGACACTGTATAGTAGTGGAAACCTTCATCTTCTGGCATGAGAGTCGTTCCGATGAAAGAACCATCCTTCTGTTTCTTAAGCACTGTGCCACCCATACCTCCACCATGACCAGCAGAAGCTATGACGGTTCTTGCCTGAGGTGCATTAATCTTAAATCGTACGTAACCCTCTGAGTTAACCTGAGGATACTCTGAACCTGGCTGACAAGTTTCACATGGTTTGAAATCTTCCTTTGGAGTCACATTGTCAAGAGCAGGATTAAAATCACGGATTACCTTATATAGATTCTTTGGTTTATAATCCTTGTCGTATGGAAGTGGGTAGTTGTTTGCTCCAAGCCAAGAATCACGGTCACTGAGATTCCAGAATGTCACACAGTCAACCTTCTTTGAATATTTACGAAGTACACGGAAGAAAGTAGAGTACTGTTTCTCTTGCATGAGTTTCTGATCATTAGTGATTACAGCGCCTTCATTGCGACTGAACTGAAGCTGTCCGCCCATTTCCTGATTTACACGGATGTCAAGTTCTGTTACGTGAATATGGTCAACAATCTCGCTGTACTTTGCAAGCGCAGCATCCATATCCTCCTCTGATGGGCCGTAAATATTGTAATGACCTTGCATACCGATGCCATCGATAGGCACACCTGCCGCCTTCATCTCCTTTACCATATTATAGATGCGGTCACGCTTTGCAGGATCACATTCATTATAGTCATTGTAGAAAAGGAGTGCATTAGGAGCTGCCTCGCGAGCAAACTCAAATGCCTTGCGGATAAACTCATCACTGCCTACAATCTTATAGAAGTTTGACTCACGGAGAGGCTGTTTTGCACGACCGTTGTCTGTTATACATTCATTGAACACGTCCCATGCATAGACCACATCTGCATAGCGCTTCATAACAGTATTGATGTGCTCTTTCATTCGTGCATAAAGAACCTCCTTTTTCACAAACTTACCTTTCTTGTCATAGAACATCCAGTCACAGAACTGACTATGCCAAGCAAGACAATGTCCACGAAGTTTGATGCCATTCTGACGGCAGAAGTCAGCAATGCGATCAGCGCGTTCCCATGTATATTCACCTTCTTTTGGATGAACAGATATAGGTTTCATGTCGTTCTCTGCAGTGATGCTGTTGAAATCCTTCTGGAGGATAGCAATCTGCTCAGGAGTTGTTACGTTGCGCTGATTTACTGCAACGCCAATCATAAAATAATCCTTATAAGCGTCCTTAAGACCCTTTACGTCATTCTGCGCTGTTACGGCAGAAGCGAATCCCAATGCACAAAGTGCTGTTGCAAATAGTTTTTTCATGTGTAATGCTCGGTTATTTTCTAATGTTCATTAATCTAAGTAAAGTATCAGCATACCTTTTTCCCATCACGCGATACCCCTCTGCACTGAAATGCAGACGATCAGGTCCACAAGGAACGCCCTCTGATGAGATGACATGAGCTGTAGGTATAGTTTGAGGAAGAGTCTTAATGATGTCATTCATACTTGCACAAACACCATTAACATCCTTACCTACAACTTCACCTGCAAGAATAGGCACCTCATTGGCATCAAGATGAAGGTCACTCAACAAGTCATTATATACCTTGTTTACTTTTGCTGGCCAAGTCTTGTCACCTGTGTTTGTGCATCCCTGATGCAATAAAATACCTTTGATGACACCTTGATGGCTGGCACGCAATGCGCAATCAAGCACTCGCATGTAAGGCAGATTATCGTATCCAGACATTATTCCCTTAAACCAATCAGGTTCCGCCTTCACTGTTTCTGGGTCATACTCTTTGAAAAGGTGTTCAATGGCACATCCACCTATTGCGACATGTATAACGCCAATCTTTATTGAGTCAGGTAGGTTTGCCACCATCTCACGTCCGAAATAATCCACAGGGGTAAGACCCGACCATACTCGTCCTAATGGTGGTTCTGCTGTTGACCATTCAAATTTCTTTCTGCCTTCTCCACGGTAGTTACCTGTCTTAGCTGGGAAATCTTGCGATGCCATCAACTTAAAGCGCTCTGGCACATCTGAATAATCCTGTTCCTCTGGCTTTGCAGCACCTTCCATGTTTGACTGTCCAATGCAGATGTAAATGTAGAAATTTGGATCGGGGTTTGACGCAAAGCGCTTCGACTTTGACAAGAAATCCTCCGTCTTAGTGGCACCTCCATACATCTTTGATGCATCTTGTGCTTTCGCCGTAAACGACATCGAACTGACAATGCCAATTATTAGCGACATAAGAATTTTCGTTTTCATAAGGTTTGGTTATTATTTTGTTTTATTTTTTCATGTCATATAAAAAACATCTGCACGCCACATCCATGAAACACATTTCGTGAAGTGTACACGTTTTGGGTACAAAGTTACCATTAATTAATATAATGGACTAACAAAAATGTTTTCAAAATTTGCCGATATGAAACATTGTAACCGTAAGTCACTGATTTTGTATAATTCGATAAAGGCACCAAAGAAAAAACAGGGAAGGAAATTATTCCGCCCCTGTTTTCATTGATAACATGTAGTATTTTATTTATGCTCATATCATAGGTGACATGATATACTCATCATCTCGGGATCTATACATAAAAACTTAAAACCGAATTTCGATTACTGATTACATAAACTATCGTACAATGACCTTCTTTCCGTTGATGATGTTCACACCACGACGAGGAGCATTCAGTTTCTGTCCTGCCACATTATAAATGTTGCGTCCCGACATAACAATTTCTTCATCGCTACGTACATCATTAATTGCAGTAACTTCTTCCGCACTCAATGTAGAGAACTGCCATGAGTCAAACTTCACACCTTTAGCTTCTGTAAACACGATGTAAACATCATTCAAGTCACTTTCATTTGCGTAAAGAAGGTCAACAGCCACTGCACTCATTTCTGCACAGTCAAACTTGACTATTGCTATTGGTTCCGCATCAATAGCTCCAAATTTCACTTCCATTGTTCCACAGCCTTGTACGTTAGCCACGAAACTCTTCTCATCACCAGCAGTAGGGAAAGAGGATCCCTTTGTACATATCCATCCTCCTGCAATAGGAACTACCACAGTATTACCTGTAGCGCCATAGTTCTCGACTTTTATAGCAGAAGCATTATGAGACATCTCAGCATCATTGACTTCACATGCATTTGGACGCATGGTAGGAATCTGAGTCGCATTCTGGTCAGATGGAGTCACATCAAGCAAAGTGGTTCCACGTGCAGTCATAGTACTCATAGCAAGATTCCTATATCCTCCGGAAACACCCATTGAACGCTCTATAGCTTGCGTATGATACATTATGTAATACTTAGATCCAAACAATTGTAAGTGGCTGTGATTGTTTCCGTAAGGATAGCCTCCTGCACCAGGGTTTGCCAGCAATTCACCCTTGTATGTCCAGTTTCCAGACAAAGGATCAGTACTTATCATGTATTGTATGCTGGCTGCTGCAGGCGTGGACTTCGTTCCACGTTTTGGATACGTTTTCCAATCGGCATCATTAGTACCCCAACATGTACAATACGAATAGCAGAAACTTCCATTCAGCATATTAAGTTCATTTGCCTCGAAATGGAATGGAGCAGGAATCTCTGCAATATTCTCCTTATCAAAAGAAATCATGTCATCATTCAGTTTAACGATGCGTGCATTTCCTGGCAAAACCGTCGTGGTGATACTGCTTGGACCACCGCCACCAAACGCAAGCCATCCTGTACCGTTGTCGTCTATCACAGCTCCCGGATCAATAATATTACTCATTTTTCCTATTCCTTCTGTCTTGCTATCAATAAGTGCGTGACCGAGAGGATCTGTCCAAGGTCCAAGTGGTGAAGTTGCAGTCATCACTCCTATGCCTGCAGCTGAATTAGTGAAATACATGTAGAAATGAGTCTTTCCATCAGCCTCCTCACGACTTACAATACTTGGAGCCCACGATGTGCTAATCCAAGGACACACTTGCTTCACATCTATTGTGCCATGATTTGTCCAGTTCACCATATCTGCTGTTGACATGCACACAAGTCTCGTGATGTGACCATAAGTGTTCACAGCCATACCTTGGGCATAGTCATACTCTTGCTGGTCATCAGTACAATATACATACAAACGACCTTCATGCTCTATCGCAGTTGGATCAGCCATAAACTGATATGGGATTACAGGGCTCATCTTTCCATAGGCCTTTGGAGACTCTACAATCTGCATCTCCTCTGGGTTGTCAACAGCAGTCTTCAAGAACTGGAACGTATAGAAAGTCTTTGCTTTCAGCTGAAAGTTTGGTCGCGTCGTACCCGTCAACTTATCTGATATATCTGTACGCTTTGCGTTCACCACTTCATTCGTACATATCTGCTGTGCAGCAGCAGGTACAAATGGGAGAGAGAAAGTAATCTTATAATCACTACTTGTAGGATTATTGACAAAAACTGTCACAGTGTCGCCAGATTCACTAACATAAGCAGATCCACCTTTTATTGCAGTATTAGTACTGTTCAACGTTGACGACACTCGGGTCTTTCCTGTTGCATACTTTGCGTAATGACTAAACACGTATGCACGCTTGAATAACTTTGAAGCACTGCCACCATTCGCACATTCAAAGAAGTCATTTATCATATTATAATATATGTAAGCATTGTAGCCATTCTTCATCGCGTCCTCAAGACTCTCTATCATCTTACACTCTTCATCCCATGTCCATCCTGTTTTTGGTATGTCGATGAGGAATTCCGTCATCCACATTGGCTTCTTAGTCTTTGCTGTGACAGTATTTATGTATGTCCAGTCATTTGATCCATAAAGGTGATTACCCCACACATCAATGTTGTCAAGAGCATCCTGCATGTTCATCAATGTCTTGTTGTAGTTCGACTGTCCCCAACCGAAAGTCTCAGGCCCCATCACCTTGCACTTAGCATTAATATGAGCACGTGCCGCCTTAACCATGGCTGCCATTTCTTTTGGGGAATAGATACAGCTCTCATAACTTGCATGCTCAACACCGTCGTCTGTTGCAGTTGGCGTATAATCGCACTCATTCTGTATGGAAATCATATCGATAGGACAACCTTTATTTTCCATTGTTGCTCTATATCGCTCAAGGAAATTTGCATATTGCTCATAGTATGCCGGATTGATTTTTCCACCATTTGAGCCTTCACCACCCCACGAATGTTCCACTATTGGCCACACCCAAGTGCCAAAATCATTCTGAGCCTTCACTCCATTAAAATCAGTCTTATACTTCTTTGGTGGAGTCCAAGGGGTCGCAAACACCTGTAAGTCTGGGTTCACAGCACGAGCCCACTTGATTGGGTTGCCGTACTCGCCCCAGTTCCCTTCATTCGGATTGATGCGTATTCGCATTATGTTCAATCCTATTTGGTCATCACCCTTACCCCATAGCATATTAACTTTTGCCTGATTGTACACATCGCCCCACTGACCATTCATGCCGGTACCACCGAATCCGTCAATATGTTGGTATTTAGTGGAAGTCTTTACTGCAAGCGTAGCTGTCTGTGCAAATGCAGTGCTTATACTTCCTATAAACAAAACCGATAAAATGAATCTTTTCATTTTGAATATATAATAGTTTAGTTAACGTCAATCCACTTCCGCAAACCTGCGGAAGTGGAATTGCTGTAAAAATCAGTAAATGTAACAATTATTAATACAGAATCTTACGTACCTTTCCATCAGCTGAGCGAACGATATTCACGCCTCTTTGTGGCGTGCCCAACTTCTGTCCTGAAAGATTGTAATAAACAACCTTTCCTGATGCAGGTGCTGCCACTGGCGCATCAATCACAGTCACTTCATCTATGAGTTCCGGACTTGGTGCAAATGTCACATTGTCCACGTAGAAGTCTTTTCCATTAAAGTTCTGTACACGGAACAGATTCTTCTCCAATCCCGTTTCCACGTTCGGTGCTTCGAATGTAACTTCTCCCCATCCTGTACCAGTAGGAGAAAGAGTCAAGTTCTTTGAAGTGCCCGCAAACGATGCACTTATTTCAAATGATGAAGTAGAAGGATTCTGATACTTGATGCTGACAATATACTTTCCTGCATATTTCACGGTAACATGTTTCTGGATAGAGCTTTGCTTGTTCGTACCCATTCGTATGAAACCCATAGCAGAGTGACCTCTCATTCCACGATATTGACCTCCGTTATGATTATATTGGTCAATCACGCATGCATTCACAGACTTATAGTCCATGTCCTCACCTTCAATTATCAGGTTGCCAAGATAATCTTCTGGTTGAAGAATGTCACTTGCATCAAGAGGAGTGCGATCAACAACATCAGTCAAACGACCCTCCGTATTTTTGCCAGAACATGACACAGTCAATTCACACGGACCATTGTGAGTCACCGTTAACGTATATGTACCTGTAGTTGCATCCCATCCTTCTGTATATCTGGCAACAGCTGCACTCGTACCACGTTTCTTATATTTAACGGTAGGTCTAACTTTAGCACCAATGACTTTCACGATGTCAGACTTAGCTGTGGTTGTGTCTGTTCTGAAATTGTTTAAATAGAGATCTATATGATTGTCATACTCATGTGCTAATATTGTGCTGAAATTTGTCAATGACAAACTGAGTGAATCACATGTGTTATACTGCAATGGAATAGATGCATACGATCTCTTCTTTCCATAGAAATATGAGTATGGGAAGTAGCATGTCAACTCATTATGGTGACGGGCAACAAAAGCATCCCCGGTGCTAACTTCTGGGTAATACTTGTCAAAAAACTTTGCTTTTGTAGGACCAGAGTAACTCCACACTGTATTTGTAGGGGAATATCTCTTTTGAATCGTCTTTGCTGTTGCATCAATATCAGCATCTGGCATCAGTGCAGGTATTGCCTGGTAGCGACCTGTCTTCTTCAAGAAAAAACGATTGCTCATATAGTTTCCAGCCTTGTTACCGAATGAACTACCTGAGTTCAAAGGATCGTTATCCTGAAGATACAATCCATCATACAATCCGTCAGGAGTAGCATATTTCAACATATCGCTTCCGCTTTTTTCTGTTTCAGAAAGAGCTATCTTTGTTCTTTCCACTACTTCTTCGCGAGTTGGTATATATATTGTGCCATCAATAACCTTACGGAACATGTCCACCCAGATATTGTCAAATGTAGGGTATGTGCCCCAATTGCGGCAAGTATATCCGTCGCCATCCGTTGTGTTATTTATGCCACGGAAATCCTCGGTCCAGATAAGTTCAGGACCGTCCCATACACATGCTCCATTGAGTGTCATCTGCTCCATTACTGCAGGAATACCTACAGCTGCTGGATACTTCTTTCCATGGTTTTCACCCAAATAATCATCTAATGCTCCGTTGTAACCACAGTTGTCATAACGCACTCCATAGTTCTTTGCAAGACCTGAGATAAATGGTCCTATGCACACACTCTCGTTGTTGTGCCAACAAGAAGATGTAGTGTATTTGTAAAGCCACAAAATTGCTTCTGGATAATCCTTACATGCTTGAAGCAATTTTGCATTGCGCTTCATCATGCCAATGGGATTAAGTGCATGACTCCAGATGTTACCGCAGAATGAAATTGTAAGGAAACCACCATACTTATGGTGCATTGGTACAAGGTCAGCAAACAGTTTTATACGATCTGTTTGCGAACTTGAACTCTTGTCACCATATTCGTCGAATCCCCAGAACTGCTCAGCATAGTTCCAGCCAAGGAAGTTTTTGTAGTCCTTGAAGAATGACTCATGAATATCAAGAGCATTCTGGTAGTTTGCTGCATTATCAGGAATATGAGTATGACCACCCGAAGCAGGCTGACATGTAAACCACATATTATTAAGACAGCAAACAGATGCCCACGAGCGGTAAGTCTGCAACGCATCCAGCGGTTTCTTGTATATGTTCAGTTCTTTATCATAAGAGCATGACATCGACAAGTTCAAAACCACGTATGGTTTAATGTCTTCAGGAATGAGATTAATGATTTTCTGAGGATCGGCATTGTTCCACACGTCAATGTGAATCAACCAAGCCGGATGACGGTTGTCAATAGGACGACGTTCCTGCGCCCCTGTTGTCATAGTGAAGAGCACGGAGAAAAGTGCCAACACAAATAATGATTTAAAATGTTTCATCTGTCGTATTTTGGTTAATTTATTGTTTTCAAGCACAAAGTTAATAAATATATTAATATTGTGCAGACCGTTTTTGTATCAAATATTATTAAAAAAATATCCGCAAAAATGTAACATTTTATATCGCATTGATTTTCTATATCTTAAATATGGTAAATATTATCACTGTAATAAATGTTACATTTTTGATATTTCACAAATTCTCATAAAACTACTGACTTATAGCGACATAGAACTTCTGTCAAATTTATCCGATTTTGTTTCATTAAATATATCACATGTTACTTATACGTTTCCACCAACACTAAAAACTAACTATTTTGTTGCTATTCCTATCAATATTGAAACTTGCTATTGCACGTAATAAAAAGAATGCTTAACTTTGCATTGTCTTAATAAAAGAGACAGACGGTCTCTCAGTGAAAAAAAAGACAGAAACAAGTTAGAAATTAGTTTAGTTAGATAGATAGTTAGTTAGATAGTTTAGTTAGTTTTTTCAGGTAAGAGATTTCTTACCAAGATTTAAACAAGTTAGGTATAAACTGAACTACACAGTCCGAGAGGATAGAGTAAGTATTGGTTATACCAAAAATAACAGGCTTCATGAGACATGAAGCCTGTATTTTTTTCAATTTTTATTCAAAATAGGCAGAAATCATTTGATATAGCATAAATAATGTGTATATTTGCAAAAATAATGAAAATAAGTAGGTAATCATAATTAGTTATATAATAGATGTGCTCTATTTTGATGCAGGTTTGGTTTGTTTATGAAGAAGCAATGCGAGCATTGTGACTGAAAAAACAAGGCAAAGATGCGTCAAAAGCGAGTGCAGATATTATGTAACTCACCTACTAAAGCATTATTAAACTAATTTTGATTACCTACATAACAATTAAACAGTGAAATTATGAAAGTTACAAAGAAGTTTTTCGCCACATTGGCAGTTCTCGTCATTTCGCTATGCACATTCAGCTCATGCGAGGACGAAGACATCGCTTATCACCTTGAAGGTACGTGGAAAGGCAACATGCACACAGGCATGATGTATGAGAACCGACCATACATGTCCACATACACAGAGTTGGAGTTTTTAACAGACCCATTCCGCTTCACAAAAGGCGATGGCTATTGGGTTGACTACTATTCACGTGCTCCATGGGACTATGTCGCAAACCATTTCCGTTGGGAAGTGCGTGATGGAATAATCTACATTCGCTTACAGGATTACAGATATGGAATAGAATACATGGAAATCCGAAACTATCACCTTGGCGACCGCTACTTCACAGGCGAAATACTCTCAAGCAGTGGCACATGGACACAATTCAGTCTTGAACACACATCATCTCCAAACTGGAATTCATACAAATATGGTGACTACTGGTACGATGACTACTATTATTCAAACACTCGTAGTGGTGACTCTACACAAGAAAAGCCAGAAGCACCAAGAATGTTCATAGGTGAAGCACCAGAGACTAACGAATAACACATATAAACAATTCGTTAAAAAAAAGCAGGAATCTCAAGTACGAGATTCCTGCTTCTTAGTAGTATATGTGAAATTATCCCAAATTGTTCATTAGGCTCGTAATACATTTTGATTAGAGCCTATACAGATTTTTTCTGGATTTTGAGTGAGTGATGCGGGCATCATGACCGAAAAAACAGGGAAAAGATGTAAGGAAATAATCATAATGGATACGAGAACCTTAAAAAACAAATATCATTGTGTCATAATGAACTATTGGGGATTATATTATTTCTTTGTCAGCACGCCGTCCTCACTAATCTCAAGTCCTGACTGAGGGAAATCCTGTTGAGAGAGAGTACGCATCAGACGAGCCGCAGCCTTATTAGCATCTGTACGAGGTCCCACTCCAGGAACCTGAATATACGAATGGATATTGCCACCTACAAAAGTGCCGTCTTCTGTGTTAAGTTCAGCAACGAGCAATGGTGCAAGACCCGTTGTTCCACCAGTTCCAAGGCGATAAGGCGCACAGAAATTACCAAGAGAGTACGCGATAAGGTGTCCGTTGTACAATTCCAATCCACGAGGGACATGAGGTCCACTTCCCACAACGATGTCGGCACCTAAGTCAATGCAATGATGTGCAAACTCGTACACGTTACCTCGCTCTTCACCGACATACCATTCTGTCGCACGAGGAACATGCGTCATCTGTCTTCCCTCAGCACCTCCGTGGAAGGTGATTATCAATACATCACATTGCTTTCGTGCAGCAGTCACCACAGAGTCAACCTCTGCACCATCAAGCATATCAAGCACATTTGTACACGATGCAGCAAACTGAGCAAACGCATACTTTACGCCATCCTTTTCCATCAGACACACCTCTGCCTGCTTCTTCACACCCGAATACTTAATGCCAACACTATCAAGTGTCTGCATGGAAAGTTTTCTTCCTGTAGGGCCAAAGTCATTGGAATGGTTATTGGCTATGCCTACAGCATCAAAACCTGCATCAACCAAATGCTGAGCATGATCAGCTGGCATCCTAAATATATAATATGTGTTAGGATTAGTCATTTTTCGCAACTCACCAGCATTACCATCATAGATAGTGCCTTCCAGATTAGCGATGGCAATGTCAGCCTCACGTATATACTCTTTGCAGTCCTTGAATAGCGACTTACCCCTGTCCGCAGTTATGTAACGTCCACCCTGTGGGAAGGTAGTACCCATCATCACATCACCCACAAAAGCAAGACTAACCTTAGGTTTCAGCACTTTCGTCTCTTGTTTGTCATTTTCTGCAATGCTGTCCACAGCATTGTCGCTTGATCCGCTCGCCTTGCTGCTTTGCCCACATGCAGCCAAAGCCATCACGCATCCAATAATAAGTAATCTCATCATAATAAGTAAGTAATCAAAATTAAAGTACAAAGTAACTGAATAATTTTAACACAAGCAAATCTTTTACAAAAAAATGTGAGCTGCCCCATTCCTGAGTCAGCTCACATCCTACATTCTTATATTAATCCCAAATTGTTCATTAGGCTCGTAATACATTTTGATTAAAGCCTATACAGATTATTTCTGGCTTTTGAGTGAGTGATGCGGGCATCATGACCGAAAAAACAGGGAAAAGATGCCTCGGCAATAATCAAAATGGATACGAGAACCTAAAAACAGGTAGTATTGTGTCCTAATGAACTATTGGGGTTAATTATCACTTCACGAAACGCTTGCGCACAGTACCATCGCTCATACGTATGATATTGAGTCCCTTAGCAGGAGCATTCACTCTCTGACCAGCAGCATTATATCTTACGGACTCTGTAGCGTCATTATGTGTTGCGTCCACATCGATGATTCCGTCTGGTTCTTCCTCCGCACTTATCACGATATCGAATCGTGCATTAGCAGCACCTGTAGTGTTCTTCTTTTGCAGGAAGAATGCACGGAAAGCCTTCGTTGTCAGTTTCTTTGTTGCCTTTATGAACTGATCACCACTGATACCATATACATTATAATCCTTCAGTACAGGATCAGTTGTCACGTCAGCTATTACAACACCTTCCATTGATTGACAAATATACCATCCGGCAACACCATCAATAGGTTGGATGTTGAATCCGCTGATTGTCTTTGCAATTCCATTGCCAGTTATTTTGGTCTCACCCTTTGCCTTATTGCGATAAAGAACAGGAGTGTTAGCAGGCAGAACTGTTCCTTCCTCTACCGCTGTGAATTCCATCTTGTCACTATCAACAGCATTAAGGGTATAGAACGAAACTCCCTGATTTTCCTCGACTTTCACCTCAAATGGGAATGTTGCTGTTGCCCATTCTGTTGTAAGTTCACGAGTGTAGCTTGCACCACCGACAGTACTTACGTCCACAGGTGAACGGAAATTGTATCCATCAACGAGATTAATAGACCACGTATCATAAGTATCACCACTCTTCTTTACGAGATTACGTCCATCAAATCTGTCGCCAATTTTGTTTTCTTCACGATAGACAAGCAGACAGTTTGGATTTTTTGTCGTAAATGTTTCATCCCACTTACCGTTAAAACCTCGAAGATCAATAACTGTTGCATAATCATCATTGAGTGCTGTATTAACAGAAGAAGTAAGGTATCCTGCACCACTTATATAATAATCAGCAAATTGATCTACATCTGTATCATTGTGGAGTAATATACTCTTGACGCTTGCAGTATTACCCCATTCCACCTTAATGCCATTAAGATGAACAAACTCATTATTATCTATTTCTTTTAGATTAATGATAATCTTACCTCCGTTCGCATCAAGATCCGACTTAATCTCTGTAAGTGGTCCGTCCTTAACAAGACGATTAAACATAAAACGAACAACTCCTCCTGTACCTTCTATAACCATGCGATCGTAGTTGGAAAGGTCAATGTACTTGTTGTGGTCAACGGTACTGTAACCTGCTATCACACCGCCTTCAGCCACATTCTGATTGAGGTTGTACTTGTGATTGGTTTCCTCATTCGAGAATTCACCCTCTACCTTTACATCCCACTGACTGAACGGTAATGATGTGAGGTCTGTCTTATTTCCGTTCTTATCAGTAAGGACTGCCGAGGTTAGCTTTAAGTTTTGTCCCCAATTTGCCTTAATGGCATGAAGGTGTACGTAGCCTCCGTTCTTTGCGGCAAGTTCTTCAAGGTCTATTGTGCTGTTGGCTGCTACGGAAATCTCCTTGTTTGTTCCATCCACCTTGTTTCCTTCTGCATTATAAACAGCGGGGCGATTGAACAGGAAACGGACAGGAGTATCACTTGATGACACACCTGTGAAAGTGATTGACTTGTAGTTGCTGAGGTCAACAAAATCAGCATAACCGACATTGCTTGTGCCATAAATCTCCGTACCTCCGCTGACTTCTGTTGCGCTTGCACCGATATTATGCGCGTAAGCATTGCTTGCAAAATCCTTTGACTTTGTACCGTTACCGAGAAGAGCATAATTGTTGTACGGAACAGTAGTGATGCTTGTTCCATTGTTCTTCGCAGCTGTCACCTGGCTCTTGTTCATGTTCATCTCGTTTATGGTGATGTAATGCTTTCCTGTCTTTTGCGTATCTTCATCCCCATAAGGAACAACGGTATTTATACGAATCAAGCCAATAGTACAACCAGGGTACTCACGAATGTAGTCAGCATAAATCTCCTGAATATTGAATTGTATGTCCTGTGGCGTCGTGAAACGAGTGCCTTTATCCTCTGAACCTATGATATATTCCACCATCTGCCCAGGATTGCTTGGATTCTCCATCTGGATTATAGTTCCGTCAGCCTTCTTCAACTGTACATCAAGACGGTAACCGATAGAGCTGTTGCCAAGCTTGATTGTGAAATCAGCACACTCTGTAAGCTTCATTCCGTCGAAATCATTGAAAGTAAATGCAGCAGAATATGGTGTATAGAAATAATAACGTTGTGTTGCTGGATCATAATCTACATTCCCTTGTTTTTCTGCCGTAGTACCAGGCATTGGCACACGGTCACCACAAGCATACTGATAATACCACTGGAAGCAAGCACCACTACATGCTTGATCTGCATTAGGATAACCAGCAGCCTTCATGTCATCGATGAATGCAGGCTGTACAGTTCCATTTCTAAGGTAAGCATCCATATCAACGTATGTTGTTGTGCCCTGCAATGTCCAACTGATGTTAGGATGCTTGTCAACAAGAGCCTTGAACTTAGAGCCCCAACTGATGTTCTGTGTGTTCTGATAGCTCACGCCCGATGTCTGCCCACTTGTCGTACCGGTTCCCCATGTGCCGAAGTTGCCTTCTGTGTACTGTGTGTGCAATTCGTTCCAGTGACCAGCACCAGCCTTCATCGGACTCCAGTCAACCTCTGTTATTACGATAGGCTTCTCATCAATAGGCACCTGTGCCTCAAAAGTAGAGATAAACTGAGCCTGTGTCTGATTAGCATCCCAACCACCATACCATCCTGGATAGTTGTGAACTGCATAAGCGAAGTTATTGTCTTGAATAGCCTTTGTCTTATAGTTTCTGTAATCAGCCTGATAACTTGTACCAGGAAGCAAAAGAATACCAGTAAAACCATTCTGACGAATTTTGTTTACTATTGGTTGGAAATAATCCGCAAGATTACCACTCATGCGGACAGGCTCATTGCCAAGTTCCAGCATCACACGACCTGCATTCTTTTTCACAATATCGTTACTTGAAACAATATCCCAAACCGTAAGGAGATATTGGTTATAATAGTCACCTACGGTAACATCCGCAGGGAATACGCCCGGTGGACGGATTATGACATAAAGACCATGACCCAGTGCTTCCTCCATAATAGGCATATAGAGCGAGTTCATGTATGTACGGAGACGGTCTGCAGAGAAACGGCTTGGGTCGTTCTCGTCGCCACCGTTAGTTGCTGTCTTGTTAGGATCGTTTGTCCATGCTGGGTCAAGGTGCAGACGGAAAAGGTTGCAGTAAGTGCCCTTTGCCGGATTAGCGAGAGCCGACATTACATGTTTGAAGTACTGCAGACAAGGCTCTACCCACTTGTCTGAATAGTCAACCGTCCAATGTCTTTTAACACCTTGTGCATCTGTACCCGCCCATCTTGCTCCATTGAAATAAGCATTTGGTGTGTCCATCACACCATGCAGAGAAACTGGACGTCCGTTAGGATCAACAAATTCCTTGCCACTCACCTTCAAGTCAGGAGTAGTTCCGAAATAATCTTTCACTTGTGCATCTACTGATGCAATGTTCGTCACAAGCAGCAACGCCACCATGACTGTTTTTACGATACTTAATTTAGGGAGTTTCATTTTCATAATTTCGTTTAATGGTGGTGTTAATCCAATACGAGATCCTCACTTTCAATGGGATCAGCATTCTCATCAGTAAGGGAGAAAGTCTTTGTCGGACTTTCGACAAGCAATGACTCACGAACATCCATCTCTTCAACATGGATCTGTGGCGATAAATATTCCTTCTTCATTTATAAATTATAATTTTGGTTCTCATTTCCGTACAAATCTCTTCTTTGAATAAAGAGTAAAGGCAGCTTCTATAAAATTAACTATATATTGGCTTACGCGCCTTCTGCACTTATGGTTTTTTTTGGACGGTCGTTATTCCCTCTCATAGGTGCGAAGCGTCCATAACAACTAAAAACGAAGTCTTAAATAACACGATGCCAAACAGTATATAGGTGCCTAATATATAAACTCTACAAAGTTACGGGTTTTCACAATACCACATTTGCACAAATGTTACATCTGTTATCAAATGCGATAACAAAAACATCGCCTTTCAAATGTTTTTCCTGTTTACTCTGTTTTTTTATACAATCACATTCGTGTAATCGCAGAGATTTGCGGTCTAAAGAATAACACTTCAATTCTGTGTAAGATTAGTGAACACGAATCGAACGAATAATACAAATAGAATTCGTGGGAATCGTTTATCCCAAATTGTTCATTAGGCTCGTAATACATTTTGATTAGAGCCAGAACAGATTTTTTCTGGCTTTTGAGTGAGTGATGCAAGCATCATGACCGAAAAAACAGGGAAAAGATGTAAGGAAATAATCAAAATGGATACGAGAACCTTAAAACAGGTAGTATTGTGTCCTAATGAACTATTTGGGTTAAAACAACAGGTTGCACTTACATATTGCAGTTACAGCAGTTACAAAACCATATAGTGTTATGTAGCAGTTATAACTGTGTTGTACCTATAGCGAATAGTGTAAAAAAAGCGAGTGGACTATATCGTCGCACTCGCTTGCTGTTATCGGATGTTATGTATCCTTGTCTGAATTATTACCAGAGAGATTCCCATGCTCCATCGAAACCACCACGGAAGTTGGCTCCAGCCTCATCATCATCATCCATTCCTCCATTATTTACGCCAGGAGCATTAGAACCACCCGTAATACTAGACTCTAGAGATTGACCAGCACCTGAATGCACTTTCGGATCGGAAAGAACTGCACTCATGAAAGTCTCCAAACGTGGGTGTTTCTCAAGTGCTATAGGTTTAATATATACTTTTTTCATAATGCCGTAATATTAGAATTATTTAACCAAATATTTCTTTCCATTCACTATGTACATTCCCTTTGGAAGTCCACTAAGATTATCTGTGTTTTGACGGACAAGAACTCCATTAATGCTATATACATTAGTCTTACCACCTACTATGCCTGACTGCAGAAGAACTTCTTCAATATCCGTTGCCTCGTAGTCACTTTCCATCTCACCAAAGTTTACAGCCATGATTCGAAGGTTTGCAGCCTGAGTAGGATTAGAGTATTTTGATCCATCAAATTGTAAATATGCACGGAATGGCTTGATTGAAGTTGTAGAATTTGTCAAACGTGTCAACATACCAGTTTTCTTAGATATCACGTATGAGCCTTCTGGTATATTAGTCACCTTTGTAAATGTTCCAACGTAATCGTAACACTTAAGACCACCATAGTTGTATGTGTCATCCGTCACATAGTAATCCTTTGATCTACCATTTCCAGGATGTGTTACAGTATTCTGACCAATACCATTTACGCTTACAAGACTAGGCTTTGTGGCATTAACTCCACCAGCAGATTGTGTACCTGCTGCATTTGAGACATATACATTTGCTTCTATACTATGTATAGTAACAGGATTTCCATCATTATCCTTTTTGCCTGAAGGATAGATAAGATAAGGATAACCTGCAATGATGTCCTGATTCATGTGATAAATGAAGTTAGCCGTACACTTCTGACTATTATTAGGGTCGAATTCTTGAACATCACGAAGGAGAATCACCTTAACATCTTCACCAAACTGTTCCTGAAGCTGAAGATTGTTCATGCTGAATGGGAGACAGATTGTTGACCACTGATCTGATGCGAAATCACGTTCATACTTAACGTGAACAGCTCTATTGTCAACCGTCATTTCCTCGTTCTTTAATGTCGATTCTTTCTTGTATTCGCTTTGAGTATGCTTAGTCTTTTTCCATTCTGGATGTTTTTCATCATTGAAGTCTGCAGTCTGGTTAGTGTACCAATAAGCGTTTTGACTCCAATTATCCCAAACAAGGTCTGCAGGCTTTGTGTATCCGGTTTCCTCATTAACTATTGCAGTGTTGAGAGTAACATTGATACGATCCATTTCCCAAGCCTCTTTCTTATTGTACTCTGTGTCAGGAACAGAACCCTCGCTATGATACTTGCGATATACGTATGGCTCGAAGTTGAAGCCAGCGATAGCCATCTTACCAGTGTTAGAGAAGAGGTAGTATGTCTTACCTGGATAAACATCGAAGCTATACTTTACATTGTCAGAACGAGTGATAGAGAAGTGACCATTATTGTTAGTTACAACCTGCTCTGTACCCGCTTTAGTAAATACATTATTCTTTACAAGATGTCCGAACTCATCTGCAATATAATACTCTTTACCCTTCTCCTGAAGAATATGAACATTCAACACACCTGGGAGTGTTGGTTCAAACTTAGCGAATGAACCACGAGTTGGGAGCGACCAAGGAGTCAAATTCTCAATTTCGTCAAATGAACCACCATCTGTATTAGTAAGGAAGAATATACCTTCGTTCTTGTCATGGTAGCTCTGACCACCTACGAGTCCATTTTCAGATTTCGTTGGATTCAAAGTTTCACTATGAGCAGGCTGTGGGAGAGAAGAGAACACAGGGAAACCATCAGTTGCGATTGGAACTTTGTCGAATTGCAAGCTCTCATTATTCTGACCATAGTCTATGTCTGAATACTCACCGTAAACTGTCAACTCGCTCCACTTATCATCAATAGTGTTCTCGCCTGTGTAATCCTTGTATTGATTGTCGTTGTACTTCCAGCCACCGTATGACATTGCAATCGCATTTGGATAACTTGCATAAGTAGCACCAACATCGGCAATCTTAGCACCACGAGGAGTACCAATTACACGGAGTCCAGAGAATGGACGGTCATAACCTGTGTCAGCAGAGATGTTCTCAGTGTAGAACGAGTAGACGAGGTTACGGTTCACACCGATACGGTCGAATGTAGTCTTTGTTTTGATTGTAACGATACATGGTTTACCCTGAGTGCCACAGAAGTTACACTTAGCCCAAGTCTTACCGTCAACGAAGTCGTAACCACCTGAGTTGAAGAGTTCCTTGTCGTTATTCATGGTTCCGTCTTCGTAAACATGGTTGTTAATTGCACCCCAGATATCTGGAGAAGAAGCGAAGTAAACGATGTCACGATTGATATGGTGGATACAATCCATCCAGTCAGATGTCATGAGACCGTCATGATACTCCTTTGTACCAATATCGTATGGTGTATAAGTAGAACCAGGATCATTACGATAAGAGTTACGTACGTATGGAATATACATTTTTGTACCTTCCTCAAGCACGAGCTGAATCTTCTCTACCTTACCATTATGCACAGTTGCCTGAATCTTAACTTTCTTTGAACCTGCAGTAACGTCAAGGAACTTGAGACCAGCAGCTACAGGGATAAGGGTTGAACCATCGTAAGTAAGCTCCTCATTGTCGAGTGCGCCTGTGTAAGAGTAAACGATAGTACCGAAGTTATGGTCAGCAGTTGCGCCACGGTAGTCAGCCTCCCAAAGCTCCTTATGACTTTCGAGAGCTGCGAGGTTGCAACGGTTGTTGTCTGCCATATCGAAGTTCCACTGAGCCACAAGGCGGTTGTGATAGTTGAAGTAACCTGTGAAGTCTGTTGATACTGGTGGGTTAAACACAGTACCTGTCTCGGTGTCATTACCTGCAGAAATAGATACGCCTCCAATTACAACAGGATCCTTAGGGAATCCACTCTCATAGAAGTCATCTTCGTCAAGCTTATCTTCACCACCTACAAGGAATGTAAGACGATACTCGCATAGACCTTCATCCGTGAAATAGAAATTAAGAGATACAGGCTCGTTAATAGTGTAATTCTTCTCAAATACTGTCTTAATCGATGGGAGTGGCTGAGGCTCGCCATTCGCATCAATTGTGGCAAGGCGCTCAAGGCGTGCAGTGACCCATCTTGTCTTTGGGTTTGTACAAGTTGCATTAAACTTAATGTTGTGGTTACCGTCCTTGAACTGGATAGTGTGATATACATTCTGCTTGTCGCTTGTTGATTTACGCTGTTCACCATACTGAGCAAGAATCTTACCTGAGTACATTGTCCAGCCATGATTAGAAGCATCACTTACGATAGCGTGTGTTCCTGGATCTACTGTTGAAGAGTAGTTCTCAAGGTTTGGTTTGAACACAGTCTTTGTTGCATCTGCACGGTCAGAGAGTGTGTACTGCTTCATGAAGTTCCACATGATAGTGGTTGAAGGCGTGTAGTTGCCATCGTTGTTGTCGTCGATGTCGCAACCTGCGTTGTGTCCCATACCTGTGTCACCAGCAGTCATACCGCTACCAATTTCGTAGTAAACGAACTTAATCTTATCATTGATAGTAGATGTGTATGTAGTACGCTTCAAACCTGTACGCTCGTAGTATGGGTTGTGGTCAACCCAATATGAACCGCCATTATCATCAGAATAAGTAGTAACATTAGGATTGAGACCGTTACGGTTGATCATGTTGTCAACAATATTTGGCACAAGAGTATATTTAACGAAGTCATCCTTTGTGCCATGGATGTGCATGAATGGAGTGAGCTTGTACTTATTTTCATGCCATGCCTGAGGACCAAAGTGCTGGAGGTGGAACTCGTTCATCTGAATACCACTGATAGAAGAGAATGCAGCAAACTTATCACTTGCGTAAGCAGTTGAGTAAGTCATCATACCACCGTTAGAGAAACCAGTCATGTAGATGCGCTGCTCGTTGATTGTGCATCCGTATTTTGTAGAACTGTTGCTCTTAAGCCAGTTGATGATATCCTCGAAGAACTTAGTGTCCTTGTTATATGTACCATCAGAGTGCCAGCCACGAGCAGTAGCACCAAATACAGGGAAGTGGAACTCAGTACCACGAGGGTAAACTACGATAAACTTCTCTGCGTCAGCCAAAGAATTGTAGTTCTGCACACCATAACCTGTGAAGTCATTACCTGTTCCGTGGAGAGAGAAAAGAACAGGAACATTGCCTGACAAACCAGTAGGAGCATAAACGATAAATTCACGGTCTTCTGATGCATCATTGAATGTCACATTGATCTTCTGATAACCTGCTGGCATAGTAGTGCCAAGAGTGTATTCCACCTTTGCGATTACTTCATCAGAACCACTATTATTAGTATATGTGTATTCGCGTGCATCAACACCGTCAAGAATCTTATAAGAACCGTCACCATAGATAAGCTTGATGCCTGTGAACTTCTGACCTTCTGGTACAGAGAATACTACAGTTTTAGTATCTGGCAATTTTATTGCATCAGTTTCGCCATTACAAGCTGTTGCATCAAACTCGGCAGTAGCATCACCTAATCTATAAGTGTAGTGGTATGTACTCCAACTGAAGTTACCACCTTCTTCACCATAGCAAACGAAAGTATTGTCATAGTCATTGATGTCATCAAACCAAATGTGACGGATTGTGAACTGGTCATCTGTTGCATCTGGGTTGTCATCATCACCACCAATCATAATCTGGTTGATGTTTGCGACATCTTCCTCTGTCATTGGAGTATTACCCCACTGAATCTTGAAGTCAGACCACTGGAAGTGCTGAGTCTTAAAATCGTTAGTATTTGAGTTATCAACAAAAGCAACGAAAGTCTTGCCATCACTTGTCTTCACGATAGCACGGAAACGTGTACCCTTAGTATCGAAGCGAAGACCAGAATACTGCAATGCGTCACCATGAGCAACATCCATGATCTTGATGACGTTGTTGCTGTTCTTCTGTGTTGTCATTGCTATACCATCAGAGGTCTTTTTTGTGCTAATAACATTACCCTGATTTTCGACAATAGGGAAATCATTCAAGTCATAGAGTTTTAAGTCCTTCTTAACAAGATAGGTGTTGCGGAAAGTAGAGTAACGGTAATCATCTGTTGAGACAGCAGAACCAGCGAAACAAACATTCTTTATGTCATCCACCTTGTCAGCTGGCACACCTAGTTCTGACCATGTGTAGCGATACTGCTTAAATTTAGTATTATTATAGCCAGGGACAGAGAGTATTGCTTTATCGTCGCCACCATCTCCATAGTAAACAATAATTCTGAAGTCATCACCGTTAGCAGAAAGAACTATGCCACTGTAATTGTCTGCTGTATTTTCTACGTTTTGCTTTCCTGCGTTATTATATGGAGGGAACACAAAAATATTATACGAATTACTATAAGAGGTCTTCGTTCTCATAATGAGTTTTCCATCCTCAACTGTGCTCCAATTTATGCCATCATCCTTGCCTCTATTTACATCAAAGTCTGCTTTGACAGCATCTGACGCAGGAGTAGGATCATCCGCAGTGAACTTTGCAGTCAGAAGTAAGTCTTCTGTTTTATCTGCAGGATCAAATTTTCCATAACTGTAAGGATTTTCAGGAGATATTTTAGAATCACCATTATACCAACCATCAAAAGTATCGTAACCAGATAAACCTACTGCCGTCAATGTAATGTTTGGTCTGTCACCAGACTTCTGCTTAATACCGTTTAAGTCTGCAGAATTTTCGCTATTCACTAAGGTTACAGAATTACATCCAGTACCAGCTACAGCTGTCATTGTGTATGCATCACAGAACGATGGCTGAAGAGTAAGAATATTATCAACTACTTTAGCTTTCCAGTCGTCACTACCAAGTGTTCTATTGGCTGCACTATTATAATACTTCTGATCTCCAACATTCCAATAGTCAATAATCTTATGAGCATTGTCAGCATCTGTTGCTCTCAAGGTAATAGATTTCCCTTCCTGAACTCCAGAGAGTGAACATCTATATTCTGTTGCATCTCCACTAATTGTATACCATGCATCACATCCTGTAGGGATATCTCCAGGTGTCCAGTTGATTACATAGCCAGCAGGACGAGTAATGGTAAATTTGTGATAACAAGTTGCCTCATTTGGCATTGTTATTATAATATACTGACGTCCTTCTTCTGTAGAATTCGTAATATCAGCACTAGTAATTGTATGATCAATAGAGTAACCTGATTTGAACGCATCAACAGTAAGACTCTCTTCTCTGCTCTTGGTTTTGAAACCAATAGTTTTTGTTCCTGAATCAAACCACCAATATGGAGAAAGTTCTATGGTAAGAACATCACCAGCTTTGATGTAGTCACTTGGGAAATCAATCTTAAAGTGAGCTTTGTTTTCATCAAATGTATCATTTGTCTCTTTAAGTCTGTAATGGGTTTTGTCTGTCCCATCAAAATAATTCGTACCCAATTCCTTTACAGAACTGTCATCGTTAAGGGTGTAGTAAATACCACGCCATAAAGTACGAGCATTTGCTCCATAATTGAGTTTGGCATCGGCTTCTGTAGTAGTCATTTCAGATGGCATTGTAAACGAATACAATTCCGTCTGTGCCCACGAACCATTCGTGCCCACCAGCAGTAATGCCAGGAGCATGAACGTTTTCAAGAAGAGAGAGGATGCCCGCATCCTACTATCTCTGTTCTTTTGTTTGTTCATAATGTTCATTTTGTTAATTTTATTTGTTTGATTCTATTATCTGTTATTTGTATTATCATCTTTAACTCTGCTTCTTCTCCGAATTCGAACACGAATATTCTCATTATTTGTTGAACACTAATTTCCACGATTTACACGAATATCAGAGAGAACTGGTCTTTATTCGTGTTATTTGTGTTATTCGTGTTCACTCTTCTCATTCTCACCTTACTTCTTGGATGGAAGCGAGGGGTGGGTGCTAACATTTCTTTTCCGAATACAGATGTATTTCTTTTTGGTATTTCCTCTTGTACGAGATGTTTATTTCACCATTACTATTTCCCCGTTTTTTTGAATGGATAAAATCCGCTGCAAAGTTACGGAGTTATTAATATTTATAATATATATAGTGTAACATCAATTATAAAATTTGAAACATCATAGTCACATAAAGGCTCAAAAATGTAACATTGGTGCCAAGAATAGGCAATCTGGTAGTAAAATATGCCTGTTTCTCCCCGAATAGGATAATTATTCTGCATTTGTGTCAACACACATAATTCACATACGAAATATGTTAACTCTGCATGCTATTCCACCATCTTCATCACCCCTCCTCCACTTTTGTGTCAATCTTAATAACA
>JAZLHP010000037.1:0-7420 GCA_045616905.1 Bacteroidaceae bacterium
AACGACAAAGCGCACAGGCAATGCAGAGCAAGACCACAAGAACGCATTATACCTGAAGAATGACCCAAAGGAGAATGCAGAACACGTGATGCTTGTTGACCTTGCACGAAACGACCTTTCACGTAATTGTCACAACGTGCATGTTGAGTTCTACAAGGACATGCAGTTCTACTCACACGTTATTCACCTTGTAAGCCGTGTAAGCGGCACTCTTGACAAAGGTGCCGATCCAATAAAGGCATTCATCGACACCTTCCCTGCCGGCACGCTGAGTGGTGCCCCAAAGGTTCGTGCTATGCAGCTGATAAGCGAATACGAGCCACACAACAGAGGAGCATACGGTGGATGTATCGGTTTCATAGGTTTTGACAAGAGTCTTAATCAGGCAATCACCATACGCACATTTGTAAGCCGTAACAACGAACTATGGTTCCAGGCAGGAGGAGGCATCGTTGCAAAGAGCGATGTTGAATATGAACTGCAGGAGGTTAACAATAAACTTGGCGCTTTAAGAAAGGCAATATCAATAGCAGAAACATTATGAAAATAGTAATAATAGACAATTACGACTCATTCACATACAATCTGAGTCACTTGATAAAAGAGCTTGGCGCCGAGGTGACCGTTTACCGTAATGACCAGTTTGAGATGCAGCAGCTTGAGGAGTTTGACAAAATCGTGCTCTCACCAGGACCAGGCATCCCAAGCGAAGCAGGATTCCTTCTCGATGTCATCAAGACTTATGCAGGAAAGAAGCCTATCCTCGGCGTTTGCCTCGGCCATCAGGCAATAGGCGAAAGCTTCGGTGGCAATCTCACAAACCTGAGTGAAGTGTATCATGGAGTGGCGACCCCAAGCACAATAACCGTTAAGGATTACATCTTCGAAGGACTCCCAGATAAGATTGAGATAGGTCGTTACCACTCGTGGGTTGTTGACAACGAGGGATTCCCGGAATGTCTCGAAGTGACGAGTGTTTCGGACGAAGGATACGTAATGTCTCTGCGTCATAAGGAGTATGACATACGTGGCATACAATACCACCCGGAGAGTGTGCTTACAAAGGACGGGAAGACAATATTGAAGAACTGGCTGAATGGTCCCCAACTCCCTGGAGGAGGAAGCCATTCGGAATGATAAGCAGACGAACAAGCAATAAACAATATAAGTAAGTAAAAACTAAAAAACACCCCATTCGAAAAGCGTTCCCCTTTGTGGAACGGGGCTTCTAATATGAAACAATATCTTCTCAAACTCATAGCAGGTGAGACTCTCGCACAGGAGGAGACACACCAGATAATGCTCAACATAGTACAGGAGCAGTATAACGTACAGCAGATTGCTGCACTTTTGATGGCAATACAGACACGCGGAGCTACAGTAGATGAGCTTCTCGGTTTCCGTCAGGGACTTCTCGAGACAGGCAAGTACATGGATTTCAGCGAATACAACACTCTTGACATCGTAGGTACAGGAGGTGACGGAAAGAACACATTTAACATCTCCACATGTTCTGCTTTCGTTGTTGCAGGTGCAGGATACAAGGTCACAAAGCATGGCAATGGCGGCAGTTCATCAGTAAGCGGTGCAAGCAACGTACTGCAAGGTCATGGAGTAAAGTTCACTGATGACATCAGCGTTTTGAAAAAGAGTCTTGAAGAATCAAACATCTGCTACTTCCATGCACCACTCTTTGCTTACGGCATGAAATTCGTAGGACCTACACGCAAGGCACTCGGAGTACCAACATGCTTCAACCTCCTTGGTCCTCTCGTCAATCCATGTCATCCAAAGAACTCTCTCCACGGAACAGCAAATCAGGAGCAGCTTCGTCTCTACACAAACATACACCAGAAGATTGGCGACAAGTTCGGTGTAGTGACAAGCTATGACGGATACGATGAAATATCCCTCACATCAGGTTTCAAGATTACAACAAACAACTTTGAGAAAGTGTTCACACCTAAAGACCTCGGCTTCAACTACATTGAGCAGAGCGATATTTACGGAGGCGAAACACCAGAAGAAGCAATGAAGATATTCGACAGCGTGCTTGAAGGCACAAGCACTGAGGCACAAAAGAATGTCGTTCTTGCTAATGCAGCATGTGCGATCAGCGTGATGGACAGAAACCTGTCTGTTGAAGATTCAGTAGCAATAGCACGCCAATCACTTGAAAGCGGCAAGGCATTAGAATGTTTCAAGAAATTTGTCGCAATCAACTCATAACTATAACTAAAACGAATAATCGATAAATCGATAACTCGAAAAATCGAATCAAAAACGATAACGAAAACTTTTAACTCAAGAGTCTTCACATGGCAGACATACTCGAACAAATAGTAGCCGACAAGCTCATAGAGGTGGAGCGTCAGAAAGCTGAAGTCGCCCCTTCAGTGCTTTATGGCAATGTGGAAAAGATGATGGCAGACGGCAACTACTCAAAGCTCTCGATGAGAGGGTCATTGGCAGCATCTGCATCTGGCATCATATCAGAGTTCAAGCGCAAGAGTCCTTCAAAGGGATGGATAAAGGAAGAAGGCAGACCTGACATCATTCCTGCTTCTTATTCAGAGAATGGTGCAAGCGCAATATCAATCCTTACAGACGAAAAGTATTTCGGTGGATGCATGGACTTTGTTCGCACGGCACGTCCAGACGTAAAGTGTCCTATCCTTCGCAAGGATTTCATCATTGACGAGTACCAGCTGTTTCAGGCACGTGAAATAGGAGCCAATGCCGTACTACTCATTGCCGCAGACCTTACAAAAGAAGAGTGTCGTACACTCGCACACAAAGCACACGAACTGGAATTAGAGACATTGCTTGAGGTACACAGCGAGTCAGAGCTCGAATACGTAGGCGACAATATCGATATGGTAGGAGTGAACAATCGCAACCTCGGCACATTCCATACAGATGTGGCAAACTCATACCGGCTTGCAGAGCTGTTGCCAAAAGACTATCTGCTCGTGAGCGAGAGCGGCATCAGCAATCCCCAAACGGTACGTGAGTTACGTGAGGCAGGTTTCCGTGGTTTCCTCATTGGAGAGACTTTCATGAAAACTCCTAACCCCGGTGCAGCATTAAGGGAATTTATAAAACAGGTGGTATCATGATCATAAAGGTATGCGGAATGCGCGATGCAGACAACATCCGTCAGCTTGACGAGGCACAGATAGCCGATTGGATGGGATTCATTTTCTATGACAAGAGTTCACGGAACGTGACTTCCCTACCTGAATACATGCCACGACACAACAAGCGAGTAGGTGTGTTTGTCAACGAACCAATCGAAGGCATTCTCGAGCGGGTCAACACCTTCGGTTTAGACATCGTGCAGCTTCATGGCAACGAATCAGCCGACTTCTGCCACGAACTGAAGAAGAAACTTGCAGATGATGTTAAAATCATCAAGATGTTTCAGATATCCAGTTATGAAGACCTTAAGCCATGCGCAGAATATGAGTTTTATGTCGATTACTTCCTTTTCGAAACAAAATGCGAGAGCTACGGAGGCAGCGGCAGGAAATTTGACTGGAAGGTGCTCAACTGCTACCCGGGTCTCACCCCATTCATTCTCACAGGCGGCATAGGTCCAGATGATGTCGATAAGATAAAGGCATACGACCACCCACTTTGCAGAGGCATCGATCTCAACTCACAATTCGAGACAGCACCAGCATTAAAAAACATAGAGTCATTAACCACATTCATTAACAAGATAAGAAAATGAACAGAATAAATCAATTGTTCGCAACCAAGAGCGAAAAGATACTGTCAATATATTTCTGTGCCGGACACCCTACCCTTGAAGGAACGGCACAGACAATCAAGACACTCGAGAGCAAGGGCGTTGACATGATAGAGGTCGGAGTGCCATTCTCCGACCCGATGGCAGACGGACCCGTCATTCAGGACGCAGCGACCAAGGCACTCCGCAACGGAATGACCCTACGCACACTCTTCTCACAACTCGAAGGCATTCGCACAGATGTCAGCATACCACTCATCCTCATGGGCTATCTCAACCCCATCATGCAGTTCGGTTTCGAAGCCTTCTGCCAGCGATGCGTTGAGACAGGCATCGATGGAGTCATCATACCCGACCTCCCATTCAAGGACTATCTTGAAGAATACAAACCGATAGCCGACAAATACGACATACGCATCATCATGCTCATCACACCAGAGACAAGCGACGAGCGCATACGATTCATCGATGACAACACCGACGGATTCATCTACATGGTCAGTTCAGCAGCCATCACAGGTGCACAGAAGGAGTTCAACGATGCTAAGCAGGCATACTTCTCACGCATCAACAGCATGCAGCTCAAGCACCCACGCATGATAGGCTTCGGCATCAGCAACAAGCAGACACTTGAAGCAGCACAGAGCAACGCGTCAGGAGCCATCATCGGTTCAAAGTTCGTCAATCTCTTTGAAGAGACAGGCGATGCGGCAAAGGCAATGGATATGCTTCTTGATGCCCTTAAAGTTTAAGATGAGTTGAATGAGTTGAAGAAGAAGAATGAGTTAAAGAAAATGACTCCCCCTCAACACCCTCAACCCTTTAATAATCAGCACAAAAATGAAAACTCTGAAAACATTAGCACTATTGCTAACATTATCCTTGCCATCGTTCGCCCAACAGGAAACAATAAAACAAAGTACAGATATGACAAAGCAAGACATCAGCATCCTCGGCAAAGAAGATGCATTTGAATTAATCGGCAACCAGTGGATGCTCGTCACAGCAGGTGACAACGAGAAGTTCAACACAATGACTGCCTCATGGGGAGGCATCGGCTGGCTCTGGAACTCACCAGTGGCATTCATCTTCGTTCGTCCTGAGCGATACACACACCAGTTCATCGAGTCAAACGAGCGGGTCACACTCTCCTTCTACCCAGAAGACATGAGAAAGGCACTGCAAATATGTGGTTCAAAGTCAGGACGTGACACTGATAAGGTGAAGGAAGCAGGACTCACCCCCGTGACCGTAGAATCAGGTGCCATAACCTTCGACGAGGCACGAATGACACTCGACTGCCGCAAAGTGTTCAAGACAGAAATGACAAAAGACAGTTTCATCGACAAAGAGATTCTCCAGCGTTGGTACAACGAGAACCCGGGAGGAGGTCTCCACACCATCTACGTACTCGAGATTGAGAATGTCTATACAAAGTAACTTTTGAACAAATAGAGACAAATAAAGATTCCGTGCATACACGTACAGTATTTATACTGCCATGTAAGCACGGAATCTTTATATGCTTCATCTATCTGTTATATCGAGCAACAGAATGGTTACTTCACAAACACCTTTCTTGTTCCTCCATTCTTCATTCTGACAATGTTAATGCCTTTCTGAGGAGCAGCAATCTTCGTGCCATCAATTGAGTAGAATCCTTCTATTTCTTCGGCTTCTACATCCTCAACGTCTTCAATTCCAGTTGATTCAAAATCAAACACGATGTCAAGACGAGTATTTGCATTAGCAGAAGAAGGTTTAACAAGATAGCAACGGTTAGCAGTACCCACTCTTGTATTTGCAACACGATAGAACGCAAGTCTTCCATCTTGTATCTGCAAAATGTATGAATCCAATGGTATATCCACTCCTCCTATAAGATGACCAATAAGAAGATTGTCATCTTGAGTTATTGTGGTGTTTATTCCACTGTAATAACCATCGTATTCTTTAGTTATTGTTTCATTAGATTTGTTCTCTAACAAAACAGGGGTATTAGCAGGAAGCAATTTACCATTATCAGAAATGGCAGTAAGCACTACAGAGGAATTATTCACATTTGATGCAACGTATGCTAATATTCCTTCAGGCAATTCCACATCAAATGGAGCAACGAATGTTCCGTACTTGCCTGCATTAACTTTGAGGTTTGCAGTATGTGATATTCCAAGACATACAAGCGACTTTTCCTTTGCAACATACCATTGTCCACCAGCCTTCTTATTGGCAATACCGTATGCAATTTCACCATTCTCATCCGCAACAGCAGTAAGAGTACGAAGATAATCCATTGGATCACATCCATCTTGGAAAACCACATCAATATCTTGCTGTGTATCATTTGCAAAGATATAAGCTATACCAGAACCATAATACTCAGGTCCCAACACACGAGCAACATTTGCTACTGCATAGAACTGGATTTCGTATGTAACTCCAGGAACGAGATCAGTAACCACTTGATACATAGCTCTGCCTTCAGGAATCGGTGTATTATCTCCCTCATATCGTTCTGGTGCCACTCTGTTCCAATAAGTACCTGTTTGCCCTATCCAACTTGTAGAAAGATTTCCACTCAAATCTTCTCCTATAACGACTTCAGGCAGTTCTGGCAATTTCTTTGCCTTTTCTATTGCAGCATAATATGCATTTATAGCGACTTCGTACGCCGAAACATTTGCCTCACAGCTATTAGCAGCATTCTTAGATGCAAGAAGTTCCGTATGGTCAGTATTGCGAGCAAGTTCTTTAGCCGCCTCCCCATTAAGATAGTCTATTGCATCAGTATAATGAGACAATGCTGTTTCCTCTGGTGAACTAACACGAGTGAGCGTAAAGTCATCAGCAGTCATCCAGTTTCCTGAACCAGAAACCTTTGCGCCAATGCGGATAACTCCATCTGTAACAAGAATATTCTCCACAACTGTTTCTGCCTCGTTGCCATCGCCAACTGGCATTGTTGTTTCAAGCGAACGATATGTTTCGCTATAGAGTGCAGCATTGCCTTCCTCACGCTGATGTGTAGTAGCAGATAGAATATAAAGACCATTTGGAACGATAATATCCTGATAGTAGTCAGCATTAAGGTCTGCTGTCCAGTGCCATGCCTCAAGACGAGTGTTACCTGTTCCTTCTGTATAATGACCATTACCAGTTACGTTAGTGCTTGCACCAATCCATCCCTTAGGTGCATCGTTCGTTGTACCATCTTGAATGATTGTTGGATTTATGATACGACCCGTCATATCTACAACGTCCTCTTTTGGAAGGTTATCGAGATATTCCTGGCATTTCGCAGAAATGGAATTAAGGTTGTAAATATACCCTTCAATATTCTGATAATTGATAGTTCCATCACAGGCATCAAGTACACCTTCCAACTCAGACTTTAAAGATGATGAAATGCGCGAGTTTTCATATCCTGCAGCTGTATTGAATGCTGTTGTATATTCAGAAACCTTTCCAAACTTTGTCATTTGGTTTGAAGAGATGAAACGCCACTGAGTCTTATTACCTCCATTACCACGAGACCAACCTGCTCCACCATCCCACACGTTAAGATAACGATTGTTTCCTGATCCACTAGTATTTAAAGAAGTTGCACTATATGTAGTAATGTAATAACCATCAGTAGCATTACCAATTCTCACATATAAATTTGAA
>JAZLHP010000038.1:0-5316 GCA_045616905.1 Bacteroidaceae bacterium
CGTGTGGTATTCACCCGTGAAACGAGCATCGCATTTTTTGTTAAATTGTTAAAATGTTAAATTTGCATGGTTGGGGGTAGGTTAACTTATGGCATCACTACTATATCATTTGCTTACCATAGGACAAAAGCAGCCTATGACAGAGAAAGAAGCTATGCGTTTAGCAAGCGAGTATGGAGTTACTGAATCGTATAAGTTTGCGAGACGGCAGGGTTATACCATTGCCGATGTGCTTGACGATTTGGATTTATAATTTCTTCGAATGCCCATCTTTTCTTCTTTTTCTGGATGAAGAACTTAAAGCTATACAGGCTGAAGAATTGGAGCAGTTCAAGCAGAAAGCTATTGATGAACTTCGCAGCGATGGATTCAATTTGTTCAAAAAGAGACTCCTATGCGTAGGGAACCGATAGTATGAACACTTACGATGCAAGCCGATGCTTCAAATGATGTAGAAATGAGATGAAATATAGGTTGGACATAAAGATTATCTGTGGCATTGTATTTGAGCGTTATTTCCGTAGCAAATTCTTTGGCATTTACAAAACAGGCATAATCTGTGAACATACCGAGCTCGCATTTCTTTTGTTGATAATGCGCCCCGATTCCAATAAAATCTTTACACTCGCCAGTTGCGTCAAAAGCATGTGAGTAACCGACAAGCAAAGATAGGGTGTTGCAAATGTGTTGCTCTGTGTAAAACCAGGGCGTAGCGCTTAGTCTTTCATTACAATGCAAAGCATTTCCTATACAGTAATAACCACCTCCACGGTTGTATGACACTTCTGCCATGCCAAAAACACCATCATCTTTCGGGCAGAAGCGGAACACATTATTGCGTCCTGTAAACCGGTTGTAACCAGTGCCGTTGTATAGAGATGCCTGCACTTTGATGGGGCCACCATCATAACAGTAGTGGATACCCATTGATGCTACAGGATAATTTGCGATAGGATAGTTTGCACTGATTGTGGGATAAACGCCGCATGAGCTGTTGGTGAAGAATGAGGTGACATCGCTGCAGAAGTAGTCCTCGTTCATATTGCGTATGCCCATAAAGAGGGAGTGCGAAGCCCCTCTCCGACTCTCCCGAGGGAGAGAGGTGTAAGTCCAAGACACTCCACATACGCTGAGGGCAAAAGGAATGTTGCCTGCATCGAGGTTTGAAAAAGTCTGCAAATCATCGCCAATGCTCTCTGATGCAGTCATGTAGGTGCTGATAGATGCCGCCTCAATGCTGACGTTACGGCCGATTGGCAATGAGGCATCGAGTCGCAACAGATTGGTATTGTTATAGTCGCCCTTGTTGGTCGCCTGAAGTTCCGATGTCAACTCCAAGCCAAACTCAACTTCTCTTTTATCGTTCTTCTGCGCCATAACTTTTGCAGCGCTGAAGAAGCAGATGCTGATAAGTGCGAATTTTATAATAATCCTCATTTTATTCGTTTGGTGTTATTGTAAAAATTGTGAGTGCAAAGGTACTAACTTTTCCTTTGCCTCACAATACCTAAAAAAGAATAATTATTACAGCCACTTACCAAACTTCTTGATGTACCACTGCTTGATTACCTGTGTCAGCACGCAATAGCTGAGCAGGATGGCAATGAGCCATGGGAAGTAGCTTAGTGGCAGTGGCATGAGTCCGATGTACGAGCCAAACGAGCTGAATGGGATGCAAAACGAGCATACTCGCTGTTGTAAACAGCCCTCGCCATAGGACTCTTCTTGAAATTGAAAAGGTTCTTCATCATTTTCTTCTCTTTTTCAAATAAGTTAAACAATAGGTTTCTGATTTGCGAGTGCAAAGGTACGCTCAATAGTTGGAAACTGCCGTTAGAGAATAATTGAATGATATTAGAAATCCGTTAGAGCAATGCTGTATTAATACCAGCATTGATCCAATTCTGAAGAAACTTAGTTAAAATCAAAAATGCTTGTCAAAGAAAAATTTTTGAATGAGCAGAACCTTGAAATGAAGATTTTTTTTTAACTTTGCACTCGATTTTGGATTTCGCAATTAATAGTGCTCGAAATTCTTCTTCTGATAATTTCCCTGATCAGAGAGGTTTGTAGCGCATTGCGGCAGACGTAAGGTTTGTCCGAGCCATCAAGGTTCATTATTCGTATTTCCGAGGGAAGGAATATTTTTTTACGAATAATGAATCATAAGAATACATTTATCTTATTAATGAACAATCACAAGTTTCTTTGTGCTCTGGCTGTCACGATGATGGTCGGAGCAAAATGCTGTGTACCAGTGTATGCACAGCAGAAGATGAGTCTTCAGTCGCTATTTGACCTTGCTGACCATCAGAGTCAGCGCATCAAGGTCAGCGAAGTGGCTTTGAAGGCTGCAGAAGAAGGGGTGGCATCGGCAAAATCTGCCTTGCTGCCGAGTGTTGAATTCGGCGTGCAGGGTTCCTACACGGGTAATGCTTTCCTGATGTCACGAGGTTTTTCTGCCAGTGGCATGACGGAGTACATTGTTCCGGGACTTGGTCCTCAGCAGGTGCCTAATGGCAAACAACCGACTCCGCATTGGGGCAACAGCTTCACGGCTCAGGCGAGTCAGGTGATCTACGCTGGTGGTGCCATCCGTTCGTGCATCGAGATGGCAAAGCTGGGGCAACAGTTGGCAGAACTCGACGTGGAGAAGAATCGTCAGGAGGTGCGTTTCCTGCTCACCGGCTATTACCTTGACCTCTATAAGTTGCAGAACCAGTCGCAGGTGATAGCGAAGAACATCGAACTGACGGAGAAGGTCATTCAGCAGATGAAGGCTCGCCAGGAACAGGGTACGGTGCTGAAGAACGACATTACCCGATACGAACTGCAACTGCAGAGCCTCGTTCTTATCAAGACACAAGTGGATGATGCGCAAAATATTTTCCGTCATCAGATAGCCACAACAATCCACCTACCCGAGGGAGAGAATTTTGAGGTTGACGCACAGTCGCTTGAAGAAGAAGGTATGGCACTCCAGACACTTACCTCAGAGGAGTCATGGCAACAGAAAGCCACGGAAAGCAATATCGACATCCGTCAGGCTTCACTTGCCACAGAAATGTCGGAGCAAAAGATTCGTAACACACGTGCCGCATCATTGCCATCCGTAGCAGTTGTTGCCGAGAACAACCTGTTTGGCCCTTACACCTCCGATCTGATACCGAAGAACGCCAACGTCAATGTATGGTTCATTGGCATTGGGGTAAAGTACAATCTTTCAAGCCTTTGGAAGAACAAGCATGACATTCGCAAGGCACGGCATGAGAACACCCAGGCACGCGAGAGTGTGCAGCTGGCTCGCGAAGGCATAGAGAATGCCGTGCAGGCAAACTACACCAATCTGCTGACCAGTTCGGTGGAGGTACGCACGCAGGAAAAGCAGGTAGAACTTGCCGACCAGAATTACTCTGTTGTCAAGAACCGCTACGACAACGACCTTGCTTTGTTGACCGATATGCTCGATGCCTCAAACATGAAACTCTCTGCCGACATGGCTCTGGTAAATACACGTATTAATATGCTCTACAACTATTTCAAACTTAAATACATAACAAATACATTGTAACGAAAACGATACGCTTCGCTACGATGACGATAACTGTAACGAAAACGATTAAGAAAATGAATAAGAACAAGATTTCAACCTATATTTATAATGCTATCGTTATACTCTGTATAGCATGTGGCGCAGCATATGCTGCAAGTCAGTTTATGCATTTCGGTGGTGGTGAAGTAACCGATAATGCTCGGGTGTGTCAGAACATTGTGCCTCAGAACTGCCGTGTGCAAGGGTTCATTCGCGAGGTACGCTTTACCGAGTTTCAAGAGGTAAAGAAGGGTGACACACTTGTCATCATCGAAGATGCGGAGTTCCGTCTCCGACTGGCTCAGGCAGAGGCTGATCTTACTCGTGCCGAACGCGGTTCACAGGGTACGGCAAGTAGTATCAATACCACCAAGACAAGTATCAGCGTGACTGAAGCAGGCATTGAGGCGGCTCGCGTGCAGATGGAGAATGCGCAGAGAGAGGATGCTCGTTTCGAGAAACTACTGCAGCAGGATGCCGTCACTCAGCAGCAGTATGACAATGTCCACACTGGCTATCTGAGTGCCAAGGCTGCATACGAGCAGGCACTCCGTTCGCGCAACACACAGACGGCTGTTGTGGCAGAACAAGGGCATCATCTCTCGGCATCAGAGGCAGCCATCAAACTGGCACGTGCTCAGGTGGAGATTGCCCGACTGAACCTATCGTACTGCTACATCATAGCCACATGCGATGGTGTGGTAGGAAGCAAGGATATTCATGTGGGTCAGTTGGTTAACCCTGGACAGACGATGGTCAGCATCGTTGACAAGAACGAGAAATGGGTGGAGGCAAACTACCAGGAGTCGCAGATGCCGAATGTCAAGGTTGGCGACAAGGTTCGCTTTATTGCCGATGCCGTTCCGGGTGTTGAATACACTGGTGTGGTGGAACGTATTTCTGATGCTACTGGAAGTGCGTTTTCGCTGATTCCTATTGATAATGCCACGGGCAATTTCGTAAAGGTGGAGCAGCGTGTGACGGTACGTGTGAAGATTGATACCTGCGATGAGCTGAAGCAACTGCATGGCGGTTATAATGTGGTTTGTAAAGTAGAAGAGTAATGGGACGACTGACTGAATTTCTGATGAAGGCGCCACCGCCACCAAAAGGCATGGGTTTCTGTATGCCCATGATGAAGGGATGGGTGCCTCGCAGGTTGCAGCCGTGGATTTACGTCCTTACGGCTTTGTGCTTCCAGTTCTCGGGAGGCATGTATCTGGGTGCGCTTGATGAGATTCGCGGCACCACGAACTTCATGATCGAAGATGTCATGTTTCTGCTCTATGCCACGCTGGCCGGTATGGCTGTATGGTTCCCTATGTTGTTCAGGATGAAGTTCCGCTTTACCAATCAGCAACTGTTGTGTACCTCGGCTATTGTCCTGGGTATCTGCAACATCATCACCATGTACAGCCAGTCGATGCCCTTGTTGGTTGTGGCATGTTTCATTGCAGGCATTGCCAAGATACAAGGCACCTTCGAGTGCATGAGCAACATCCAGCTGTGGATTACGCCTAAGCGAGACTTCGCCGTGTTCTTCCCTGTGCTGCACATCATCCTTCTCACCACAATAGAAGGTGGCGGTTGGCTTGCAGCATGGTTTGGACACCACTTTACGTGGGAGATGATGCACGTCTTCACCGTGGGTACAATGTCGTTCGTATTGCTGACGCAGATGGTGTTGTGTCGTCCTTTCTGCCCTATGCCCAACAGGTTTTCGC
>JAZLHP010000039.1:0-16102 GCA_045616905.1 Bacteroidaceae bacterium
GCCCCCACCACATCACGTCTCATGCCCCCCATCTCACCTCCCTTACACAAAACAAACGTATGAGGCGAGTAACCAGGCACCCACACATTACCCCTGCTGTCAGCCGTCAGCTTATTGATAACCTTTTTACCAGTCGGCATGAAAAGCGACGTGTTCATCCTCTCCAACACATACCCACCATTGCCATCACCACCCCCCTTAATCTTGAAAGCATACACATCATCCATTGTCGAAGTCCACATCACATCCGTCTCATCATCAATCCACATATTATAAACCTCGCTCCCGAAATGCTGGTTATCATTAGAAATAAGAGTGGCAGGCTGTTCCTCCATGGTCGGATATTGCACCACACCCCTGCCCCATGTACCAACCCAGTAACAACCACGCTCAACATCCTCCACAATACAACTGGCAGCCACATCCAAAGACCATGGTTCAGGCCTCAGCACATCCGTCTTAGGGTTTACAGTCACAATGCCACCACGTAACACCGTTGCCCACAAGATGCCATGCGAATCAACCATCATCTCCTTCACCTCCTCCCTCGGGTTATCGCTTATTGTCAGCGTATTCAACAGTTTTCCGTCAGCATTAAATTTGTAGATATTCCGCTTCACCCCGACCCACACACACCCGTCCTCAGTCACGCCAATACAATTCACCTTCTTTTTTGCCACCACATCAGCACATACCTTAAATACCTTGCGATTGCTTTTCTTGATATAATATACGCCATTACGAGTTCCCACCCATATCCATGAGTTCTTACCTTCTGCCAGACAAGTGACCTCATCACTTTCAACCACTCCTTTCCCCTGACCTTCGCTCCCATAGAACACTAATGAATATCCATCATCACAACATGCACCTCCCCCAGCGGTTCCATACCACATGTACCCTTCTGAGTCTTGCATCACCACGTTTACGTTTGCCACGGGTAATCGGTCTTGACATGGCAATTGACGGAACCCCATTCGCATGCCTTGTCCTGCAACACTACTTTTGTGCATAACAGCATCGCTACCAACACGTGCTTCAAGCGAGGCACGCGCCATAACTGGCAACGATAAAATCAATGTCCAGATGAGTGTGATAATATACACTAACAGCTTTGGATTCTGCATTATTACTATATTAAAACAAAATCGTCATTAGACCGCAACAGGTGTTTTGTTAGGTTATAGGCGACTTTTCACTTCATTATGGGTCAAACCTTCATGTTTTTTGCAAAATTACGAATTTCTAATTTATATTCCATAAATCTGAAACAAAATTGTACGTTTTTGTTTATTTTGCCAATAAAAAAGGCAACAAATGTTTCCTAAAATAATAATTTGGTACGATTTTACACGTAAATGCGACGAATTTAAACAGCACTTTTGTGTCTAAGGAGTATCTTTGCACCAAGAAAAGAATTCACAAATTAACTACCTAACTATATGTTTAAATCTATCTATCTAACTATGTTGTTGGCAGTGCTCACATGCCTGCCAACAACTACTTATGCACAGAGAAAGCAACAAAAATTGGGTCGAGGCGTTGTTGCCACATACGGTACTTCCAATGGTTCGGCAGGAGTTGGAATCACATGGAGACGTTTGGCGCAAGAGCCTGAGGATGCAAAGTACAACGTGTATGTAGCGTCGTCAGCAAACGGAACGTACAAACTATTAAATAGTACTCCTCTGGCGAACACAAACTACGCTGCTACCCTCACAAACGTTCCATACGGAAGTTACATCGCGGTAACAACAATCACAGACGAAGGTGAAAGTGTAAAAAGTAAACCTTTCCAGTTTAAAAACAATGGGCTTCGTAACATCTACATGGAAATAAGATATGACAAATCTCCTCTAAACAAAGCCAAATACACAACAAAATTCGTATGGCCTTGCGACCTCAATGGCGATGGAGAAATGGATTATGTTGTTGACCGCTGTCCTGTAGATGGTTCTCGCAATTTCTATGTTGAAGGATACCTTGCAGATGGTACTTTCCTATGGAACGTTGACCTTGGCGTGAACGAAGTTCCTTGCGACGGACAGAACGACAACATGTGTGCGTACGATATTGATTGTGACGGATATGGAGAACTGATTGTGCAGACATCAGACGGCACTCGTTTTTGGGATAAGGAGAAAGGCACATGGGGAAAATACCTGTTCGGGAAGTCAACTGGAGATACTGACGGAGATGGTATAATTGATTATGAAACTCAGGCAACGAAAAATCCACCTCGCTACATGACTGTTATTGATGGTATGACTGGTGCAGAGAAAGCGTCTGCAGAGTTTGCCTACGACGTAGCATATAACCGCACAAACAAAGCGTCCCTAATGGGCGATGAATACAATAAGCACGAGGGACATGTAGGTATATTCTACCATGATGGAATCCACCCTGCCATTGTTGGCGAATGGCATACGCGATCAGCCGACGGAAACACTCATTACTATCGCAATGTTGCGTTTGCTTATGTAAATGGTGAGTGGAAATTACTATTCAGCAAACAGACTGGAGGAGCTGTATTCCACATGATTCGAATTGCAGATGTTGACGGAGACGGATGTGACGAGATGCTTTCTGGTGCTTATGCAATGGATCAAGACGGTTCTACTCTATATAATACAGGCATAGCACATGGCGACCGACAAAGAATCAGCGACATTGACCCAGAGCGTCCTGGTTTGGAGTGTTTCTCAATACAGCAATATGCAGGCGACATGCTTGGACAGATTCTGTATGATGCAGGCAATGGCGATCCTATAAAAAAATGGTATCTTCCTGCTGTTGGTGACGTGGGACGCGGAGAATGCCTTGACATTGACAAAAATCATATAGGATGGGAAATGTTCTCTACAATGGACGGTTACCAGATTTATGATGCAAAAGGAAATAAAATAGAAGGTAAGACAGGTTATTTCCCAACAGAAGGAATATGGTGGGATGGACAATTAGACCGTGAACGTGTTGACACACCAGATGGCGACGGTAAAAATGCTATGGTCGTTGATTACGAAAATGGCAGACTAATAGAAATGGCAAAAGAATCAGGATGGACCATTAACTCAATTTATGGCAAACGTGCTAATTTCTGGGGAGACATTATCGGTGACTGGCGCGAAGAGCTCGTTCTCATCCGCATTGAAAATGGAGTTTGTCAAGGCATCGTTGGATTCACTACTGATTTCAAGACATCAATCAACAACATCTATTGCCTACAGGAAGACCCACACTATCGCGGCGACTGCACAACCCGTGGATATTATCAGTCACCTAATCCTGGATTCTATCTCGGATACGACATGCCACGTCCTCAGCTGCCTCCATGCATGATAGCAGATGACAAAAACGATGTGTTTGGAATTGCATCGGGCAATTCCAATATCAATCCACGTCCAGGAATGAAAAACGTATATGCCATGCCAGTTAAGGGGCAGACTCTTACACTCGACAAACTAGAAGGCAATGCCAACTTGTGGAAATCCCAACAAGGTACACTCATAATAAACGGGAACAATACATCCACAGGCAAAACCATAGTTTCAGAGGGTACTCTTGTGCTGAATGGTGAAATTGCAGGCACACTTGACTTGCGTGCACGTGGAACTCTATCTGGCTCTGGTGTCATTAACGACATCTTATTAGAAGGAGCTCTTAATTATGAGGGATGCAGAATCATGCCTACCAAAACAATAATGTTTAATAAAGGCTTAAGCATAGACAAAAAAACATATATCGAGATTAACACGGATGAAGAAGCATCATTAAAAGTAAATGGCAACCTCAATGTGTCAAGTCCTGTCATCTTCACAATTGTTGCACAAGACATCAAAGAAGGAGAATATCCTCTCGTAGAATACTCTGGTGACTTTTCTGGAAACGACAGCTATTTCAGCGTACGCGGACTGACGGGTCTTTCGTACAATATCAAAAATGAGAACAAAAAAGTAAGCCTCGTAATCAATGGACAAAGAGATGCTTCTTACAATGTCATCTGGACAGGAATGACAAATAAGAACTTGGATTATCAGGCCCTAAACTTCTCACTTGAAAACGAACCTACAGCTTTTGTTGCTGGTGACGGAATTGTGTTCAATGATGAAGGTACGAACACTACTATCTCTATAGACGACCTAATGCCTATAAGTTCTGCAACATTCAAAAACAATACTAAAACATACACGATTCAAGGGAACGGAGGTTTCTCAGGAGAAGGTCACCTATATATCGATGGAAATGGAAAGGTGTTGCTCAACAATGTAAACAGCAACTATACTGGCAAAACCATAATAAACGGAGGAACCGTAACTGTTAAAGAACTTGCAGATGCTGGTATTGCGTCGTCAATAGGTGCTGCAAGTACTGACGCATCAAACTTGCAAATAGGCAATGCCACATTAATCATAAACAACTCTAACACAGCTACCAATCGAGGCTTAACAGTCAATGGAACTGCAAACATCCAAATACCAAGCGGAACAACATCGCTAAAAGGACAGATAAAGGGTGACGGCACACTTGTTAAAACAGGAAGTGGACAACTCAACATCACTTATGCAGGAAGTAACTCGTGGGCTGCAACAGAACTCAAAGCAGGTACGCTTGCCATGGGAGCATGGAACACGACATTCGGAAAAGCTACATCACCTATCAAAGTCAGTGGAAACAGCACCATCACCATTTTCAATGCCAATTCAACGAGTACGGTTCCAACCATTCAAAACGAAATTACTATAGAAAAAGGAAAAACACTCACTTTACATGCAGGACAACGATGCAACATCAAAGGTACGCTATTGGGCGAAGGAGTGTTTAAGATTGACTTCCCATACGTTAGAGGAGATGTGTACACTAATGTAAGTGGATTTGAAGGCACCTACGAAGTTACGACTTCTAACTGCAGATTTGTACAAGCCATGGATTTCTCGAAATCCACACTCAAGATGGATGACGGAGCATACGCTGCAGGATATAAGGCTGGTAGCGGCACAGAAACAAGTTATACAAACAAGGTTGGTTCTATAAACGGAAATGGAACTCTTGGAACTGGCACTTGGAATATTGGATACTTAAACTCTGACGACACATTCAATGGAGTATTTAACTCTGCAGCAACAGTCAACAAGTACGGAAATGGGACATTGACTCTTACAGGCAGCAGCGCTGCTCCAATAAACATTTATGAAGGTACTATATTTGCAAACAATACGAATTCATCCATAACATCCAGCACCGTAACGGTAAGGGCAGGAGCTCTCCTCGCTGGCACAGGACAAGCACAAAACGTAACAGTTCAAAAAGACGGACAGATAGGAGCAGGCAAGACCAAAAGCACCACTGCCGTAGGAACGCTTACCTTAAATGGTAATCTAACTGTTAACTCTGGTGGTAAGATACGTATAAGATACCGTTCAACAAGTACCAAAACAACATGCGACGCATTAAATGTAGCAGGAAATGTTAAATTAACTTCACCAGTCATTGAAGTAGAGGCACTCAATGCCACCGACATAGTAGATGATTCAGAGTTGGCAATCTTTACAGGTGCTGGTTCTATCAGTATCACAGGTGATGTGACAATAATGCCAGGCAAGCCTAAAGACGGATGGCTATGGGATACCAGCAGACTTGCCTCAGAAGGAATAATCGGTATCGTTCCTGACCCTGTAGGAATTAACTCCATCAACGTAGAAGAAATAGAAGGTTACGAAGTGTATGACCTCAGGGGGCATCGCATTACCACTATCACCACATCCGGCGCATACATCGTAAACGGGAAAAAGATGTTTATCCGACGTTAATTCATATACTTCTCAACAGCGACATCCATGAGAAAAACTGCATTATATACATTATTTATTATATGCGCTTGTACAATTTCTGTAAAGGCTCAGTACAACATCAACTTCAACAAAGGTTGGAACATTGGTACCACAGAGTTGACTACGGAGAAAAACAACGTAACGCTACCACGTGCCTGGAATGAGGCTTACGCATATCGTGTGCCGATAGAGCGTCTTCCTGATGCCCGTGTCTCATACACAAAGTCATTCCATGCTCCAAAGGAATGGAAAGGCAAGAAAGTGTTCGTGGAATTTGAAGGTGCAAGACAATCTGCAGAGGTATTCCTCAACGGCAAGCGTTTAGGACTTCATCAAAATGGAGTCATGGCATTTGGATTTGACCTTACCCCTTATATCAAAATAGGAAAAGACAACTTACTTGAGGTGCGTACTGACAATGATTGGGGATATAAAGAAAAGAATCCAGACGGGACAAGTACAGGAATTAACGACAGCTTAGTTGCAAAAGATGGCAATAGCCTACCTAACAACGGACTCAAAGCAGCTTCTTTTCAGTGGAACAACAAGAACTTCAACGCGAACTATGGCGGTCTGCCTAAGAACGTACGTCTGCACATTGTGCCCTACCTGTACCAGACGCTCCCTCTTTACAGTTCTTTGGGTACTACGGGGGTGTATGTCTATGCAAAGGATTTTGATATAAGGGGGCATTCTGCAACTATTCATGCTGAATCCCAAGTCAAGAATGAAACGGGCAAGGTGCAAGAGGTCGTGTACCATGTGGACATTACGGAGAAAAGCGGCAAGGTGATTGCATCGTTTGATTCTCCTTCATACTCAATAGGTAAGGATGAGACTATCACCTTGTCTGCCGAGAGACATGTGGAAGGACTGCATTTCTGGTCGTGGGGATATGGCTATCTCTATAACGTAACCACATCGTTATTGCCAGTGAGGGGGAAGAAGGGTGCTTCTGATGTTCAGGAGAGCAGCGTGACCACTGTGACGGGATTCAGGAAGACAGCATACGAGGGTGGACAGACGAGGCTCAACGACCGCACGATCATGATGCACGGTTATGCTCAACGTACGAGCAATGAGTGGCCTGGTGTGGGAATGAGTGTTCCGGCATGGTTGTCGGACTACAGCAACGGTCTCATGGTGGAGTCGGGGGGCAATCTGGTGAGATGGATGCATGTGTGCCCTTGGAAACAGGACATTGAGTCATGTGACCGTGTGGGTCTGATACAGGCCATGCCTGCTGGTGATGCGGAGAAGGATGTGACGGGTCGCCACTGGGAGCAGCGTGTGGAGCTGATGCGTGATGCAATCATCTACAACCGTAACAATCCGAGCATCCTGTTCTATGAATGCGGCAACAAGGGCATAAGCGAGGAGCACATGGTTGAGATGAAGGCTATACGTGATGAGTATGACCCGATGGGCGGTCGTGCCATCGGTTGCCGCGAGATGCTCAATGTCAATTCTTCTGCAGAGTATGGGGGCGAGATGCTGTATATCAACAAGTCGGGCAGGAAGCCTGTGTGGGCAATGGAATATTGCAGGGACGAGGCGCTGCGCCGTTACTGGGATGACTGGTCGCCGTCGGACCTGGCATCTGCTGATGATTTCGAAGATGACGGGACCATCATCCCTGGTAAGGGCAGCATCCATAAACATGGAGCAGGGCCTTTATACAGGAATGCCGATGCAAGCTCGTACAATCAGAATAACGACTTGTTTGCCGTTGAGATGGTCAGACGCTGGTATGACTACTGGATGGAGCGTCCAGGCATGGGTAGCCGTGTCAGCAACGGCGGCACTAAGATTGTGTTCTCTGACACTAACACGCATAACCGTGGTGAATCAAACTACCGAACGAGTGGCGTGGTGGATGCGATGCGAATACCAAAGGATGCGTTTTACGTTCATCGCGCGATGTGGAATGGCTGGGTGACTCCTGACAGCTGCATCACTCATATTGTGGGGCATTGGAACTACCATTCGGGTGTCACGAAGCCTGTGTATGTTGTTTCTGAAGCACCTGTCGTCCGTCTTTTCAGAAACGGTAAGGAGGTCGGTAGGGAAAGGGTTGACTACCATTTCCTACATACGTTTGACTCTATCGGGTTTGAGCCGGGGTTGTTGACGGCTGTATCATACGATGCAAGGGGTGATTCTGTAGGCTGTCACTCTTTGTGTACTGCTGGCAAGCCTCATCATGTAAACTTGAGGTATATCAACCCTACGGGCAGACTTGTTGCTGATGGTGCTGACATGGGCATTCTGGAGTTTGAGGTGGTTGACAGCGTGGGGTTGCGTTGTCCGTTGGCGAACAACATGCTGCATTTCTCTATTGATGGCCCTGCTGAGTGGATTGGCGGCATTGCGCATCGTGACAGCGTGAAATGGCGTGAGGAATGGGAGGTGAATCCTAACTGCATACGGTCATTGGATTTGCCTGTGGAGTGTGGGGTTAACAGGGCTCTTATCCGCAGTTCTCTTTGTGCTGACGGCGATGAGATGGTTGCTCCTGTAATAGTGAGATATACGGTGGACGGTGGATTGGCGATGGGTGAGGGTGAGCTGGTCATTGACGGTGCTTTGCCTTCGTCGTGTGAGGTGGCTGATGCGTCGTGGGAGCGTATGCTTCGCGGTGAGACTCCTTTGTCACCGTCGTACTCTGACGAGAAGCTGACGGTGAGTGCGGTCAATGTTGTTGCCGGGTGTAATCAGGTGGATGCCTTGAAATCGGTTGATGACAGCGAGGATACTGAATGGAAGAATGACGGCAGGGCTTCCACGGCATGGATCAGGTATGAGTTTGAGGGGCGCGTGCGCATTGATGAGGTTGTGATGAAGCTGACGGGCTGGCGGCAGCGTTCGTACCCTCTGGAGATTTTTGCTGACAGCACGTTGGTATGGAGTGGCATGACTCCTCAGTCGTTGGGTTATGTGCATCTGAACATCGAGCGTCCGACTGAGTCTAAATGCATTACTATCAGGCTAAAGGGTGCGGCAAAGAGCGAGGAGGCGTTTGGACAGATTACGGAGCTTGCTGCTCCTGTTGCGAATGAGCTTGACCTGTTCAGGGCGAAGGATGGGGATAGGGTGCGTTCTGAACTGCGCATCGTGGAATGCGATTTCTTGAGGAGGAGGACTTCGTACTAAACGACCCATGACGGTGTGCTGGTCTGTGGTGTCAATGAGGATGGCAAGCATGACGGCACCATAAAAAGATGAGGGCGGTTCTGTGTGTGTGAACCGTCCTCGTATTTTTTGTGTCAGAGTGTAGCGTCGGATTTTACTGAAGGTCTTTCATTGCCTCTGCTGCATACTCCATGAGTGCTTCTTCTCCGGCTTTCTTCACCTTTTCCTGGTCTTCAGGTGAGAGTGACTTTGACCATTCCTCTGCTTCTGCATTGATTTTCTCAATCTTCTCTTTGTCGCCTGCTTTTTCTGCTTCAAAGAGCTGCTTTACATAGTCCTTGGCTTGGTCTTCTACTGACTTTGAGCATGATGTGAACATCATTCCTGCAGCAAGTGCTGCCAATACGAAAAATTTCTTCATAATAGTTAAGTTTTTATGCCCTCTTTCATCTAATATTATATAATGTTGAAATGAAGGCGTGATTAGTTATTGGTTTGTTGTTTTTGCAAATTTAACTATTTTTAGGTTTTCCACAAATTATTTGTGTGTTTTTTTGATTATTTTTTTGTTATTGCCACAAATCCTCCTCCATTTGCTGCCATTGTAATGGTTACAGATGATGGATTGCTAATCTTGAACGTGCTTAGCTGTGGTTCTCGTGTCTTCAAATCGTCTGAGTAGAGTGTGGCTTCTGTTCCTTTTGGTATCATGGGCAGATTGAGCTTCAGACGAAGGTCTGCTGATGTTGCATTGTTGCCGGCGATGTACCATGTGTCGCCATGCCTACGTGCCATGACACAGTATTTGCCGGGATAGCCGTCAACATAACGGGTTTCGTCCCAGGTGGTTGGCATTTCACGCAAGAGGCTCATGCTTATCTCTGGTGCTGGAGCGCCTTCTGCGTTTGGTTCAAGGTGCCGGTTGGAATCTGTAGTGAGGTTTTCTGGTGTAATGGCGAAGTTTTGAATTGGATTCTGGAAGAGAATGCAGGTTGCGAGTTCGTGGCAGTCGGTGGTCTTGCGTGTGTTGCCGCCCTTGTTCCCTTTGTGTATGTGGCGATTCATGAAACATCCTCCAAATTCCATGCATCCGATAGCATTGCGGCAGAAGGGGTGCAATGCTGTATTCTGTGCTTCGACATCGCAGAAGTGCTGGCTGAAATATAAGTTCTCACTTGCAAGCACTGCTTCGCTGCCTACATAGTTGGGGTACATGCGTTCCCATCCGCGTGGTATCGTACATCCGTGGAATATGACCATGAGGCCTGCATCGTCTGCATCTGAGAGTATTTCTTCATATAAACGCATGGTCTCTTGTTTGTCACCACCGAAAAAGTCCACTTTTATGCCTTTTACTCCCAACTGCTTCATCCAACGCATCTGCTGCTTGCGAATGATAGGGTTGTCCATCTTGTTAATCGGTCCCTGCTCTATGTCATTCCAATATCCACTTGAGCTGTGCCACAGGAACACATCCACGCCTTGACTCTGTGCATATCGGATTAACTGTTCTATGCGTTCATATCCTATATTATTGTCCCACCAGTTATCGATAAGTACGTATTCGTATCCCATGCTCTTGGCAAGTTGTATGTAACGGACTTGATCATCGTAGTTTATGCTATTGTCTTGCCATACAATCCAGCTCCATGTGCCACGACCATACTTATATGTTTTATCTGTTGTATATAATGGTTTCACATTATCCCAAGGTGCTGTTGTTTCAACGATTGGCTTTAATGTGCTGCCGACCGTTATGGTACGCCAAGGAGTGTTGCCAGGGAGAGCGAATGCTGGTTCTACGGTTCCGTTGCCATTGTTCTCTTCTGGCATAGGGAATGCGATGGTATATAATCCGTTCTCCTTCATCTCAGAAAGATGCGACCCGCAATAATGGCTGTCAACACCTGTTTCGCTGACAAGAACCCAAGCGTCACGTGCCTCTGGAGTTCCTTTCTTAGCACCGTCTACCGCATTGACATGGAACAGGCATGGGAATGTGAATCCGTGATTAAACTGATGCTTTACTCCCATCGGTGCATCAAAAGCATATTCTTCCTCATAGCTTGGCTTCGTGGCTTTCCAGCCAATCATAGCATCGCTCTGTGGCGACAGGAATGTGGTGGTTTGGTCAGGGAAATCAAATCCTGAAGTCTCGCTGAACACACGTATGCTTGCTTTTTTCTCGTTAGCTTTGTCAGGGCACTGTGGTATCTCATAGCGGAAAGCAATATCGTTATTGCTGACGTGGAAGTTGACCGTAATGAATTGTCTGCGCTCATTCTGCAGCAGGACTTTCAGCTCATTTGCCACATAATGGACATCCTTAACTTTTGAACGGTCCAGGGTGTATGTCTCATCAATGGCAGATGTCTGCTGTTCTTTGAAAGTCATACCGCTTGAGAAATCTCCAATACTGGATTTCAGTCCTAATGGCGATTCGTCAAGAATGCGTTTGCCCTCATAGGTCACATCATACACGGCTTTGCCGCTTTTCACATCGACATTAACCTTGAGTTTCCCATCTGGGCCACTGACCGTTGCCACCTGTGCATTCATTACCATTGGAGTAATGAACATTGATAAAAGTAGTGTTTTTGTTTTCATGTGTTATTATTTTTGCAACCCACGCTATATCGTGTCATCCATACGAAAGAGGAAATGACATATACATAGGGGGCATTTAAAGTTATGCTTTAAGTTGTTCGCTCCATGCGTCTAACGCCTTGTGAGCAATCTGCACAGCCTCGTCCATAGAGCATTCAAGTGTACCTCCTGAAGCATTTTTATGTCCACCACCATTAAAGAACTGTGCACATATCTCATTACATGGGAAATCATCCACAGAACGGGCAGACACACGCACCACTGGCTTTTCCGTATCTTCACGGAGTGAAAGACTGAACTTATGGCCTTTTATCTGCAACGGCATATTGACAATGCCTTCCATATCACCCTTTATATAATTAAAGCGTGCAAGTTCTTCACGTGTCATAGTGAAAATTGAAGCGTGCAAATCGGGGAACACCTGTAGTTTCTCATACAATATGTACCCTATCAGTTTCAATCTGTCTTGAGAGAAATTATTATTTATACGTCTGTTTATCAAATCTTTATCAATGCCTTTGCGTAACAATTCACTTATTATTACAAATATATCTGGGTCGTTGCTATTAAACGAGAAACCACCTGTATCTGTAAACATTCCCGCATAAATGTCTTCTGCTCCGGCATACGTGAGCTGACCTACTCCTCCAATAGCATCCAGCACTCGGAAGACAAGTTCACAAGTACTGCTAACCTCAGGTCGGGAGATAAGTAAATCAAAAGACTTCTGATTAGGATTGAGATGATGGTCAATAAGTATTTTTTTTGCCCTTGATTTTGCCAACGGAACTGAAAGTTCGTCTGTACGGCTCAATTCATTGAAATCAAGACAGCAAATAAGATCTGCAGTCATTATCAATGTGGTTGCATGGGCTTTATGGCGATCATACAACACAATCTTGTCTGAATCTTTCATCCAATGCAAAAAATCGGGGAAGTAATTTGGTACTATCACCGTTACGTTTTTCCCTTTTCTCTTTAGATACTCGTACAATCCTAACGAAGAACCGATAGCGTCACCATCGGGTGATTGATGACATGTTATCACGACATTCTTACATTGATCGAAATATCTCTTCAGCGTCACCGCTTCCTGTGCATTTATCTTTTGTTTAAGCATCTTTTTAATTAATTTTGCAACAAAGATAATAAAAAAATATCATTGGTTATATAATAATGAATTATTTTCTATAATTTTGCAGTAAAGTTATTACTAAGTTTACACCGATATGAAAAAGAAAAGTCTTGTCGGCATTAGCATACTATCCATCATAATAGTGTTGCTATCCGTGTTTGCCATATTACTATACATCCAGTTAGATGAGCAAAAGAAAGAGAATGTTGGTTTACAGGAACTGGCAGAAATGGAGAAACAGGATATGGTGGAGCAATATGAGGAATTTGACGCACAATACGGTGAGCTACAGATTCAGTTAAGCAACGATTCGCTTATAGCTCAGATTGACGCAGAACGGGCACGCACCCAGGCTTTATTAGAAGAGTTACAACGCACAAAAGCAACTGATGCTGAAGAAATCAAAAGACTTAAAGCAGAGATTGCTTCTTTACGCAAAGTGCTTCAAAACTATATCATGCAAGTGGATTCTCTGAACCGTCTTAACCAATCGCTCACGGAAGAGAACACGCAACTACGCAGCAATGTAGAAGAGGCAAACACACAAATCTCACATATCAGCAACGAACGCAATCAACTACGTGACAAAGTGGACATTGCAGCACAACTTGATGCTACTGGTTTCTGGGTGTCTTCAAAGAATAAGAAAGGCAAGGACACAAGTAAAGTTAAGGATGTGAAGAAGTTTGCATTCGGATTCACGATCGTGAAGAATGTCACAGCAAGCAACGGACAAAGAATCGTGTATGCTCGCATACTGAAGCCAGACAACACAGTATTGGGCAAACGAGGAACATTCACATACGAGAACACCAGTCTTGAATATTCTGAAAAAAAATATATAGAATACACAGGTGAAGAACAAAAAATCACCATGTATTGTGATGTTGAAGAGTATCTTGAGGCTGGCACATACAAATTATTTGTATTCTGCGACAATCAAATGATTGGGCAGACCAGTTTCACACTCAATTAGCAAAAACTGCAGACTAAATAATATTTAAAAATACACACAATGATAGTATCACCATCACTTCTATCTGCAAATTTCGCAGATTTGAAGACCGACATAGAAATGATAAACCGCAGCGATGCCGAATGGCTGCACCTTGATGTAATGGACGGTGTGTTTGTGCCAAACATCAGTTTCGGATTCCCTGTTTTGGAAGCTGTAGCAAAACATTGCAACAAAAAGCTGGATGTTCATCTTATGATTGTTGACCCCGGTAAATTCACACAACAAGTCAAAAATCTCGGTGCATACATGATGAACGTACACTATGAGGCTTGTCCTCACCTACATCGCACTATACAACAGATTCACGATGCGGGCATGAAAGCTGCTGTAACATTAAATCCGCACACTCCTGTCTGTGTCTTGGAGGACATCATTGAAGACTTGGACATGGTATTGCTTATGACCGTAAACCCGGGATTTGGTGGACAGAAATTCATCAAGCACAGCATAAACAAAGTGAAAGCATTAAAAGAACTCATCACTCGCACTGGAAGTCATGCTCTCATCGAAGTTGACGGTGGTGTCAATACCGAAACAGCCCCTCAGCTGGCTGAAGCTGGAGTTGATGTACTTGTGGCAGGAAGTTATGTGTTCTGCGCAGACAAACCAGAAGAACGCATCACCTGGTTGAAAAACCTTTAATTGGAGAATCTCCATTACACATAATAGAATTATACATATAAGATTATGCAACCATTTGTTCGCCTCAGCATTTCTTTCATAACAGGAATGGCTGGGGCGAGTATTGTATGTGCTCATTTCTCCTTTGAAACATTCTGGATTATCACTGCATGCGTACTGTTGTTCTTGTTATCAGTAATTGCAAGGCACATGCATCACAATGTCTTTTCAGCACTTGTACACATCTGGGCATTCACTTTCGGAGCAACTCTTTTCACAATCAGTTACAAGCAAATATCAGATGGAATAAACGACATCAAAGTCACAAATAATGAATCCGTCCCATATCACGCAGAAGGAGTGTTAACTGAACGACCTATTGAGAAAGCACAAACATGGGCTCTGGAAATCAGACAACGTGGAAACAGCAAAATCATCCTTTACGTAAAAAAGGAGAAGGATATCTCACAAAACATAATCAAGGATGGGTGCATAACCAACACAATAAATGAGGATTTCACATATCTGGACATTGGAGACAGCATTTATGCTGATTTTAGACATTTGACATTAACAAACAGCAATATTCAGGATACAACATACAGAGCACATCATGAGTATCTTTTCAATCATGGTGTATGTGCCACAGCATACGTGCCATCAAACTGCTGGCTCGTAAAGAAACGCAGTGATAATGAACAAACCATATTAAATACGCTGAAAGAAATACAATATAGCATTCATGAAACCTACATGAAGAATGGCATCGAAGGAGAGGCAGGAGCATTAATTGAAGCCATGACCATAGGTAAGCGAAATGAATTAGCAAAAGAGACAAAAAATAATTTCCGGGCAGCAGGAGTCAGCCATATCCTTGCACTATCAGGGTATCATATCACCATACTGGTGTTAATACTACAAATAGTGCTGACAAAGCGTTTGTTCGTATATAAATGGCGTTGGATTTGCAACATAGCGACTGTTCTCCTTTTATGGGTCTATGCAGCCATTGCTGGCTTCACCCCATCATTGGTACGAGCTGTCACAATGTTTACAATCATCATACTGTGTGACATTATTCAGAGAGAGACACTTTCACTGAATTCATGTGCCATTGCAGCCATCTTAATCTTGTGCTACGACCCGTTATCCATCAAAGATGTTGGATTTCAGTTGTCTTTCATTTCACTAATTAGTATTGTGACAATAGGGAAACGCATCATGTCAGCATTCACCATCAAATATACGTTAATGCAATCAATTTGGAACACGGCAGTCATCTCTTTCACTTGCACCATTGCCACCGCTCCCATGGTTGCTTATCATTTCGGCACCATAGCCACATATTCCATACTATCAAACCTTCTTATTGCACCATTCGTGTTCATAGTGATGTATGGCAGTGTCATGTGGTGGTTATCATTATGCATTGAGAATATTATTGGAACGGACTCTATTACAAGCACTTTCACTACTTGCATAACTTGGGCAGCTGATTCAATGCATGCCATTGTCAGTTGGACAGCATCTCTACCTTTCTCAACAATAGAATGGCACCCTTCTTCAATAACTGTCACTCTATGTTATGCCACCATGCTAGTACTATATGGAGTTTGGGTACACAGCCCGTCAGCGAAAATCAGCAAAGACTCATCAATTGCGTGAATGTTTTCCTGCGTTTCACATAATACTGCCATAAAAGCGAGAATGACTTTCGCTCGGGCACATCATTTACATGCAGGTTCTTTTGAATAGTCTGGC
>JAZLHP010000040.1:0-50917 GCA_045616905.1 Bacteroidaceae bacterium
GTCCCATTGCTATACCATCGTCAGCCGCTATTGTGTTGAACTCTGCAGCATAACACCCAGCCTTTTCTATCTCAGCCTTAACAATCTGACCTATTTCATGAAGATGAGTATGACCTGGAACAAACTGAGTAAATGAATTCACGATAGCAATTATTGGTTTGCCAAACTGCTCACGTTTCATACCATTGGCAACCCACAGAGCACGAGCTCCTGCCATTCGGCGTCCTTCTGTGCAAACTGCACTGCGTAACTGATGTTTCATATATTGTTATTTTATTATCTGACAACAAATCACCCATTTCAGTAATGTGAAACGGGTAAAAGATGTGCAAAATTACAAAAAATCAGCGGAAAACGAGGCACTCAGAGTAAAAAAAAAGGCGGACTCCTTACATTTAGCAAGAAATCCACCTTATTTTAATTGTTTTTTTGCACAAAAAAGTGACTTATGAGTGATGAAATTCAGGTTAATGACATGTGTGTCCAAACAACAAGACGTTTTTCGCACATCTACAAATATCTACTTCACCATCACCTTTTTATTATTAATAATGTATATTCCTGGTCGTGTAACTCTTTCAATCTTCACACCCTGAAGCGTATAGATTGAAGATTCTTTTCTATCCATTACAACAGACTCAACTGCCACTGGATCGATCTCATCTTCCTGAACCGCCTTATTAGGATTATCCTTATACTTAACAGCTGGATCAAACGACAGATGAGGTGGCTGGTTATAGCAGCAGTTCTGGTTTACAATCTGCATACGGTATTGAGGATCATCCATCAGATGTGGAATACGATATGAGCTCTCATAACTTGTAGCATTGATGTACAGCATTGTTGGTGACTTTGTCGGATTTCCATTTTTATCTCTTTCACCATTATGAGTGATAATTTCTTCACGCCAGTCACCTAAGATATCTCCAAGAACACATGGATTGTTTTTTGAGTAATTATTAAGAGTACCCCATAGATAATTACCATTATTGAACTTGTAGCGGTCAAAGTATTTTCCTGTTGGGTTCCAATGTGCTATGATACTCTTATCGAAGAATTCGTCATACAAATCACCATCCCAATAAACTCTGCAGTTTATACCTGCTCCACTTGAACCAATTTGCCATGATTCTCCATTAACGCTTCCATCTGCCATGTTGTACATTTGAGTTCGCGCACTTGTCAGGAACTGAGCACTTGGCTGAGAAGAATCAAAATGTGCAGCAAGACCTCTACCAGTATCATCAGATTCTTCCTGACGCAAGATTATCTCTCCTGTTTTAGCATCACGGATATCTATACCATAAGGTTTATGCTCATGACACATAAGCACTTCAAGACCTGGACGGTCGGTTATGAAATCGCTTACATGAAGTGCATCACCATGACCAAGTCCAGTTCGATACAAGAGTCTTCCATCATGGTCAAGAGCTGCAGAACCATATATAATTTCTTGCTTCCCGTCTTCGTCGCAATCTGCCACAGCAATCCAATGTGCACCTTCACCCCATAGTCCTTTGCCTGAAGTTATATCCCTTCTTACCCAGCGTTCTGTAAGGTTCTCACCATCAAAATCATACGCTGTGACAAATGCACCACTATAATATCCACGAGCAAATATCGGAGAAGGATTAGAATCATATCCATCAAGATATGCAAGGGCTGCAAGGTATCGTTCGGAACGGTTCTGATTAGAATCTCCCCAATAGCTTGCACCAGCTGCATAATTTGTGTGGTACGCGATTGTTGAGAGTTCAGCGCCTGTCATACCATCAAACACTGTGATGTATTCTGGGCCTGATGTCTGTTTTCCATTTGAGCCTAACAAGTTAGCTGTTGGGTCGTCATTGCCCATTATAACATAATTACCCTCTCCATCTACAGTACCTGGAGCCGTCTTACACATGAATTCGCCATAACCATCACCATCCAAATCCCATGCTATAAACTGGATAGTGTGCGCACTCGTAAAGAAATTAGGTCCCAAATCTATACGCCACAGCTGAGTTCCGTCCATCTTGTAGCAGTCAAATATCGGATTTGACGTTGTTCCTGAGCTTGCAGCATCTTTTTCATTAGTAGGACTCCATTTCAGAATTATTTCATATTCTCCATCGCCATCCATATCACAGAAGCTTGCATCATTAGCAGAATATAAAGCTCCATTTCTAGTATCAACAGGCGCTGTAATTGGAACAGAATACGACTGATTGGCCCAGGTCTTACCACTTATTTCCGTCTCAAGCAAATTTCCATACTTATCGTACACTTCAAGTCTATAATACGAGCTTACAGTTCCTGAACCATCTCTAAAGTTTGTTTTATCTATTATATACTTTCCACCATTAATTTTTGTGGTTTGAGATTTTGCAGACAATCCACGGAACAGTTTATACTTTACTCCAGTATCATCATTCTCACGATGTCTCCAACTGATGAGATTTCCAGTACCCATCTGAGCACCTGACAAACTTACAGAAATAAGGCCTCTTCCAAGAGGTTTTGCTGCTGGTTTTGGTTCTCTATTCGTCACCGTAAACATTGTTTCAAAGTAAAATTCCTGAACGCCTCCCTTTAATATCTTTACCGTAGCTGTTGTGCCAGAATATTCCACATTTGCTTCGTAGCCTTCCTTACAAACCACATTAAAATCCGTTGGCGCACCATATAGTTTATTATTATGACGATACAAACCACCGTTTTTGAGCGCCTTCACTTCCGAAATAAGGTCAAGAGTTTCCCCTTGTGCGGTTTTGCATGTAAACGATTCCACATAATGATCTGCAGCAAATATTTCTTCATCAATAACACCTTGCAACATCACGTTACGTAAAGCAATAGCTTTAGGTGTTTCTGTGTCAACACCATTGAGATTATACATATATATTATCACAATGAAAGACTTTCCTTCAACAATCTGGTCGTTGATAACATATTCATAATGGCTGTATGCATTAAGATTGCCTTCTCCCACCCTATTTCTTAAAGGTGAAACAGCTGTAGCCAAAGCTGTTTCTGTTCCTCCACTTGGTTTTACATAAACATCAAAGTTACCGCCATCGGTTCCACATTTTGCTGCATCAAACGATAATGTAGTTGGTTTCAACTTATGGCCTGATGCCGGAGCGACGCCAAACGAAACACAATAACCGGCTTTCTTACCTGTAACCTTAGTATCGCTATAATACTGAGTAAATGCAGGTGTATAAGTTACAGCAGTATAATCTGTTGAAGCATTACTACCAGTCATTACTGCAGTCTTTGCGATGTTCGTGCCATTCAAATAACTTGGAGTAACCAATGCTTTATACTGGTCTTCTCCATCAATTGTACAAGCACTCAAATTGTTCACATCCGATAGTTCCCATTTAACACTCACTTTCTGAGCATTTACCACCGACCCTATTAATAGGGAACAAATTGCTAATAAAAATTTCATTATATTATAGATTTAGTTAGTTTCTTTTGGTCAGTCTTTTTCCGTATATTCAATTTCATCTATCATTCTTTGTTCGGCTCATCATGTTCTTCACGAACCATTTTTTTGCTTCAGGCAAAAACAAGTCATGACCTGCGGCATTCAAATGTGCCATGTCATCCTTACCCTGGAAATATTTAGTTCTGAACTGCTCGTCACGAACCTTTATAACACATTTATCTGAGTAATTCATAAGCACAGGAATACCATGTCTCTTGCATACTTTCTTTATGACCTTACACACATTAGAAAAACCAGGTCGGTCAACATACCAAGGAGTGACGTAACCTATCTTTGCTTTTGGACATAGTTTTTCTATCCCAGTCAGCATTACTTCAAGGGAATCAGAAAACATCTTAAGAGAATCTGCATTATGCTTAACCTTATCAGCATCATTATGTCCAGCTATGATAAGTACATAATCTGCGTCAGGACTCATTGCCGTATATCTCACCCACATTGCCGGTCCAAAATTCCATTTCCCGTCATGAGTACGGTCAAAGGCAACACACGAGCCATTACGACCATAGTTATTGTATGTGTACCCTAATTCTGCAGCCATCTTTGCGTGCCACGACTCCTCTTTGGGACGACGATGATTTGCCACATAAGAGTCGCCTATCACATTAATCACCTGAGCAGGCAAATACAATGATTGCAACAAGGTAAACACTAAAAGTAATGTAAATCTCTTCATAATTAAGGATGCCTTAATGAATGATTGTTATGAAAGGTCCTGGATGCGAGCAATATACTTGCCGATAATATCAAACTCAATATTTACTATTGTTCCAACTTTTATCTGATGGAAATTCGTATTGTCGTATGTATAAGGAATGATGTTCACCTGAAAAGAATCTGGTTGAGAATTACATACAGTCAATGATACGCCATTGACGGTCACGCTACCTTTGTCTACTGTAAGGTATCCCTTACGTGCCATTTCTGGCTCATGCTTATATTTGAACGTATAAGTATAACTACCTTGTTGGTCAATCTTTTCCACACATTCTGCTGTCTGGTCAACGTGACCTTGTACTATATGACCATCCAGGCGGCCATTCATCTTCATTGAACGCTCTACATTAACCTTATCGCCAGGATTCAGCAAACCAAGATTAGATTTCATAAGCGTCTCTTTCATTGCCGTCACAACATAGGTCGCTGGAGTTGTATCGGTCTTTGGCGTGATTTTCACAACAGTTAAACACACACCATTATGAGCCACGCTCTGATCTATCTTAAGTTCATCCACAAAAGAACAAGTCAATGTAAAATGCATGTTCTCCTGATCTTTCTCTATTGCTACTACTGTTGCAAATTCTTCTACTATACCACTAAACATATATGAATCTGTTATTTATATCGTTAATACTTTCTGTACACTTTTCTTACTACACCCTTTTCATCTCTTACGATGTTAATTCCCTTTTGCATCTGGGAAACTTTCTGACCTGATAAGGTGTATATCGATGGATTGGTATCATTATTCGACTCACTCACTGTAATATACTATTAATTGCAATTAAAAACAAACCTGCATGACACATCGTTTGCAAATGTTAGCGGGCATTAGTATGTTAAATAGTTTGCAAATATACACATTATTTATAATATAAGCAAGAAAAGCAAAAAAAAGCACGTGGTTCAAAAGAACCACGCGCTTATCATATCTGTTATTATTCTTTAATTACTTGATTACAGCACCAGCCACATTGTACTTCTGACCATTGCGTACGATTACCACACGCTTGTTCTCAATGTACTTGCCATTTGCCTTAACTGCTGCGTTGTCAATCTTAGTCACTCCAGTTGCAACACCAGAGGCAGCCATGTTGATTGTGTAGAGATAACGCTTGCCATTGTACTCAAATCCTACATGAACAGGAATGATTTCTTCTGGATTATTCTCAAGGAAGCCTGTTGAGTCATCAATCTTTGCGATTGGCTCGTCACCATCAAATCCAAATGACACCATGATGAAGTCACCTTCATAATCTGCCTGCTGTGACTCAGGTATTACGAATCCGTTAGTGCCGAACATAATCTCAGAATCATCGAATGCATATTCTTCAAATACGCTTGGAGACTTACCAGCAAGAACTGTTGCAGCACTTAAAATATCTGTATCACCTTCTGGAATCTCGAGTGCTTCCATTGCCTTAGCAAGGTCGAGTGGGAGTACATAAAGACCATGATCATCTTCAAGAGTTGTGATGTCTGTACCGATTTCCTCGCTACCTGCTTCTTCTGTCTCAGGAGACAACTCGCTTACAAACTTAACATTGAGAGCATACTTGTAGTAATCACCTGTCTCTTCATTTACGAACCAGATGTTTGCGAAATACTCATCACCAACTGAACGTTCTCCAGGAATCTGGAACCATGAAATCTCGCCACTTGCACTAAGCTGGAATCCGAATGAATTTTCACCCCAACCGTCAGCTGTTACGACTGTCTCACCATCCTTGTTCTCATGGGTTGTCTTTTTGTACCAGAAACCTGCGCCCTTAGCGTCACCATCAGAACAGTTAGTACCTGGATCCATATAAATTTCTTCTTCTTTTTCTTCTGTAGCAGCTCTATACTTTTCACCATAGAGTACGAAAGTTTCACCTATCAATGATGAGATGTAATCATAGTCAAGCTGAGTCTTGTTTTCTGCCATATATGCTTCTGCAGAAGGAATAATCTGGATATTCAAGACGTCACTACCAACCTCCTTATAGAAGTCCTCGTCAACTTCTTCTGGGACCTTAACTGTATAATTAACATGAACAGTTACGTACTTGTCAAGGTAAGACATAATGATGTCGGTAGTCATAACCTTATCTTCTGTAATGTCTGCAAAATGGTTAGGGTACTGACCGATATTCCAATTACCATCGCTAAATGAAGTAGGTTCCATATAGAACGAAGCGCCATTGCCATGACTAATAACATAACCGTTATCATCGAACCAGCTACCACCATTATTAGCAGTACCGTCTTCAGTTACAACACCTTCTTCTGCGAAATACATAACCTTAACCTCAGCAGCAGTACAATCAAGCTGTTCAAGAACAGCAGCCATGTCGATAGTTGTGTTGATTGCATCATAACCAGATTGTGGCTTAGCAGATGGAGTAACAGTCAACTCACCGACCTGTGTCATCTCATCAAATGGAATTGCCTCTGGCAATACCACATTTGAAGTGAGAGTAATCTTAGCAGCCTTGTCACCATTGATAACGTAAAGAATAGCTGTTTCTTCATCACCAGCCTTCATTGTACCACCATACTGACCATATGTGCCAATTGAATATACGCCATCAGCGTATGCGTTGCCATGGAGATAATAAGTACATCCTGCACCCCAATTATGGAGGTAGTTGTGCTCAAGAGGCAATTCTTTAGCAGCTTCTTCGTCCCATTCAATATATCTGCCGAACCATCCGTCAGTCTTAGCGATGATAGGATAAAGCTGGTCTTCCTCTTCGAACTTGTCATCTTCGCCTTCACCTGCTACGTTGTTGACAACCTGTGCATAAAGTCTGTCAACGAATGAAGCAGAAAGGTCTTCTTCTGAAATCTCAAGAGCTTCAGCAATACCAGTAACATCTACATTCGTAGAAGATGTGACATTGTTCTTGCCATAAACGAAATCAAGTGTGCCAGTATATTCCTTTACAATGTTGAGCTTTGACAACTCAGTAACAATGTCCATGTCAGGCTTCTGATTGATTACTTCCTCAACATTAATAATGTACGATTTCTCGCCATTCTTAAGAGTAAGAACTGTCTTATAATCTGCACCTTCTTCAGCTGTGTCAGGCATCATGCCTATATTGACGAACATCTTACCTTCGTCAACACTTACGAATGCATACCACAATGCTCCAGCAAAAGCAGACACCTTACCATCAGCGTCCATCCAGAAACCTTGAGGATCGGAAGTCGATTCGTTCGTTTCTGTTCCATCTGGTAAAACACCCCATACAATCTGCGATTCATTGAATGCAGCAATAAGAGCATCAACATCAGCATAACCAAGAGCTTCTGCAATCTCTTCTATTGGTAGTTCTATTGCCTCTGTCAACCAATTCTTATGTGGATAAGTTTCTGTCTTTGCGTCAAAAGACTTTGGTTCTGCAGATGCAGGGATGAGTTCAAACGCGTAGAAGTTAACGCTGTTAGTTGGGTATGTGATAACAGCCTCACCTGCCTTAACTGCAGTGCTAACGATTGGGAAAACATTCTGTCCTTCTTCATTCTTTACAGCATCGCCATCAAGAAGAACTTTGTTTACGAGTTCCACTCCATCCTGAGTGATTACAAGGTTACGATCTGTATCTGCAGCTTTACCTGTACGAGCACAAATCTTAAGTTCTCCATCAGATGGCAAAGTCAAAGTTATCTTGTTATTATCAGAAGACTTTACACCTGGCTTAAGACGATGGGTGTAACCATCGTAAGAATCGGCAGTACCAAATTTTGATGAGTTGGCATCAATAGCGAACTTTGGATTTGCTCCATCTTTGTTGGTTGCATTGTCTGTGATAGTGATGGCAAAACCATCAACTTCATAAGTTTTCTGGTGGAACCAAGACACACCAGTACTCTCATCAACAGCAGCAGAACGGACATCACTTTCGCCGAAAGTAATCTTTTGTGCATTAGCCGCCGTAGCAATGAGAAGCGTTGTCAAGAAAGTAAAAATTTTCCTCATAAAGCTAATTTAGTTAGATAAAGAATATTATATTATTAATAATTGTTTTAACTCTGAGAAATTACATAAAGGCGAACCATAGCATTGCAACATACAATCCGCAACGATTATGAATCTTTTTGCAAATGTAAACAAAATATTTAATATTTAACTATTGTTGTACAATTTTAATAGTATTTTGCATTATTTTACCAAACAAACATCCCTCAATTGCCCTATTTATAGTAAATTTGCAACGAAATGGTAAAATAAGTGATTTTGTACATGAAGATTATCTATAACAAATACTTCCCTTGTGGCAGCTTCTACGGAATTAACCTGTTCGGAGTTGTATTTGCTAATATCAAGTGGGGCAAGATGAATGACACAGACAAGAATCATGAATTTATCCATACACTTCAGCAAAGAGAAATGCTGTTCATCCCATTCTATCTTATTTACGTGTTAGAATATCTGATACGACTCATCCAATACCGTGGGAAGACTTCCCTTGCATACAGGAACATCTCGTTTGAACGTGAAGCATATTGCAACCAAAGTAACCTCACATATAAAAAAGAGAGAAAGTTTTACAGCTGGACAAAGTATCTAAGAGCCAGTTCCAACACATAGATGTTTTTGGCGTGATATGCTACTAAGAAGCTCCATGACCACTTATGCCATAAAGGAGTCACAAATGAAGATCAATGGTGGTCATAAGTTATGACTAAGAGCGGTCATAATAGAAGACCGTGAATAGACACAAGCGATGACAGGAGGAGGCTATAAGGTTTGAATCAAGGCGACAGCAATTCATCGACAAATCCACAAAAACATATTATCTCATAATTTTTTTATCAAAAAAAACGACTTATGTTTTTGTAATTCATTGAATTTGTATTAACTTTGCATCTGTTTTCGCGGTTTTAGAACCTCAGGGCACAATAACTTACACGAATACACATATAATAATATAATAAAAGAAGATAATTATGACTAAGGCAGAAATCGTAACAGCCATTTGCAAAGAAACTGGCGTAGAAAGAGAAAAAGCACTCAAAGTTGTTGAGGCATTCATGGCAACAATCAAGAATCAGACAGTTGCTGGTGAGGACATTTTCCTCCGTGGTTTCGGTACATTCACTACTAAGACACGCGCACAGAAAGTTGGACGTCTCATCAAGGAGAACAAGTCTGTAGTAGTGCCAGAGCACAAGATTCCTTATTTCAAGCCATGCGAGGAGTTCAAGGAGCAGCTTGTAAAATAATCAACACACAATATAAAATAGAGTAAGGGTATGTCGCTTTGACATACCCTTACTCTATTTATTGGAAATACAATTATAACAAGAGGGAACTGTCAATCTGAGGTGCAGAGCTCTCCCTTTGGCTATGCTAGTCCTATGGTATTCCTCGGAAAGAAATTCTGGACAGAGGAGATGCCAGCTTATACTATGCTCACTCAGCTTATGGAGACAGACAAATACAAAAATCTGCTTCTCCACATCACTGATGATGCTGAAGAAGCAGTAGAGTATATCAAGGAGTTTTCCAAACTTAGCCTGTTGTGACATGTCGTCGTCAGAACTCATAGAAACTCCTTCTGCAGCCATGCAGGCGATAGTGCATGAGGGGACAACATGTATTGGAGAATGCCGATGGGAGGACAGCGAAGAGTGTTTGTGAAAAGACTTCGTGAGGAATTTATGGATGACATCCGATACCAGAATGCTTCTCGCAAAGAATATGAGATAGGCAGTTCTCTGGATTGTCCTTATCTTGCCAGATATGTTCGAATGGACGATTACATTATCGTAGAGGAGCATTGATGGAGTGACGCTTGATGTCTTTTTAGAGCAAAGTCCTGATTTCTTCTGCAGCGAAGCCAATGTGCAGAAGATACTTCTGCAGTTGCTTGATGGTGTTGGTTACCTGCATGAGCGACAAATCTTGCACCTTGATCTGAAGCCAGCCTACCTCATGGTGTCGCGCATGGGAAACACTCTGAAGATTGTTGACCTCGGATTCGCATACACCGACACCTTCATTTCATCGCCTGGAGGCACAAGAGATTTTGCTGCTCCAGAACGTTCTCGCTGTGCGATGGATTGGAAGAAATAGATGTGCCAGCTAACGTGAAAGTGCTGAAGCAGGATGGATTCGGATTGTGTCGCAACCTTCGCATGGTGCATCTGCACGAAGGTCTTGAAGTGATAGAAAGGGAAGTGTTTTGGGAATGTCAGAGCTTGCAGACGCTCACCATTCCCTCCACGGTAAGGGAAATAGGCAACTATGTCTTTTGGGGATGCAGTAGTCTGACAGACCTTTATGTGATGAATCCTGTGCCGCCACGCATCACAGACATTTTCAAGGGATTGCATCTACGCATTCATGTGTCCAAAGGTTCAGAGCAGAGCTATCGCAATGCACTCTTTTGGAAGGAACAGGACATCAAAGCAGAGTAAAACTTATTCCTCCCTCCTTTCCCCCAATATAGCTCATCGGCATAACACCTTCGCGCTGTAGATTGGTGCATAGCAGTGGCATGCCGTTGACCAGTTGGCTGCAGTGAAAGATGTCGCCAGGTTGCAGTTTGCTGTTCTCATTACTCACCACCTGAAAGACATCGTCGCTTACGTGTTCAACCACAATGCGCCGGTCAGGCAACCAAGTGATGACCACTTGCTGACCGTATGCCAGATCAGCAGATTTTACAGCTTTCGTATTGATTATGAAGTTGCTGTTCGACGTACTCTTGTCGGTCGTTTGACTGAGATATGCCTGAGTGAAATCATCCCAATTGCGGTGACCCACAAACATGCTTAATACGTCCAGCGTATGCTTTGATACAGTTACATCCGCTTCCTGATACCCCCAGAATCGGCGTAGCGTTGTAGGGGAAAGCATGTTTCCCGTATGCTTAAACACCATCTCTGCCATCATGTCATAATGTCGTCGTGTCTTCATCATCACACCCGTCATGCGCTCTATCTGATTGCGAAGACTGTTATATAGTTTGTCTTTTTCTTCTGTTGTCATCATTAGTTTTTTGTATTGTAGCGTTAGCTTTTACAAAGGTACGTATTTTTCCTGGTCTGGCATCAATAATCTTTGTGTTTTTTGCTTTCCTGTCAGAAAGGAACAAAATGGAGCACAAAGTATTTGTAAGAAAAGAGTAATTTTGCGACATCATAACAAACAGAGCAAGACAATCAAACCATTAACAACAAACAAATATGATGAAAACTAAAGCATTGATTGCAACCCTGGCACTTATTGTGCTGGGAAGCTTGAGTAAGGAAGCACAGGTTGCTGCGCAAGACAACAAGGTGATTTGGAACGTGCAGGTCTCGCCTAAAATAAAAGGTCCTGTCAATCCTGCCAGCAAACTGACGCCCGAACAGCGTGCCGCCAAGATGGCCGAATTGAAGGCTAAGGACAAGATTGACGTAGACGCACAAGGTAAATTAACCGCTGTCAGTAAAGTGCTGCCCAATCTGATGGTGCTCAACTTTAACGAAAAGGTCGATCGCTACAAGTTCACACTTACCGACATTGAGGGAAATACCCTGGAATCCGAAACCGGAATGAACATCAAAGACATGGTGCGCTGCAAGTTGGACGAAAATTGCGGCTTTGCCGAACTGCCCGAAGGATTCTTCGGCGGATATGACGGAAGAATAGCCAAGTTCAAGAATGGTGACGAGTTGGAATTTCGTGTAGGGAAAATCTCATATTATAAAAAGATGTATGAAAATGGTGACTACCGTCTATGGAGTAGCCATAAGACCAGCGAGGGGGAACAGGTATCTGCCCTGCTAAGTATTCGCAAGAAGTTGGAAGGCGGAACGGTAGAGGTTCGTAACGCAGCAGCTTTTAACGAGGATTGTATGTACGGATTTAGAATCACCTATGATGATGGTTCTGTCTTTGGTGGTAAGATAAAGATGCCATACACCCACTATAAAGATGAAAATAATGAGTGGGAGATGGATCGTAAGAACTATGGTTACATGAGTTGGCAGCAACGTAACTGCTACTGCCATTTGGTGGAAAAAGCCACGAAGGTTTCCGATTTTGCCTATCTTAATGGTGTACTCGTTCAAAAGGATGGAACCCTCAAGGTCTATGTCAATGGCGAGTATGACGAGATTGAGTCGATGACGCTTCAAAAGCAGATTCAAGCCAAGATACAGGATCAGAAGGAATCCGAAGCCCAGGCTGCAGCTGAAAAGCAGAAGCGTGAGCGATTTGCAGCAAAGTACGGCAAGACCTATAGCGCTCCCATCTTCAAGTTTCTCGATGGCTCACGTATTTCCGCAACCGACCTTTTCCAGGTGGGCGCATCGGTAGCCATGTATCAGGAGGCTATCAAGGAGAAATGGATTTACATGAGTTTGGTGCTTACCTCAACCAATGGAGCGTCCAAGGTGTATAGTGTTCATGACTCCTTTGGACGTAGGCAAGGTTGGATTAAAACATATAATGGCAAGATTGTATCTATTCATTTCTAAATGAAGGCAAGACAATATACAGGAGGGTGTGTCACTTTTGACACACCCCCAGTTATTGGAAATACAATTATAACAAGAGGGAACTGTCAATCTGAGGTGCAGAGCTCTCCCTTTGCCTTGCGATACTTGGTTATGCTAAGCAGATATTGGCATCGTGCCTGCACGAGGTTTGCGCTTGCTTGCTGCCATAGCGATTGAGATTCAAGATAGTCGCTAAGAGGCTCAAATCCCACCTCGTACTGCTGTCTTGAAAGACGCATGTTCTCTGCTGCCTGTTCTAATGACTTTTCACAAATCTGCACCTCTGTGAGCGACTCGTTAAGATTATTGGTGGCTTGTATCAGTTCAAGCTGCATTTTCTCATTGCTGTCCTGCTGTTCGAGTTGTGCCATCTGGTATGCAACCTTTGCTGATTTGACTTTTGACGCAGAACCTCCGAAAACGTCAACGGGAATCTTAACCATCACACCTATCGTGGCAGATGATCCGTCAAGCAATCTATGACCAGCAAGTTCTCCACCATGGTTGTAAGTGTATGATGCTCCTGCCATAACAGTTGGTAGATGCTGACTCTTGGCGAGTCGTACCGACTGCTCTGCCAATTGCGTTTTACGTTCAAGGATGATGTGTTCTGGCCGTTGAGTGGTAAATCCATCTGTAACTGGTTCGGCATCACTCATCAGCATGTCCATGTCGGTCGTCTCTACCATAACATCTGTTGTAAGTGGCATTCCTATGACATGACAAAGGTTCATACATGCCAAGCGGTAGGCGTTTTCTGCCTTAGTGATGTTGAGTTCTACTTCATTGAGCTTCACCTGAACTTTCATAATATCGTTACGAGTCTTCATGCCATGACGAAAAGCCCCCTCTACATTCTTCTTCAATTCTTCAAGTAACGACTTGTATGACATTGCCACTTCACCAAGCTGCTTGGCACGTACCGCAAGAATGTATGCCTCGTCTGTCTGCACAATAACTTCCGACTTCGTGAGACGTATATTCTGTTCTGCCATATCTTGTCCTAATCTCGACATCTTCAAAGCCGTTGAGAGTTTGCCTCCCGTGTAAATGGGTTGCATGAGTGACACACCAGCTGCTATGACGTTGTTCAGTTTCCATTTCATCGTCTGCGATGGGAAATCGGCATATTGCAGAAGTTGATACGACCCATCAGGATTGACCTTGACACTTGGCACGTATTTACCAGCTGTCTCGCTGAATGTGTAAATAGGAAGATGCCCTCCGTCAATAGTGAAGTCTCCAGATGCATTACTGTAAAAGTCGGTAGCCATGATGTCTATCTTCGGAAAGAACTGACTACGGTAATAACGAGTGTCATACTGAGTTTGCTGAAGTTTAAGCTTTGCCGATGACAAGGATTTGTTGTACTCTATAGCCTTTTTGCGACATTCATCAAGCGTTAATGTCTGAGCCGTCACATGCAATGGCAGCAATACAGCAAATAATATCAGTTTTCGTATATTTGAGTTCATGTTGATAATTATTGATGTTGTTGGAATGTCATCTATTGGTTCTCAATTTAGGTATCCTATTTCTTTACGTTGAAGAATATCGCGTATAATATCGGAATGAATATCAATGTGATGAGTGTTCCCATAAACAAACCGCCCATGATAGTGACAGCAAGAGAACCGAACATGGCATCGGGAACAAGTGGTATCATGCCAAGTATGGTGGTAAGACTTGCCATCATGACAGGTCGCAAGCGTGACTTAGCACTCTGCACTAAAGCTACATGTGGTGTAATTCCCGAGTCAATCTGAAGGTTAATCTCGTCCATCAGAACGATGCCATTCTTTATCATCATACCTATTAATCCCAGCACTCCCACGATTGCCACAAAACCAAATGGTTTGCCAGAAAGGAACACCGTAGGTATGACACCAATGAGAATAAGCGGAATGCAGCAGAAGATGATTGCAGGTTTCTTGTAGTCACCGAACAGCATTATGAGAATGAGAATCATAATAACTATGCTGAGAGGGAATCCGTCGAAAAGATACTTCATGGATTGGTCACTTGCTTTCTTCTCTCCTTCCCACGAAAGCGAATAACCTTCCGGCAATGGAATCTTCTCTATTGACTCGGCTATTGACTTACGTGCATCTTCGGTTCCTACTCCAGGGAATGGCGAACATTGCACACGTTGCGTGCGTGCTCCATCACTACGAACCACTACTGGTTCCTCCCATTTAATATCTATGCCACGCGACACCTGTTTCAATGGTGTCGTCTGTATGATTGTCTCCAATAGTTGCTCTTTAGTAAGAGTGCCGGTAAGCACCTGCTGTAATGTATTACGATTAACAACCTTGCCGACATTAGGTAACATACCAAAAACCTGCACATTCTCAAGTTCTGGCACATTATTGCCCTCTTCGTCCACACATTTTATATATATGTTCTCTGGGTTCAAACCATCGTAAAACGTTCCTATTGGAATACCTCCGGTGTATGACATCATGCTCAATGCGACATCGCTACGTGTAAGTCCACTTGTTCGTGCAGAAGATTGATCATAATTGACGCTGAACACCGGCACCTGAGGTTCCCAATCTGTTGTAGCAAGATACACCATATCGCTTTCTTCTACTATGCGAATAGCTGAATCTGCAAGTTGATGAAGAACAGCAGGATCAGGACCATGAAAACATGCCTCAATAGGATATTTCTTGAACATGAGATTATACCGCTTGAACTTCACGTAAGCATCAGGGAACATATCGCTGACCTCTTTCTGCAATTCATCTATATGATTCACAAGTTCAGATGGTGAAGTGAAATCAATTATCAGCTCTCCGTACGACAACGAAGGAGTGGCTATGCTACGTACAAGGTTATAGCGCGAAGGCGTACCACCTATTGACGTTGTAACATGTGTGATGTAGTCATACTTCATCAATCGTGTACGAATAGATTCCAAATCTGCTTCCACCTGACTGCTGTTGTTACCTTCTGGCAATTTGTATTCCATATAGAGCTGATCATACTCCATGTCTGGAAAGAATGCACGATTAAGGAATTTATAACAGAGCCCGCTGATGGCAAGGAGTGCAACAGCACTAATAATCATTGTCCATCTGTGTGCAAGACCAAAGTTAAGCACTCGTTCAAGCACCACATACGACTTTCCTTTGTAAATGTCAGTTGATGGTTCCGTATCATTTTTAGACGTATTGCCCTCGCTCTCATTAAACATCTTATCACTCATGACAGGAACATGCATAAGAGCAAGCACCCAACTGAGAAGAAGGCTAACAGCCATGACAATGAACAAGTCACGTACATAAACTCCGGCTGTGTCGGGACTCATGAAGATAGGAAGGAAAGCAAGTATGGCTATCAGAGTGGCTCCAAGAAGAGGCATTGCTGTCTTCTGAGCAATTGCAGTCAACGCTTCCACACGTGGTTTCTTCAGGTTCAAATCCACAAGAATGCCATCCACCACCACTATCGCATTATCCACAAGCATTCCCATAGCAAGAATAAAACTTGCCAAAGACACTCTCTGAAGTGTGCCATCAAAGCCTTTCAAAACAAGGAACGTGCCGAACACGATGACAAGCAAACTTGCACCAATAATTACTCCGCTTTTCCATCCCATGAAGAAAACAAGAACCACAACCACAATCAAAACGGATTCAAGAAGGTTGATGAGGAAGGTTCCAAGAGCATCACTTACACGCTCTGGCTGAAAGAACACCTTCTGACACTCCACGCCAGCAGGGAAACGGTTCTCAAGTTCCTCCATGCATTTCTCGACTTGATCACCCACCTTCAAGATATCGTGATCGGAAGCACACGCAATGCTTATGCCGAGAGCTGGCACTCCGTCACGTTTCATCATGTTACGAGTGGTTGCCTCATAAGCCTCTGTGACGTGAGCAATATCTTTTATTCGTATCTGTTCGTCATCATGACCCTGAATAAGCATTTCTGCAATGTCATCAACAAATCGGAACTTGTCATCTACCGTAACACGCACACGCTTGTTTCCGTTGTCATAATATCCAGCATAACTCGTCTTGTTCTGGTTGCTGAGGGTTTGAATCACCTCAGTAGGCATTACTCCAAGGTGCGCCATCTGGTCTTCGCGCATCTCGATATTGATGCATATGTTCCTGCGTCCATAAATATCAACTCTGCTCACCCCATCTATAGCACAAACCTCACGTTTGATAAGCTCAGCATAGTCATTCAACTCAGTATCAGAATGACCATCACCTGTGAGTGCATAAAACATTCCATACACGTCCCCAAAGTCATCACGCACAGATGAAGGGGAAGCACCAGCAGGCAATTTACTTTGTACATTTGAAACTTTACGACGCAAAGCATCCCATTGCTGCTCCACTTCGTCATCAGGCACAGTAGGAAGCAGTTCCACCGTAATAAGGCTCAAATCTGCATAACTTGATGAGGTTATATTGTTTATTGTATTCATTTCTCTGATACTCTTTTCAAGAGGATCAGTTACCTCAAGCTCCACTTGGTGTGCAGAAGCACCTGGATAGGTGGTTATGACCATTGCCTGCTTAACCTTAATTGCAGGGTCTTCAAGCTTACTCATGGAATTGTAAGCAAAAACACCTCCTATAAGAAGACACACGACAAGGAAATTGATTAACTTCCGATTGTCAAGTGCCCATTTACTATAGTTTATCATAAAATACAATTATTAATTCAAGTTTCTGAACTTGTTAGGTTATTAGTAACTGTTCAAAATTAATTAATACATATAAAAAGTAGGCGTTTCCGTCATTTATATCAGATTCCCTACGTTACTTATTGACGGGTGTTCCATCTTTCTCACTTTCTGACCATCTTTGATGTGATGCACACCTTTCACAACAATTGACGTACCTTGTTTCACACCAGTGCCTACTGTTGCTGATCCGTCACGATTAATATTCATCACATTCACTTCTGTTCGTTTTACTTTAGAACTCTTCTCGTCATACACAAAAACGTATGATTTTCCATTCTCATGCAACAAAGCTGTAGAAGGGATATCATACCCAACTGGAGCGTCAGAGCTATTATTGACGGCATAAACCATTGTCGTCATTCCAGGAGTAATTTTAGTATTGTCAATGTTTGAAACAAACTTCAATCGTACCGTATATAGTTGCGACGCGTTAGCTTCCTGACTTTTGTTAGAGATAGCCAACGGATACTCCTCTTCACCCGTGACATCAAACGTACAATAGAAGTTATTTATCTCGTCCATATTGGCAAAGTCTGATGCGCTTACGTTTATCTCAACCTCAGTATCGCCACTTTCAAACACCGTAATGACAGGCATTCCAGAACCTACGGTCTCTCCTTGCTCATGCAACTTCTTCTGGACATAGCCATCAATAGGACTACGCAATTGAGTATCTGACAATTGGTTACGATGATTAGCAAGTTTCTGACTTATTTGTTGAAGTCCATAACGTGCTTTATCATAATTGCTTGCGGTAGTGTTTCCTTCTTCATAAAGGGCGAATATACGTTCAGCATCTGCTTTTATCTGTTCGTATTCAGCTTGTGTGGCAGCAAGCTGCACCTGATAGTCACGTGGATCCATTACAGCAACAACCTGTCCTCGGCTAACATGATCACCTTCACGCACATTCAGTTTCATGATTTGCCCGCTTGTCCTAAATGACAAATTAACATCTGATGCCGACTTTGTTTTTCCAGTAAACGACATTGCCTGTGCAGATGCTCCTGACATAATTTCTTCGACCTGCACCATTGGCTCTTTAGCTTTTTTCTGCTTCGTACCACCACAACTCAGCAATACAAAAGAGAATAAAGTCACTACGGAAATTGACAAAAAATTTTTCATATAATAATATATTAAGTTATACAATTGCTAAAGGAAGATCCAGTCAATTAGATTGAAATGGTATAGACAAGAGATTTTATAATTTATGGAATCTGCCTTTATTGTTGAGTGCAAAGATAAGGGATTGTTTTGACACATAAATGTCCGAAAATGACCCATTTTTGTCTAATTGGTACTTTGTTTGCCATAAAAAATGGTTAAATAGTTGTTTCTTCAATGAATTTTCCGTTATTTTGTAATCAAAAATCACAGAGTTATGCTAAACGAACAAGTTGCAATACATGAATTACAAGGAGGAGAAGTGAACATTCTCAATGCTGAGGAAGAAGAAATTCAGCTTACTAAAACAGGAATATTCATTTGTAAAGACGGAGAGGTGACACTTTCCATTGACGAGCATGAGTACACGATGGGACGCCAATCACTCATCACTTATTTCTCATACAGCAAACTCAAAATCGTCAGTCACTCACGTAATTTGAAGGGAATTCTGATTGGTGCTGATTTGGAATTGGTTCAGCCGATTCTATATCAAGTGACAAATTTCAACGCCGTATTCAAAATAAAGCAATTGCCTTATGTTGAACTGACAGACAAACAGTATGAAATGATGATGCAGCATATCATACTATTCAGCAAGATCAAAGACAAAATGGCAAACAGCCAATCGGAAAGTGAAAATGCTGAAAATCTGCCAATGCTTGAAATAAACCGTAAGCAGATACAGTATGTGACATCAAGTCTGATACTGGAAATACTGCAATGCTACACTAACGACTTGGGAAACGATGCTATACCAATGTCTCGTAAGGATGAGATTTTCCAAAAGTTTGTGACTTCTCTGTACAAACACTACAAAACTGAACACGAGGTGTCATTCTATGCAGGACAACAATACCTGACAAGTAGATATTTCAGCGCAATAATAAAGGAGAAATCAGGGAAATCCCCAAGTGCATGGATTTCTACAGCCCTACTCGTAGATGCGAAGAAAATGGTGACAAACACCAACATGTCAATCAAGGACATCTCTGACACCCTACATTTCCCTAACCAATCATACTTTGGAAAGTGGTTCAAGCATCTTACCGGTTCAGGTCCTTTGGAGTTCAGGTACAACCGTATGCTGAACAAACCATCAAATGGGAACGACTTTGAGGATGTGATTTCAAAGGGATTGAAACATACATCCGATTAATGCCAGAAATAAAACAAAAAGGAGTCATTACCATCTTATAACGGTAAAAGAACTAAAACAAATAATTCAACTATAATTCAGCTATAATAATTCAACTACAATAAATACAACATAATTAATTCAATAATAAATGAAAAAAATACACTTTATCATTATTTGGATGGTTGCTTTGTGCTCCATGTCGCTTACATCATGTATTGACGACCCTTCTTCAAGTGCAGAAATCAATTATATTGTAGCAACAGACACTATAATGTTCTCAGATGAAGCCAACGCAGTCTTGGACAAGAAGGTAAAGGCTTGTCTTTCTACATTAAATATAAATGGTACAGACCCAATAAGTGACTACATGTTTAGAGAGTCAGCAGAGTCTAACCAATCATCACAACTTTACGCAATTGCTCTATGCAACGAAAAGGCGACAAAACGATTTGACGCTAACGTGGTGCGTACAGTAACTCTCAACGTAATTAAAAACGAATTGTTCCGTTCGTTCAAAAGCTACTTTACAGATACTGTTTATGTGAACAAAGCAGAAGACATAGACCTTAAGTCTTTCACTATCAAACAGACACTATGGGGTTCATACGGTACATACTACGAACTGAAATCTGCAACAATTGACGTAAAAAACTAAGCAGCAACAATAATGGCTGATTAATAATGATAACCAATTCACAATCTTGCCAGACAACCACATTTGCTGCTCTCAATGAGAACTGACTAACAATCAAAACACTAACTGAGAAAACTAACTAAAGGAGAAACAATGAGAGCAAGAACGCTACTATTTTGTGCATTTGCCATGTTTACAACATTGGCAGATGCACAACCACATTATTCTAACGACATCGCAAAAGAGAAATTAGGGCGAGGACTTGTGTGTATACATGATGGCGATAGCGTGGCTGTATCATGGAGAATGCTGGAGTCAGACGACAAAGCCACATCGTTCAACATTTACCGAAATGGCGAGAAAATTAACAAGGCGCCAATAACATCGTCCACATTCTTCAAGACAAAAAAGGCAGATGCAGATGCCGAATATGAGTTACGAACTATAGTGAAGAAAAAAGAGACAGAAACTGTCAAATACTTTCTCAAGGCAGACTGCAAGGATTATATTTCTATTGCATTGCAAAAACCTGCAGATGGCGTCACACCAGACGGAAGAACATACCGGTATTCTGCAAACGATGCAAGCGTAGGGGATGTGGATGGTGATGGAGAATATGAAATAATAATCAAATGGGATCCTTCAAACAGTCATGACAACAGTCACGAAGGATTTACTGGCAATGTAATATTTGACTGCTACAAAATACCATCTATTGGCAAAGCACCATCAACCACATCACCATTGCTGTGGCGCATCGATCTCGGCAGAAACATTCGAGCAGGAGCACACTACACACAATTTCTCGTATATGACTTTGATGGCGATGGTCGTTCTGAGATTATCATGAAGACAGCAGACGGGACTCGTGATGGCTTAGGGAACGTGATAGGCGACTCAACAGCCAATTGGGTTACGAGTGGTGAGATTAACAAAACAATCAGAGGCAAGGAAAACGAAAAACGAACATATATTTCAGGAAGAATACTTGATGGTCCTGAATACCTGACCGTATTTGAAGGTGCAACAGGTCGTGCCATGAAAACCGTTGACTACATCCCACCCCGTGGCAACCTTGCCGATTGGGGCGACACTTATGGTAACCGTTGCGACCGCTTCCTTGCTGCCGTTGCATACCTTGACGGCAAACATGCAAGTGCAGTAATGTGCCGTGGTTATTATACAAAGACTTATCTTGCCGCATACGATTGGAATGGCAAAGACTTAACTCTCAAATGGTTATTCGACTCTCAAAAGTATGATAAGAGAGGCAAGCATTACAGCGGACAAGGCAATCACAATTTGAGAGTTGCAGATGTTGATGGTGACGGATGCGATGAAATCACTTATGGGTCAATGGCAGTCAACAACGACGGCACACCACTCTACACCACCAACATGGGACATGGCGACGCTATTCACCAAATGGCATTCTATCCTGACAGCACTTCGCTTCAAGTGTGGGATGTTCATGAGAACAAACGCGACGGAAGCGACTTCCGTGATGCAAAGACCGGCCGTATAATATTCCAAATTCCTGATAATACTGATGTAGGCAGAGGAATGGCAGCTGATATCGACCCTACCAACTACGGTCTTGAGATGTGGTCAATAACCCGTCGTGGATACTACGATGTAAAAGGAAACACCCATGCACCAGAAGCACGTATCCCTATCAATTTTGCCGTGTGGTGGGATGGCGACAAACTTCGCGAAATGCTTGACAGAGGTGCAGTAAGCAAGTATAACTGGAAGACTCAGAGCATGGATATGTTGAAGGATTTCACCAAGGAAGGCTGCACATTCAATAATGGTACAAAACAGAATCCATGTTTGTCTGCCGACATTTTTGGAGACTGGCGCGAGGAAGTGGCAGTAAGAACAAACGACAGTTCTGAACTCAGGATATACACCACTACAATTCCTACCAACTACAAGTTCCTTTCATTCATGAACGACATTCCTTACCGCATAAGCGTAGCTACAGAAAATGTTGCATACAACCAACCGCCAGAACCAGGGTTCTACTTCGGCAGCGACAAATAAAAACAATTGGGGATAATCGGTTGTTCACATAAACATAAATTGCTACATAATACAATTTGTTACACAAAACAAGTAGTGGGCGTATCACTACGCCCACTACGAAAAAACTTAAAACAACCAACAAAAGAAATAGAATTTTCATTCTACTCTTTTTATCATAAGGCGGGAGACCCGGTTGAAAAGGTCTCCTGCCTTTACCTTTACTTCATTTATCGGATGAAGAGCAATTCACGATACTTAGGAAGTGGCCATGCCTCGTCGTCAACGATTGTCTCGAGCTTGTCAACATGGTAGCGTATTTCCTCAAGAAGTGGAGCAACTGTATCGTGGTAAGCTATAGCCTTCTCACGCTCGTCCTCAATCTTGTTTGCCACCTTACGAGCCTCAACCATCTTGTCAACATTCTCGATGATGAATGACTCATGGTCAGAGATCTTCTCGATGATGTGCATGTTCTCCTTTGAAATCTGGTGAGCCTTTTCACCCGAGAAAATAGCGTGTACCTTATGTACGTTGTCAATGAGCATTGACTGATACTTAGTAACGACTGGGATTATGTGGTTCAGACAGAGGTCGCCGAAGATGCGGCTTTCAATCTGGATTTTCTTAGTGTAAGTCTCCCACTTGATTTCGTTACGAGCCTCAAGCTCGAACTTAGTCATCACGTTCTGACTCTCAAACATCTTGACAGACGATTCCGAAGTGTAATGGTCGAAGATGATTGGTGCCGAAGTTTCACAGCAGAGACCACGCTTCTTTGCCTCTTCCTTCCACTCGTCGCCGTAACCGTTGCCGTTGAAGATGATAGGCTTGATGTACTTGATGTCCTCACGAACGACCTTCAGTATTGCTGCTTCCTTTGATTCACCCTTTTCGATGAGAGCGTCAACACGCACCTTGAAATCTGCAAGAGCCTCAGCAACAGCAGTATTGAGTGTGAGCATGGCAGAAGCACAGTTTGCTTCAGAACCTACAGCACGGAACTCAAAACGGTTTCCAGTGAAGGCGAATGGAGAAGTACGGTTACGGTCAGTATTGTCAATCATCAATTCAGGAACCGATGGAATGTCAAGCTTGAGAGCTGTCTTGCCAGCCACCTGAAGGATATCATCTGTGTCTGCTTTCTCTACATGCTCGAGGAGATCAGTAACCGACTTTCCAAGGAATGAAGAGATGATTGCAGGAGGAGCCTCATTAGCACCGAGACGATGAGCATTTGTTGCACTCATGATAGAGGCCTTGAGCAAGCCGTTGTGGTCATAAACAGCCTTGAGAGTCTCAACTGTGAAAGTGACGAAACGCAAGTTGTCGAGCGGAGTCTTGCCAGGTGCATGGAGCAAAATGCCTGTGTCAGTAGAGAGCGACCAGTTGTTGTGTTTACCAGAACCGTTGATGCCCTTGAAAGGCTTCTCATGGAGAAGGCAACGGAAACCATGCTTACGTGCCACACGCTTCATGATTGACATCATCAGCATGTTGTGGTCAACCGCAAGGTTTGTCTCCTCAAAGATAGGAGCAAGCTCAAACTGGTTAGGAGCAACCTCGTTGTGACGAGTCTTACAAGGGATACCAAGCTCAAGAGCCTGAATCTCAATGTCCTTCATGAACTCTTCAACACGTGCTGGGATAGAACCGAAATAGTGGTCATCCATCTGCTGGTTCTTTGCAGAATCATGTCCCATGAGAGTGCGGCCAGTCATCACAAGGTCAGGACGAGCTGCATAGAGAGCCTCATCTACGAGGAAATACTCCTGTTCCCATCCGAGGTTGCTGATGACCTTCTTCACGTCAGGGTTGAAATACTGAACGACAGACGTTGCAGCCTTGTCAACAGCGAAGAGAGCCTTCTTCAATGGCACCTTATAGTCAAGTGCCTCACCTGTGTATGAGATGAAGATAGTAGGAATCATGAGAGTGTCGCCGATGACAAACACAGGTGATGTTGGATCCCAAGCAGAATAACCACGAGCCTCAAAAGTAGAACGGATGCCGCCTGAAGGGAATGAAGATGCGTCAGGCTCCTGCTGAACGAGAAGCTTACCTTCAAACTCTTCCACCATACCGCCTTTCCAGTCGTGCTCTACGAAACCGTCATGCTTTTCAGCAGTACCCTCTGTAAGAGGCTGGAACCAGTGAGTATAGTGAGTCACACCGAGCTCGATAGCCCATCTCTTGATGCCTTCAGCAACTGCGTCAGCAATTGTACGGTCAAATGGAGCACCATTGTCGATGACGTCACACATCTTCTTGTACACCTTTGAAGGCAGATACTTGAACATCTTCTGCTTATTGAAGACATACTTGCCGAAATACTCCGACGGACGTTCTTTTGGCATTTCAACCACTACTGGACGGCGCTTGAACGCCTCGTCCACTACTTGAAGTCTAAGTTTTGCAGCCATAATCTTTTTACTTTAAAGTTTATATTTTGTTTTCTTTTTAATTTTCAAAGTATCGAATTTTCGAGTTAAAGGGTCATTACTTCCCCAGCCAGCTCTTAACTCTCTGCATTGCCTCAATGCAGTCTTCTTTCTTTCCGAAAGCAGTGAAGCGGAAATATCCTTCGCCAGCAGGACCAAACCCTACGCCAGGTGTTCCCACCACGTTAGCCTCAGTGAGCAGAGCATCAAAAAACTCCCAGCTCGTCATTCCCTTCGGAGCCTTCACCCAGATGTAAGGAGCATTCTCACCACCGTATGTTTTCACGCCCATCTCAGCGAAAGCCTCCCTCATGATGCGTGCATTCTCCATATAATAAGCGATTGTCTCCTTGACCTGTTGTTTGCCCTCAGGTGAGTATATTGCCTCTGCACCACGCTGTGTTATGTAACTCGTTCCGTTGAACTTGGTGCATTGTCTGCGCAACCACACCTTGTTCAGTTGCACCCTCTCACCATCAGCCTTTCTTGCAGTCAGTTCCTTAGGCACCACGGTGTATCCGCACCTTGCACCTGTGAACCCTGCCGTCTTCGAGTACGAGTGAAACTCTATCGCCACCTTCTTTGCACCCTCAATCTCGTATATGCTGTGAGGAATGCTCTCATCCTGAATGTAAGCCTCGTATGCAGCATCGTACATTATCAGTACATCATTCTCGATGGCAAAGTCAACCCACTTCTTCAACTGCTCCTTCGTGATGACCGTGCCAGTTGGGTTATTCGGGTAGCACAGATACACCACATCCACCCTCTTCTCTGGCAACGACGGAGTGAAGTCGTTATCACCGTTACATGGCATATAAACGATGTTGCTCCACAAACCATCCACATTCTCACCTGCCCTTCCAGCCATCACGTTCGAGTCGATGTAAACAGGATAGATAGGGTCAGTCACACCGATGACGTTATCCTTAGAGAGAATATCGCCAATGTTGCCTGTGTCGCTCTTGGCACCATCATTCACAAACACTTCGTCCACGCCCAGTTCAATGCCCCTCGGCTTGAAATCATTCTCGATGATTGCCTTCTGGAGAAAGTCATAACCCTGCTCCGGACCATATCCGCGGAATGTCTCAGCACTTGCCATCTCCTCCACCGCTCTGTGCATAGCCTCAATGACAGCAGGAGCCAGCGGCTGAGTCACATCACCAATACCCAGACGAATAATCCTCTTGTCCGGATTAGCCTCTTTATATGCTGCAACCTTCCTAGCAATGTCGCTGAACAAGTAAGAAGGTGCTAATTTAAGGAAATTTTCATTAACCAAAGCCATAATGCCCTAAAATAAGTGTTGATTGTTAGTTTTTATTCTGTTTTGTGTTCGTTTTTGCTATTTGGGAAGACTGATTCTCCCCTCAAAAACATTTGTTGCAGGACCAGTCATAAACACGTGGTTATTCTCTTTCCACTCTATTGTCAGCGGACCTCCATCCATGATGATTGTGTTTGCGCGTCCTGTCCTGTTTGTGAGTGTTGCGGCTACCGATGTGGCACATGCTCCTGTGCCACATGCCATTGTTATTCCCGAACCTCTCTCCCACACTCTCATTCGTATGGTGCCGTCGGGTAGTATTTGTGCGAACTCAATATTGCATCTTTCTGGGAACATCGGGTTGAACTCCATCTTCCTGCCCTCTGCCGTCAGGTCAATGGCGCTGATGTCTTCGACGAATATAACGAAATGCGGATTGCCCATACAAACGTAAGTGCCTTGCCATCCGCCCACCATGCCGTCAACCATTCCACCGTCAGGGGTAGCCATCTGTGACTTGTTCTTCAGAATCGCCTCACCCATGTCAACCGTAGCACCCGTGACCACTCCACTATCATCTTTTATAAGAGTGATGACCTTAATTCCAGAAAGCGTCTCGAAGGTGACAACATCCTTGTCCGTCAGCCCTTTGTCACTAACAAACTTAGCACAGCAACGCACACCGTTACCGCACATCATAGCTTCGCTGCCATCATTATTGAAAATTCTCATCTTGAAATCTGCCACCTCAGACTTATCAATTGTGATGAGTCCATCACTTCCAATTCCAAAATGAAACCTGCTCCATTCCACCGACGCCTTTTCCAAATCAGGAATAGGGTTGTCAGGCAAATACACATAAATATAATTATTGCCGCATCCATGCATCTTAGTGAAATCGATCATGCTCGCCATATTGCTTTGTGTTTGTAGTGTTTGTTTGCTTTTTGTCTTGATTTCGCTGCAAAGTTATAACATTTTGATAGAATAAACTAATTTTTGCAAACATTTTTTCACTAAAGACTCGATTTTATTATAAAATTGATATTAGACAAGTAAAATATAACAACAATATTTGCAATATCGTTTTAATATACGTTTCTTAAAGTACATAAAGCATGAAAATGTCCTTTTTTTCAAGTCTCTTCATAAATAAAACCGTACCTTTGCACCATCAATCACAAAAATCATAGAGAAAATGAACGAAATGAAATTTTGTCAGAGCTGCGGAATGCCTCTGACCGACAATGTACTCGGCACCAATGCCGACGGAAATAAAAGCGATGACTACTGCATCTACTGCTATAAGGACGGAGCATTCACAGGCGACTTCACCATGGAGGAAATGGCACAGTACTGCTCAATGTTCGTTGAGGAGTACAACAAGAACTCAGGCAAGAATTTAACCAGTTGCGAATACAAAGAGGAATTGCTAAAGTATTTCCCCACCCTCAAGCGCTGGAACCTGCCTGCCGATGCAATCCCACATGCCAACCACCCTATGAAGAATACATTCATCAATGAGGTGAATGCCCTCGGAATCCCAGAACTGCAGATAACAAATCTCTACGTGCTGCAAGGTGCATTCATCAACCAGGCATACACCATCAACGGTAATGAAGTGAAACTCCTCGATGACAACACAACCTACTGGGGCAACCAGATACAGAAATCCGACAGCCGTTGCTATGGCATAGCATGTTGTGAGAAATACATCCTTGTGAGCGAATACGGAAAGGATGGAGCAGATGCAGAGTTAGTGATATTGAAGAGACGTTAGGATTAAGCGCCAAGATACATAGTATATTAAAACACGTCGTATTGTGACACGAAATGGTCATTTCATGACACAATACCATCATTTCGTGCCGCAATACGATGGTTTCATGTCGCAATATCACTTAAGGATAATGGACGATAACACTTGACGTCCTATTATCACACAACTCAGGCATAAGTGGTGGATGGTCACACCTCCCCTAAAGCGAGTCAGGTCAAATCCCTCAACGAGCTGGCACAAATCTCTTGGTGAGCTGGCTCAGGTTACCAAATGGGCTGGCTCAGATCGTCATTTGAGTCAGCTCATTTGGCATCTTGAGCCAGCTCGATTAGAGGGTTGAGCGGAGGGAATACTAACGAGTTGAGTCGTGAGATTGTTGACGCATTGAACAAACTGCATATCGACGAGAGTCATTATCAGAAGTACATTGCCACGAACTGGGCAGATTGCGACAGTTTGCTTCAAGAAGAAGAAACGGAATGCAGCCAAGAAGACGACATGTCCTGGCAAGCAGAAGGTGAGAAATACAAGGAGAGGTGCGACTCCATTTTGAGGATTTACAAAGAGCATCCCGACTGGTTTGAGGATGTCACTAAAGAAGTCAGTTTGGTTTTCGGAGCTATCCCTGACGAGTTCCCCTTTCAATCTATTCTTAGCCCATACAACATTTTTATTGGTCCCAATGACGATCTGTCGGCAAACGAAGGATTGTACATCATTCAGAAAACAACTGTCGTAGAAGAGACCGTAGCCGAATTCCCCGGTGGTGAAGAAGCATTGTTCAAATTCTTGTCTACGAACGTCAAATACCCAAAGCACGACAAAGAATTGGGCATTCAAGGGAAAGTAACCGTTCGTTTCGTTGTTGATACAGATGGCAGCATAGGTGATGTGACAATACAAAGAGGAGTTTCGCCAACAATTGATGCAGAGGCGATTCGAGTCGTCAAACTGCTACCAAGATTCAAGCCAGCCACGCAAAACAAAAAGCCAGTCAATTCATGGTTCAGCATGCCTATTATTTTTTGCTTGTAATAAATCACATTTATAATAATTAAACAAACGAGAAAGCGTAACAAAGTAACATAATTGTTACGTTTTCTTGTTTTTTATATGTTTTCTTGCAACTCTTGCAATATTTATCACATTTCTCTCGTATATATAAACAGGAGACAATGAAACAATGGCAGAAACTGAGATACAAATCATAGAAGGGCTGAGGCGACGAAGTCCCAAGGTGCAGCAGATGGTGCTTGAGCAATACGGCAATTATGTGTGGGCTCAAGTAGTGCGACTGGTGACTGGGGTGGAGGATGCTGAGGAGGTGTATCAGGATGTTTTTGTCAAGGTCTTCTGTAATATAAATATGTATGACGAACGGAAATCATCGTTCAAGACATGGATGTCACGAGTTGCATACAACGAGAGCATAACCTTTTTACGGCGAAAGCGGCAAGCGGTTATTTACTTCGAAGATAATGAGGGCAAAGCCGAGTCACTATCTGAGGCAGAAGTGGAAGAGACTTTCGGGCATACGAATCCAGAGACCGTACAACTCATACGAGCGGCAATGCGGTATCTGCCACCCGATGAGCAGGCTATAATCACGATGTTCTACTACGATGAGATGAGCCTGAAGGAGATAGCATACGTAACGGAATCGATACCTACAACCGTTGCATCGAAACTCAGCAGAACAAGAAAGAAACTCTGTAAAATAATAAAAATGTTACAATCATGAAGATAAAGGCCAACCCTAACCCACCCCTATGGGAGGGGACTCCATCAGGACAAGACATGCAGATGGCTTCTCTTCGTGAAGCGATACGACAGGAGGAAACGACACGTCCTCCGATGCCTTCCGACATCAATGCCCGACTGATGCAGAGAGTGGAGAAGGAAGTGAACAAAGCCAAGCGAACCAGAAGCATCCGCATCTGGCCATGGGTGGCAGCTGCCTGTGTTGCAGCAATATTGGCGGTGTATCTCACCCCACCTAAGAATGGCGTTGAGGATGTCAGCGGAACAAGAATTGCAAAAGTTGAGAAGGATTCTTCATTGCATCAGATAGATAATGTGGGAAAAGAGAAACCTCAGCAGTTTATTGCCAACAATGTACATGATCTGCCTCAAAACACGACTTGTGAAGAACCGCATATCAAACAAATGGCGAAGGTCTCTGCCTCACAAGAAGAGAGTTTGACTGCTCAGGCAGAAGTTCACGAAGAGATAAATACGGAAGGTGAACCAGCAAGTGAAAGTCAACTCGCCACGGCAATAGCAAAACACTTCAGTAAAGGCGATGCCTATAACGATGACGAGACGCTATGCTACAATGACGATAACCCTTCCATGAACAATAAATCATCAACCATAAACCATACCCCCCGAACTCTCACAGAACGCGACATTCCAATCACCCGACCTGAGAATCTCAAATACACAAAGGAGGAACTCGAACTTATGAGGAAGCAAGCCAACGAGGCTTACCTGAAATGGGTGGAGCTGGAACTCGAAATATCAAAATACAATCTTGAACAAACTTCAGAGAGATAGTTTTGCAACAAATCGATAAATCAATAATCCGATAATCCGTAAAAATCGATAAACCGACAAACCAACAAAAACCATAACCATAAACCAAAAACTAAAATATGAAAAAGATAATCATCATGCTGCTCCTCGCATGCAGCACAATAACAATAGCAAACGCACAAACAAAAAAAGTGAAGAGTAATAATAACACTCCTACTCATGTTGTGCAAGTTCTCAATGAAATTATCAACGACTATGGCGACAAGAGCATCCAGCAGTATGCCGTTTATAAGAACCCAAATACAGGATTAGTGGACTCAAAGCAGCGAATAGTGCATTTTGAGAAAGTGCTGAAGGAAGGTGAGTATTGGAGACCTTTCGCAACTTCGATTGCCGATGCATTCATGCAAGACGAGGCTGTATCCTATCAGATACTGCATCTCGCGCCAGGAAGCAATGAGAATTTCTCCGTCAAGATTACTACTGACACGAACAACATGAACAATCTACGCATCCGCAAATATTCGAATGAAGATATGTGGTACATGGCAACAAAGAACACCGAGAACCCTCAGCTTCGCGATATATATGCCATCGTGTTCTCATCAATGAACGGATATATCAGTGGTGATATCTTCATGATTACTTCCCTCCGTCCGGATCTCTATGAAAGGGATATGGCAAAAGCTCCCAAGAACACATTCAGGATAGACGGACGCATGGGACACGACATCAATGACTCGCTATACGTCTTCTATATGGCAGACACTTACGATGAGCTGAACAAACTCACCATGAGGACAGAATCGATTGACGAACTGAATCTTCTTGTCATTGGTGACGACCCACAGTTCAAGGACAAGATTGCCTATATGTTTGTTGAAGACCACAAGTTCGAACTGAACGTAGAAATCCCTAAGCGCAAGGTGGGACGCATCCGAACCGTCATGCCTGACGGTTCACTTTGCAAACTGTGGACAAACATTGACATGGTGCCAGGTGAGACATACCGTATCACCACACACAATGGCTACTACGATGAAGACCGCGATTTTGAGAACCGCGTGGGCAGATATTCAGGGCAAAGCATGATAGCAGGTCATGACAATGACGATGTGGAAGTCAATGGAGGTTATCGCAATGATGTGGTTGAAGATACTGTGGTTGTGTGGGAGAAAGATGATGAAGAATTGCATGAAGCTGCACAGACGAACGATCCGCTCAAGAACCTCACCGAAACCCAGATGTTCAACATGAAGCTGAAGGCAGAAGTAATAGAAGCCAAGAAAGAACTCATAGAAGGCATGTACCATTCCATTGACGAACAGGACAAGAGGACAATATACACAGGTGGCAAGCATAAGTATTGGGAGAACATGGACACCTATTTCATCTCGATTGCAAAAGAAAACCACCAGATTGACAAACTCATAACAGACTTCATGCAGACAGCAACCCAGTATGGCCTCTCATCCAAAGAAATAGGCAAATTATACGGCGAAGTCATAGAGTTCATGACAGAGCAGAACCAGACATTAAACGATATATACAAAAAGTACGGACACCTTTCTGATGCAGCAACGAAATGTCAGAAGGATCTCCATAAACTCACAGAGAAATACCTGAAGATATTTGCAAGGGGATTAGAGACGAAAACCAAAACTAAAACCTAAAACGGGTTGAGTCGGGGTTAGTTTTAGTTTTTAGTTTTCTATTTGGTTTTGTTTTTAGTATTTTTTATCTATATTTGCACAAAATACTAATCAAACAACATCTGAAAACATGAAATTACTTAACTTAGCAACAGCTGCCTTGTTGACGATAAGCTCTGGCAGCACACAGGCACAAGTGAAACTACAATCTGACAATGTGGATGAAGTGCTGAAAAGCATGACATTAGTAGAGAAGGCTACATTATGCGTTGGTTACAGCCACGCACAGGGCGATGCCGGTTCGAGCAACGGAATGCTGGGTGCTCATGCCGACATAGTGCCAGGGGCAGCAGGTGCCACCCGACCTATCGACAGGCTCGGCATTCCTGCCACTGTGCTTTCTGACGGTCCTGCCGGTGTCCGCATCAACCCAACACGCAAGAATGACACCAAGACATACTACGCAACAGGTTTTCCTGTGGGAACGGCATTAGCATGTACATGGAACACAGAACTCGTACAGAGCGTGGGCAGTGCAATAGGAAACGAGGTACTCGAATATGGATGCGACGTACTTCTCGCTCCTGGCATGAACATACACCGTTCGCCACTCTGCGGACGCAATTTCGAATACTACTCCGAAGACCCATTTGTCACTGGTAAGATAGCAGCCGCATACGTGAGGGGCATCCAGAGTCAGGGTGTCGGCACAAGCGTGAAGCATTTTGCCGCAAACAGCCAGGAGACCAACCGCACAGCCGTTAATGAAGTGATAAGCCAGCGCGCACTCCGTGAAATCTATCTCAAGGGCTTTGAAATTGCAGTTAAGGAAGCATCGCCATGGACTGTCATGTCATCGTACAACCGCCTTAACGGGCCTCTCACTCAGGAGAACAGAGAACTGCTCACCACCATCCTTCGCGACGAATGGGGTTACAAGGGAATCGTGATGACCGACTGGATAGGTCAGCGCAACACAGGAGCACAGATTCATGCAGGCAACGACCTTATGGAACCAGGTGAGCAGAAGCAGATTGACGAGATTGTCAGCAAGGTGAAGAGCGGAGAACTCAAGGAGGCTGACCTTGACGTATGCGTAAAGAGGTTGCTTCAGTATATCGTTGCGACCCCACGATTCAAGGGCTACAAATACAGCAACACCCCCGACCTCAAGGCACACGCAGCCGTGACGCGTCAGTCGGCAACGGAAGGCATGGTGCTGCTGAAAAACGACAACAACGCCCTTCCTATGAACGCGACACAGCGAGCTGCCGTATTCGGCATCACATCCTACGACTTCATAGCCGGTGGTACTGGCTCGGGCGATGTCAACAAGGCATACACCGTTGACCTCATGACAGGTCTCACTAATGCAGGCATTGGCATTACCGACAATCTCTGCAATCTTTACACCACATACAAGGCGTATCAGGAGGCTAAACGCGAAGCAGACAGAGCTCAGGGCGGCTGGTTCTGGGGGAAAGCACCCCTACCCGAGATGCCTGTGAGCCGTAACATGATTGACAAACAGGCTGGCGAGGCCGACATTGCACTCATCACCATAGGCCGTCAGGCAGGCGAGGGGAGCGATCGCAGGGAGGCAAACGACTTCAATCTCACAGACGTGGAACGCCAGCTCATCACCGACGTATGCGATGCCTTCCACATGAAAGACAAACGGGTGGTTGTGATACTAAACATGGGTAACGTGATAGAGACTGCATCATGGAAGAGCCAGCCAGACGCCATACTCATGGCATGGCAGCCCGGACAGGAAGGCGGCAACTCCGTAGCCGACGTACTGCTCGGCAAGGAGAACCCATCAGGCAAACTGACAATGACATTCCCTAATGCCCTCACCGACATACCATCCACACTCAACTATCCCAACATGGGACAAAGCACAGGAGGTCGCAACGGTCAGCGACGTAACACCGACTACACCATCCATGCAGAAGGCATCAACGTGGGATACCGTTGGTTCAACACCAACCACCTTGCCGTGTCCTATCCATTTGGTTACGGACTCAGCTACACAACATTCACATACAGCAAACCATCCGTGAAAACCACAAAAGACGGATTCGTGGCAACCGTCACCATCAAGAACACAGGAAAAGTATCAGGCAAGGAAGCCGTCCAACTCTATGTGTCAGCACCATCAGGCGGGCTCCAGAAACCCCTGCGCGAACTCAAGTCATTTGCCAAGACCCGAAATCTCAAACCAGGAGAAACAGAGACCCTCACCTTCACAGTCACAAACTACGACCTCGCATCATACAACGAGGCAACACAATGCTGGGAAAGTCCATCGGGCAAATACACCCTGTACTTCGCTGCCAACGTAGAGGACACACGTGCCACCGCCACATACACCCTATCTAAACCACACATCGTGAAATGCCATGATGTCATGAAACCTAACATGGAGATCAAGTAAGGTGGTCATGATCAATACATACAAATAATCGGGGAGGTTCAAAGTAACGCATGTTTCTTTGAACCTCCCCGATTATTAACCCAAAAACATGTTCCCTCGCTCTCATGGTCTATTACCATGAAAAAGATTCCAGTCCCCCATCCTAAATTTGTATGCCGTACCGTCGGTTGTAGGCGACATTTTCTTCCCCACGACATGAAGGGATGAAGGGCAATCTGTTTACATTTCTTTTCCCACCATTATTTCGCCTTTGTTACTGGTACCCTGTGCTTCTATGGAAATCTTATGTTGTGTTGCATTGTTCCAGAAATGCACGTCGGCTTGCCCTTCGTTGTCGAGGACAAGGAAGGGGTTCCAGTAGAGGGTACGACGGTAGTCCTTAGGTTTGTCGTCTATCTCACGTTTTGAATAGTCGGGGTTGTAGAACTGGTTGACATAGGCGAATCCCTGCATGATGTAGCGGCGCGACTTGTAGAAGTAGCGCTGTGAGTCATCAGGGAAGGGGAAGGTGGCTATGCAGGTCTGAGGCAGGTTGCTGCCTGCGTAGCGATGACTGCCCTCAAGTCGAGGCTGGTAGTCGGTGTAGATGACGTATTTGTCGATACGATTATATAGGTAGTATGATGCGAGCTCACGTTTGCTGATGTTTGTAACGAGATATCCGTGCTGGTCATAAGGTGTGAAGGTCTTGAGGTTCTGACGCATGTAGGCTGAGTCGCGGTCGGTGGTGATGCCGTTGAGGGCTCGTCGGAGGGCGTTGTATCCGAAGTATTCGCGTATGTTATACCCGTTAAAAACGGTGTAGGGTTTGGCGAGTCCGTAGTCGCCTACGAAGGTGCGTACGATGTATTCCTGGCGACCGTTCATGAATCCGTCGTCGAGTGCACGGTTATATGCTTCGTAGGCATCGACGATGAGTGCAGGAATTGAATCAACCTTAGCATGTAGTGCGTTGTGCTTGCCCCACACCGACACGTTGTCGAGCTGAAGCGATCCGTCTGCAAGGAGATTTTGCCGTAACAATGGGTCATAGCTGTAGTTGAGGTGCGTCTGATAGTAGTTGTATGGTTTGACGAAGCGTGGGTATGGCCAGTTGACGCGTACGGAGAAGTCTTCCCACGGTGCATGGCTCTCCAGATCGCTCTCCTTGAGCAGCTGCACCCATATCGAAGGGCGAACGTGACTGAGGGTGTCGGCTGCCGCTATGTGGAGTATGTAGTCGCCATAGTAGCGTGGCAACTGAAACTTGAAGTGTCCATCTGCCGACGGCATTTCCTTTACTGCATTCTGTTTGCCATCCATCGACTCGAGTTTGGAGTGTATGAGCAATGCCTTGTTCTTGAATGCCTTGTTCTTCTCACCTGGGAAGTAGCGCACCTCTGCGAGGTTGCTTGTGTTGCTGCCGATGCCGTACATTATGCCATCGACATTGCCCTGCCAGTGGTTGCGTGACGAGTATTTGCGTCTGTCGTTCTTTGTGTTAGTCTCAAATTCCTCCTCGAATCTGTCAATGCCGAATATCTCCTTGTTTGTCTTGGTATCGACAAATGCGTAGCCTCCCATGGCATCTACTATGTTGACGTCTTCGTCGCCATCGGCTGTTGTGTCCTGAGGGTCGGAGGTGAGGGGTTTGCGTTTGAGGAAGTCGAACACACCCATATTGATGTCAATGTCATCCTGCCTGGCCTCAGCCTTCATCTTTGCTATCTCGTACTCTGCGTCAAGGTCACGTTCAAACTCTCCCTCGGCAATGTCGTACACCTGTCCCTCGATGACTGGTGTGCGCTCTGCCACCTGATTGAGTTCCCATGCACCGCGGACTGCCATCTCGTGCCAGTCGAAGCGTCGCCATCCCTGTGTCATCATCAGAAGGTCGAGGGCACGGTTGTGGGCGTTGTCGTTTGCCTCGAAGAACCACTCGGGGTTTTCGACGAATCCTTTTATCTCGGATGAGAGCAGCATCTCGGTCAGCATGGATGCATTGTCGTAGAGGACGTCGCGGTGCGATGCGTCGCGGACGGAGAACGACATTATGCCTTTTCCTTGAGGTGCCTTGATGTGCAGACTGACTTTCTCGTATGGTTCATAAGAGTCTTTCATTCCGCTGATGCTGACATTTGGTTTGCCCGTCTCGTCGTTGCGCACAAAGAAAAGTCGGTCTGCCCATACGTGTCCGTGGGCATCGAATACGGTTGCCTGATTGACTCCCTCGCAGAGATCGGTCAACGCGATTGTCATGGTCAGAGTGTCGCCAGCAATTGGTTCAAACTTCTCAAGCACTCCCTCGTGCATGATAGTAAGTCCCTTTGCTTCGTCCGCAAGGTCTGCTGTGGTGTTAATTTTCAAATAGACAGAGTCGTAGTCCTGAGTTACTTTCAACGCCACTCCTGTCTTCTCTGCCTTTGGCAATTTCGCCTTGACCTTAGTTCCGTCCTTAGCGGTGAATACGACTTCACGCTCTGTCCCCTTTTCTGGAATGACTTCGAATGTCCCGCGTCCTCGCAGTTCGCACATGGTCTCTCCAAGCTTGCCCTCCAGTGCCTGTCCGTTGTCCCATGCCGCCTCATAAGCTACTCTGCATGGGAGTCCTTCAACAAGGTTACCTCCTTCGGGGAAGAGTGTCAGCACCATTTCGTGTTTGTCGGGGTCGTGGGTGAAGACCTGTCGCATAGGACGCAGAGTCATCGTATGGGTATAGTCGCCTTCTTCCTTAGGTGCGTCATACACAGGGAAAACTCGGCTGTACAACTTATGGTAGTCGCGGAGGTAGTTGTTCATCAGGTCTCTGGTGAGAAACCACTTTTCGCTTTCCTTTGAGTGGAAATGCTCGTAAAGTCCCCAGTTAAGCTGCCATCGGGTGTATGCCCTCAGCTCATAATAGCCGGCATAGTTTTCCTTGTCTATGATGAAGTTACCATAACCACGTCCGTTGGTCATCTCAATCAGTTTACGCTCAACCATATATCCGTCCTGATTGTAGAGTTCGACATAAAGCACACCACTTATCTTTGATGGGGTGTTGTCGTTTGTCTGACGCGTGTATGCTGCGAACCATATCGTATCACCAATGAAGTAGTTGGTGTTGTCCATGTGCAGATAGATCTTCTCCTGTGGCAGGTTCTTGCCGAATCGGGTAAGATGGTCAACAAGCATCTCCATGCTCGTGTCAACCTTCTTCACAGAGTCGCCAAGCACCATCTGCTCTGACATGCCTGCAATCTGTGCCTCAACGGCAGTTCGCTGCACGATGTTGGAGCGTTTCCACAACAGAGCATCGAAGCCTGCGTCGTCGATGGTGGCAAGCACGTTTTCGTCGTCACTCTGTTTCTTTATCTTTTTCTTCTTTTCACGACTCTCTTTCTTTGTAGTGTTTCTCTGTCCCAAGTCAAGGTCGTTGACATTGTAGAGCAGCGAGTTTATTGTCACGTTGCCGTTAGACACAGTGTTGGCAATACTTGACACCTCGGTGAAGCCACTATCATGGTTGAAGTTAATCTTCACCTTCGACGTTATAGGGGAATTCTGATGATAGAAGTCCTTGATTATTTCAAGCTCCATGTTCTCAACCTGGCCGTCAAACCTGAGGAGGTGTTTAGTCTTGGCATCGATGTACAACGTTCCTGTCAGGATTGCAGGCTTGCGGAATATCTGCATGAGGTTAATCTTTCGTGATCTTGTTCCATTATGCACTCTTTCCAATCCTGGTGTCTTGCCTCTTGAAGATGCGGTTTTCGATGAAAGCACAATCTTGTATATCTGGTTGCCGTCGTCGTCCGTCAGTTTCTCGCTATTCATATCATAGTAATAGTTGAGGGACTCGTTGCTGATTCGCACGTAGTTGCCATAGATGTCGGGCAAGATGAACGGGGTGAGTATCCTGTTCCAGAACTTCGAATCGTTGGTCATCGGACTCAGTTCGAGCATATGGTGCAGGTTCATATTGCCGATGGCTGTCTCGTCAAGTCCATACAAAGTGGCTTGTCCTCTGCGACCTTTCAGAAAGAGGAGGTCACGCAGGTTGACGGCTGAACTTGCCTCAACGAATGCTTCCATAAGCTCGTTGCGGTAAGTGGTGTTCATTCTGTAGAAATAGTTGCTACGCTCGTTCCTGTGTTTCCGGAAGTCTTTTTCAAGCACCTTAGCTGCCGAAACGAGTATGTTCTCTTGTGCCAACACGGTAACTTCACCGAGCGATATTGACAATGGGGTCAGTTTGACGGTTTCAGATACTGCACCAGCTGCCAAAGTGAGTGTCTGGTAGCCAACGTATGAGAATCGCACGGAGTCGTCATCAGCCATGGTGACCGTGAAATCTCCATCAGCATTTGTGAGCGTTCCGTTGCCAACAGATATGAACACGTTAACGTACGGAAGCGATTCGTTTGTCTTGGCATCAATTACATGGGCACTGACCTCAGTTTTCTGTGCCACAGCAGTCATACTGCTAAGGAAAAGGATTGGCACAAGCAGACACCAGGCACCGCCGCCTCCGCCTCCGCCACCGCCACCGGAGAATCCACCACCGCCACTACCCGAGATTGTGCCACGGAGTACGCTCTCAAGCCATCCTTGCGCTTCGGGATTGTGACTGCTCAACCTAATGCCTGAGCTTGCTGCTCCATTCATGGAGTGCGCCAAGGCATTTGCTATTCCGTAGCCGCTATACGACATAAAGAGGGCATCTCCGATGTACCATGACGGACGGTTGAAGTCGATGTTCTGGAACTGATTTGCCCATTTCTTAGTGAGACCGAACACCATGGCATACGGGAGTATGTCGTAGAAGTATTCGGGGTTATCATCGACAAGCATCTTGAGGCGGTCTTGCTCTGCTGTCTTTATGAACTCACGGAGTCCAATGAGTTTGCCTGTCATTTGCAACTTGTAGTCGGTGTCCTCAGAAGCGCGGTGTGAGTAGTATGCGACAACGAAGCTTAGCAGGATGATGACAGACATTATCTCGAACGGTATGATGGTGTTTGGCCCTGCCATAAGGTGATAATTGGTTCCTAAGGAGAGTATGCACAGCAACACCGTGACAGCTGTATGGAATATGTTTGCTTTCTTATTGAATGCACGGACTGATGCATAATAGCAGGTACGAAGAAACAGGCTGACCATGTAGGATGCCGTGACGATTATTGAAGTCAGCAATGTGTCTCCCTCAAAAACATTCACATAGTGATTAGTGGCTGTAAGGAAGAACAGGAGCACACCGACCATGATGCCGCCGAGCGTGATGTCTGCCTTTATCCTGTAAAGCTGTTTCGGTCCCTTGAATGAATCGTTGAGCAGGGTGTGTGTCGTTTTCATCTCATTGTGGCAGTCACCCAGTTCTTTCATCCTGACAACATCTCCCTTAGCAAATAGCACATCGTTGAAGAACACTCGCTGATAGTCGGGTGCATCAGCAGGTAGGGGTTTCAGCATGGTGAGTTCGATGTCGTTGTCTTTATCCTTGCCTAACTCCTTTATCTGAATATGTCCTCTGTGTGCAAACCACGGAATGAGGGATGTTATGTCCTTCACATCTGCCGACTCATCTATTATGGTTCCTGCCTCGGCACTGCTGATGCCATCGGGTGGATAGAACTCTACTGATGCAACAGGAAATTTGACTTGCGAGGTGAAGAACTTGTAAAGCAGCCATCCGACAATGAGCAAGAGGACTGCCAGCAGGACGTAGTTCATAGATGATGACGAATCGTCAACGTTGAAGAATCCATCAGGCAATTCTGTATAGAAGGTGACTGCTGTATGTGAGGACAATCCTATTATTTCTCCGCTGAAACCCTCACTTGTAACGTGGCAGTACTCCGACATATCAGTCTGGTATTCAGTATTGCCCCAATCTCCGCTGTACACCTTGACAGAGTTGACAGCTGATTCCGGTAGCGGTTTGTCGAAACGAACATCAAACCTGAAATCCAGCACATCCGACTGCCAGTCTGCACCCATGACGCTATGGAAGATGAAGTCTTTCTCGCTCATGCGGTCAGCAGGGTATTCTATTGTATAGGAGATGGTGTATTCTTTCGTTCCCGTCACCACACTATACTCATCACCTATTCTCACAATGAGATTGTCCTGCGGATCATCATCCTCAGTCATGGTTATGTAATCTTCGCTGACATTTAGATTGCTGATATTCAGATGGTAATAATACGGTTCTATAGCATCATTGTATTTGCCCAATGCACAAAACACTCGTGCTTTATTGAGAAATATGCCATGCAAGTCATCAGCATTGAACTGCACCACAAGGTGTTCGGTAACATCCCATGTGTTATTCTCATGGACAACGGCAGAGTAATCCCACTGAGTGACATAATACGTTTCCTCGTCAAAATAGGACTGATTCTCTTCGTAATAATCGTCTGCATCGTTTGCCACGGCAGAACCGCCCATGACAGACATAATGAACAGGACAATTAAAAATCGTAATCTTACCATAATACTATATACAAGTTCGCAAGCTGTTAACCGCTCACTTTGTGGAGTTAATGAGAGTCTTGTTTTTATCCAACAAAGGGACATTACTTTGAGAAGTCAACCTTCACATTCTCTCGCTCTTCAGAGTGAGTAACTTCATAAAGCTTCATTGTCTGGAAGTGGAACATACCTGCAATAATATTGGCAGGCATCTGCTGACATGAGGTGTTGTATTCACGTACGCAACCGTTATAGTAACGGCGTGAAGTGGCAATATCCTCCTCTATTCTGTTCAGTTTGCTCTGCAGATCCATAAAGTTCTCGTTGGCACGAAGCTGTGGATAAGCCTCCATCTGCACCATCAAGCCCTTTACAGCCTGAGATATTTTTGCGTCTGCATCAATCTTCTCCGAGAGAGTAGTTGCTCCGCTACGCATCATTGTTACACGCTCAAGGGTCTCAGCCTCATGTGCAGCATATCCTTTGACAGTTGCCACGAGGTTAGGGATAAGGTCGTAACGCTTCTTCATGTAAACATCCATTGTTGAGAAGCCTTCTTCTGCCTTATTGCGCTTGCTTATAAGACCGTTGTAAGTACCGAAAAACCAAAGCACCAGCACCACCAGCACTCCGATGAGAATAATCATTCCTGTTGACATAATGGAAAATAATTTTAGTTTATAGTTTATAGTTGAGGGGTTAGAGGATTGAGGGTTGAGAGTTGAGGGAGTTGGGGGCAGCATTCAGAACAATGCTGCGATTTTCTCGAGCCACTGCTTATCAGTGTCATCAAAGGTCGAGAGGTACTGGCTGTCTATGTCGAGCACAGCGATGACTTCGCCGTCTTTAGTGATTGGCACGACTATCTCGGAGCGTGATGCTGAGGAGCATGCTATGTGACCGGGAAAGGCATCGACATCGGGTACCACCTGTGTGGTGGCTTCTGCCCATGCTGTGCCGCACACTCCTTTGCCTTTGCGGATGCGTGTGCATGCGAGTGGTCCCTGAAAGGGTCCTAACACGAGTTGGTTACCCTTGACTCGGTAGAATCCTGTCCACCAGAACCGGAATGTTTCGTGAATCATAGATGCCACGTTTGCCATGTTGGCGATCATGTCGTCTTCTCCTTCGATTACGGATTGTATCTGCGGCAGCAGGGCTGTGTATTTTTCCTCTTTCGTGCCTTCTGTCTTATGTAATTGTTCTGCCATGTGTCAGTTCATTATTGCGAAGTAATCCACTATGCCAACGAGGTGGTTTTTCTCGACTACGAGAAGTGAGTGTATCTTGTAGCGACGGAACATCTGCTGTATGGTGGTGAGCTTTGCTTCGGGGCCTATGGTCTTTGGTGAGCGTGTCATGGCATCACTGACGCTGAGGTTGAGGAAGTTGCTCTGTGCTCCCTCCACTGCTCGTCTTATGTCGCCATCGGTGATGATGCCGAGTATTGTGTCGCCATCCATCACGACACCGAGTCCGAGTTTGCCTGTGCTGATGCTTATCAATGCGTCGCAGAGCCGGGTGTCGGGTTTGATGATGGGGAAGTTGTCGGTGTACATGACATCCTTGACCTTTGTGAGAAGCTTGTGTCCGAGTGTTCCTCCCGGATGATACATGGCGAAGTCACGTGCCTTGAACTTACGCATCTCCATGAGGGTGCAGGCGAGTGCATCGCCCATTGCCATGGCTGCTGTGGTGCTTGATGTGGGGGCGAGGTTGAGCGGACATGCTTCGTGCTCCACACGTACCGACAGGTGGTAGGCAGAGTGGTTTGCCAGAAGTGAGTCGGGGTCGCCTGTCATGGTGACTATTGGCAGATGACGTTCTTCGAGCGATGCCACAATGCGCAGCAACTCGTCAGTTGTTCCTGAATTAGAGATGAGCAGCACCACGTCGTTGTCCATTATCATGCCTAAATCGCCATGCAGCGCATCAAGTGCGTTTATGCAGATGGCTGGCGTGCCTGTGCTGGCAAGAGTGGCTGCCATTTTTGCTGCCACATGTCCGGACTTACCGACTCCTGTGATGACTATGTGTCCGGTGCATCGGAAGAGAAGGTCAACCACCTGGTCGAACTGTTGGTCGAGTTGGGGTATCAGGTCGAGCAATGCTTGTGCCTCCTCACGTATGGTCATTTCTGCAATCTTTCTGCAATCCATCACTCTTTAGAATTAAATGTTAACAAATCAGACTCTTCACCACTTCCTCAAAGTCCTTCAGGTAAAGCATGTTTGGACCGTCGCTTAGTGCTTTTTCGGGGTCGGGATGTATCTCAAAGAAATATCCATTGGCACCAAATGCTTTTGCAGCCAATGCCATTGAAGGAACAAATTCACGGTTACCTCCCGACTTTCCACCAGCTGCACCGGGACGCTGCACTGAGTGCGTGCAATCCATCACCACTGTGTCTGTCCATTTCTTCATGTCGGCAAGGTTTCGGAAATCGACTACGAGGTTATTGTATCCATATATGTTGCCACGCTCTGTGAGCCACACGCGGTCTCTGATGGCATCGGCATCTGCCACTCCCTGTGCCTTTATTGTGTCCATGACTTTCTGCACCGGGAATTGCATGTCGTCACCCGACAGGAACTGTGCCTTCTTTATATTTACAATCTTGCCTGTCAAGGCAGCTGCTACCAAAAGGTCTGTCTGTCGGCACAGGAAAGCCGGAATCTGCAACACATCTGCCACGTTTGCCACAGGTGCTGCCTGACAACTCTCATGGATATCGGTAAGGATGCGCAATCCGTACTTTTCCTTGATACAGGCAAGCATCTGTATGCCTTTCTCCATACCGGGACCACGGAAGGAGTTGATGCTTGTACGGTTTGCCTTGTCAAACGATGCCTTGAAAATGATGTCAGTGCCGTACTTCTCATTGAGTCGCACGAGTTCCGCTGCCACCGTTTCAAGACACTCCATGCTTTCTATGACGCATGGTCCTGCTATGAGTTTTATATCATTGCTCATAATAAGTATGATTAAGAATCTGTTTAGAAAGGATATTTGCCGCCATTCTCCTCTGGGGTAACCACTTTAGGCGATGGGGTGACGGCCTGAGGTTCGCTCTTTGCAGATGCGTTGCTTTGTGACTTTGGGGTGAGCAGCTCAAGGTTGTCTGCCATTATCTCAACCACCTGATGGCGCACACCCTGCTTGTCATCCCATGTGCGTGTCTGTATCTTTCCCTCTACATACAGTTTGTCGCCCTTATGTACATACTTCTCAACCACCTCTGCCTGTTTACGCCAGAATATACAGGTGTGCCACTCGGTGCGATCAGGCACTTGAGTACCATTCTGCAATGTATATCCACGCTCTGTAGTGGCTAATCTGACTTGAGCCACACACAGGTTCTGTTCCATGTACCTAACCTGAGGCTCTTGCCCCACGTTACCTATAAGCATTACCTTGTTCATGATATTCGTATTTTAATGGTGGATTAATAATACATGTTTCAACCTTTGACACTCTTGTTTATGAGATAGTAGTCGAGAATGGTCATTGCTGCCATCGCTTCAACCACTGGTACAGCACGTGGCAGCACACATGGGTCATGACGACCCTTGACCTCAAGCATTGTCTCCGTTCCGTTGATATCAACAGTAGCCTGAGGACGCAACTGTGTGGCTACTGGTTTGAAGAGAACACGGAAATAGATATTCTGCCCGTTGCTGATGCCACCTTGTATTCCGCCACTGTGATTGGTACGGGTACTGATGGTGCCGTTGTCATTATAGAAAATGTCATTCTGCTCAGAACCTCTCTGTCCTACTCCAGCAAATCCTTCGCCATACTCAAAACCCTTGACTGCATTAATGCCCAACATGGCAGCACCTAACTCAGCATGGAGTTTTGAGAAAGCAGGTTCACCAAGTCCTGCAGGACATCCCTTGATGACACATGTAATGATTCCTCCGATAGTGTCGCCATCCGACTTGACATCGAGAATGAGTTTCTCCATCTCTGCCGCTACCGCAGCGTCAGGGCAACGGACATTGTTTGATTCAATAAGGCTGAGATCATACTTGCGATAGTCACGGTCAAGGGCAATATCACCCACCTGACTGGTGTATGCCGTAATGCTGATGCCAAGTGCCTTGAGCGCAATCTTTGCGAATGCCCCACCCACACAGCGGCTTATGGTCTCACGGGCAGAACTGCGTCCACCACCACGGTGGTCACGCAACCCGTACTTTTGAGTATATGTGAAATCAGCATGCGATGGACGGAACACATTTCGTACATTCTCGTAGTCCTTACTATGCTGATTGGTGTTACGCACCAGGAATCCGATAGGGCACCCCGTTGACTTGCCTTCAAACACGCCAGACAGAATCTCCACCTTGTCACCCTCCTGGCGACCAGTTGTTATTTTGCTCTGACCTGGTTTCCTTCGGTCAAGTTCGCTTTGAATGAAATCGACATCAATCTCAATGCCTGCCGGCATTCCGTCTATGACACCACCAACCCCTTCTCCGTGGCTTTCGCCAAAAGTAGTGAGTGTGAACAGGTGTCCGAATGTATTTCGCATCTTATACGTTTTTTATACATGCCATAAAAGGCAGCAGATAATTATTAATCAGAAATGGTAAATAATTTAACTTTCACTGAGGTTGTAACTTACTCAGTTTATGTACACCTACCTAAATGCCATTAAGAGTGGCAGGTTATTTGCAGCCACCGCAACCACCGTCACCACAGCTACCTCCACCGCAGCCACCACAACCACCACCGCAGTTACCACCACAGCCTTCGCCACTCATCATGTTCAGAAGCTGAGTCACCTCGTCATTAGTGGCAGGACGGCTCATCACCACGTGACCCACAAAATGAAGGTCTTGTCCTGCACGTGGATGATTGAGGTCAATAGTGACAGCATCGTCTTTTATCTCCATGACAGTAGCGTTGAAGCGGCTTCCATCCTCACCCTGCAGAGGTATGATGTTGCCCTCAAACACATGCTCCGTGTCAAACTTACCGTTGAACTCGAAAATCTTCTTCTCCACATCAAACATCAACTCTTCCTCAAACTCGCCATACGCATCCTTGCAAGGGATAACGAAATCAAACTCCTGACCGCTCTCCAATGGGTTCACAGCCTCCTCGAAAGCAGGGAGAGTGGTTCCTAAATTGCTGATAAACTGGAACGGATGCTCATCACTGCACTGCTCCACGAGAGTTTCATTCTCGTCTTCCTCATCCTTCACGTACAACTTGTATGCTACTGTAATGTACTTGTTTTCAATTGCCATAGTTCTATTATACTTATTTCATTATTACTTTAATAAATGTGCACATCGTTCACAAAAGTCAAGGTAACTATATACTATTTGGCTTCGCCAAGCTAGAGATTGACCCATAGTTATTTAAGACTACGTCTTGTCGTTTGGACGCTTCGCTAATATTTTCTGCAATGTTTCTACAATTATTGAAGATGAATTGAAGTTAATTTTAGGGAGGAACGACCGTCCTGAAAAAACATAAGTACAGAAGGCACGTAGGTCAAATTGTATATAGGTTATAAAGTCTATTTGACATATTGACTTGTCTCTTATGCACAAAAAACTTATCAATAAGATGCAAAGGTAACAAAATAATATGATATACAAAAAAATATTTGTTTTTTTCGGCAAATACGTATATCTTTGAATCTCCAAAATTGAAATACACGATTATGAAGGCATTCAAACACATACAAGCAGCACTACTATTTCTGATTGGTGCGACCATCATCTCATGCAACACGAAAAGTCAGAATAAGGAAGAAGGCAAGGGCATAACAAATGAACAGCCCGAACAAGACAGCACAGAAGCACAAGGCAACATAATAAAGCAATATGTGCCTGTCACGACTCCGTTCACACACATCACAAACATCAGCAGTATTGACATACACTACAGCCAAGCTGACGAATATGCCGTGACGATAGAAGGAGAAGAAAGCATCCTAGACATGGTTGCTCTGACATTTGACAGCAACGTGCTGACAGTCAACATAAAGAACGAAAGCAACAACAGAATCAACCGCTACAGTTCAAAGCTCGGTAACATAAAAGTACACATCACCTCCCCTACCCTCTCATGCGTCAGCCTTTGCGGGCACGGAAGCTTCTATTGCGACGGAACCATGAAAGGTGACGACATGCAGTTCGGTTTGTTCGAAACATCCACAATAAAAGTTGACTCTATAGAGTGCAACGACTTCTTGTTTGAAAACGGGCAACAAGGAAACGCCACCTTCAACTCAATAGCAGCAAAGCATGGCATCGAATTCTATGGAAGAGGCAACGGTCATGTGACAGCACGTGTCAACACTCCGAAACTTGTCATTGCAAATAACAAAACCGAAGGACTCGACATCACAGGCCATGCAGATGATGTAAGCATAGAGACTCCCGACGCACCCAATGTCCACATCAACTTAGAATAAATACGTTGGATTTTCAGCCTACTCCACTAAAGGTGCCGTTTTGAACACAATACGGAACGAGCCATCCTTATAACTTGTGCTTGTAATGTGAAACGACCCTATCTCGCGCGTTGACTGCACATGCTGTCCGATGCAAGGACACACATCATAGTCGCCGATGAATACGAGACGCAAAGTCTCGCTTGCTTCCTCAGGCAATTTGTCAAGTTTGACACCTTCCGGAATCTCGTCACGCGTAACATATTGGAAGGTGACAGGCAGGTCAGCAGCAATGAGTTCATTCATTCTCGACTCAATGTCCGCTATCTCTTCCGCAGATGGACACACCTCCAGATTATAATTTATCTTAGATTTCTTACGTTCAACATGTGCATTCTTTGAACGTTCACATCCAAACATGCGTACCATCGTCTGGTTCAGAAGATGTTCAGCCGTATGCGACGGACGATGTTCCTCCTTATTATGCTCATTTAGTACAGGTTGCATCATTAGTCAGAATATAATTACTGTAAGTTCAACAAAACGATTGCAAAGATAACACTTTACCAACAATCATGCAAATTTAACAAATTAATACTCATTTATTGCTTGAACCAAAGTTCTATTCAATCTTTTTGTTCTGGCAATTTATTCTTCTTTTAGCACGTTCTTGAAATTAACCATTTTGGCTCATGTTTATTATGTGCTTATTATTCCTTTTTAAAAATGGCACAGAAGTTGCAAAGGCACAAAAAAGGTGCAATACAAGCATTATTTGTTATTTTTGTGCTATTTCATTCGATATTTCGTTGCTATCAGTTCTCACATCTTATTGTTCAATTCAACACGTTCCGACTTTTTTCCTCGCGACGTTGCAATTTTTTCCTCGTGATGTAACAATCGTTTCCTCGTGATGTAGTAAAATCCATCGCCATGGATTTTATACCATTACCAAACCGAGTGTAAGGCTCGCAAATCCATTTGCAAATGGTACATCCCATGAGAGAAGGACTGCTTGCATCTTTTGAGAAAACTGTACAACTGGCAGATTTGTCATTAGTGAATAAAGATAATTGTTCTCAAAACGAAATTGCTCAGGAAATCGTAGCACTTCACATGAAACTTGCGTCAGTTTATCTCCATTGGGCTTGGCGTGCCATGCAGTACGCTCACGCTAAGCACTATCCTGGCAACAAACTCAGAAAGAGCAAAGGCTATTAGTCTCGCGCGTGCGTATATATAATAATGAGTGGGAAAATCAGTAATGATGTCCGGTGCTCATTTGTCTTGTTATAAATATAGCAGAAAAAACCAAATGCTATACCAACTATGATTCTCATTCATCCGTAATCTCCCAACGACCATTACGCTTGCCGTTTATTCTTTGCAGAATGCCTTTCTCCTGTAGATTAACGGTAATCGTCTTGACGGTTCTTTCTGACTTTCCAATTTCTGCAGCAATTTCCTTCTGGGTAACAGTAGGATTCTTTTGCACTATACGCAATACTGCTGCTTCTTCCAAAGTGCAATTTTTGCACTTTAGAGGTAGTTCTTCTCTTGTAATTGCACTTTGGTGCTCAGATTTTGCACTTTGAACGGTACTTCCTTCAACCTTTCCCCAATCCACATGCATGATTCTGTTCCTCAGATCATGCTGCTCTCCCAATAACATACTGCGGAAGAAACGCTCCAGATAGATGGTAGTTTCAGTAATACCTTTTGGTAAGTCTCGAAAATTGGCACGCACCAGTGCATTACGGAAGTACCACGAGTTTTCTGCAAATACATCGTTTAGTACATTGAACCCTAATGTTCGCAGATACTTTATCATAAATACAGCTGTAGTGCGTGTATTTCCTTCGCAAAAAGGATGAATCTGCCACAGATTGGCACAGAACCGGGTCAGATGTCTAATAGCATCATCCACATTCATTCCATTGTACTTAAATTCGCGTTCCTGCCCTATGTCATAATCAAGAGTATCGCTGATCGTGTCGGCACTAGCATAATATACCGTCTTGCCACCTAGCACCCACTCTTTCTTTGTGATATTATAGTCACGAATGCGACCAGCAAGTTTGTAGATGCCATCGAACAACCTGCGGTGAATGGAAGTCAACTGAGCAGGAGTAAACGAGAACGTTTTCTCTGCCAGAATCTCTGTGATACGAGCAGATACCTTGTCAGCCTCCTCAGTTCGGTCATTCTCTACCAACTTGCGATCATCAGTCGATTTATAGTATGAATCAATCAGCTCCTTTGCTTCCTCGATAGTAATGTCACCCTCAATATGCTTACGAGCTGTATCAAACAGATACTCCGAAGTCTTCAAGCCATCCACTTGTTGCAAGCCGATAGCCACTTTCCATGCCTCACCCCGCTCACGTTGCTGAGGTTCACCTTGTCGGATGTACTCCTCCAAGCCTTGTATCGTATATTTCTGTTCGTCGTTCATTGTGCGTACATTATTCTTTATGTTACACATTCAAATGTTTATCTATCTTCACCTTTTCCACCAATCCGTTCGGGAAGTGGAAGGAGAGGCTTGGGCGGTCAAACACGGGCTTTGCCTTGTGGATGATGCGGTGGTATGAGGGCGAGAGGATGATGATGTTCGAGGTGTCGTTGTTCGTGCTCTCGGTGAAGGGGATGATGTGATGAGCTTCAACCACCAGGGCGTTGTATTCATCGCCTACCTTCTCTCCCGTCATCTGGCAACGGTAGTCGTAGAGCAGTTTCAAGGAGTCGCCAATGCTGCGGTCAAGCTGGCGAACCTTCTGCAATCGTGTCACTTGCTTGATGCCAGCACTCTTATCCTCACGAGGTTCAAAGGTCTCAAAGTCAAGTTCCGACATCTTATCGACCTCCGTCCTCACCTCTGCCTTGACTGCTGTTGTGATGCAATCTGCCACAAACACATTCGGCAAATCCGTGGTGCTAAGGGCAAGAAACTCCTGATGTTCCTCGGGAATGCGGATGGTGAACTTTCGGTTGATGTTCTCTGGCAAGTTTTTGATGCTCTCCACATAATTCCATGTTGAACTGAACACCTCACGCAATCGCTTGACGAGTTCCGAACCCTCGCTATACCTTATCTGTATCACGTCCGCATGTCCGTCATACTTCGTGCGATTAAACCCTTGGTTCTTCAGTTGAGCATCATACCCCACACCATCTATCACCACCTTCACATTACGCGTTTCCCCATGTTGAGGCATGCCTCCTGGCATCGCCTTAAGCAGGTGATGAAACTCCACCGGAATTTGAAATCCTTGACGCAGAGTGGAACGATCTATGAGTTTTTGGTAGAGGAACATTATTGTATCGGAACAATCATCTTATTCAAGTTAATTGGCTCTGCAAGTACTTGGGTTCCTTGAGGAGAAAGTCCTGTACTAAATATTGTTTGCCAATACTTATAATTCTGCTTTCCACCAAATACTGCAGAAGACAACTCGGCATTTCTCCACAATGGAAGATTAGAGAGATTGATGATGTATGCAGTTATATTCTTCCACAACTGTTCCGGTATCTCTTCCTGGAACCAATTGTTCTTGCCCATAACAGTCTTACC
>JAZLHP010000041.1:0-9464 GCA_045616905.1 Bacteroidaceae bacterium
GTATGTACCGTCAGCCATGAGCTTGTCGATATTAGCCATCTTCTTAACTGCCTTACGGATAGTAGGGAAGTTTGTGAGCATACCACCTGGCCAACGCTCAATCACGTATGGCATGTTAACTGACTGTGCCTTCTCAGCAACTACTTCTTTAGCCTGTTTTTTAGTAGCAACAAAAAGAATTCTCTTTCCACTCTTTGCAATCTGCTTGAGAGCTTCTGCTGCCTGATCAACCTTAGCAACTGTCTTGTGAAGGTCGATGATGTGAATGCCATTGCGCTCCATGAAGATATAAGGAGCCATAGCTGGGTTCCACTTACGCTTGAGGTGACCGAAGTGTGCACCTGCTGCAAGGAGTGTATCGAAATCTGTTCTTGCCATTTTGTTTGTTTGTTTTTACCATACTGATGTATGGCTTGTTTACTTTCTTTTAAGTTAATTGTTTGTTTTTTTAACCAACCATAGGGTAGTTAGTGCATCGGAGTGCGCTAAATCTCTGTGGTTTAGATGCTAAACTGTTTTCTAAGCAATAAGTTTCGTTCGTGCTGCCATCTGATTGCCGATTGAAAAATGTGGATGGGAACAGCAACAAACATGAAATGTTAACGCTTAGAGAACTGGAAGCGACGACGTGCCTTTGGCTGACCTGGCTTCTTACGTTCAACGACGCGAGCATCACGAGTGATGAAGCCTTCTGCACGAAGTGCCTTCTTGTCTTCTTCGTTAATCTTAACAAGAGCACGAGCGATAGCGAGACGGAGAGCCTGGCTCTGACCTGTGTAACCGCCACCGTAAACGTTTACTTTGATGTCGTACTTCTCTGCAACTCCGAGGAGGTTGAGAGGCTGCTTAACAACGAACTGTACGAGTTCTGATGGGAAATAATCAGTGAGATCTCTCTTGTTGATTGTAATCTTGCCAGTACCTTCTGTAAGGTACACGCGAGCAACGGCACTCTTACGACGGCCAATTGCATGAATATAATTTGCTGCCATATACCTTATTATAATTATTTGAGGTTGTTAATATCAAGTGAAACTGGGTTCTGTGCCTGCTTGTCGTGCTCTGCGCCTTCGAATACGTAGAGGTGATGAAGAATCTTAGCACCGAGGATTCCCTTAGGGAGCATACCCTTAACTGCGTGACGTACGATCTTCTCGTAACCGTTAGCACGCTTAGTCATTTCAGCGAAAGTTGCCTTGTGCTGACCGCCTGGGTAACCAGAGAATGTGATGTAGAGCTTCTCTGACTCCTTCTTACCTGATACAACGATCTGGCTTGCATTGATGATGATTACGTTGTCGCCATTGTCCTGGTTAGGAGTGAAACATGGCTTGTACTTACCGCGAAGTACCTTAGCTACCTTTGATGCGAGACGACCGAGAGTCTGTCCTGCAGCATCTACTACCACCCACTGCTTCTGTGCAGCCTCTGGTGTGATGTAGCTTGTCTTGAAACTTAATGAGTCCATTTTAATTGATGATAATAATTAATAAATGTGTTCGCTGTCAGTCCGAACGTCGGCTGACGTACTGTGCCTCACAGTTTCCCATGAGGTTTTCTGCGTTTCACGGACCGCGTTCCCACTTGTGTAGGACACGCTATCCACACAGAGTAAGGGCACGCTAATGCGTCCCCTCTGTTAAATCGGCGTGCAAATTTACATAATTTTAATGAAATGCGATGTGTTTTTTCCTGATTTTTTCGTGTTGTGAGAGAAGTTTTTATTAATTTTGCATGTCAACAAATGCATTTTACATGTGTTTTGCAATGGTCATGTGGCATTTTATTGGCATAATAACATTTTTCATTTGCTTAAGTATCTGTCTATGCAAAGGTATAATGAGTACGGTCCCTGGCTGAAGAATCTGTTAGGGGAAAAGGTACAGAAGATTTCTATCAATGCTGGTTTCACATGCCCGAATCGTGATGGCAAGGTTGGGGTAGGTGGATGCACTTATTGCAATAACCAAACGTTTAATCCGGAATATTGCGAGACGCATAAGTCAATAACACAGCAGCTGGAGGAGGGTAAGAGTTTCTTTGCCCGTAAATACCCGTCAATGAAGTACCTTGCATATTTTCAGGCATATACTAACACATACGCTGAAACGTCTCTGCTAATTGAGAAATATGAAGAGGCACTTGCAGTACCAGATGTGGTAGGACTTGTTATCGGAACGCGTCCTGATTGCATGCCAGACGCTTTGCTCGATTATTTAGAGTTGCTTAGCCGTCGGGTGTTCGTGATTGTGGAGTATGGTGTTGAGTCGGTTTACGATGATACTCTTGTCCGCATCAATCGAGGTCACACCCATCGGCAAACGGTTGATGCCGTGATGCGAACGGCAAAGCGTGGAATAATTGTGGGTGCTCATATTATTTTAGGTTTGCCTGGTGAGAGTAGGGAAGACCTTCTTAATGAGGCATCGGTCTTGTCTTCTTTACCAATTAACCTTCTTAAACTCCATCAACTTCAGTTGATTAAGGGTACGCGTATGGCAGATGAGTATAAGGAGAACCCGGAATCTTTCCACATGTTTTCTGCCGACGAATACATCGACTTGGTGATAGACTTTGTAGAACGCTTGTCACCTGACATCATCCTTGAACGCTTTGTGTCGCAGTCGCCCTCATCAATGTTGGCATTGCCAGGGTGGGGACTGAAGAACTATGAGTTTGTGGATAGAGTGCGAAAGAGAATGGAAGAGAGAAATGCATCGCAAGGGCGTTTGTTCCTTGCAGAATAGCCTTGTCCCTCTGTGTCATGTAGGTGTGTCATTTACCTTCTTTGTTAAAGGGGTTGAGTCTGTTAATGCCTTGTTCTTTTGGCTGCAATTCCTTATCGCTGCTTTGTATTCTGCTGTCAAAGACGGCTTTGAAGCCGAACTTGTCCAGCATCATCTCAACGGCACTACGTGCATACAGTCTTGCCTTGGCTCTGTTCTCCTCTGTGTCAAACTTTTGTCTTATCTGGTTCTCAACCATGAGTTTCATGCCGTTGGTGCTTTTCAAAGCCACAGCCCAAAACTCTTCATTGTCTGAAATGAACTCTGAGCTTTGTGTGGTTGCCACGTATTCAGGCTCTGGTAACCTGACGGCTATCTCTTTGGAGTCTTTAATTGGGAAGTACTGTATGGAATCAAGCTCTATCTTATAGCTGCATTTCTGTCGCAATGTTTGTACGCATGAGTGTTCTTGAGGAAGTAGGAATGTTCCCATTTGAGTCTTACGCATGGTGGCATAGTCCTCTAACAATGCGCTGCACACATAAATCTCACCTTTCAGCTTGACGTCCTCAATTGAAATAGGTGTTGGCTCAATGGTTATCTTGTCGTTGTCCCCACTCTGGAAGAAACAGTTTTTTATCACAAAGAATGCGATGAAGGCTGCAATGCCAATCTTCAACCACTTTGTGAGAGAAAAGCCCTGAATTTTATTGTTGCTTTTCTTCCTTATGTCGTTTAACCAGCTGCCCATGATAGAATTATTGTTTTGGTTGGTTGATAATAGGTTGTTCTTCGATGATGTGGACGTCCAGGTTCTTCATCCCTACGTTGTGGAGTATCTGCTCAAGGAGAATCTGAGTGTTCTGCTTGATGTCAGAACCGATGACCTGAGTTAAGTCTTCTTTCAGCACAGCCTCGTATGCCAGACGACGAATCTCTTCTTCCACCTCATGACCGATTGTGGCACGTAATCCTGTGGACATTTTCACCACCGAGCCTTCTTTTATCATGGTGTTGTAACCAGCATCAATGATTTTAGGTTTCGGCAATGTGATGAACACGGCAGTACTGTCGTCTGTCAGTTTTATGTTGTCTGTTGTGATGGATGACAGGTCGTACCCGTATTTTATCGTGATGTCAACAGGGACGATGCATTTCCTGTCACCATATTTCCATGTTGAGATGTCCGACCAACTGAACTTCTCGTGCTTGCTTGTGTCGTAGATGGCTAATTTCCTTATCGTTGCCTCTGTCGTGACAAGGTCGGCACATTGCTTCAAGTGTGTCAGAATCACGTTCGCGTTCTTGCTCGAGTTCCCGGCATTAATGCTGTCGTTCAAGTCACCGTTGCTGCTGCCGCAACCACTGCACGATGTTGACAAAGGGATAAGAACGCATGTGAGTAAATATATAATAATATGTATTGCTTTCATTGCATTATAGGTGATGGATTTGTAAAATACTTTTGCCAAATTTATCATGCAAAGATAGTGTTTTCAAATGTATTATACACGTATAAGTCCTGATTATTTATGCAATTAGCAATATTTTACATAAAATTAATAGAAGTTACTATGTTATTGATGAAAGCACCAATGATACGAATCAGTCTTTACTCTACAGGCCATTTAACTTCTATGCACAATTATAGAGTCTCACGCAAAGGTTATGCAAATAGTGATGATGATTCAACTCAAATAGGGATACGACAACCACACTACTTGACACTCGTGTTACATTGCTATGATGCCTCAAGTGAGGTGTCCTTTACTCTCAAACAAAATTGCGACATGATATCATCGTTTCATGGCATGAAATGATGGTATCATGGCATGAAATGACCATTTCGCGCCACAATACGACGGGATTTGCTCAATTACTACAGGCGATTTTGTGGTTTAACGGAAAAGGTTGACTACTTTGAGTCGTATTTATTATGTCAGTTGACGGTGATTATACTTAGTTATAATGTTGGTTGGCTATATGAAATCATTCTTGTTTCCTATATGTGTGAACAGCTTTAATTTCTCCGTATCCTCGGTCGTACAAGAATGAATAACAGTATGTTTGGAGTGGATAAGATGTCTTTCTTACGCCAAGTCCATTTAAGTCTGTAATGTCTTGACTTACGATAACGGCACCACCTTGGTAGTGCCCAAAGTAGTCGCCTTTGGGATTTGAATTCTTATATGTCGGATCAATCGGTATCCATCCATAGTCTTTGTGGTAGAAGTCCAGCCATACGTGCCATCCACCATTCAGTTGTAACGTGATGTTGTGTCGCGCAGGGATGCCTTTGTACCTGAGCAAATTGACGACTAAGGTAGAAAGGTCACCACATTCGCCACCACCGTCAGAAAATATCTGTGACAGAGTGCGGAACTCACCTTTTTTGATGTATTTGAAGTTTGCTGCCACATATTCATAGCAACGTCTGGCATAATCCAAAGTATCCTGTGCTTGGTTCCATAGTTCGTCGCCAATCTTCTTGATATTCTTGTTGGTAAGCTTTATATAAGTGCCGTCAGAACCCAGGTAATTCTCAGGAGGGTCTGACGAGGGGCAAACATTCTTCTTGCCTTTATTGCTGAAGTCGATATGGACTGGTATTGTGGTGATCTTGAAGTGTTGACCTACGGTGATTTTGTTTCCAAGGCATGAACTGAGTTCCGTGTAAAGAATCTTGTTTGTACCGTTTGCCTGCAAAACATTGCCATTGGTGCATGTGAAATTCTCAATTATTTGATATTCATTGCTTACGGGTACTGGCATGACGCTCGCGAACTTGCTCAAATGCATATCTCCTTGCAGGAAATAGTCCACCTTGTTTATGAAGTCAGATGATTCCTGTGCTTTTATGTCGTGCGTGAAAAGTAAGAGAAAAGATAATACTGAAATGGTTGTCAGGATCCTGAATTTGTATGTATTGCTCATGTTTTATGTTTTTTGACCTTAATTCTGCAACTTGTTTTTGCTGTGCTGGATTTTCATTATCTTAGTGCTATGAAACAAAGCAAGCGAATCCAACATTTTCATGGCAAAAGTACGCAAAAGATATGAATAACTCACAATTTTTGATGAGTTTTTTGCTTGATGGAGTAATCTGGGCGTGTTCTGTCATTATTGAACACCTACTTTCGAGGTGATTTCTATAAATACTTGCTTGAAAGTTGGTATGCATATTTTGTCGGTTCGCTTATTTTGTCTATATTTGTGGAGTTTTTCCATTACTTAATACTTTTAGTCAGATGAACAAGTGTGTAATTAGTTCTTTATTTGTAATGATTTCTTCTATATTTAGTGTGTTGCCTGTTCATGCTCAATGGGACATGGTTGGTTTGGATTGGCGTCCGAGGACAATAAATGGTGTGAAGCCAATGCCGGATGGTGAGAACTTCTCAAGGCTAAGTGATGATGCGAGGAGCATTCAATGTTGTTCGTTTAAGACTGGCGAGTGTGTGGAGGTTCTTTTTGATGTGAACGATGCACGTGGAGCAAGGATAGCTTACATTGATGGTTATATTGTGTCTCCTGATGCTAAGACAATATTGATTGAGACACAAAGGGAGAGAATCTACAGACATTCGGCTACTTCTGTGTATTATTTATATAATGTGAAGAACAAGACTCTTGAACCTCTGTCGAAGGGCGGACCTCAGGAGTGCCCGAAATTCTCACCTGACGGTACTATGGTTGCTTTTGTGCGTGAGAATAACATCTTTTTGGTAAAGTTGTTGTATAATAATGCTGAAAGTCAGATTACTAAGGATGGTGAGATGAACAAAATCATTAATGGTAAGCAGGACTGGGTGTATGAGGAGGAATTTGCTGATACGAGAAGTGAGGGCAACAGTGCATTTGACTTCTCTGCCGACAATGAGATGATTGCTTGGACACGTTTTGATGAGTCGGAAGTCAAGACTTTCTCTTTCCCTTGGTATAAAGGGATGAAGCCAGAAAGGACTGATTGCACGCTATATCCGGGTTCTTTTGAATATAAATATCCTAAGGCTGGTGAGAAGAACTCAACTGTATCTGTGTTAACCTACGATATTAAAAGCAGGGTGACACGCAAGATGGAGGTGCCTTTGGCTGAGGATGATTATATTCCACGCATCCAATTCTCTAACAACAGGGATGCTCTCATGGTGGTGACATTGAACAGACATCAGGATAGAATGGATGTGTATAAGGTGAATCCTCGCAGCACACAGGCACAACTTGTCCTCAGAGAGACAAATGCAAAGTATGTGGATGAGAAGACTTACGAAACGCTTGATTTCTCTAATAGTCAGTTCGTTATGCTGAGTGATAGAGATGGTTTCCGTCACATGTATCTATATACCATCGATGGAACTCTTGTCAAGCAATTGACATCAGGTGAGTTTGAGGTGCTGGAGTGTTATGGAGCTGACGACACAGGTAAGGTGTTCTATTTTTTGAGCAATGAAGGTTCTCCTCTGGAAAAATATGTATATAAAGTCGATGTTTCAGGAAAGAGAACGAAACTCTCTACACATAAAGGAAACAACAAGGCGGTATTCAGTAAGGGGTGCAACTATTATCTCAATTGTTATTCTGACATTAATACTCCGTATGTGTACTCCTTGTGCAATAATAAGGGTACAGAGATGAAAGTGGTTGAGGATAATTCTGCTCTAAAGGCAAAGATTGCATCTTCTTCAGCTGCTTCTGCAGAATTGTTCTCTTTCTCTACGCCTGATGGCGTGAGTCTTAATGCGTGGATGGTGAAACCACGTAATTTTGATGCTTCAAAGAAATACCCTGTCCTTATGTATCAATATAGTGGTCCTGGCAGTCAGGAGGTGTTGAATGCATATAGTGACGGATTCCTTGATGGTATGGTGTGGGAAAAAAGATTGGCAGACAATAAAAACATCATTGTGGTGTGTGTTGATGGCAGAGGAACTGGCGGTCGTGGATCTGAATTCTTGAGAAGCACTTATATGAAATTGGGAGATTTAGAATCGCACGACCAAGTGGAGTCAGCCATATATTTGGGAAATCTTCCATACGTTGACAAGAATCGTATCGGTATTTGGGGATGGAGCTTCGGTGGTTTCAACACACTCATGTCTATGTGTGAGGGTAGGGGAGTGTTCCGTTGCGGCATTGCCGTGGCACCAGTTACCGACTGGAGGTATTATGACTCTGTATATACCGAGCGATATATGAGAAGACCTCAAGAGAATCCATCAGGGTACGATTGTTCTCCGTTGCACAGATGCAATAACATAAAAGGAGATTTGCTTCTTATTCATGGATTGGCAGATGACAATGTACATTATCAGAATACGGCAGAGTTGTCAGAAGCTCTGGTTCAACAGGGGTATCAATTCGACATGCAGGTATATACTAACAGAAATCACAGTATTTATGGTGGTAACACACGACGCCATCTTTTCACAAGAATCGAAAACTTTATCGATGCACATTTGCTGAAATAGGAGTCGCTTTGCGTGTTGACTTAAAACTCAATAGTTACAGGTGTTTCCACTACACATTATTAATATATAATAAGAGCGCCTGATTATATATATAATAGCGTCAGGTTAAATAGAACCGACAGTCCCCTCCGTCTTCCTCCCGGCCCCCGTAGGAGGTGCATCCTCACCTCCCTGCGAGCATCCTCTCCTTCCCCTCGATGCCCCCTCGTTTTCCCCCTTTCGCCCCCTCCTTCTTTCCCGTTTCGCCCAAAACCTGCCCCTTTTGTTCCCGGAACCGTCTTTTTCCGCCTCTCCGTGAAAAAAAAGGCGTGAAAAGTTTTGCCGTTCCGCGATAAAGGCGTAACTTTGCACTCGCTTTCGGGAAGGCGCCGGGGTGATGACTCCGGGCGATGCTTTTCTGCCCCCACGGGGGATGAGCGCGACACGATCTTTGACAGACTGCGAACAGGAAAAGAGAACAAGACAGGAAGACGGCGGACATGGTTCCGCCGCAGCATAGATACAAGACAAGACGTCGATTCCTAACAAGATTAACGAAGATGAAGCAGGAGACGCCTGGCCGAGACAGACTATCGTGACCCTCCTTTCTGGGGCGGTCGCGTTCACGAGAACAATCATTACAGTGAAGAGTTTGATCCTGGCTCAGGATGAACGCTAGCTACAGGCTTAACACATGCAAGTCGAGGGGTAACGGGAGGGAAGCTCGCTTTCCTCGCCGACGACCGGCGGATGGGTGAGTAACGCGTATCCAACCTGCCGCACGCCCGGGGATAGCCCTTGGAAACGAGGATTAAGACCCGATATGCCGCTGGTCCGCATGGCCCGGCGGTGAATCAGACGTGCGATGGGGATGCGTTGGATTAGCTTGCCGGCGGGGTGACGGCCCACCGGGGCGGCGATCCATAGGGGTTCTGAGAGGAAGGTCCCCCACACTGGTACTGAGACACGGACCAGACTCCTACGGGAGGCAGCAGTGAGGAATATTGGTCAATGGGCGGAAGCCTGAACCAGCCAAGTAGCGTGTAGGATGACGGCCCTACGGGTTGTAAACTACTTTTGTCCAGGAATAAAAAGCCCCTCGCGCAGGGGCCTTGCAGGTACTGGTTGAATAAGGACCGGCTAATTCCGTGCCAGCAGCCGCGGTAATACGGAAGGTCCGAGCGTTATCCGGATTTATTGGGTTTAAAGGGAGCGCAGGCGGAGATTCAAGCCAGCCGTGAAATCGTGGGGCTCAACCCCATCCTGCGGTTGGAACTGGATCCCTTGAGTG
>JAZLHP010000042.1:0-7089 GCA_045616905.1 Bacteroidaceae bacterium
TTTCTGATTGTCTTCATTTTGATGCGATTTTGATGGTTTTACACTCGTTTCGTGTATTTCCACCATTTTGTCAATCGTGATGCACTATCGTCAACCTATGTCAACTCATTCCGCATCGTCACGATTTCCGAAGATATGACCTCATCTTTGTTTTCACTTGTTCACTCATGTCAACTCTTGTCAACTAAGTCCGCAAAGTGACAAAAAAATAGCTCCTCACATTCTCCGCGGTAGAAATACGTTGCAAATTTAAGCGGAAAATCGGGAACCACCAAATATCAGATGTGAAGTGTTAAAATTTGGAAAGTGCTGTGTTTCAGTGTTTTATTGTTTCTTAATATCAGTTATTATCAGTTGTTTTGGTGTGGTTACATACAACCATAAAAGGCGTAGTTGCCTATCGATGTCACGGTGTTTGGAATAGTCACAGAGGTGATGTTGACGCATTCGTCAAACGCTTTATCGCCTATTGATTTTACGGAATACGCAACTCCATTACACAAAACTTCTTCTGGAATTTCGATCTTTTCTGTATACTTAACACCTCCAACGGTTACTTCTGCAGTTTTTGTTTCTGATGATAGATTGTAATAAATTCCATTGATTTCTGCGTCATACGCATTTGCCACGACGGCAAACACAACACAAAGTGCTGTAATGATAGTTCTTTTGATTTCTTTCATGAATATTTTCTGTTTAATCTGTTTCTGTTTGATTCTTTGACAACTGTTGTTTTGTGAGTAGATGTTTTCTTTATCGCCACACAATTACACATTTTATTTCATACAATAAAGCATTTCGTTTTTTTTGAGATACCGACTTCTTTTACCAGTTAAGCCCCTCTTATGGGCATCCTCCTATATCCCTCCTATATTTCTTCTCCCTTCCTCCTCCATTTATGTGTTCGTTATGTGTTCGTTATGTGTTCGAAATGTGATAAATGAACACATTTGTTGTAAATTTGTAATAAATAATTGATTCATAAAACGAGGGGAAGGCATAGGGGGCGTACTATCGATTTTCGTCAACTGACCTTATGAATAAGAGTAATAGTAGTCAACCTTTTGTGTTATATTACAACGTGCATTAAGCATTATAAGGCATGGTGCCAGTGCCAAGGGAGGAAACTCAAGGTACTCTCGCTCGGAAAAACATAAATAAATCTGGCTTTCGCCGAATTTAGGCGGCACCTCAGCATAAAAATAAATTTTTCTGCATTCGGTTTGCACTAAATTTTGTTTTTCCCTCGCTTAATCGTACCTTTGCATTTGTAATTGAGTAAAAAGGCTTGTAATATAGTTGCTGAAATAATTAAAAGACGAAAATTGCGATGAACATTTTGGTGATAAGGTTCAGACAGATGGGAGATGCCATCTTAGCTACGGCGCTGCTGAATACGTTGCGTCATAATTTCCCGGATGCGCAGATTCACTTTGTGCTGAACGAGAGGATTGCTCCGCTGTTTGAGGGTCATCCGTCAATAGACAGGATAATAACTTTCACTGATGATGAGCGGCACAGTGCGTTGACATACATGAGGAAGGTGTGGCGCACGGTGCACGATGTGCATTATGATGTGATTATTGACATGCGCAGCACCATGAACACGATGCTGTTCTCTATGTTCTCGCGCGGCTCTAAATACCGCATTGGTGTGAACAAGGGTTACTCGTGGCTGGCTTTCAACAGGAAGGTTGCGAGGGGCAATGAGGAGGTGAGCATGGTGGAGCGTAACGTGAGTTTTGCGGAGCCTCTGAGTGAGATTAAGAAGATTGTGCCGGTGAGGGAGTTCACGCTCAGCATAACGGAACGGGAGTACTGCGACTTTGCCGACTATCTGGTGAAGGAGGGCATTGACATGACGCGTCCTGTGATGTTAGCTAACGTGACAGCCAAGTTGGCGAGCAAGGTGTGGAGTGAGGATAACATGGTGTGGGTGCTTGAAAAGTTCATGAGGGAGCATCCCGACTGGCAGATTATATTCAACTATGCTCCGGGACAGGAGGAGGCGAATGCGCGCAGGATATACGAGCGGTTGGGCAAGCCTGAGCAGGTGTTCATTGATGTGAAGGCTCGCTCTTCGCGTGAGCTGGTGGCTATGGGCAGGTACATGACCTGCTTCTTCGGCAACGAGGGTGGTGCGCGCCACATCATGCATGCGGCAGGGTGTCCGTCGCTGGTGGTGTGTGCTCCTGGCAACAGCAAGAAGGTGTGGATTCCGCAGACGAACATAGTGGCTGAGGGCATCTCGCCTGCTGACTTTATGGCGAAGGAGGAGCTGGCGACTATGGATCGTGAGGCTCAGTATGCGTTGGTGAAGAAGGAGACGGTGTGGCAACGGCTGAATGAGTTTGTGAGGGGCCTTAAACCATAAACCATTAACCATAAATCATTGTGAAGATAGACATACTTGTTTGCACTATTGATGGTGGCATCGCTGATGTGCCGCATGTGCTGATGCCTCCACAGGAGGGCATCGGGTATGTCGTGTCTATGCAATATACTGACAGGAAGTGGCTGGAGATGGTTCCACGGGAACTTAGGGAGAGGGCTGATGTGAGGTTGACTTGTATAGAGGGTAGGGGACTGAGCCGTAACAGGAACAATGCCATGGAGCATGCTGATGCCGATGTGTGCATTCTTGCTGACGATGACAACTGTTACTCGATGGAGGGGGTGCAGAATGTGATTGATGCATACCGTGATAACCCGGAGGCTGACATTATACATTTTCAGGCGATGACTCGTGATGGTGCGTTGCTGCATGAGTATCCTGCCGATTATGTGTGCAGCGTGGAGATGACGTTCCGTAGTGACATTCCTGTGCGTTTCAATGAGAACTTCGGTTTGGGTAGTCCGTTGCTATGTGCCGGTGAGGAACAGGTGTTCATCAAGGATGCTCAGGATGCTGGTCTGTCGGTTGTGTATTGCCCCAAGCTGATAGTGGTTACTGACGGTGTTACGACTGGTTCGCAGCTGGCAGGTAACAGGAAGCTACAGTTCACGAAGGGTGCCACATTCCGTTATGTGTATGGCACTGCAAGCGCTTTGTGGAGAAGCGTGAAGGAGGCTGGGTGGTATTTCGTACACAAGGGAAAGAATCCTTTCCCGATATTTTATAACATGTGTCGCGGTGTGTTTTGGAATCTCTCAACACATAAACCATAAACAATAAACCATTAGTCATTATTATAAACTTAAATAAATATTATTAACAATGGCAAAATTTAAGAGAATACTACTCAAACTGAGTGGTGAAAGCCTGGCTGGTGAACAGAAGCAGGGCATTAATGTGGAGCGTCTTAATGAGTACGCTCAGCAGATTAAGGAGATTGCTGAGATGGGTGTGCAGATTGGCATCGTGATAGGTGGAGGCAACATATTCCGTGGATTGAGCGGAGCGGGTAAGGGATTTGACCGCGTGAAGGGTGACCAGATGGGTATGTGCGCAACTGTGATAAACTCATTGGCTCTCAGCAGTGCGCTTGATGCTGTGGGACAGAAAAACAGGGTGCTCACTGCTATCCGCATGGAGCCTATAGGTGAGTTCTACTCAAAGTGGAAGGCTATTGATGCCATGAAGCAGGGTGAAGTGGTGATAATGAGTGCTGGTACAGGCAGCCCTTACTTCACAACTGATACGGGTTCTTCGCTCCGTGGCATTGAGATTGAGGCTGACGTGATGTTGAAGGGTACTCGCGTGGATGGTGTTTACACTGCTGACCCTGAGAAGGATCCTACTGCGACAAAGTATCATGACATCAGTTATCAGGAGGTGATAGAGCAGGGACTCAAGGTCATGGACATCACTGCAACTGCAATGTGCATGCAGAACAATCTTCCTATCTATGTGTTCAACATGGATATCCTCGGTAACCTGAAGAAGGTTATGGAAGGAGAAGAGATAGGAACACTGGTACATAATTGATTGAAAGAAGAAGTTAGAGCAATAAAAACTAAAACTAAAACGAAAACTAAAAACGGGTAGAGGGTAGAGTCGGGTTTTCGTTTTGGTTTTAGTTTTTGTTTTGGTTGGAGAATCTCCGTCTGTTGAGGAGTTCGTATTCTGCAAGGCAATACGTTTCCATTTCTTTTAGCTCCTCATCTGCATTGGTCTTTTTAACATTAATTCCTTGCCCCTCGTAATAGTATTTGTTGCCGTCGTCATATCTGTAAATGAACAGTTTGTTAATGCTGCGGCATGCAAGATAGCCTGCACCTGAATAGCAGACGAATTGCCTTGGGGAAGATATTCCTCCGAATGACTCTGCCGTTTGGTCGTATTCTATTCCAAGTATATCACTTAATAAGGTTGCTTGAATGTCTGTCTGGCTTATTGGATTTGAATACTCCTTAGGTGCTATTCCATTGCCACAAATGATGAATGGTACATGGTTGATCTTGTCTGTCATTTCGCATTCGGGCGCTCCTATTCTGCGTCCGTGATCGCCAACAAAGAGAAATATGGTATTGTCAAACCAATCTGTGAGTCTTGCTTTGTCCATGAATGCATGCAGAGCCATGTCTGCATATTGTACTATCTGGTGTTCAAGATTATCGGTGCATGTAGGTTTGAAAGATTCGGGTATTACGTAAGGTTCGTGATTGCTGATTGTCTGGATGCATGCAAAGAATGGTTTGTGAGTTTTCTTTGTTTTTGCTGTTATGGTATTTAGTGCGTAATCGTAAAGGAAATCATCAGCCACGCCCCACATGTTTACGATTTTGTCTTCGGGATATTCTTCCAAAGAGTGGCATTCATTTATGCCATTGCGTTTGAGGAAGGTGTCGAGATTGTCGTATGATGGGTCGTGCGACATGAAGAATGATGTGTCATACCCGTTTGTTCTAAGCACTTCTGCAATGCCACCGAAGTGATTGTCGCCATAAGTCATGGTTGTGTTTATGGTCAGGTATGATGGAAGAGAGCATAGCGTGCCAGCAACTCCCTGCGATGTGCGGTAACCGACACTATAACAATTGCTGAATCTCAGAGAGTTTTCATACAAACTGTCAATGTATGGAGTGAGCGGTTTGTGGCATATCTCATTGTCCCGGGTGCAATTGGCATGTCTGAAATTATCTATATAATAACTGGACATTGACTCCATGAACACTAACACTACGTTTGGCTTCTTGCCCGCCATCATGGCGTCGGGATTTGCTTTAACGTGTTTTGTGTAATGTGAATCGGCACTCTTTCCATTATGGTATTTGTCCATGTGCTCTGCAAGTGTTTTCTCATCACATAGGCTTTCTCCACTAATCTTGTCAGAAAAAAGAGAATAAACGAAATACAATGACGGACTTTGGGCACAATGATTCATTGTAGGGTCATCACTGAAAAAAGCATTGCGACAATCAATGGCATGTCGCCCTATTCGTCCGTAAATGCATATTGCACAAATAAGTAGAGCGATAATCCTGTGTGCATTTTTCTTGGCTGGCAGAGTCGGGGTTTTGAAGGGGAATAGCCATCGCATGAGAAATGCGTAAATGGTAAATGCGAGTAGTATTGCAAGTATGTATATGAGATAGCTTTTGCTAAAGAGCATTGCCAGCACCTCGCTTCCTGACAACAACCACTTTAGTGAACTGAATGAAATCTCAGTACCAAATTCTGAGAAATAGGGTATGCCTGACACGCTGACAGACAAAAATATGAATGGAATGATTGTGTACCACCATCTCAACGCTGATAATATGTTCTTGCGATATTTACCATTGCTGAACATCAGCAAAATAACAGATACGAATGACATCCAACCAACAGCTGCATTGTCGAGACGTATTCCTTTTCCCATTGCAATGAACCATAATTTGTCTTCTATGGTGTCGGGGTAGAACTCTGTATATAGACAAACTATTGCCATGACACGAATGGATGTCAATAGCAATAGACTTGTTATGTGAGCGAAAAATATCTGTTGGAGTTCTGACTTCCTGTTTAGTAGATGCATTGGTGGCAAAGGTTGCGTGTACTTGAAACTGCTCTTCTGTTACTTTTCTACATGTCTTCCTGAAGAGCATTTAGGGAATCGGCTGTGGCTTGGTCTTCCACTTCAACGATGACGGTTGTCTGCTGGCGCTTCAAACTGTCGTTGGCATTGTCGCTTTGTTGTTTAAGCGGATTGCCGTCTTTGTTGTATGAGAGGTAGATGAATGCGAACACGCATCCTATTACAAGTATGCCGAGAAAGAACATTCCAAACATCATGAAACGGTTGAAACGTGCTGCTTTGTTGTTCCTGAGTGCCATGTTGGTAATGATTTCGTTAAGGTTTTAGAATCTTGTTGTATTCGTCTGCGTTGTTGAGAATCTCAATTGCCTTGTTGAGGTCTTCATCAAACTTGAGTGACTGCTCGATGGTACCTGCCTGGAAATAGTATCGTTTGAGCACTTCTGCTGCCATCAGGTTACGAACATCCTTTTCATGTTTGTCGAACTCACGATCAAGGTTATGTGCGAGTTTCTTTTCCAATGCGTCAAATGCATCCTTTGCATCGTCGTAGTAGCCTTCAAACTTAGCTGCTTCAACCAATGCCTTGTATCGTTCTTCACTGATGCGGTCGAATGTGAATCCGCTGTCTTTTATCATCTGCTTGAAGTCCTGGAAATCTGCATCGGTTATCTCGAAATCTCTTGCTGCTGGTATGGTTGGATGCTGTTGGCAGTATTTAGTACCCCAATCAATGAGTACATCGTCGTTAGAGAGGTAGAAGATGAAGTTTGCCAACGTGTCATGCTTTAGTTCTATGTCTGGCTTAATGCCTTGTCCCTCGGTCACTTCACGGCCGGCAGCAGTGTGGAAGATGTGCTTGATGCTGTCGGTTGCTTCTGCTTTCTTACCATTGCTGTCTGCTTCTGCCTTCTGGCGCAGTTGCTTGTAATCGATGGCTTGTATGCATCGTCCGCTTGGTATGTAATATTTAGCTGTCGTGAGCTTTATTCCTCCGTTGTAAGGCAGTTCACGAGTGCTTTGTACAAGTCCTTTCCCGTATGTCTTTGAACCTAAAATCACGGCTCTGTCGAAGTCTTGTAAAGAACCTGACAGGATTTCTGATGATGATGCCGTGTTTCCGTTTACG